>JAIEPW010000034.1 GCA_019748195.1 Bryobacteraceae bacterium
TGGCCCGAATCTGAATGGTCTGGAAAACATGTCGTAATCTCCTTCGCCGCCGGTAATTGCTGAAGATGGAAGCGGCATGCGCTTCTTCTCAGAATGGGGAACCGCTCCGCCGAGGAAGCGCCCGCATTCCGTAGACGCTATTGATGGCCGAGTTCTTACCCCCAGAAGTACAAAGAGGCTTGACTGTCGAGCAAACAGGAGCCCGCGATGCCGCGCGGCGAAAGGTCCCGTCAGCCGCCGAAGCGTTCTGTTCGTACCAAGCCAGGCTCAACGCCAAGGATCTGCAAGGCGGAGGTTATGAATTCGACGAACTCATTTCGCCCGCACACATAACACAGCCGATCAACAGGTGAACTTCCAAGCTGAGACAGGCATTTGCCAAGCAGGCCGGCGTCGATCCTCCCGGACTGATCTTGTGGCCGGGGCACCTGAGTCTCCCGCGACAATGCAAGATAACTATTGAAACCAGTCGCCGCCTCTTCCCATGCCTGAATCTCTTTCCACAAAATTACATCATCAATCCGTCGCGCGCCGACTACTAAGACCATGGGAATGGTGACGCCGTTAGCCGACCTTCGGGCAGCCATGGATAGAAGGGGGATGAGTCCTGAACCACCGCCAATCAGCAGCGCGGGCACGGGATTCGCCTCGTCCCACACGAAATATCCACCCACCGGGCCCAAAACCTCTAGCTCGTCGCCGACGAGAGCTGCGCCATGGAAATACCCAGATACTTCGCCATCATCGAGGCGCTCGATGGCCACGTGGTAAACGCGCGGCTCGGGGCTCCATAGAAGTGAGTAGCTTCGTTGAGCCTGATATCCGTCCGGCGCCGTCAACCGGATATCGATGTGCTGCCCCGCAAGCCACGGTTGCCAGTGTTCTGGCCTAAGAACCACTCGCAGGATCTTCGGGCTCAGCCGCTCCAGCCTCTCGATTCGTGCCTTGATCCACGTTTCTTTAGACTGCACGACGTCTACCGAGGCTCACTGCACCTCCTCGACGGTGACGCTTTTGCCATTGAATTCGAAGGCCTCGCCGGCCCGAAGCCCCTGCATCGCCTTGAAGAGAGGTGCATCCGTTGATATCCCAAGAACGTCGGCTCCATTGAGTCGAATGACGGGCGACGGCAGGGCGATGACGAAATAGCGGCCGTTGACCTTGACGACCGCGCCAGGCACAACCTGCTGCTTGCCGCCGAAGTCAATAGCTTCTATGGTCTTGCGGTGCGTTTCATGGAGATGCAGTTGCTCCTCAAATCTGCTTGCCGAATTGCTGTTCTGAGCAGATTGCGAACGGTCCCCATCGTCAACCGGCCCCCCGCGGTCAAGGCGTGCGCCTTTGAGAAATTCCTCGTAAAGGCTCTTTGCTTCGCCTATGGACATGGATTCGATCTTCAATAGTTCCGAACGTAGAGCTTGTTTGTCTATGGGTGTCATCAGTTCTCCTGGAGAGCAAAAATCAGCGACTCGAATATCGCTGTTCCAACATCGGGTCCCCTCGCATATGATATCCTCGCGACTCCCAAAAACCAGGCTCGTCACGTTCAGTGAACTGCAGACCTGTGATCCACTTGGCCGACTTCCAAAAGTACAAGTGTGGCACGATCAGCCTGGCCGGCCCACCATGTTCCGCATCCAGCGGCTTGTCGTCGTAGGAGGTCGCGACCATTCCTCTGCCATTCACGAGATCCTCGAATGGAACGTTCGTGCTGTAGTCGTCCGCTGAGTGCGCCAAAACGTAGGCGGAAGGAACCTCGATGCCGACGGCGGTCATGATGGTGTCGATCGTCACTCCACGCCAGACGGTGTCCAACTTCGACCAGGCCGTCACGCAATGGATGTCGGCGACCATACGCGTCTGGGGCAGGCTATTGAATTGTTCCCATGAAAACCGTTTCACTTCCTTTGCTCTTACCTTGATCCGCAGGCTCCAGTCCTCCTGTCGAATATGGCGGGTCGGCCCAAGGCTAAGCACAGGGAACCCGGTGGTCAAAGACTGTCCGGGCGGTAAGCGTCGTTCTGTTGCCGGCGCTGGCCGCTTACCGGTAAATCCGCGTGTTGCCAAGATAGCCTCCATACTGACGGGGCGTCGGGTTCGGTTGAGTCGTCACCCTTTAGGTTACTGCTGGATCTTCACTCCGCGCCAGAACGCCACCCGATTCGCGACGGCCTCTGCGCCGACTTTTGGGGCCGGATAAAACCAAGCGGCGTCCTGGTTGATGTCCACGCCTACTTTGATGCTTAAGTAGCTCGCACTTCCTTTCCAGGGGCACGTGGTTTTCAAATTGCTGTCCACCACGTAGCGCCGATCCAGGGAGGCGAGCGGAAAGTATACGTTTCCTTCAACCTCGATAGTGTCGTCACTGTCCGCGATCACCGTATTTTTCCAAACCGCTCGCATCGCTAGTTCGTTGCCCCATCTCCCGCGAGCGACATCAATGAACCGCGGATGCGACCAGGCAGGTCGGCCAGTACCCCTTGGTTCTTGCAGGCCCTCCGAACTGCCATCACGAGGTCGGTGTCTCGATCAGGCCCGCCAGGATCAGCACCCTGCGCATTCCGTCGAAACCAACCATTCCCAGCGGTCGTTGATTTCTGTCCGAACATCATGGCTAAAATGCTTAGCGTCATCGTCATCGTAGTGGGCTCCAAGCTGAGCAGCTGCTCATGCTATAGACATCGCGGCCGGTCAGAATCTTACCTAACGCCCCCCGATGGAGGCGACGAAGCGTCGCCATTCAGCGGCAAACGTTGCAGGTGCTCGAACCCCCTAAGGCGTTGTCGGCGGCGGTGGGGAAGCACGTCGCCTGGCGGATCAGATGGCTGCGTCATGCGTCAGCCAGTAGGTTAACTCAACGGAGTTGCCCCCGGCCTCTTGGTGCTCCAACTTCACCTCGAACTGCGGCTCGGCAACGTCCGTCGTGAATCGGATATGCCCTCTCACAGGCGAGTCTCCTTGTGTTATCAACGATTTTCCGAAACCCTGACGCTACGTCGAGGGTCCGCCGGCGTCTGTCCGAGTTTCGTTGCCATGAAGCAGAGCTCGGAGGCGTTGGCGTTGGATGCGGTCCGCCGGGCTCCTGCCCGATCCGTCCAGCCAGGCTTTCAGCTCCGCAACCTTTACCCGATGCGTTACGGCCGGCGGTTGTACGGTGACTGTGACGAAAGCCGCGGAACCAGCATCCATGCTGCTCCACGATTCGAGCCGCAAAGCAGCAAGGCCTCGTACCGCAGCCTCAAACAGCGTCTCGGCCTCAACCGAAACTGCATGGTCCACCGGATCGCCAAAGCCCTGAACAGAAACTGCGCACGTCTTGCGAGCCACTGAGCCACCATACCATATTCGCCTTTTATTCTCCCACCTCGCCTACGCCAGCCCTCGATCGACGAAACGCTCGGCTAACCGGTTGCCCGGGCGGATCGCATTCGTCCGGCGAAGAACCGATTCAGAATCAAATTCTTGCAAGGAGTGGAGGAAACTCGCTTTGAGATTCCGGTGTTGCGCTTTACGCTGTTGCCGTGGGAACCGCAACGGCAACTCCCGCCATCGAGTTCAGTCCGGTCTGGGCCACGAGGTCCGGACGCGACTCCTGCACCTGCGTACACGAGGACGGCCGTGAAAGCCAAGTTCCGCCATTCCTCGGCCGGCACATCCAGGTCGGAGACGGGCTTGCCCAATTCGGTCCGACCGAGTTTCTGATCCAACGAAGCGTGAATGGCCGCAAGATTCACATGCTGCATGCCTCCGTCGGTTATGCTGCGCAGCCGAAGCAATCGAAGAACGGAGAATGGCTGGTGCGGGCAGAGTTGCCGACCGCGGCGGCGGCGCCCAAGGCGCTGCTGATTACTGGCGACGCATTGCGGAGCTACTTCTATCTCCTCGATGGCTCGGCTTCGCTCTACCAGGTTCTGGGCTGCCAGTCGGACACAGACGCCGGCGCGATGCGAGTGTCCTGGCGCCTCCGAAATTTGGAGCTAGCGGGAACCCCACGCGAGACGTCCCGGGCGGAACGCGCCTTCAACGTCCTTGCCAATCCCGATCTTCGGCGCTGCTACGACGCGTTGCGGGCGGACGAAGACGCGCCGCCGCTGTTTCCCTATGGCGGCTTCGGCTCCATCCTGGTTGCCGGAGACCTCGCTGATGACGCCTTCTTCGGACACCGTATCCTTGCCTACCGGCCCGACGTACGGCAGCGTAGGTTTTCACTTCTGTTGCGTCAGTGTGAGTTCCTTGCCGATCGGGTCGTCTGTCGTGACCCACATCGCCACGTGGAAGCGTCGTTCGACGCCAATCTGCTGTCCGGCTTTCGCTGGGACCTGACGTGGAACCAGTGGAAGCATTGGCTGAAGAGCCGCGTCGAAGTGGATGCGACTTTCGTCTACACCGGCAAGTACCAGCTTCGCGATGGCGAGTGGATACTGCGGCGATGGCTCTCCGCGCTTCCTTCACGCACAAAGGCCCGCATTCCTGAAGCCGTGCACGCCGATGTCGATAGCGCGCGGGCGATTCACCGGCTTCTCGGTGAGCACGCAGATGTGGTTGAACGCGTTCGCGCGCTCATCGAGACGGAACCCGTCGAGTACAAGCTGGTGCAAAAGTGGTTTGACGAGCTTGGCGTCTCCGTGCAGTTGAAGCCGCAACACGTTAGCTGGCAACCGGATTACGACGTCTACTACTTCGACGAGCTCGGGCGCCACGCCACTACGTGGTATTTGTTCCGGCGGGAGTTCCTCTTCGTGCTGCCACATGTGCTGGTCTCCGAGGTGCCGGAATCTGGCCACGCCACCTACGTTTTTGCAAAGCCTGAGAATATGGAAGCGTTCCTCACGCGGTATGCCACTGCAACTCGTGAAGACATCCGTCACAACCGTTCGAATCGCGGCGGCGAACTCGGTTTCGTCGGCCGTGTCCTACGAGGGCGGCGGAAGAAGCGCTGGCTCGCCAATCTTCTGAAGCTGGCCGGCGAGAAGGCCGACTACGTTGAGTCTCTGGAATAAGGAGTTGATAGATGAAGCTCTACATCCCACCGCTGCCGCCGGTGCCGGAGGACATGAAAGAAACGCTGATTCGCGAGCATCCGGATGGTCTGCGCGTGGTGATGGCCGAAGAGCTCGGCAGCAACGCCGTGACGGCTGGGGACCTGCTCGGAATTGATTTCGCCGATCCCCTCAAGCTGCTTGAGGCTGAACCTCCTGTGACCGAACGACTGCAATGAGCTTCCGCCCACGCCGGCGCATCTTGCGCCAGACCGCAGGATTGATCGGGATCGGCTGAACACGGTTCTGAGCAATACTGACGAACGCGCCCTGGTGGTCGATCGTACCGTACCGGAAGAGCCGCGCAAGCAGCGCGAGTGCGTGCTGTGCCACCACAAAATTGATATATGGCTCCTGTCGCTCAAGCGCCTCAACCGCGCTGCAGCTTGGACCGTCGTTTGCATCGAGCGACGCTTCCAGTAGTTCGGGAAAGAGCTCACCCCCTGTGCGCAGGCGGGCCGCAGCTTGCCTGTTCCGGTAGTTCCACGGTTCGCCAAGGATGAACTGGCCACTATCGGCGGAGTTGCCGAGATCGAGGTAGTAGCCAACTCCACTGCGGCATCCGGTCACACCGCTGTGAATCGTGTGCCGGGCCGCGCGCGTATCCACGCAACCGACCACGATGTCGAACTTGCCGATGTCGGTTTTGGCGGTGACGAACTCGCCGGCAGCCTTCCAGTTGAAGCCCCAGAACAGGTTGATCCGGCTCATCATCACGATGGCCTTGTTCAGGCCGATCTCGGCAGATGAGAACGGCTGGCGGACGCAATTCGCCGGTGAGATCACGTCGCCGTCGATGAGCGTTACGTCCAGCCCGCCCGGATGCCCGGCGACGAGCATGGCCTGGTGCAGATACGGAAGACCTCCTACGAATGCGCTCCCGTTACCGCCGCACCCAATGACCAACACTTTGACCGTTCGCCGGAGCAGATCGGCGTGGATCTGGTGCATATCACCTCCTCATTTGACCGCGCGATTCGCGAACGCCAACAGGGTCTCCTTGGCGGGAATCAAGTGCGCGACGGGGAACCGCTTCTTGCCAGCGAGGCTCTTCCACAGTCCAGAGAACCCGCCTGGGTGGGACGTAAGCTTCCGCGCGCCAGTGTGGTGCGTGAACTCGCTCTGAAAGAAGGCACGCTCCCACTGCCCGATTGCAGCGACACCCTTTTCTTCGGGCGATCTCATCGATCCCTGGCAGACCTGGCCGTCCCCGCCGTCGGTATTGTAGTAGGGTGCGATGAACAGGTCGGTCGATTCCGTCGGGCGTTCATTCGCCGCCAGCGCGCGAACCCGGAGCGAGTGGCCGTTCACCGCCCATACCAGTGGCGGTTGCGGGAACTGCCTGCCGCTGAGCGCGGACATGGTTTCATCGGTATCGCGGAAGAACATGGTTCGGCAGGCGGGCGGGGTCCACCAGACCAGGAGTTCTTCCGTCCTCACAAGCACGTTGCCGGGCAGTACCTCCATCGCCGTTCGGAGCCCAAGTTCTCCGGCGAGCCGGCGTACGAAGTCTGTAGTAAGCGACTGCGCGGGACCCAAGATGTCGGCCTGACCAGCCTGACCCGTTGCGCCGTGCCATGAACAAAACGCCCGCCCCTTGCTTCCGTAGACGAGGACGGCGCCCTGAAGTGCCATCAATTCACCACCGCCGATTTCGACGTGTGCTTTCATGCAGCCCTCCTGCCCCTGCGGGCTATGGCCACTGACGCCCTCAGATCAGTGACCGAGGTTGCGTTCGCCAGCGAATCTCCACGAAAGTCCGCAGAATTGTGCCGAATGTGTGCGGGATAGAGTTAAGTACAGCTTGCTGAGATCCCAACTGAGGTGCCGTTTCGTGTTGGAATAGCTTGGAAGGTCCGAACCGGCCGATCGATAGCTGCCCACGTTGGCAGGCAACGCAGCGTTGGTGAGACAAAGGCATGATTCTTCCTGACAACGAAACAAAAGTCGATCTCTTGAACAACGAAGCGATCGCCAAGACGATCGTGAGGCTCTTGCGGAAGCTCCCCGAGCATCCTGTTACGGTCGGTGTCCACGGCGACTGGGGCGCCGGCAAGTCGAGCGTTCTCGAAATGATTGAAGTCGGCTTGAACGCCGAAAACAAGGTTCTCTGCCTGAAATTCAACGGATGGCGGTTTCAGGGATTCGAGGATGCCAAGATCGCCCTCATCGAAGGCATCGTCACCGGGTTGATCGAGAAACGCCCCAAGCTGACGAAGGCCGCCATCGCGGTCAAGGACATCTTCCACCGGATCGACTGGCTGAAAGTCGCAAAAAAGGCAGGCGGCCTCGCTCTCACGGCATACACGGGCATCCCTGCGGCTGGGCTCCAAGTACTGGTCGGCAAGCTCGAAGCTTACTTCTCCGACGCGAAGAACCTGTCGCCGGAAAAGCTCGGCGAAGTGCTAACAGAAGCGAAAGGTCTTCTCAGGGCCGACGCCGAGACAAAGAACGTGCCAGAGGAAATCGCGGCGTTCCGCGAGGCTTTTGACAACTTGCTGACGGAAGCGGGCATCGACCAGCTCGTGGTGCTGATCGACGACCTGGACCGCTGCCTCCCTGACATCGCAATCGAGACGCTGGAAGCCGTGCGACTGTTCGTTTTCACATCGCGCACCGCATTCGTGGTCGCAGCCGACGAGGCCATGATCGAATATGCCGTCCGCAAGCATTTCCCCGATCTTCCGGATACAACGGGGCCGCAGACCTATGCGCGGAACTACCTTGAGAAACTCATCCAGGTTCCCTTCCGCATCCCCGCACTTGGCGAGACGGAAACGCTGATCTATGTGACATTGCTGCTGATCGGTGCCGAGGTTGGGGAACAAGATCCCGGCTTCGTCAACCTGATTGCGGCGGCGCGCGAAATACTGAAACGGCCCTGGACCAGGGGCGCGCTTGATCCGGCAACGGTGAATTCGGCTCTGGGCAATAACGCAGGGCGAGCGCAGGATGCGTTGATTCTCAGTGCGCAGATCGGGCCAATACTTGCGAGCGGCACGAAGGGGAATCCGCGCCAGATCAAGCGCTTCCTGAATACGCTGCTCTTGCGCAAAGCCTCCGCCGAGGCGCGGGGCTTCGGGAACGATGTCAAACTTCCCGCCCTGGCGAAGCTCATGCTGGCCGAACGGTTTCTGACGCATGTGTTTGACCAGATCGCGATGGCCGCTGCCGCCTCTCCTGACGGCGCATGTGCGGACCTGGCGGGACTCGAAGCCGCCGTCGCCGAAGCGAAAGTCATGGCGGCGGGAAAAGCACAGCCTGAAGAGGTGCGGCCCTCCACACGGACTAAAGGTTCCGCGAAGGTCGAGCCGATCAACTCGGCTGAGGCGTCTGCGTCCCTGCAGCTCGGCGAATGGCTTTCTTCGGAAGCGGTAAAGTCATGGGCGAGGATTGCGCCGACCCTCGGTGGTATCGACCTCCGTCCCTATCTGTTCGTCGCCAAGGATCGCAAGGATTACTTCGGAGCGACCTCGGTCCTCGGCCATATCGCCGCGGTGGCAGAGAAGCTGTTCGGGCCGAAACTCGCGGTCGCGGGCATGGAGAAAGAACTGGCCCAGCTTGCGCCTCCGGAAGCTGCCCAGGTCTTCGACGCTGTGCGCGGGCGGATCATTAGCGCCGACACTTTTGATGTGCAGCCGGATGGGGTAGACGGATTGGCGGTCCTGGTCAAGGCGCACCAGAGCCTGCAAGGGGCGCTACTCGATCTCCTGGAAGCGTTACCGCGCCGAAGAGCTGGGGCATGGCCCTGCAGCGGATGGGAGGGCGTGATCAAGGATGCGCCCATGATTCAACGCTTCGAGGGATTGCTTGAGATCTGGAGCAGGGAAGGTGGCGCGATGCTGAAAGCAGCGGCCTCAACCACCTTGCGGATGCGCAGGCAGACGAGGAATCGCTGATGGGCACATCCAACTCATACGGCGGCGCTAGCGGCGGCACTCCGTTGATACCGAGCTGGCTGGGCGGCGGCGGAGGCGCAGGGCCCGCCAGTGGTCCGCCCGTGCCACCTCCGAATCCTCCCGCTCCGCAGCCGGGAACGCCGCCGCCGACCGTTCCCACGCCGCCTGTTCTTCCGACCATGCCAGCGGCCGGAGACGTGGGCAGGTACACTTCGGCACGCAACAACCTCTCCCGATTCGCTCGGTCGGGTGGAAACGACAGGGTCAGTCTTGGGCGGGCCTTGTCGAGCTATGTATCGACAGCGGCTGGCGGTAGTCGCACAGCCGCGCGGCGGATGGGGGCATCGCGAACCGCAAGTGCCAGGCTCGCGCTGTTTCTCTCCGGCGCAGCTCCGAACGGCCCACGGGAGGCGCTGCGGGCTCTCAACCTGGAGAACCTTGCCGGACGCCCCATAGAAGAAGTGTTCCTCGGGCTGGCGGAATATGTTTGTCCCGATGGTGGAACCATAGATGAAGGGATAGCCCGTGATGCCTTTATCGAGACCATAGGGGACCTCGCGCAGAACGGCATTACAGACATCGACAATCTGACCGCAGAACATATGCAAACGATCTTCGAGCTGTATGCTGCTCATGCCATCGAAGCAAGATTATGCAACGACATCGGGACGAGGTCGATTTCGCTCCCTGCCAACGCGGCTTCAGCAGCGAGGGTGCAAGAGCAGTTGCTTGACTTCATACGCCGGGGCGTGTCCGACGCTTTGACGGCAGCGCGCACGACGATGCAAACGCTGACTCCTGATCGCGTGCTCGGTTTCGTCACCGGTATTTACGAACAGGCATTCTTTATCCTGCAAACGATGGGAGATGCGGAGGCGGACACGCGATGAGACGGCATGTTCTGATAGGCCGCTTTGGCTCGAATGATCGAGTGAAGATTCCCGTCGCTGGCGATGAGACTGCCACGCGTGTTGAGTTCGTGGTCTCAAACCGCCGTCTGGAGCATGGCATCGGGCGCGCTCTCGATGACCTGGCCGCCTTGAAGCTTTTTCCGTCCGAGATAGGCGTTGACTTGCTCGTCGTCGCCGCGCATGTGCATGCGGCCGACACCAGAATCTCGCGCGCGACGGAATCTCAGGACGCATGGACCCGTGAAATGCGGCTCGTCGTCCCGGTGAGTGATGTTGGACGGTGGACTGCCGCGGTGCCGATTCTGGAGCGCATGCTGAACTTCCTTACCGGCGACCGATGGACACTCGGCTTCAGGCCGCGCCCATCTGGATTCGACCGCACGGTAAGGGTGAAGCGACCTAGCCTGTTCGCGCCACCCTACGATAGCCTCGGCCTGTTTTCCGGCGGCCTTGACAGTCTCATCGGTGCGATTGATACGCTCGAAGACGGCAAAGCTCCGCTGTTCATAAGCCACGCTGGCGAGGGAGCCACCAGTGACGCACAGAACACCTTGTTCAACGAACTGAAGCGTCACTACAGCAAGCGGAGGCTCGACCGCCTCAGGATATGGATGAATTTTCCCAATGGCCTCGTGTCCGGCGTCAATCCGGAGAACACGACGCGCGGCAGGTCCTTCCTCTTTTTCGCGGCAGGAGTTTTCGCAGGTACTGGCTTGAGCGGCAACTTTACCCTCCGCGTGCCGGAGAATGGACCCATCGCGCTCAATGTCCCACTCGATCCCCTGCGCCTCGGCGCGCTCAGCACACGTACGACGCATCCGTTCTACATGGCCCGATGGAATGATCTGATCCTCGCTCTCGGGATTGACGGACAGGTGGAGAACCCTTATTGGGACATGACGAAAGGGGAGATGATCTCGGATTGCAGCGAAAAGACGCTTCTCGCCAAACTTGTACCGACCTCGTTGTCATGCGCCTCTCCTGCCAAGGCACGATGGAAAGGGAAGGCGACTGAACACTGCGGATATTGCCTGCCATGCCTTATCCGGCGGGCTGCTCTGCGTAAGGGACTCGGCGCGCCGGACCGAACTGGTTACACCGTTGATCTGAAAGCCAACGTTCTCGACACTTTGCAGGCAGAGGGTCAGCAGGTGAGAGCGTTCCAGTTTGCGATCGAAAGGCTGAAGCGCAAGCCCCAGCTCACACCGCTTCTGATCCATAAACCTGGCCCCCTATCGGATGAATCGGACACCCGCCAGGAGGCGCTTGCCGATGTGTACCGCCGAGGGCTCGAAGAGGTCGCCGCGCTACTATCCGGCGTTCGTACCGCACCGGGCTAGTCCGTCATGATCGCCAAGTACGTCGATTTTCACTGCCACCTGGATCTATACCCGGATCCAGAGGTCGCGATCGCGGAAGCCGACGCGGCGGGAGTGTATACGCTCACCGTAACAACCACGCCACGGGCTTGGCCGCGAAATCTTGCCCTTACTCGGCGCACCAAGCACGTTCGGGCAGCTTTGGGTTTCCATCCTCAACTCGTCGCGGAGCACAGAGATGAACTGGCAACTTGGGAAAAGTACCTTCCCGAGACGCGATACGTTGGCGAAATCGGCCTTGATGCCCAGCCCCGATTTTGCCCCTCGCTGGAACTGCAAAAGCGTGTGTTGGCGCGAATCTTGACATGCTGCGCCGAAGCGGGCAATAAGATCCTAACGGTCCATAGTATTCGCTCAGCGAAAGCGGTGCTCGACCTCATTGAGACCCACTTACCGCCGGATAGAGGAAAGGTCGTGCTGCATTGGTTCACAGGCTCGAAGGCGGAAACGGCACGGGCGGTCGAACTGGGATGCTTTTTTTCGGTGAACGCTCGAATGTTAGGTAACCATAGGGGGCGCGAGCTAGTCGTGGACCTTCCGGGACTTCGTTTGTTGACCGAGACCGATGGCCCGTTTACGGAAGTCTCGGGTCGTCCATCACGGCCAGCAGACGTGGCGGCCACGGTGCAGCAGCTAGCCAAGTTGCGGCGGGCAAGTGTTAAGGAGACTGCCATTGAAATTCAGCAGACACTGCAACAACTGTTGGCTTCAGTTCCCCCTGAGACCGAGCGGAGCCAATTGGGAAGCCAACCCCCATAGAGACGTCGAGAAGCCAGCCATGTGAGGGAAGTCTGCTGTTTGCCGCGCAACGGACACTAATCCACGCTAGTCAGCGGCCCCCGGCAAAGACTTAATCAGCTGAGCCGCCGATGACAAGACTGCGCAGCAGTGGATGAGTGCGGCGAACTCGGCAGTCACCGCACTTTTGTCACCCACGTTCAACTTAAGGATGGTGTTGGGCTCCGGAGCCACTTCCAACATGCCTTGGGATTCTTCATCGAACTGCCCTTCTATGGTGTCCTGTTTTTCGAAGACTGCAAGGAGCGCAGGAAGCGGGTCGCCGCAATCTTGAAGTAACTCGGCAATATCATCCGTCACGGGCTTGCGTCGGCTGTCTTCGGCACTCTTTTCGAGTTCGAGAGCTTGCTCCACCAGTTCGCGCACGGCTTTGTCGTGGATCGACGCCGCCAGCTGCTCCAGGGTTGACCTCGCCAGCGGGCGGCGCTTCATGCACGCAGGCAGACTTCGTTCGATGTCGGGCAGTTCCACGTCGGCCGCGGACTCCGGGTCCATCTCGTGCCACTCGCGCATCTGCTCGACTCGCGCCAGGGCGTCCCGCCAATCGTACACACGCACCCACTTGTTCAACGCGCCGATCAACATGTGCACGAACGTGACCGGGAGCCGGGGGTGGATCGGTTCGAGCAACCGGAGCGTAGGGCCGAGCACGACGTAGCCGGCCGAATCCGGCTCGATAGTCAGGTATAGCGTTGAACTCGTTGGATCGCACGAGCCGGTGTATCGGTCGAGCGAGGTGCTGAGCGTCAAATGCAGGTGAAACACCTCGCTGATTTCCGCTCCGCCGTGGTCGGCGACCCAACGATCCAGCGCCAGTTCCAGGAACTCGAAAGGATTGCCCCGGGCGGAGGGCCAGTCTTCGTGCCGCGCGACTCCGGCGCGGACGAATGTGGCGGCGGCGCGGGCGGCGAGTTGCTGGCCGTGCCAAATCTGGTGCTCGCCCGGAATGCCGCCCAGGCGAGGAATCGTCCAGCCGCCACCGGGCGGCATCAGCTCATCGGCGGAAGCCATCCGGGTGGCGGTGAGATCATGTTGCCGCGCCGGTCGCCGTTTCTGAGGGACGCGTCGAGTGCGCGGGCGAATATCTCTGACGCCTTCTGCCAGTCCGGGCATTGCAGGAACCTTTCTACTGGTGTTTGCTGTTCGGGAGGTCCGCCCTGCGCCAGCCTGTCTAGTTCACGCAGGACGGCCTCCTTGTCTAATCGCCGGGCCATCGCATTAGCCCTTGCTGCCGATGGCGCGTTCGAAGGTGTAACGCATCTTGTCGCCGACGGCCTCGGGTCCGTTGACGGCGGCGGTGGCGAGTTCTGGGTATTGAGCGGCGTAGAGCGCCTTCACGTCATCAACGCTCATGTGCTCCCCGGGATCGGGAAGCCGAACTCCGTTGAAGAGGAATTGGCGCGTCATCTTGGTGACGGTCACAGGCATAGCTTCGGATTCGCTCCTTCCTCACCGGCGAGTTGCGCCGGCGTTTGTTCCGTGGCGTCGAAAAGGCCCAGCGGCTGCTGTGCGGAATCAGGCTCCTTGGCCTTCTCTTCTTTTGCGGGCTCGGCCTTCCTGCTGCCATTGCCCACGGTCTTTTTCTTTTTGGCGTCTTCGCGCGCAGCCTTTTCGGCCTCCGCGATCTCGGCCTGTAGCTGAGTTAGATTCGTGGTGAGGCCGGTGTGCGTTGCTACAAACGCCGATACCTGCGCCGGCAATTCCGCGTCGAGTTCTGCGGCGGTTCCCGCCAGACACAGCGGCGTGGTGAGCGCCTTGTTCTCGCCGTCTTTGAGTTGACGAGGGCAGATGTTCACCTGAAGCCGTCCGCCGTTGCCGTCAGGGGCAGATACCGTGATCAGCACTGCACGGTTGGCGAGCATCGGTTCGAGTTGACTGAACAATCCTGGGGTTGTGTTCATGTCGACGCCCTCAGAACGGAACGCTGTCATCGTCATCGGCTGCTGTCGCCGTGCTCCCCGGTTGCTCCGGTCGCGGAGCGTCGTCTTCGCCGCGTTTGGCTGATCCCAGAAATGTGACGTTCTCGGCGACGATCTGCATGTCTTTGTGCTGCGTGCCGTCGTTGCTCTTGTATTCGCGGGTGCGGACGCGCCCGACGATGCCGACAAGGCGGCCCCGATCAAGCCAATTGGCGCAAGCCTCAGATAGGCCGTTGAAAACGACCACCGGAAACCAGGTCGTGGCTTCCTTCTTCTCGCCGTTCTTCGACCACTGCTCGTTCACGGCGACCGAGAATCGGCAGAACGGGACGTTGTTCTTCGTGTACTTCAGTTCGGGCGCCGACCCAACGTTTCCTACGATGGTGATGCTGTTGATTCCACTCATATGCTTTCTCCTGATTGAATTGGGCCGGAGGCAGCCGGCCTGGCTGTGCAACATGCGAGTTGCTCAATCTGTTCGCGCTGGTGGGCGATGTGACGTTGTAGTGCTGTGGCGGAGGCGCGCAGAGTCGCCGGCAACTCGCGCGCGAGAACTTCGTCGAACGTGCCTTCGAAGCCTTCTAAGATCGCCGCGAAGAAGTCGGCGTTCATTGCGCCTCCTCATCAAAGCGGAACTTACGGCCGCCGGCCTTCACCAGCATGGTGTCCAAGTGCCCGGCGATCTCCGCCATGCCTTGCTGGACTCGCGCGCGCAGAGTGCTTGTTGACCGGAGGTCATCGGCATTGATGCCTTGCAGCAAGCCGCGTGCCTGGCCGACCAGCCGTTGCAGGTCGGCGTCATCGGTCACGTTGCGGAACTGGAAGTTGGCCAGGAACTCAACGAGATTCGACACCGTCGATTCCTTGAAACGCAGCGGCTTGCCATCGGTGCCGTCCTTCAGACGCTCGGCCATGTGCTGCACCAATCGAGCCATGGTTTCGCGCAAGACCTGCTGAATCTCTGAAGATGCCTCGGCCATGCGGCGCGCAGCTTTCTCGCGCTCTTGCTCGAACACTTCGCGCGAGATTCCCTTCAACTGATCCGGCACGCCGAAGCTGACGTATTGCCAGGAGAACCCGAACTCGCGCGCGACATCCTCGATCGGAGGATAGTCGGCCGGATTGTAGAGTCCGCGGAGTCGCCGGGCCGCGTCCTGGCACAGGCCGGGGTACGCAGCGAGGAAGATCTGGACGAGTGCCTCGCGATCCGAACGGAACCCGCGCAGCCGCTGTTCCACCATCTCCAGCGCAGGAATCGGCAAGAGATGAATGCCGATCTCGAAGGGCAGGCAGATGTTGTAGAGGAAACGGCGGATCTCGCCGTCGAAGCGGCCGATCGCCTTCAACTCGGGTGAGTCGAGCAGGTGCTTGCTCACCCTCAGCAGGTCCTTGTCGGCGTCGGCTTCGATCTGCGATGTCGAGACCTTGCGCGTGTTGCCCATGGTCGAGAGCCGCACTTTGATGCACACCGTCTTGCTGGCGAGATCGACGCCGGGCTCGGTGATCGGAATGCCGACGGGGCGGCCGCCACCATCACCGTTGTTCGCGGCTGCTATCGGTGGGGCTGACGACAGTGGGTGGGCCGCTTCAGGGACGGGGAAAAGAATTGCTTGCGTTGTCATTGGATGACCTCCAGAGAAAGAGTTGCGATAATGAAGCCGTGGCTGGATTGCGCGATTTCGAAGCGCTTCTGAAGTCGGTGCCTGAAGGAGAAAAGGCTCAGATCCTTAAGTGGGCGGTTGAGGAACTAGGCGGCGCTTTTCCTGGCATCGATTCGCGGCCCGACGTGTGCGGCGGCGAACCCTGCATCGTGCGGACACGAATTCCGGTCTGGGTTCTGGAGCAAGCCCGGCGCCTTGGCGCTTCCGAAGAAGCGCTGCTCACCAGCTATCCCACGATTCGCGCTGAGGATCTGCAGAACGCGTGGGCTTACGCCAGGACGCATCCCGACGCCATAGATGCTCAAATTCACCAAAACGAAGCTGCGTAGATCGACGTGGCCCGCTTTTACACGAATGAGAATATCGAGTTGCAGATCGTCCAAGCCCTTCGTGCGCTCGGGCATGATGTGCTGACTTCTTTCGAAGCCGGCAATGCTAACCGCTCGGTCGACGACGACGATGTGCTTTCCTTCGCAGTAGAGCAGAACCGCGTCCTCGTCAGCCACAACCGGCTGCACTTCGTCCGTCGGCACTGGCATCGGACCCGGCCGCATGTCGGCATTGTGGTGTGCAGCGTCGACCTTGACTATGCCGGACAGGCACAACGAATTCATGACGCCGTCGGCTCGGGCATCGCCGATCGGTTGGTTCGGGTGAACCGTCCTTAGGTGGGCAAGCCCACTACTGGGAAGCCTGTGATCGCCACCAGCCCTTGCTCCGAGATCGTAACCTCGACCTGCGGATCGCAGAAATCTGATGCGCTGAACCGCGTCGAATAGAGGCGAAGCACCTGATTCTTGCTGCTGCGAAGCGGTTCCCTTGCAGGCAGCGTGTCATTGAAGCGCCCGAGGATCGCGAAATCCAGATGCGTCCGACACTCTGCCCAGACCGCGCTTCTGCGCACCGAGTCAACGCCGGCAAGTGTGTAGTACGCGCCGCGTTCAAGCTCACGCTCCGAGTATCCGGAGAACATTCCGAGGCTTAGTTCCGGTATGGCCTTTGTCAGCCGCTTTGCAAGCTCCAGGAGTTCCCCTGCCTGGTGCATTGGCTCGCCACCCGAGAACGTGACGCCCATGATCCCGGCGCTCTGCCGGCAAGCGAGTATCCAAGCTATGAGTTCGTCAACGCATTCCTGGTCTCCGCTAAACGGGTGACTTCGCGGGTTCCAGCACGAGCGGCAGTTCAGGACACATCCCTGCAGGAACAATACTGCGCGCACGCCCGGTCCGTTCACCCGGCTGCTTGCGATCTTTCCGTGAATGAGCATGGACCACCTCACGCCTGTTGCGTTCGGTTGGTGGATCGCGGTGCTTCGACGTGGTACTCTCGCTTCTTCTCAGAGCGCATCACGTGGTCGCTTCCCTGAAGTGCTTTCGCGACGTCGGCGCAGCCCTTCCCCTGGAATCCCTCCAGGTCAATTGAGCTCTCACCGTTTTCGTCGATGACGATAGTTATGGATTTGGGGGACATCGTGGACCTCACTGCCAAAAGCTTCATGCCCGGCATCGAACCGGCCCATGATCTGGAGACTAACGTAAGAAGTGGAATGGTGTCGGAACGTGAGCTCGCGCCGAGCAGTCGCGTCAGGATGCGTACTGCATTCGACCGCGACTTCTACACTCGCGACGGCCTGTTCGCGCAGGATGCCACCCGGGCTCGCCGCCTACGTGGAAGGCTTACGTCTAGCGCAAGAGCTCGTGCACGCGAAGACTTCAGGGCAGCCACAGCACTTCGGAAATGGAGCGGGCCACGGCGCCATCCGCCGATTTGACGGCGACTTCTTTTCCATCCAGGCTCGCAACCCGAACAATTTCGTTATCGACGAACGCGACGGCCTTGCTATCGGGCGACCAAGCCGGAAAGCGTACGTACCGGGTATTGCCTTCGTAAACCTTGCGCAGACCGGTGCCATCAAGGCGGCACACCCATATGTTCGGGCCATTGGCGAAGGCGACCAGACTGCCATCGGGGCTTACCGCCGGACTATTCGGAGCGTCGAAGTTGTCGTCTATGCGGCGGAGACTCCGCAACCGATTGTCGGACACAAAAATGCCAATCGCCGCGTTCTGAGCGTTTCCGCCAGTCGCTTTTGCGCCCGAGACAACCAAGCGACCATCGGGTGTCCATGCCGGCTGGGCGTATTGTGTGCCAAGGGCGGCGATCAGCCTGCCCTGCAGATCGATCACCAGCGGCTCAAGATTGGCGTTACTGAATGCGCCCATCATGGCCGCGTCCAGGCCTTGCGGCTTCTGGCTGCCCCAATATGCGATCTGTTTTCCATCCGGAGAGAACCTGGGCGAATAGTTCTTGTTGCCATAGACCGGCACCTGACGCGAGCCAGTGCCATCTGTCGTTGTGAGCATCATCTCACCGCGATTCGTGAGGTAGACAACTTCGCCGCTCGGGCGGATATCGAAGTTGCTGGAAAGTCCGAGAGCGCGCTGCCGTCCCGCTGCGAGGTCAATCGAAAACACGCCTCCACGATTTGCGAAATAGATCTTGCCCAGCAAACCGCCTTGCAATCCGCCTTGAGGACCTTGGTTGAGCGCGCCCTGCTGCGCCGAAGGTGGATCGAAGCTTCGGTCCGTCTTCAGCGCGCAACTGAACTGCACGCCATCGGTGCTGAACGAAAAGGAAAGTGTGCTTCCTCTTCCTTCATACCGGTTCCGCATCGCCCCCAAGAATCCGGTAAACGTCACCTTATTGTTAGCAAATTCGTAGCTGCCCGAGTTCTGGCCGACCGTAGTCCTATACTTGCCCGCGCCGTCAATCACAAGATTTCCGATTGGAGCGGGCGAAGCCGTCACCATCGTGGTTGGCGCCATACCGGGCATCGGAAGTCCCGCCGTCACGCCAAGCAGAGTGCATGCGTATTCGCCTTTCAGCGGACTAGGGAGCGGCTCGGCTTCGAGGACCGCTATCACTGCCAGCGCTAACCACAGGTAACGCTTCATGCTACCTAGTTTACCGCCGGTCGTTTGGCTATCCTGGGCGATTGAAATTGAAGGTCGGCTACACCACCCATGGGGGAGCCCCTACCTACGCGTGTCCTTTGCCAGCCTCCGGCACTACCGAGATTGGCTGCCACAGGGCGCGATAGCAGCGCTGAGCCTCGCCCTCGGTCTTCATCCTAGCGCACGGCGAACCGCAGCTGGACTTTCTGGCCCGTTGGCGTGTTGATCACCTCGCGGCCCTTGAAGACGTAGCCTTTTGCGCGGGCGACCGCCATCGTCTGCTTCTCCTTGTAAGTCTGCGTGACGCGCCCTAGCCAAGCTACGCCAAGCCCATGGTGGTTGCGATCCATGTCGTCGATGACGGCCTGATAGACGCCCGAGGCATCGCGCACGAACCCAATGTCAGCCAAAGAGCCTTTCAGTTGCGCGCTCGGGATCACGATTTGCGCTTTCTCCCGCCAAACTGCACCGCCGTAGCCGAGCAGCGTCTGCCCGTTCCAATCAACGACTGGCTGGTAGCCAAGTTCCTGAAGGGCCTCGACCAAATACTGGGCCTCAGTCACACTGGTACGCATCTCTTCGAATTTGGACATGGTCTCTCCTTAGAATTTGGCCGACCGGCGGCCGCGTCGACCGACCGTCGACAGTCGGGGCCTAACCTTGCATCTTTCTGTGACCGATGGATATGATGAGGCGCGCTAATCGAGTCCCGACGAGGGAGAGCTTCCCTACGGCGGCCGTCCGACGCGCGTCAGTGAAATCATTGCGGAGTAGATCAGCATGGGTTGGTTCAGCAAGAAGAAGGAGCAGCCAGCAACGCTCAACAGTGCACGTTATCGGGGCAAGCCTCTCCTGATCCTGCTGGAGAATTACGTCCTGGATTGCATAGGCTGCTTACCCAGCCAAACAGTGGCGACGGTCACTAGCATTACCCAGCAGGTCTACGGCGGCGGTGACGATTGGAAGACAACGTTGCGTTCTACGCTGCATCTGGACGAATCGCTGGACGAGAACCTGCGGCAAATGTGGACTCACAATCAAGAGGTGGCACGGCAGGCCGGCCAGCCGCTTTCGCCAGAGGACTTTGCCCGCATGGTCGTGGATCAGAATTTCTCATCGTTGGTTGACTAAAGCAGGTGGAAGACTCGTCCACGCCAAGCTCGAATGCGGCGGTGACAGCGGTTGTTCTCACTCCAAATCGCGGAGGGCCCGCTTGCCCAAGCCCACCAGTTCCGGTTTTGCGTCCGCCGTGTAAACGCCCGAACGCGATGCGCTCAGGAAGCGGCCGGACGCCTGCCGCCGCAGCGACTCGATCTGATCCGCCGCCGATTTCGCGACCGGGACGATGTAGTTGGCCGACTCCTTCAACGACAACCCGAGCCGCCAGGCTTTGCGGACGCACTCTTTGATCTCCGCACCGGTCCAGCCGTCGTCGCTGGATCGATCGCGGTCTTCGACTTGCCACTTGTCCAGGTAGATGCGCCAGATCGCCTCACGCTCCTCTGCGTCGGGTAGATCGAAGAAGAACGTGCCCAGCGTGAACCGCCTCCGCAACTCGGGCGGCAGGCTCGTGATCGAGTTGCAAGTCGCGATCCAGAGACTGCGGCCTTGCGAGATCGCATCGACGACTTGCAGGGCTGAGCGGAGCCGCTCGCCAGAGCCGCCAACCAGCGAACTTTGCATTGCCGCGAGGTCGAACGCGATGGTCGGAATTCCCGCGGTGTTGCCAGCGGCCTTCCCGATCATCGACTTCGCGCAGCCCGGCGGTCCGAGGAGAAGTGATCCATCCGCGCCGCGGTCCTGCATCCAGGTCAGCATTGTGCCGGTCATCTCGGTCTTGACGCCGGAGAGATCCGTGCCCGTGCCGGCGAACGCTTTCTCGATCTCGTCCACGAACACAACCACGCGCGGCGCTTCTTTGCCGTTCACTACCGCGCGCAGGAACTGCTTGATGTTCGCGCAGCCTCCGACATCGGCGAAAGTCTCGCCGCCGCGCCAGATGTCGAGTCCCGGCGCCTGCTCGACGGCCTGCCGCTTGCGCTCCCAGAGTTGTTCAACGTCCAGCCCCTTCTTCGACAGTGACATCGCCAGCACCTGCTCAGCCGGGAACGTCGCGAGCCCGATCAAGGCGTCCACCGCACTCGTCACCGCGGCATCGTCCGGTAGCGGCAACTCGGCCGATTCGAACGTTTCGCGAACCAGCGTTTCGAGGTCGGGCGCCGCAGGCAAGGGTTGATCGATCACCATCACGTCGCTTTGGAGTTCCACGGGCAGCACAGCGCCCGGCGTCGTGACCAGGATCAGAGTCTGGCCGCCCGCCTTGAACACGTCACGCAAGTTCCAGATGCCCTGGAGGATGTCCACCTGTTCCCAGAGCCGATGCGGATTGTTGACGAACACCACCGCGTCCGTGAACGCGTTGCGCTCGCCAGCGCGAGCTGCCTTGTACAGCGCACCAAGTAATTCCGCCGGTCCGAGCGTCTCGGGGTGGTCGCCCGCAACGTCGCGCACGGCGGCCTTCCCCGGCTCGTTGCGCGCGGTCAGGCCACGCAGGATATCCCAGGACAGCACCGGCGTCTCGGCCTGCTTGGGGAGACCCGCCTCTACCTGATCCAATGCGCTCATCGGATCGGCGGTTCGAATCGCCAACAAAGGCGTAGCCGACCGGCGCGCTGCTTTGAAAACACGTTGAAAGTCATCGTGGGTGTGAGCCATAGTGATTGAGAGCCTACTTGCATGATCAGTGTGACTGGGGAACCGGACCTGGTCCGGAGAATCAAAGCGAGGGTCAACGGGTCCGAATCGTTCGCGGATGTTGAGGGCTGGGAATCCGTGCCTGACGATCCGGACAGCGTCGTTCTTCGCCTCACCATCGAGGGGATGATGCACGAAGCGTCGTCGGATCGGGGCTACTTTCACGCACTATGCGAAGTCCGCCGCCAGCTTGAACCGAAGGAAATCTTTCTGATCTGTTTTGGGACAGACAAATACGTTTACCCGTCGCCGATGCAGGAATCGATGGGGGCGGCCGAACTGGCGTACCGAACCACGTTGGGGAAGCCTGCGCTTACCGCGGACATCGTGAACATCTTCGACGAAGATCCAGCCTGCAATCCCTCGACTATTGAGGACCAGGAATATTTCCATCAATCGTGGTTGGCCAGCTTGTAGAAGCGCTCCTCCGACCTGGACAAAGAGATTCAGATAGCGCGATATGCAGCCATGCCAAAGATCACGGCATTGTAGGCGATGTGGGCGATTGTGCAAGGAACCGTCGAGCCGCTGCTGAGTCGAAGCCAGCCGTAGAGGCAGCCCATCGCAAAGATGCTCGCGATCTGGGTTGAGGTGATAGCCGGCTTGACCAGGTGCCCCGCGGCAAACATCGCCGCGAGGATGACCACTGTGATCCATCCGGACCTCGGCACCTTCCATCGCAGCAACAACGCCGCCAGCAGTGTAAACGCGTAGCCCCGAAAGATCAATTCCTCGACCACCGGGCCAAGCGTGACGCCCATCCAGACGTCCGCGAATCGCGGTAGCGCGTCAACCCTGTAGTTCCCGAAGAGCGCCGAGAAGGCCAGCGCAGCCGCAACGGAAATCGCTGTGCCAACCAGAATCGGCTGGGCTGGAGTCGGCCGCCAAGCGAGGAATTCCAGCCCGTGCGAGTTCAGCTTGCCCCGCGCCATCCACAGCGCCCAAAGAGCAACGAGTGTGATTGCTATGCCCGGCATGGCAGACTCCCGCACTTCGAATTGTCGCTGAAGAATGGTCGGCCCGCTTACCCCCACCGCCACATGTGAACAACGTTGCCTTGATAAGAGATTCTTTTGAGGATCGCCGCCAGCCGATAGTCAACGGTCACTTTGTTATCGTCGTATCCACCCTCGGTTTGGTCTCCGCCGCCGTAGAACGCACTTGAGGCGCGTTTGCCGAAGAGCGAGCACGCCTGCTCCACGAGTTCCTCAGTCGCGGCCTCTTGCAGAAGGAGCTTCCGATACGTGGAGTAGGTATCGACGGCGAGTTGACTTCTGTTTATTTTGCGCAACTGGTCGAGAGCCTTGCCCCAACTCGCCTCATCCCATTCTCCGTGGAGACCGGATGCAAGCAACCAGTCCAACTGGCTGTCCGCGCGGAGTTCGTCTCGCGGAGACCCTGCAAGCACCGGTTCCTCATTCAGCAGGAACGCGACAATCGCGGCGTATTGAATCGGGAGATCATCAGCGCCAATCCTCAGCCCCGACGCCTGGAGTACGCCGATGCCCTCGCGCAACACTCGAAGAGCGTTGGCCATCGGTTGCATGGGGGAGGCAAAGTCGATCCTCCAACTGATGAGTCCCTCCATCAGGTACCCCTTGAATGCCAACTGGATATTCAGCAAGGAGAGATATTGATCCGACGCAACCTGCGGTGTCTGCAGTGCGAGCAAGCTGTCTTCGGCACTTTGCCGGTGAAAGGCAACCATCTGTTCAGGGGTCATCGCCATAGGGCTTCTCTAGGATCACAGGATCTCGGGCCAAATGGAGGAGACCCCGCACGCGTATCGCGGTGGACCCTACTGGCTGTTGGCAGCCGGATCGCTAGGCAAGTTGGTCGAGCATGCATGGACTGTCCTAGGATTCCTGGGACTGGTCGCGCTTTTTCCGCCCGTGACATTGCCGCAACTGCCGGTGGTGTTGCCTTGGCGGTACCCATGGATCAGCTTCGCCTCCTGGGAAGTGGCCTTTCTTGTCGTGCTCTTCTCGGTCACCACCTTCTTCATGCCGTCGGCCTTCGTGCAAGTGGCTCTGGCAGGAAGCTACCGGGCTGCTTACCGCGCCCCGGCCGTGCTGACATTTCCACTTCGTCATGCAAGGCTCTATCTGGAGGCTTGGGTGATTTCTCTAGCGGCGGCGCGTGCGCAGTGCTCTCGGGCCCCTTCGCCCCGTGGGGCCTCGCCTGGTCGTATCTCGTCATTCTTTACCTGTTCAATGACGCACTGATCCAATCTCGGTGGCCGGGCGTCGCGGAGCGATACGCTCGTGCTCACCCGTGCATCCGAGATTGAGAGCTGTTCTTGCCGTCGCCCCGGTTTGAGTCCGAGCGCATAGACTGTCGAATGAGCATGTTCCCGTGGGCTAGGTGCGCCGATACATTCTCAGGACTTGACCCTTAGGGATTTGGCCATGCAGCTACCAGACGAAGCCATTGCAGCAGCCGAGAACGGCGACTTGAGCCGGGCTATCAGAGTCGTGCAGGATCAAACCGGGCTTCGCTACGAGTCTGCCGAAAATGCGGTAGAGACTTATCTGCCCGAGAAGGGTAACCCACTGGTTGAGTTGCCCCCGGACGCCATCCAGTATCTACTTGCGGGACGAAAGGCCCGCGCCGTTCTGTTGATTCAATGGCGCTTCGGCATTGAACGGGATCAGGCGGAACGGCTCGCTGCCAACTGGAGGGCGCCATCGGGCGAGACTGCGGACGACCTGGCCCGTCAGCGGCTGCAAATGGTTACTGTGGCGTTTGTGCTTGTGGCCGCGCTGTTCGTGCTAATCTCCGCCACCATCGGCAGAGCCTGATAGCCGAGTCCGAAGCGCCACGCTATCGGACGCGAACGTGACTGCCTCGTACCAGCCGTGCTCCCTCGGTCAGTTTCCCGCTATCGAAGCCAGCCCGCACCGCCGAAGTGTTGATCTGCCAGTCAGATCCCGCGAGCAATGACTCCAGTCGGTGGCGCGTGTTTCCGGCCGGCAACTGCTTGGCAATCTCCTCAATCTCGGTTTTAGAGAAGGTCAACTGCCGCTCCCAAAAACACTTTGGCACCTTCAGCGGATCGTCAATCACCAGTGACGGGCTGCTGTTCGCCTGCATCCCGATGCTGGACTTCTCACCTTCGAGCTTCTTCAGCCCGCGCGACATCATGAATGCGAGCAGCATGGACCGCAGGCGATTGACTCTCGCTTCGGCGGACTTCTTGCGTGCAGTCAAGCGCTCGGCTTCCTTGCCGCAGATGGCGGCGATGGACTCTTGCCAGCGCCAGTAGCCAGCTATTCGGTCCACCTTGCCGTGCCAGGCTTCGATGTAGTCGTTGATCTCCTGGATCAGTTCGTCCGGCACTGCGCCGGGCGCCTCCTCGGCTTCTTCGGCGCGGTCCATGAGGTCGATCAGACGGTCATCGAGCTCGAAGAGCGACCGTGGATCGCGCGGCGTGCGTTTCAACAGGCGGGAGCGGAGCGCGTCCACGATGTCGGCCGCGCGGTCATCGCTCGATTCGCGCAGCGCGGCGACAAGGCGCTCGGCCAAGTCGAGGGTAGACTCCTGCGGGGCAGCAATTACGAGCGCGGCGGCCATGGCACACCTCCAGATTGTTCGCCGATTGTTAGAACAGGCTGAGTTGAACGGCGGGGCCGCTCGGTTGAATCCAAGTGGACGGCTCTGCTGCCATGGGCAGTGGCGCTTCCACGGGCTGCGCGGCAGTTGGCGGCAACTCGCGCTGGAGTTGTTTCCAGATCGCGGCCGCCGCATCCCCTACACCCTGGCGCGTGACCAGTTCGCGGGCCATCGCGGTCAGCACGTCGTCATCGTCTTCCATGGAGTGCAGCCCACCGCCAGCCAATTTGCCTTCCATTGCGAGCGACACCAGGAGCTTCTTGCCCATCAGCCGCAAACAACTCTCTTGAGCTGTCTGCGCATAGGCGAGGAAGGCCACACGGATCGGATCTTTCTGTCCGATCCTCCAACTTCTGCGGCTCGCTTGGCGCAGCACGTAGGTGCTCCAGCCACTTTCGTAGAACAGAATTGTTTTGGCGAACATCAGGTCGAGGCCAGTCTGGACAAGCTTTGGGTGGCAGATGCAAATTTGCATGCCGTTCCGCAGATGACGCTCGTACCAGGCCTCGCGAAGTTCGGGCGCGATGTCGGCCGTGAGCACCTCGGCGCGGATGCCTTCGCTTTGCAGCAACGACTGAAGACGACGGGTCACGTCGCGCTTCTGCGTGTACACGGCGTACACCTGAATTCGGCGCCCCTGCGCCAGCTCCTGCTTACACTCCTCGACCAAGCGGCGCTCTTTCGCGTAGTGTGCGCGCTCGTCGAGATCCTCGGGCTCGGCAATGATGAACCGCTCGCGCTGGCCCTCTTCGTCGGTTCGATAGCCGTAGAGCGTCCCCAGGCCGAACGGTCGGTCCGGATACAGCAGCAGCGCGTTCATCGCTGTGCTGATCACCGAAGAGTTGCCGTGGTTCTCGCGCAGAGCATCCCGGATCTGGTCCTCGAGCGACGAATAGGCCGCCTTCAGCACCGGGTCCATGTCCACCGCGATCACTTCTTCGTGATACGGCGGCAACGCGTCCGAGATGTCTTCGAGTGAAACGAACGCCGCCATATTCATCAGGTACTTGCCGAACAGTAGAGGCGATGCTCCGGGCCGACGCTTCACCGTGGTGGTCACCTTGGCCTTGGAGCACGCGTTTTCGGACGGCTCGATGGTGGTCACCTTTTCGAGAACGCCGTACGCTTCGGCGAACTGGCGGATGCCAGCCTCGCCGTGGTCGAAGCCGTCTTCCTTCATCACGGCGGGCGCGATTCGATAAAGGATGTGGAACAGTTCGTCGGCATAGCCGCCCAAGAGCGTGCCGGTCAGAATCACCGTGCGTGCGCAGGCCGAAGCGATCGTACGCAGCGCGTTGCCCTGTGCCGTGTCGCCGCCCTTCAATTCGTGAACTTCGTCGGCGATGCCGTAATCGAAGAATCCGTTGAGATGGCGACCGATGAACTCGATGGGAGCCATACGATGGATCTTCTCGCGGTCGGCCTGCCACAGCGGGCTATAGAACGTGCGCCCAGCTGGGCCGTCGACGACCACTTCTTCCGAGAGCTTCACCTTGCGCAGGTCGGATCGGCGGACCTGCTCATCGCCGATCACCACCGGCCGCCCCGTGTCGGGGTTCACCAAGTTGCCCAGATGCGGCCCTGACTTGGGCGAAGCAAACGCGTGCTTCCAGAAGTAGCCGAGCTTGGCACGCTCGCGCGAAACGATGAACACGCAGGGTCCCGGCACTTGCGAGCGCCACCGTACCTTTGCCGAGCGGTGGTTCTTCGCCAGACGCAAGTCGCTCAATGTAGTCCGCAGTCCCTCGCGCACGATCCGGTCACCGCGCATCCGAACTTCGTTCACGCCAGTGAACCCGTTCGAGGCAACGCCGTTCCGGAGGCCATCGATGACAAACACGCGGACGCCCGGAATCGTTAAGCAGCATTCTCTTGTCCACTTCTCGACGAGTTGCGGCGGCACCATCGCTAGCGCGGTGAACGCCCGCCCGTCGGCGTGAGTGAATACGCTCCCGAGCGAGATCAGAGTCTTACCCGTGCCGCACTCGGCCACCGCCGCTGCGCACCGGGCCTCCTGCCAGCGCTTGACGATCCCCATGATCGCTAGCCGCTGGGCGGGGAAGGGCTGACGCTTCAATCGGGCTAACGCCGGCCAGACTGGATCACTCGGCTGGTGAAGGGGCGGGAACTCACAAAGGACCCGCGTGCTCAGGGCCGCGCCATACTGTTCGAGGTATGCCCCGATCGAGTCAAGTGGCTGCATGGGGCCTCCTCTTTGGGCGCGTATTCACGGCATAATCGATCCAATGGAACTCCACGAAGTCGAAGATGCCGTCACGATCTTGAGTCTTTTCTTCTTTTCGCCAGATTGTTGCGCGAAGATCGTGTGGCAGCGGCAGGGCGGAGCACGAATAGCCTGAGCTCGCTCGGTACGATGCCGCCGGCTGGCGGAAAATCTTTACGAGGGCACAATCTATGAGTAGAGCTGCGTTGTGACCACGCCACCCGACGCCCTGGATTCTCTGCTGCGCGAACTTACTTCGCGGCCCGGCTCTTCGATTCAGCAATTCGAAGCGAAACTAGCCGAGGTCGCCGCGCTTACGGATGCCCGCTGCATTCGCCCGCTCTTGATGCTCCTGAACGACACCGCCGGCGACGAAAGAGTGTTTTCAATCATCCATACCGTCGAGACCTTCGACGACGAGATCTACACTCATCACCTGGCCTCAGCGCTCCCAGAACTCGTTACCGCCGCGCCTCGATGGGCGGAGGTTCTGCAACTGCGTATCCTGAACTCGCCCGAAACAGCCGCGGCTTTCTCGGCGGCACTTGGCGCAAGTCACGAAGACGTGCGCGAGTCGGCCATCAAGCTGCTCAAGTCCACTACTTCCCGTTGGCCGAAGGCCCAAGATAGCCGAGGTGATGCTGCGCAGCATTGCGAACCAGCAGCCAAGATGAAGTTTAGCCGTGGGCGAGCGTACCTCTCGGACCGGATGTGTGCCTCATCGGCGATGACTAGATTGCCACAAGGTCCTCTTCACGCACTGCGCTCAAGACGCGAGCAATCTCAGGGCTGCCAAAGAGCTAGCTTTTTAGATATCGTTCGACGCGATCCGACGTCCAGACAGCTACACCACAACCGAAGAAATCATTGTCTTCGCTCCAAATCGGGCATCCGATGGCCAACGCCGCGGCGAGCACGGGCCAGTCCTCCGGGTCCCGTCTGGCCAGCAGTTCAATCGCCTCCTGCCTATGCTCGACGTACGTCTCCTCCTGCAGGACTTCTGTGAGTGCGGCCAACGTCCGCAGCAGCTTCGTGGCGAGTGCAATATCGCCGCCGCGTTTTGCAACGAGCTCTGCGAGGTGCTCTTCCGCCTCTCCGAGAGCGGATGCTGGAACAAAGAACGTCGCACGCTCGCAATAGTGCTCGAGTAGCGCTCGGGTTCGAGTTCCCAGAACAGAGCGAATCAAGATGTTCGCGTCAATGACGAGAGCCTTGCCTGACATTGCGCTTCTTCTCCCGAGCAGCGCTGCGGATGGCCTTGTACTCCGCCATCAGTTCGTCCTCCGAGGCGCCCCAGGTGCAAATCATTGCGTCCAAGTCTTTGGCGGCGGCGCGCATCGCCTCTAGTTGCGCTTTGCGGCTCTGCTTCTGCGCCGGAATGTAGTAGCCCAGGGTCTTTCCGTGACGTTCAATCGCCAGCGGCTGCCCCGCTTCCAGGTAGCCCGCCAGCTTTTCCCGAAACTCACGAATGCCAACCTTCATCGTTTCCATATTGCGTACTCACTGTACACATTATACCAACGCACTCTCGTCTGGAATCGCAATCGTATGTTTACGAAGACCCTGGCTCAGAATGCGCAGCAGGCGCAGCTTTGTGCCTTTGACCGCGATGGGTATGCAGTTGATACCGAACAGATGCTCCACGTGACCTCTTGCCTCAACTTCCCGCTGAAACCAACTCGCCCATTCGGGTAGCGCTGGCAGACCGAAGCGGACGGCGAGCCGGTGCAACACGAAGTCCGGCGTTGTGTCGAACAGAATCGTTCGCCGCGCCTCGGCGTTAGCCCCCAGCGCCGTCTCGGCAAACGCTGCTGAGAGCAGGATGACGTGCCGCACCGGCCGTTTCCGGCAGGGGATCTGTAGGGACGCGCGGTAGGCGGTCGGCTTCTCGCCCAGCGTTCCCATAAACACTCGACCGCCGAATTCGATCTGAAACCTCAGGCCCTCCTGAGCCGCTGCAATCACTGCTCCGATCTCCTGGTCGTTACCGAACACAGAAACCAAATGCAGGGCCGTGTCTCCGCGCTCCGGCGGCGGTTCGGCTATGAGGCGCTCCAAATGAGCTGAGCCCTCGGTGATTGTGTCGCGAGTCTGCTTCACGAACTTGAGCTTGCCCATTCGGAGGTGTGCGTTCTCCATTAGCGATGATCTCCTCTCCTCTCCGGTGAAGACGAACCGGTATTTCGCAGAGAGTTGTACCGGTCTTCGTGGTACTGTGGCGCATATCGCGATCTATCTTGCTTCAAATCGTCTAAGTCGCGCTAGAAGAGCCGTTTGGACGCACCGCTGTTCCCTGCTTCTTCATTCCCCATTTTCGGGGCAACCTGCAGCTATTCTCCGTCCAGAACGTTGCGGGTGAAGGGATCGATTTCCTTGTCCCGAACGTCAACCGGAATCTGGTGCCCGAAGTTGGGGTAGATGGCACGGGCTTGCACGCCCCTGGCGCGGAGTTCTTCAGCCAACGATCATTGGACTATTTTGCTTGTTGAGCTCTGGTATTCTTTCTTGGCTTTCGGACAAGGCACATGATTCCGGAGACGCTTGCTTCTTCATCGCCGCCTCTGGCATCGTATTATGGTGAGTTTTCTGTCGGTAGTGCGCGCTCTTCTTGTTCCCGTCATTCTGCCCGTTCTGTGTCTCGCCGACCAGGTCGACATGAAGAACGGCGACCGGGTGACCGACGCGTTTGTAAAGAAGGACGCAAAACCACTCACGCTCAAGAGCGAAAATCATCCTCGTTAAGGCCAACGACTATGCGATCAATAGGCACCGTGCTCCGCACCACACGAGAGGGCCAAAGTCGGCCTGTCGATGAGATCGCGCGGGAGTTGAGAATCCGTCAATGCAGTGTATCCGCATTAGAGGCGGACGACGTGGCAGCCTTCCCCGGAGCGGTCTTTTACAGATCTTTCGTGCGGCAGTACGCGGCTCTGCTCGGGCTCAGCCGAGGAGAGTTCGACGCCGAACTGAAAGCGGTGGTGGATCACCCGGAAACCTACCTCGGTGAGCCACGCGCGTTGGCAGTTAATACCGTTGAGCGCTTGCCCGGGCGGTGGCGTCGAGCGCTCACCTTCCTCCGACGCGGCTTACTCGCCTCGAGCCACGAACGAGTTGCAAAGGACGAATGATGGACCTAGACGACGAGACGCCGCCGGGTGAGGGCCCGAGATGACGCTGCGCGCCGCGAAAACACTTCGCGCCTTATGCTTCGGCGCTATCGGCCGATCAGCGTGTGCGCGTCCATTGCCTATTGAACTCGATGGTTGACGAAGCCGTGCTCCGCGAGATTGACAGACCAAAGAACCTGTAGTCGGTTTGTTCCGGCGAGCTGGGACCCAGCCGGGTGGCGTACTGACCGGCGGCAACGCCCCGCCGATCATCGCTAACGGACCGGCGCGAATCGTGAGATTCGGTTGCGACTGGCGTTACTCGTTACGGGTCCGCGAAGCGGCTCTCATGTGAGCGCATCCGCTCGACAGGCTCTGCTAAGCTGGTGGCCGCGCTGCGCTGTCACTCAGCAAACAGCCCGCCCGCTCGAAGCAGGAGCCCGAGTAACGAACGGGAGGTTGGCAAACACACTCCCGTACACTAGAACCAATGGCGAATGCCCTCTCTCGTGGTTCCCTTCACTGCGCGATTCTTCAACATGTAGTTGATCGCGGCCACGCTCCCTCGGTTGCGGCACTGTCCAGGCTATTCGCCATGGACAGTGGGACCATTGAAAGGGCCCTACGGGACCTCGCTGACAACCACGGTTGTGTTCTCCATCCCAACGCGCCCGCTCTTTGGGTCATTCATCCGTTCTCCATGGCCCCTACAGCCTTCGCCGTACAACGGGACGATCGCATCTGGTGGGGAAATTGTGCCTGGTGCTCACTTGGTATCGCCGCCCTTCTTGGCGGCCAGGGCGTGGCGATACACACTACAATCGGGGGCGAAGGCGAGCCCGTCACAGTCCACGTAGACCGACATAGGGTCCGTGAGGACTTAGTCGTACACTTTCCAATTCCCATGGCCCGCGCCTGGGACAACGTGATCTTTACGTGCAGCACCATGTTGGTCTTCAAGGACGAACCAAGCGTCGACGCTTGGTCTGATCGCCATGCACTGCCGCGCGGGGATGCTCAGCCGATCCAGACTGTCTACGAATTCGCTCGATCCTGGTACGGCCGGCATCTGGATCCGGGCTGGCGGAAATGGACGATCAGTGAGGCTCGTGAGATGTTCCGCACTTTCGGTTTCGGAGGGCCAATTTGGGATCTGCCCATGACAGATCGCAACTTCTAGAAGCATCCCGAACCAAAAGAGCAAAAAAGCCGGTATCTCGAAAGGTGCAAAAGGCAAAACTGGCGGCGCGAACCTTGGCTATCCCGAAGATGATTCGCGACAAGTCGCGAAGTGGGCTTCGCAATGGGAAGTGAGGGCGCGGCGTACCAATCGGCACCATTTCAGTTCATGCTCAGCGGCCTAAGTAGACGGTGCAGATGCGCCTTACCCATCGCCTCTGGTGCTCTCGCTCGCGTCCGCTGCTCGCGGTTTCTCAGAAAGTAGCAGGTACTTGCCGCTTGCGAAGAGCAGCGTGAGCCGCTGCGAGAACCGCTGCTTCTCACGAACGATCGACTCGCCGCCCTCGCCTTCTTCCTCCACGCGGTCCACAACTTTCACCGATTCCCAGTAGGACAAGTGCAGGTCATCGCCTTCACCCAAACACCCGTTCAGACATCCGCTCACGGTCAGCAGCGAAAGGTGTCCGGGATGCAAAGGTGTTAACGGCCGGCCGACTAGCTTCTGTGCCGGCGCGTGCGTAATTCGCTTCGCCTGCTTCCACGCAGGCGATTGTTCCAGGAGATCTTCAATGAGGTCCAGCGGCAGCCCGCGATACTGGATCCGAACCGGTTCGCCCGGTGGTACGGCAAATGATTGATCAGGCTCGTCCGGCAATGCTGGAATCTGCTCATAGCGCCGAGTTAACTCGGTCAACATCCGATGGCCTTGGCTCACTGCGGCATCGCTCATGCGTTCGCGTTCCCCGCGGCTCCGCCGAACTCCGAACACGACCACTTGCTTGTAGGTCTGGGCTTCCCGCGCTGTCAGCCGATAGATTGCCTTGTCTCGAAACTGGAGGGTCAGAGCCTGTCGGCATTCTGTCACGCGGTCAAACGGCACGACAAACACGAGTAGGCCGCCGGGCTTCAGCCAACGCGCGAATTCGTCGATGAAGATCCGCTCGAACCGTTGGTTCCTTCCTTCGCCGATCTCATGCTGGTACGGCGGGTTCAAGAACACCATCGAGAAGGACTCGACCGGCGCTTTGGCGTTCATCGCATCGCCGTGAATCACCTCGTCGAGAACTCCACGCGCCTCGGTCGCACGGAACGCATCCAACTCGATGCCGTAGCGCCGTACGTTGGCGCCGCAGGTAACCATCGTCAACGCGGCTCCTGTCCCAGCGCAGGGATCGAGGACACTCGCAGGCGAATCGGAGAACCAAAGGAAGCGCCGGATGCGCTCCGCCTCCCCCTGTGCGAGTGGGTAGTATCCGAGCTTCAAAACGGCAGCGGACCTCACCGCAGCACCTCCGAAGTCAATGGCTGTGCGGTCCCGTAGCAGTTTGAGAAGAAGAGGTCATGAATCCGCTTCAGCTCGCCTCGCAGGCTGTCGATCACTTCGGCTGATTCGGGATTCGCTACGACAAACATGGAGGCAGAGCGCTCCGCAAGGCCGGCGCGGTCGCCGCGCTCGATGAGGTCATGGCAGCAGTCGCACGCCGCCCACGACCCTTCGCTTTTGGAAACGACGGGGCCGATCTCGAACGCCACAAAATCCGTGGCAGGGTAATACCAAGCGGGGGCAAGATCAGAGCAGAAGTCACACTTCGCCTGTTGGATCATGAGAGGATTCCTTTCGTCTTAGGCAGTCCCTGACTGAGGCTCCGTGGCGCGCTCGACTGCGATTGGCGTTGCAGGTGGCGCATCGACCGATTCGGTCCGCCCGCTCCAATCGAGGACAAGCAGCCTTCCGCATTCGCAGGAAAACGTCTCTTGCCGTTCCCGCTGGTACTGTTTGCCGCACGGGCACGAGAATTCGAAGTAGGAGTGGTCAGCCATATTTGGCCTCCAGTCCGCACCTATCGCTCGGGCGCGGCCACCGGCTCTTCGTCCTGCGTTTCCTCGATCACCACGCGCCGCTTCTTCAGAGGCGCGGGCGCGTACTTGCGATAGATGGGCCAAAGGAGGATCGTGCCGGTGACCGATCCGACCAGCACGCCCAATTCGTTCGTGCGGCCGGAGAAGATCGCGGCGAGAAACAGTAGCAGACAAACCTTCTTTGTGAACTCCATGAGCGACCTCCTTCTCGACTACGACGCGATCGAAACTACTTGCTGCTTTTCTGGCTCGGCGGTTGCTGCCACCAGGCCATGACTGTGCCGGCAGTTCGCGCAGTTGACGCCCGCGACGACGAATTGGACCGCTTGGCGGAACTCCGCCGGAATCGGGCGCACTTCGCCGCCGCGCGTGAAAAACTCGGGTGAGAGACCCTGCTTCAGCAAGTCGGCCGGCAGGTGCCCGTCGATTCCGTGGAACAGGATGGTTGACTCCGCTTTGGGTCGTCGGCCCTGCTCGGCCTTCCCAAGCCGATGCTTGGCGATCAGCACTTGGTAGGTCTGCTCTACTCGGGCAATCTCGACGCTCACGAACTCCGTCGCCACCGCCACGGAATGCGCGCCATTGCCGCCGATGCGATCCAGCTTCTGAAGCCAAGCCAACTGCTTCCCGTCTGGAGCGAAGAACGAGATGTAGCGCCCGACCTCACGGTTCGCGCCGCCGCTCTCGACGCCGCGCAACACCCAGCGATCAGCGCGCGTTTGGCGCTCGACCGTGACCCACGTTTGGCAGTAGATCCCTGCCGAGTCCAACCGCCGCAGCATCGCTTTCGGCAATACCAGTCTGCTCAACTCGCCTGCCATTGGCGTCTCTCCTCCCGGACCAGGCGGATCGGCACGCCGAGTGTGGCGCGGATCTGCTCTTTCGTGCATCCCGCCCAGCAGATGTACTTGTGCGGTTCTCCCACCGAGATCGCGAGATTGTCGCGACCGCGATCCCGCCCGGCCGCCGCGCAACTCGGGCATTGAGTGACCCAGTTCCGGCCAACACGCCGCTTAGGTCGCGGAGACAGATGCTCCAAGATGATGAACGAGCGTCCGCTGCCGGTCGGTGGAGGCTCAACCCGCGCGGGCGGTGGCTCATCGAACTCGAGTCCTTGGATCAGTTGCTTCAGTTGCTCCTCGGTGACTCGCCTCAGGTTCCGCAGATATTGCATCTGCGCGTCCAGCGAATACGCGGCTCCGTAGAACCAATACCGCCGGTTCACCGCGCGGTGGATTCCCAGGGGAGCACGGATCGCATTCCCGAACTGGCCGTCTTCGAGGCGGTCTTGTTTGGGGAACAGTTCGATCCCGTCCGCTGCGCCCGCCTTCAGATTCACCAAGAGCTTGCCAGCCAGATGCTGAATGTAGACACGTGCATGCCGAGCGAGCACGGGCTCGGCGAAGAAGATCCAGAGATGCCCACCGCGACGACTCTGTTCGAGAGCCGCCTGCACGCCGTCCTGTTGAAGTTCGTATTGCAACTTGAGCAGATCGGCCAACGCTTGGCGGTAATCGGCGTCGATCGCCATCCACTTCACGCGCTGGTTCGCCGGATTGATCGCGTAGATACCCAGCGTGATCTCACCGGCCAGGTGCCGCTGGATCTCGCGGAAGTCCGCCGACAGATCCCCCCCGTTCTTTGGACGGAAATAGTAGTGTCGGCCGGATTCCGGGTGGGGCCGTTCCGATTGCCGCGTGTACGGCCGCCGGTTCACGAACCATTGGGCGTACTCGCGGGCCATGTCCAACGTCGCCGTCAACAACTCGGCCATACAAGTTCCTTACACCCAATCCGAGTTATCTCCAAACGAGTTGCGGCTAGTGCCGGACCGCCGCGAGCCGGGAGGGGTCCTCAGCCAAGTCCAGCAGCCGGAAGTCTTTGATTTTCTGACGCATGTCGCACATTCCATAGCCGCCGAATACGCCATCCGGCAACGAGAGCAGCCAAAAGCTGCCCTTCCGCCGGTCATATATATAGAACTCGCCCGAGCGGGCATCGCCGGGCGCCATGACGAACAGCAGCGCGCCCCGGGCGTATTCCACCCAGTGAGCGACCACGCCTTCGCCGAGCTTCAGGAACCCGGCAACGATTTCGGCGATGTCTCGTTCCGGGCGGGTGCCGAGGTCTCCTGTGGAGACCACCGGTCGTGCGTCGATTGCGAGTGAACTTGTCATTTTCGATTTCCTTTCTGGTTGTGATGGGGATTGACCGGAACTCCGTCCGCTTCAGCGACAATTGAGCAGGAGCGTGGTTATGACCATGACCATCGAAGTCCCGATTCCCGACGATCTGATTGCACGCCTGGATCAGAAGGCCCGGAGTGCAGGTCTGGACCGCGAACAGTACATCCGTGCTCTGGTGTCTCGCGACTTGGCTGGCCCGAAAACATCCGACGAGATTCCGAGTGGCTTCCGCGAGGAAGTTGCCGCAAGCCGCGTCTCCGACAGCAATTTGAATCGCCTCTTCTAAGTTCAAGGCTGGACCGCCTCGGCCAAGCCGTGGACGATGCGGGTCTCTATGAGCGCGCGCTCTTGCCTGAAGGAAAGTGACAACTCTGCACAGACGATGTTTAGCGCTCGCTACCCGGAGAACGGCTTTTCGTAGCCTTGCCGCTGTTCAGCCACGTCTCGATCCAATCAAGGAACGATAGGCGTCCGGTGCCGTCTGATTCGGGTTTGGCGCCTTCACCCGAGATCAGCCACACGTTTCCGCGCTCGGGACCTGCTGTGATCAGCACGCATTCGATCCCGCAACCGTGTGTACCAAGGTAGATGTGGCCGTTTTTGTGCACTCGATCAACCGGCCCGCCGACGCTCTCATCAACTTCTGGGTCGTTATCCCACAGCCACGGCTCACGTAGAGAGAATTCGGTTGCAGGCGAAAATCCAGGCCACACGCTGCCCGCGGAGTTCTGATCCGAACGCTGCACTGGGGCGAGGCCGTACAGCGGCGGACCATCACCGCCGTTTCCGGCCTCCAACACAAAACGCCGGTAGTCTTCTGGCAAAGTGATTCCGTACGTAGATTCGAAGCTTCGCACGGTGCGTTCAAAGGCGTTCGACTTGAGGCGCAGGCCAAGGTCCGCGTACTTGCGCCGCACGCTGGCTATCCGTGCTTCAATATCCGACGTCATTCGTGGTAATTGTAATCGCGCGTCCGCGTCCAGCGCTGTTGGCATCGCTACCGTAATCGCTGAATCGCCGCCTCGACCGCCGGCAGGTCTCCCGCTGACAGGTCCTTCAACCCGTCCAAACTAAGCCGACCGCCGGACGCTTCCGCAATCACCTCCGCAAGGCGCTTCCGATCCCGCTCGGCAACTTTCCGGGCAGCCTGGAGCAGACGTCCGCGAGCGCCGTCGATTTGACTGCAATCGGTCGCTGGTGAACCAGCCTCGCTTTCGGCGCGCTGCAGCAGACCCTTCAACGCATCCCGGCTCGGGATGTCGTCGATGGAGTCGCTGGCCAAGTTCATTTCCTGGCACATCACCGCGTAACGGGAGTCGCCGATCTTCGCCACCGCCGCGCGCAGCCGCTCTACTCCGCGGTTGACGTCGGTCAGCTTGTCCATCACGATGGTGAGCTTCGTGAACCCAAGCTTCTCCGGCTCGGTGACGCCGCCGAACTTCTGGAGCGTGAATTTCGCCAAGCCAAGGCCGACCGCTTCGCTCAAACGCTTCACCTGAGCGAGCGCTTCCTCCCGAACCACGCCTTGACGTGGTTGAGGCGTCTGCTTCGGCGGCGTCGTCCGCACTGGACGAAGGTTCGACGGCAGTGCCCACTCCGGCAGATTCGGCGTGCGCACCGGCTGATTGTGTTGGTTCAGGTCCTCCCACACTTTGTCGAGATCGTACAGGTACCGGCCCAAGCCGAAGCACGCACACGCGCGCTTGAACGCCTGCGCCTCGGCGCGCGTCGCCGAGTTCTCGTCATCGGCCCATTCCTCACCAACGCCCGTGTGCGAGCCGAGTCCAACGACGGTCACGGTCGAAACGACCACGACCTTCGCACAGATGCTGGTCTGCTTTTCGCCTTTGGGTCCCTGGCGCGTCACGCGCTCAAAGTTCTGGGCGACCTGGACGTTGTACGTGCGCGTCCATCCCCACTCGCCGAACACATCGTTCAGCCGGTCCGTGTACGCGCGTTGGTCGGCGTACGCCACCAGTTGACCGCGTTTGACCGTTCCGTTCTTCGACTGCTGCGTGGACGTCGCCGTCACCCGCCAGCGAATCTCGCTAGGATCGAACGGTTCAAGTAGCTGTTTCCGAATCTGCTCGATGCGGTCCGGCGAAACCGTGTCGCTCTGCGCAACTGCCGCCATGATTGGCACCGTCGCGATAGGCGGCACCGGTTGTTCGTGCATAGCTGCACCATTGACGTAGCTCATGACTATTCCTTTCTGACCGACAATTCCCACTGCTCGCTTGCGCGATTCCGCCACAATCCGCAACACTCGTAAATGGAATGTTCCGGATCGCGCGGCTCCTGACCGCCTTCTCTTGCGCCGCTTGCACCGCGTCAAGCCAACAGCCGACGTTCGACCAACTAGCAGCGCTGTTTCAAAACCAAGCGGTGCCGTCGCTTCGCGCGGAAGTGCGGCAGATCCCCGCTCGTTCCGGCGCGCGATTCTTCGACCTTTCGTTCGCCAGCCCAGTGAATGGCCGCGTACCTGGCGTGCTGATCACACCTGATCGCTCCGGGCGTTTCCCCGTTCTGCTCTTTGGGCACTGGATGATGGAGGGTTCACCGCTTCGCAACCGCAACGAGTTCCTGGAAGAAGCCGTGGTCCTGGCCCGAGCGGGCGCGATCTGCCTCCTCCTAGACACACCTCTGGTGCGCGAAGGAGTGAAACGAGACCCGGACGTCATGCACGGTCAAGAACCACTTGCCGCCGTACAGATGACGCGCGAGTGGCGCCGTGCTCTCGACATCCTGCTTGCGCGCTCCGATGTAGACCCGAGTCGCGTTGCCTACGTTGGTCACAGCTTCAGTGCGGAAGTCGGCGCCAAACTCACCGCCGTCGAAAAGCGCATCCAATCGTTTGTGCTCATGGCCAACACGTATTCATTGCGCGACTTCGTCTACGATGAGCTCAACGACGCCATGCTTGCCTGGCGGAAACAGTTCGGCGAGGAACGTGTTCGTGAATACCTGCAGCGCTTTGCGTTTCAGGATTCGCTTCCCTTCATCACGCACTCGGCTCCGGCTGCGGTGTTCGTACAGAACGGACGCGCCGATGCTGAGATACCTGAACGGATCGTTCGCGCCAGTGTTGCGCGCTTTCAGGAACCGAAGCGGTTGCAGTTCTACGACGCCGGGCACGAGTTGAACGCCGCTGCGCGCCGCGATCGCGTCCGCTGGCTCGCCGACCGGCTTGGGCTCAAGCCGGTCGACTACAAAGCGCTCGACGCCATTCCTCAACTCCGCTGAGTGACCCCGGGAGCGGCCGCTGCGCATACCAACGGTCACCCCGCCCGATCTAGCCGTACACCCGGTACTCGACCGGCTCACCGTCGCGCTTCAATTCGCACACTCGTTCCCGGTAGCCCCCGTCGTAGTCGCACACTTTGCCGCCGAAGAACCGCACATGCGTGTACCCGAGCGCACGCAGCTTGGGCCTCAGAATATTCTCCTCAAAGAATCCGCTCCACGACCCTTCGTAGCTCCGGTAATGCACCAATTCGTCCAGGTCGCGATACCGCTGCGCACTGGCCGCCACTCGTTTTGACATGAACATGTTTCAATCTCCCTTCATTCACTCGCCGGACTTCCACCAATGCCCTCACCTGCCCGCGCACATCACACCTCGTCTCTCGACGCCCACGCGCGGCGAACCGTGGCCTCAACCGGCCATTTCCGCAAACCTCCACTCCACACAGGGGATGTCAAAGCGCATATCGCTGAGACTGCGCCACTTACGGGGCGGCCTGCGACACAACTAGGGATCACTTAGGGATTCAATGCAGCAACGCGGCGGGGATCAGGAAAGAAGATCAGCAATGCGCACAACGCGCTTCGCGCGCGTGTCCGTTAGCATTGCTTTGCTCGGATCAGCAGCGAACTCGCGCGCAAGGGTTACGTACACCTTGTGCACAGCGTTGCGAAATCCGTGGCTGACGAAGTCCGCAAGTTGCGCAGTTGGCGTGGCGTAGATGATGGCGTTCACGTACCGCTCATTCGCGAGTGCCTGACCGATGCGTTCGTAGTCCTGCGTTCGTTTGGGCGAACGCTCGTACTCGAGTGCCACAACCGCGGCGCGTTCGCCGGTGCGAAACTTCACGATCGCGTCAAAGTCCTTGGCATGGACGTTGGCCGTGTAGTTGTTCTCCGCGCGAATCTCCGGCTCGAATTGCCAGTAGCCGAACAGCTCGGACCGGCTCACCTGGAGGTAAATCTCGAACAACTCGACATCGTGTCGCACTTGGTTGCGACGGCTGCCGTGCGTCGTCCGCGTACCAATCTCGACGATGTCGCGCTCCTTTCCTGCAAGAACAGCTTCGCCTTCGCGCGAAAGTGTCAGCACCGGCGTGTCAAGATCCGGGATAGCAGTGCGTAAGAGGTAACCCTTCTCGGCCAGCGTGCGCACCCGGCGGCTGAACGTGTCCCACAATGTCTTCTCCATGCGCACCATGCCAGGTCCGATAGACGCGCTACTTGGCGCGGTCGTTCCGGCCACCCTGTACAAGGCTCGGAACACTTGTCTCACGGTCGCGTGGCCGGCGTGATACACGATGCGGAGTGTTGGGATATCTAGCCGATCAGACAGCGTGATCGAACCCTTCAGGTACCGCATCGCTTACCACCTCGTCACTTGCCAAGTGCAGCTGCGACCGGTCGGCACCAGAACGGCGCAACCGCTGGCTCCGCGGACCCACCCGAATGCCCGGACGAGGAGCAACACCTCCTGGTGTTCGCCGCACTCGGAGAAGGAAAGTGCCTGCACTGACCCGCGATCCCAGCTACCCGAGCCAAGTCGCCCGACGAAAGCATTGGTCAGCGCTGCGAGAAACCAATCCGGCGGCGTGCTTTGCTCGGCCGGGCGATGTAGATGGATCGTTCGTGCCCCGTTGTGGACGGACACACGCGACGCGTGCCAGCGTGTTTGCGGCAATTGCGCGTTGGCTAGCACCCGATGCGCATCGACGGAAGGGAGGCGCACCAGTCCGAAGGACTGTGCTCGTGGACGTAACTGGCCCCTCACCTGCACGCCCGTCGTGTTCCAAACTGTTCGTGGGTCCTTCTTGTTCGCCAGCCAAACGGAACCGAACGACACTGCGTGTACGATCATGAGCCGTTCCTCTTCGACTTCGCTGCCAACTGACCTTCCGCTCTCGCAAGGCGAGCCGCGAGTTCAGCATTGGGGGACTCCGCCGTGCGGTGTTGCAGATCGTCTTCGAGTTGGCGAAGCCGCGCTTCGATCTTGGCGCTCTCCGTCTCCCTGTCAGTGAGCTTCGCCGTCAACCTGGCCACTTCTGTCTTGGACGCTGCCAGATCCGAGAGCAGTTCATCCAAGGTCTGACCGCCCTCAGTGTTCAGTGTGGGCAGGCCGTCCACCACGCGGTTGCACATTTCCATGTGCCGGTTGTGCGTAGCAATGGCCTCCCGCGCCCGCAGTTCGGTAAGAGTTCGCGCGTTGATGGCGTCGGCCAAGGATTCGGCCGCCACCCACTTCACCTGCCGCAGCTTGTCCCACCACAGCCAGCACGTGGTCAGCAGGATGACGATCAGCGCCAACTGGAACGCGCACAGCCTGAAGTAGGGATTCTCGACCGACTGCTCGGAGAGAACGGCAAAACGGCGGTCGAACTCGTCACCCCACCGGATCTGCCGAGGATTCAGAACCCGAAGATAGAAGCCGAAGATTGATTCGCGCGGCTCGATTTGGTTCAGCGGAATCGGCCTGTACGGCTGCTTCGGATCGACACCGACGTATCCATCCCCACTCGGGACGACTCTCGGCGCGGGCTGCTGCTTCTTCTGGTTGGCCTGCTGTGGTGGTGATTGCGCCAGCACGACACCGAGCGCAAGCAGAAACCCGACTGACGCAACTAAAGTGATGCGCATCCTGCCTCCTATCTGCGACGGGCCATCGAAATAGTCGCCGCAAGCTTTGCGTCCTTGAACCGCAGGTTGGCGCCAGAATCGCTTCGGCTTCCGATCAGGTTCGGCAACAGACGCGGCTCAAACAACGGGACGCGAACATCGGCGGGCGGGCGGACGTGCAGACGGCCGTGCAATGTGCCCTGGACGGGGTCCGTCATGAGAATTTCCATCTTGCCCTTGCCGAGATTCTTGATGTGGTGGTCGAGCGCGCGGTATTCGAGCTGTTCGCGCTCGCTGGCGCCCATGGCTTTCTGGTAGCTTTCGAATCCGAGGAAATCCTTGCGCCAGAGTTGGTGCGTGCGCTTCTGCACCGGCACCTGCGAGGACGCCTGCTTGAAATACTTGGCCGTCTCTTCGTCGCGCGTTTGAAGCAACATAGTTGTGCCCGGCGCCGATGACACGTCCTGCAGGAAGCCTTTACCCACCTGCAACAGTTGTGGCAAGGATTGCATGGAAAACAGGAATGCCGTGTTCGTGCCGCGGGCAGTGTTTAGAATCTGGGCAAAGTTGCGGTAGCCGAAGGGCGCGAACTCGTCCATCACCACGGAAAACAACGGGCGGTTCTTGCGCCGGCGCTCCGTCTCTGACTCGTACCGCTTGCCGACCACCAATTGCAGGTTCTGCAGCATCATCTTGCCGAGCGCGCGCACCGGGGCGGTGTTCTTGTTGATGTTCAGGCTGACGAACAGGATTAGTTCCTGGTCGATCACCTCGTCCAGCGACAGAAGATTGTCGTAGGAACCAGTGATCACGCTGAGCTCGTCGTCGAGGAAGGTCATGCATTCGTTCAAAAGACCCTGAATCTTAGGGACGCGGTCGCGGTCATGGAAGGACTGGAACAGGTTCTTGGCCGACATCTCGAAGTTCAACCGGCGCTGGGCGGAGATTTCTGGATCGCGAGCGATGCGCGCGCGGGCGATCGCGACCTGTTCCTCAATGACGCCTGCGTCGAGCGCCATCACCATCACGTCATAGAAGTTGAAACGCTTGCCGGTGTAGTGCAGCACGCGGACGATGTCCGAAAGGTAGTTCAACTGGTGCTTGGCGAAGAACTCGTCATGCAGGTCGAACGAACCGAATATCATCGACACCTGTGCCATGTAGTTGTCGTCGTTGGAGGCGAACGGGTTGTACTGGACCGAGAGATCCGGGCGCGACGGATTGAGTAGGCGAAGATCGGCCATACGCCCGGCACGGTGGATGTACGGCAGCAGCGAGTGGAAGAACTCCAGGTCCCCCTTGCCGTCGAAGATCAGCATAGGGATGCGGTGGCGCTCGCCTTCCGGCCCCACCTGACGCATCAGGTCCTGGCTGATGATGTTGCGCAGTAGCGTCGTTTTGCCGGAGCCGGTCTGTCCGAGCACAACGGCCTGCATGACTCGCGTGTCGTCGGCCCACTTCCACGGCTTGCCGTGCACGTCATAGCCGAGAACAACGCTGTTCTCCCTCCACGTGCGTTCCACGATCTGGCGTTCGCCGCGAGTGGGAATGGTCGGCAACTGGTTCGGCCACGCCTGCTCACGTGCCGTCTTGGCATGCGTGAGTTGGTACACGGCGAGGTACACAATTAGGCCGAGCCAGATCAACCACATGGTGATCTCGGCGATTTGGCGGTCGTACAAGAACCAGGCATATTTGGCAATCAGGACGAGCACGAAGTACGCGCATAGGATCAGAAGCCACACCAAGAGGGCGGGGTTCTCCTCGATCAGGGAAGGGCGGTACTTGGGATTGGGGTTGTAGTCCACGGCTGCCTCCTAGCGCCGGTCAGCGCACGTGGAAGAAGTACACGACCAGCATTCCGAGCAGACCGATTCCGACCGCCGCGACCAGCCACTTCTGAGCGCGGCGCGATTGCGACTGGAACGGATTTCGGGGCTCCAGCGTAATGTCGCCGATCATGTTCCGCAGGCCCATGTGATGGCGATTGCGAAGAAGTTGCTCGAACTCGGCGTGCACCTGTTCCGGCGTCACGTTGGCCGGTCGCTGTACATCGTCAACGAGTGCTACCGGCATTGGCAACCTCCCGCCGGTCGTTCGCCCGCAGCACGAGCACGGCCTGGACCGGCCCCTTGGCATCGGCAGCGAACTCCAGCTTCAGTGCCGCGGGGGGCTCGGCCGGTTCGGGAGGCTGTTCGACCGCCACCCAACCGAAACCGTGCCCTCCGGTAGGCACGAACGAGATGTGGTCAGCGTCCAGCACCACCAGTTCCCTCTGCGCGTCTGCCTTGAGGGACCGCTGAGCTTTTTCTCCGAGCTGTTGCTCCGCTAGCGGAACCAGAGACAGCTGCGCCCGGACGCCGCTGAGGAGCCACGCGCTTGGGCGTGCTAGTTGGTACCCGGCCGCGGACTGGTTGTGGACTGCGTACCGAACGTACAGCTTGTCGCCTTGCCGGAACAGGTCCCGCAACGTCACTGCCACCCGACCTGCTGTCTCCCGCTCGCCGTGCATCGTGATCGGCGTCGCCTTTGTTAGCATTTCCCGGGGCAACGGGACAGTTTTTTCAGCAGCCTCCACGGCCGGCTCCGGCTGGGAGGCTTGAGAGACGGTGGTCGGCGACTGGTCAATCGCGAAGTGCATCTGGGCGACGCTCGCCGCCGGCAACAACTCGTAGGCGTACCGGCCCGCGTTCGTCCAGATGAAGAGGTTGGTCTGCGCACCGTCCTCGGTAGGCTTGATGAAGACTTTGTTGTCCCGGCGCTCGACGGTGAAAGCGCCTGTGTTGCCGACGGCGACCATCGTGACCGGGTCGGCGACTTCGATCACGGTCAGGTGATCCTTGGCCGTCTCCACCCTGATCACCTTCTTGTTATCCAGCGGCTGTGTTTCGAGCTTCTGCCCGAGTGCCGCCGACGCCGCCAGCGCGGCTACGATCAGCGTTCTCATTTTGCACGCTCCTTTGAACCCGGCGCACCAGAGCTCCGAAGAGCCCTGGCCGCGTCGGTTTGGTTGTGACTACTGCTTCACCTGCGGAACCTGCTTGGTGGGCATCGCAACCTTTCCGTTGCGCACTTCGCCCGCGCCCGCTTCGCACGGGAACGGATGAACCCATCGCACACGGCCGCCGTCGTAGACCACCTTGCCGTCCTGCGTCACCGCCATCAGGAAGGTCATCTTGGTGTAGCTTTCGCCTGTTTCGGTTTCTACGCTTTCAACGAGGAATACCCGACCTTCCTCGTCGACTTCCACTTCGCCATCGCGAACCTTCGGCGCGGCCAGTTGCACTGGACGTCCGCCGGTCCGCTCGACGATTGCCTTCAACAGTTCGTTCGGAAACGCATAGAACGGCAGAGCACCCGATGACTGGTCGCTCTTGGTGCTGCAGACCACTGTGTACAGGGCCTGGAGCCATCCCATGCGGTTCTCTTCTTTGCGTGCCGCCCAAGTGCGCACGAGCCAGATCAACGACCGGATCTCTTCCTGCCACTGCTGTTCATACGCCGTGAGCGCCGCTCGCGCCTGGCACAGAACGTGCAGCACCTTCGGCTTCTGCTCGCGATCTTCCTTTACTGATTCGAACGCGGCCTCGGCCTTCTGCACCGCATCCTGCAACAACTTCTTCTTTTCGATGCCGGCCATCAGCGTCAGTGCCCAGGCTCGATTCAGCCTGCGGCACTCCTCGACCATCTCCTCGGTGAACTCGTATCCTTGGACTAGGCCTCGGAACTGCCCAACAGGCATGCGATTGGCGAAGAAGTCGGTCAGCTCTTTGCGGACCAGGTTGTACATGGAGCCGATACGGTCAGTGGTCGGACAGTCGAAGTGCTCAGGCAGATCCTTAACAGACCGCACCCGCTTTGCCCGTAACCATTGCGCCGCTGGACTCTGCTTGATCTGCTCGCGGATCGAGCGGATCTTCTCCTGGTCAGGTGTTACGCCGTGTTTCAGTTGGTCCAAGGCAAGCTGAAGCTGCTCGACCAGTTCCCGGTGAAGGTCTTCCCGGCCGGCCGCGGTGCACTGAGTCATCAGGTCGGTGATTGAGCCGATCTGGTTTCCCATTGCACCCACTGCCACCTGCGGAAGGTTCCACCAGGGTGAGCGAGCCTTCTTCGCCTTGGTCTTTTCGATCGCGCCGGTCCCGCGGTAGTTGAAGCGATGGTCCACAAACCTCGGGAACCGGTCGCCTTCCACCACGCAGACGAAATCGAAATCGTAGTCGCCGCCATTCTTGGCTGCGGTTTTCGAGTGGAGCGTGAACGTGCCTTCCAACTCGATCTGCTCCGCCGCGACGCGCGATGCCAGACTTTCCGCTACCGGGCAGCCTTGACGATCGAGTTCGCAACGGATCAGGCCCCGCAACTCAGGAGCGGGAATCTTCGTGTACGGAAGCAGGTCCTCTTTCATGCGCACGGGATACCGCACCACCAGCCCCCGGCTTGTGGCCAAGGCGTTGACAGAGCGGTCCTGTGGCATCCAGTCGGACCCGGAGTAGACCTTGCCTTCGTGCAGCATCAGGTAGCCGTCGTCAGCCAGGGCGAACGCCGGCATCTCGAAGCCACCAGCCGTGCACACCTTGAACGCCCAGCGCGCGAGAGTCCGCTCCAACTGACTGTTGACCCAGGGGTGCTGGACCATGTAGCCGGTCGGGTCGGCCTTCAGCACTGCTTCGAGAACCGTTCTTTCAACGGAGGTTGCCTGATCGTCTTCGGCGGGAATCTCATCGACCAGCGGCTGCTGAGTCTCCGATATCCCTAGAAGCTCGAACAACCCGGTGAAGTCACGGTCTTCGAGGAATGCCTTGAGCTTGGCGGTTTCGGCGAGGGCGTGCGGCTTGATTTCGAGTTCGAACGAGTCTTCCGGGGCGTGTTGCACCACCGTGTAGCTCGACTCGAAGTTCAGAGGCCGCGAGTAGTCGCGAATTCCGAGGATCATTTCGCCGGCGAACGTGCGTGCTTCGCCAGTGAGCCAGGCAATGAGCTTGCTGGGACCCTTGTATTCGGGCTTGACGGAGGATACGGGGACGATCAGGTCCGTGTCGAGCGCGTCGGCCACGTCGTCCGGCATGATCTTAAACGATCCTTTTGCTTGTGTGTTTGCGAACGCGAGGCGGAACTGGTAGAAGCGGCCGTCGGGCAGGCTCAGCTTGTCAAAGATCGACTTGCGAAGCCAGCCGCGGCAGTCGTTCGTTCCCAGTTCGTGATCGGGTACCACAGTGACGCGGCCTGTCGGAATCTGCATTCTCACCGCACAAGGCGAGACCAGAATCCCGAAGTAGGTCACGGCAGCTTGCGGCCAGTCGGAAAAGCGCGCGGCAAGCGGACGCTCGAAGCGAGAGTCCACTGCGTAGTACTTCCCGTTCTTGGCTGAACCCGATGCGCCGATCAGCCGGTAGTCGGTGCCATCCACGTTGAAGCGTGACAGGGCACTTTCCACGCGGGCCCGTTCCACTTGGTCGAGCGGTTCGGGCGTCACAGTCACCGAAGCGACACGAATGCCGGGGCAGAGTGCTTCCAGCAGTGTGTTGTGCAACTGCGCCTGTGGGCTGACGTTCGGCATCTTGCGTTCGATCTTTCCTTCCTTCGTGACCTGGAGGTTGATGACCGCAAGGCCACTGGTTCTTGTAACGGATGGTTGGGTGTTCATTGGTTTCTCCTGAAGACGGCTGTTGGGGTTGGCAACAAGCCGTCGGCACGGAGAGCCCAAGGGGTCCCCACGCTTAGCCTGCTGCCGAAACACTGAAGTCTCGGGTCAGGCCTCGTGATGGGAGACCGCCCTATTCCGTTGTCTTGCCTGCTTTCGAGGGCAGGTTGCAATCAACGCAGGTTGAAGGCGCTGAATGCGAATTCCCACGCGAGTCGTGGGCGCCTTCTACTCAACTTTCGTTGGTGGTAGAAACCCGTGAAACGGAATCCGGCGGCGCAAGTTCCTTCACAAGCGTCACGCTGGTTCCTTGAAGCTTTTGGGCGACCGTGTACTCGGTCACGACGAAAACGCGGCTGTCGCCCTTGAATGCCGCGATGAGAGCCTCGGCCTCGCTCGCGACCTCCTGGTCCAGGGTCAGTGCCCCGCGACGGTTCGATGCTTTGGCCACGAAATAGCGCTGGCCGTCGTTCGACTGGCTCCGCGAGCGGCGGCCGTTGCCCCGCCTACGGGACTCGCGCTTGGGCGCTTCTGTTGCTTTCCCCGACGCGACTGCTTCAGCAACTGAACTCATGATTTCCTCCTGTTCGTCCGCTGACGAGCTTCCAGTGATCTTCGAATGACTCGGTGTCGGGCTCCACGCGACCGTCAGTAGTCAGCCTCAAATAGCGGCGCGTTCCGATGTGCTTGTAGTGCTCGACGCCGTCTCTGCGGTACATCCACATGAACTCGGCACACAGCTCGGGCGCGAGTCTGGTTTCGAGCGGCGCCCAATTGGGAATGAGATCGCTCATGGCCTGCTCTCACCTCCACGGTCGAGCAGCAGGCTGTTTTGCTCCAGGTCGATGTCCTTCTCGCCGACCATTTGCTGTTCCCAGAACTCGCCGACAAGTAGTCCGGTGGGATGAATCTGCGACCGGCCCGAGTAGACGAGCCGGACTTGGTAGCGGCAGACCATCTTCTCGGTCTGCTCGATACGCTGCGAGTTGAGCCGGTGGACTTCTTTCGCACCGAACACTTGGTAGACCCAAGGCATCCCGGCAACGGGTTCGATTGAACGGATCTTGATGGTGGAAGTGATTGAATCCGCCTTCACCTTGCCGAGCGTGTCGTCCTCCCGGAACTTGTTCATCGTGAATGTGCGGAAATTGAGAGTCATCAAGTTGAGCGCATCCGCGTACTGGCGCTCGATGTTGGCCGGGGTGTACGTCATGTAGGTGGTCAGGAACTTTCGCACGACGGCTCGGCCCTCGACATCCGCCGGCGCCGGGCCGGCAATCTCGGGCGACGCCGCAGACGCCTTGATCGGAGTGAGCAGTCCGCCCCCACCGATAAGCGCCGTCTCGCCACCAACGAGAGTCGCTTCGCCCGCGCCATCCACTCGAATGACTACCGGTGGTTGCAGCCGCACATAGGCGAAGAGCCCGAGCGCACCGAACGCCACAATTCCGCTCAGACTCCCCAGCAGCGCCATGCGATTGGCGTAAGCGCGCAATGCGCCGTCCATCTCGTAGTACTTCGAAAGCTGCGCCTTCTCGGGTAGTTGCTCTTTCGTTGTCTTTCGCTTCAGACCGAACATTCATGCCTCCTTTCCTCACACCCATTCGTCAACCGGATTGCCGGTCGATGGCGGCGGGTTGCTCGACGGCTGTGGGGTCGAAGAAGGCGAGCCGCCCGCCTTCTTCACCAGTTCCTTCCCGGCCTGTGCTGCCTTAGCGCCACCCTGCACAGCTAGAGCTGCCGCCGCACCAGCAAGCCATCCGATCGCATGCGGCACATTCGGCGGACGGTACGCACCGGGGGAACGTCCGCCCGGCCCGCTCGGCGCGTGCGATCCGCCCGATGAGCCAACTGACCCGTGACCGCCGCCCGAGGGTGGGCCACTTGGGGCGGTTCCTCCCGCAGCACTCGGTGCACCCTTCTCTCCGCCGCCGCCACCGCCGGCACCACCTACACGGCTCCATCCATCGCCCGGCCCGGCCGCCATGCTCATCATTGCTTGTGCCATCGCGGAGGTCGTACCCAGGACGGTCAGCATTGTGCTTCCAACGTCGCCCTCAACGATCCGCTTGGCCAGGAACGGTATGAGCAAGATGCAGACCGAGAATAGAATGCTCACTACTGCGAGGAGCACTTCGGAACTAGCGGCTACCATGATCCCCATGAGGTTGCCGGCACTTGTGATTGCGGCCATGCTGTTCAGATTGATGGCCAGGGTGAGTCGGCAAAAGATTCCGTATATAAGCCCCCAGGAGGCGAAGATCACGAAGTTCGTGGCATAGCGCTTTGCTAGCGTGCCCAAGCCAAAGCTCGGCATGACTGCCAAGACCAGAGGGCCTGTCGCGTACAGCAGACTTCCGAACAGACAGTAGAGGATCGTGAAGATTCCATACGCGACGGGATAAACGACCATTGCAATCATGAGCAAAACCGCGCTAATCGCACCGGCGACGGTTCCGGTCACGATGTTGAGCCAAGTTGAGAATGACGCGGCGTTTCTCAATTCGTTGAACCAAGTTCGGAAAACATCGCCAGGGCCAGCCATCGCCTGCGCCATTTGATTGAAGGCGCCGACAACGGACTGAAACACGCTTCGGTACACCGCTCCATCGTTGACAAGAAGCAAACCGATCGCGAGATACTTCGCGCCAGCGATCCCCAGAGCGCGAACATCGCCACCCCTTGCCCACGCCTCATAAACTGAAAACAGCAGAGAAGTCAGCAATATTCCGTAGGCAACAAGAATCACCACGCTCATCATCGGCGCGATTCCCGCAATAGCGGTGTTCAGCATCTGCTCAAACAGGAACATCTCAGCCTCCTACCGGTTTAGGTCCGTCATCTTGTTTCTGGTTTCTCGCGTGTATCGGGCGTTCTCCTTCACGAGCGCACTCTGCGCGGCTAGCTCTATCGACCGAATCCGCATCAGTTCCGCCATCGCCTGCTGCGAGTACGCGTGAGCGCGAACCAGCCACGCACCGGCCTGCGCTCCGATCATCTCCGCCGTGCCTGGTGCTGTGGCCTGAAGCGCTCCCATCATCTGCTCAGCGGCCTGAAGCTCCTGGTCCGCAATGGCATCAATGGCGATGGAACGCTTCATCGCGGCCTGCGAAGCCGCGTCTCGGGAGTCAATTAGGTCGCGCTGGAACGGGTGCGCCTCGGTTGCGGGTGGTAGAGGTGTGTAGACCGAGGAGAAAACGACCCCCACCTGTCCGATCCGACCGGCGTCTTTCGACAGGATGACGTCTTCGAGGTTCCGTGGATTCGCCAGCGTCGCGCTGCGGACGATCGTTGCCCAGATTCCGCGGATCTGGTTGTAGATGCCCATCACTTGGCCGATCAGCGCTCGCGCTTGGTCAATCGCGAGTTGCGGATACACGACATTTCTTTGAAAGTCGAAGATCGCCCCCATGATCTGCTGCGCCGCCGATATTGCCCTGTTGATGCCTTCAAGCAGGGGCCGGATCACGTTGTTCAGCGTGTTGTTGATCGACGTCATCACATTGTTGATCGTGCTCAGCCCGCTGCCGACGATGTTGATCAGGCTGAAGATCAATTGGAACTGACCCTCGGCCGGAGCTGGTGCGAGCAGCGCCAAGATGAGCAGCAGCACAGCAAACTGCAAACGCCGGCCAACGAAGAACTCTCGGAATGCTTGGAGTGTCACGGCCGCCTCCTACTTGTTCAGGTCCCTTGCCTTGTCACGCGTCTCGCGCGTGAACGACGCGCCACGCTTGATCGCCATCGTCTCGTGCGCCAGCCGCGCAGCCTCCTGCCTCAGCTGGCCCGCGATCATCTTCTGCATGTGAGCCTGGCTCTGCATCGCGGCGATGTACGCTGCAGCCGAAGCCATCGCGGCCGTTCCGGGAGCGAACCGGCGCGCTTCGTCCTCCACCGCTTCCGCGGCCTGCAGCACCCGGTCGGCTCCGGCATCGCCCATCTTCAGAGTCATGAGCTGGTCGATAGCCATCGCGTCATCGACGTCAATTAGATTCCGTTCCTCGGGATGCACCTCAGTCGCCGCAGGAAGTGGCCCGAACGCGCCCCTGAACGCCGTAACCAGTGCGCCGTGATCGCCCGGGTTCTTGTTGCGCATGATCGTCTCTAGCGACACTGGATTTGGAAGCTGCGCTGAGTTCACGCCAATGCCGTAGAGACCGTTCAGTGTTCCTCGAAACAACCCAATCAACTGCTGCGCTAGTGCCTTTGCTTCGTTGATGGCCCGCAAGGGCCAGACGATTTCTTCCCACAGCTGCCGCAGTTGTGCGAGCAAGCCCTGCAGCGCATTCGCCGCCGACTGAATACCCTCTAGCAACGGCTTCATTACGTTGTTAATGAAGTTCTGCATCGCCGTCATGGCCTGGTTGATGAGATTGAACGCGCCAGTGATCCCGCCCAACCCGAACTGGCCGTATGCCGGTTGCGGCGCGAGCATCATCGTGAAGAGCATGACGCCGATCAGCCCGATCGCCATCACCTTCGTCGCGTCCGGGCGTGCCGTGGCGGCTAACGCGGCTGCTCCAAGCAAGAGAATCGTGCTCATGACCGCTTCTCCTTCACCATTCCGCTGATCTGCCGCCACAACGCCGACCCCTGGTTGAGCAGAGCGCTGAACTGGGCAACCAGTCCTTGAACCCGGGCGAGGATGACCTGAAGGCGGCTCATGGTTCACACTCCGGCCGCGGCGAATCGCTCGCGCCGCTCTGCGACTGCTTGCTGGACCTTGCCGCTGGCTTCTTCCGGCAGCACCTCTTCGTCGGCGAGGCCATGCGGGAAACGCTCGGCCAATTCCCGATAGACATCGATTAGCGGCCGCTTGCGATTTCGTTCCAGCTTGAAGAAGTAGGTCCGATACGCGCGCTCGCGCGGGTAGGTTGTGGCGACCCAGTAATCCACCGGAGTTGGCACCAACCGGATCGTCTGCGTCGTCTCGGCCTTCTCGCCCAGCACCAGCAATATCTCCGCGCTCTTGCCCTTTCGTGGGGAGGCAAAGCGCTTGATTTCGGCCAGAGCAACTTCGTTCAAGGACAAATGTTCGACCAGCGGGCTTACATCACCCGGCTGCTGCCCGATCACCTTGACCGACGTGTTCCGCAGAATGCCCGCGCCATGTTCCTTGGGTCGTTGCTTCGTTCCCACGAAGTCCTCAAGTGTCTGCGAGATTCCCCACACAGACGCGCCGCGCTTGCGGGCCGTGCGAAAGAGCTGCACAACGCAGTCCGCCAGAACGGGCGACTCAAGCAATGCCCAGCACTCATCGAGCACGGTGATCGACGGCTCGCCTGACTTGCCCGACGCCCGCTCGGACATCGCCTGCGCGATCAGCATACTCATTGCAGTCTCCAGGCGCGGATCGGAACTCAATCCTTCGATGTTGAAGAACAGCCAGTTCGCATCTGTGCGGATCGTCGTGTGGCGATCGAACAGCTTCGAGTACACTCCCTTCTCGCCGGTCCACTGCCGCAGGGCGACGGCAGCGAGTTGCGCTAGCTGTCGAATGTGCTCGATCCGCTCTTCGTCGGTCCACGTCGACAGCTCGTTTCGGAGGTCCGTGTACGTCGGGGTCTTGTTGTCGGCTCGCACAGACGCGCGTTTGTAGACCTTGGCGATGGCTTCAGAAAGGATGTTGTCGAGGAGCGAAGTGTCCGTTTGGCCAAGGTCGCCGATCATGTGGCGCGTCAGGTTCTTTAGGAAGGCGATCTTGTCCTTGGTCGGCTGCACTGCACCGGGCGAAAGGTCCCAGGGATTCAGCGTCTCCGCGCCTTCCAGATCCACTTCGATGACGCGCCCGCCCATCAACTCGACGAGGGGACGATACGAATCGCCGCGCTCGACAATGGAGATGAGCGGGTTCGCGCGCGCCATCATCAGGAGAAACATCTGGGCCATGAACGTCTTGCCGCCACCGGACTTGGCCATGAACAACATGTTGGCGTCGCCGATCGACGGGTCATAGGGAGAGAACGGAATCAACTGCCGGTACGGCGTCTCCAGCAACATCAGCGGTGACTGCGGCGTGCCGCTCCAAGGCGTCTCAATCGGCATGAGGTCCGCTGCGTGCAGCGTCAGACAACTGAGGTCGCGCTTGTTCTCCTGCCCCATGCCAGGCAAGCTGCCTATCAGCAGACGCCGCTGCGCCAATGACTCCGGAATCGCACGCGCGCCATTCATCCGCGTAACGGCATGCACTACGCGCTGTCGGCGGTCATTGAGCGTTCGCTGTGCCTCTTCGAGATCCGCCCGGCTGACGATGGGCTTCGAAGTCCGAACAGCGATCACCATCGAGTAGTTGCAGACCTTCAACGACGACGAGATCACGGCTTGCAAGACGTCCTGCAATTGGTTCTGCGCCACCTGCGCTTCGACGTTGATCTTGAATGCGCCGTTCGAATCCCGCTGCGCTGCCTGCATTCGACGCAGGCGCCCCTTGAAGTGCTCCAGGACCTTGGTCTGATCCGGGATGGTGACCTCCGCGTCCACGACAATCGGGAAGTCGAGCACCAGCAATTCCCGCAGCATTCCTGGGAACGTGCCGTCCGGCAAGTCCTTCATGCTCACGAAGGTGTAGAGCAATCCGCCAACTTGCAGGTAGTTCTCCTGCTCATCCTCGATGCTCGTATTCGTGATCTGGCTACGCGCGCTGCGGTATTGAAGCGCGTAGTCGGGCCGGCGTAGAGGGCTCCGGTCGTTGAACACCGGGTTCAGACCCCGCTTCGCCTCCTGGAACATCTCCTCGTCGGTCATCCGACGGACACCCATGCCCGTCGCAACTAGAGTCTGCTCGACGCCGGCAAGAAGGCTAGAGAACTCACTCAACAGGTCCTCGTGCTCTCGCCGTTCGCGCTCAATGCACTTCTCGACAGAAAAACTGAAGAGGCTCTTTTTCTTTCCCTGGAGCCGGTCGGCCAACTCGTGATGCGTGCGCGGATTCCAGATGAAGTACGCATGCAAAGGGTGCCGTAGGTAGTAGCCACGCGCCTCGTTGGAGTCCCAACGCTCCATTCGCATCCGGTCGATGTCTTGCAGCACTGGATTCTCATTGCGATTCATCCGCGGATATGCCGCCCGCACGTCGCCGATGCCTTCAGTGATTTCGAATCGCATCTGCAGGCGCATGGACCGCTCCGGCAACGACCGCACCAGGGCCTCTAGCGCGTGCTTCGAACGGTTCCTCATATCGTCGTCGTGATAAAAGCTGTTGAGCCCAGCCAACTCATACCCGGCGACTAGGCTTCCGTCCGACTGGACCATCACTCCGTCGACGTACTCCCGCACCGGCAGCAGTTCCGCGAGCGCCGGTTTGCGCAGTTCTTCGTTTCTCTTGGCGATGGTCAACGGCGACATCATTTGAGGAACTCCTTGGTGAACTCGCGATCTGCTTCCAGGCCGCAGTAGATGTGCGGCTTCGTGTGCCACATGATCAAGTCACGGATGTAGCCGCGCGGCTTGCCGTACTTGAAGAGCATCAGGATGGGCACCGCGATGATCGGTACTCCCCACTGCAAGACGACATTCAACGGCACGCCGTACAACTCGCGGTCGAGGAAGCGGCCGACCAGGCTCATGATCGCCGCGAGGCCGATCACAATGAACAGGTCCTCGAACTCCAGGTAGAAGAACGTTACCCGCTGGTGAAGATTGCGGTGCACCGGTGTCACCTCAAGAGCCATACGCCTCCTTTCAACTCACGCCGCCCGCTCCTTGCGCGACGAAGAACTCGGCCAGGCGCAACACGCCCGACAATCCGAAACACGCCATTGCCGCGAGTACATGACGGGCCCACGGCGCGCCCGGATAGATGCGGAATCCCATGCCGCCGTAGTGCATGATCCCGAGGACCACCTGCAGCACGCCATAGAGCGGCAAGAACACATTGGCCGACCAATTGACCAGCCCGAGCAGCGTCACCCAGACGGCGTCAGGATCGTTCCAGGCCCTCTGCGCTGCGAAGCGCTCGATCCCGCGCAGGATTCCAGAGACCATTAGCGCTGAGAAGCCGGCGTAGAGCGAATACTGAAACGGCGAGTTGCGCGAAAAGCGCAGCACCGAAATCACGAAGAACAGCCCAGCGAGCGTCGGCATGATGACGTTCGCGAACCAGTTCGTCAGATTCGTGAGCCCGGTCAGGAAATCCATGTCTACAGCCTTTCCGAGACGATCCAGATCGCGAATCCGAGGCTTACGGCAGCAGCGAACAACAACGGACGTCGCATCTGCCCTAGAGAGAGAAACGCCATAGCGAGTAGCGCAGGACAGGCGTACGATAGGAATTCGAGCGTACGGTCGTTGTAGAAGATCTGCATGGGAGCCCGCCTTTGTTTCACATCATCCGGTTGATCAGAATCCACAACGCGCTCACCGTTAGGAACCCGCCTGCGCACGCAAGCATCCGCAGATACCCGGGACGGTTGAACGCAAAAGTCACAATCGCGCCGCAGACGGCCAGGCCTGCGGCAATAGGGAAGACCCGGCTGGCTGTGTAGTTCCACATCGACTCCAGCCCAAGCGCAATCGAAAACCGGTTGCCCACCGGCGTCCATGCGTCGATCAGCGCATGCGTGCTTGAAATCGCCAGCAGAAATATCGCGCTGAGAATCGAGGGCAACGGCCCGGCACCGCTCGCCGTATCGAGCACCGACCGAAGCACAAAGAACGCCGCCGCCACCGGTGCAATCCGGGCGACGATGAACGAATTGACAAACGTCGAGATGCCCGACTGAATCTGCGCCAACCATCCGTTCCCGATCGCGACCCCGGGCGGAAAGTAGACCGGCACACCGAGCGCCTGGAACCAGGTCAAGGACGGCTCTAGGGCGAGGAACACGACCGCCCAGGTCATGTGCCGCGAAAATCCGCCGCCCACCCAGAACACCGTTCCGCCTTCCTTCCTCAGCGAGATGCCCGCCAGCAGCAGACACACAAACGCAGCTGCCGGAGCCAGCAACAGTAGAACGCGCATGATGTCGTAAAGCAGGGAAGGCATCGTTCATCTCACGTTCGTTGGTTCACCTCACCAGGTCATGCGGGCTCTCCGCGCGGGTGAGCCCGCATTCCCGCCACAACGCCGCTTCAGGAAACGCCACCGCCGCCCTGCTGAATCCAGAATTCGAGCAGGCGCGTGACTCCCGAAACAGCCAAGCACCCGAGAGCCGTGACGACGTACCGCATGACGCCACGGCCCCCGATGTAGCTGATCAACCCGCCGGCGATCGCCAGCGCGGCGCCCACCGGCGCGATCACGTTGCCGATCCAGTTCACCAGGTTGAGGAACGCACCTTCCGGCTGCGCGCCCGTTTGTCCCTGTACGGCAACGTTTGTTTGGGGCGCGGCCCCGAGGTTCTGCGCCAGCACGACCGCGTTACCCATCACCAGAACCAAGAGAATCGCGACGAGCGCCATGGCCGCCCACTGGCGAACTCCTTGGTGGGCTGGCGGTCTCGATCTCCAAAGCTGTTTCATAAGGGGTACCTCCCTTTGTCGATCTCGGCCCGAGCGTCGCTCGTGCCTGGAAAGCAACATAAGGCAGGTTTGGGAAATCTCAAAGCGAGTTTGGAAAGAGGTCGCAAGATAGCGTGTTTTCAGCGACTTGAGTTTGAGGAGATGACGTTGGTGGGACAAGACTCGAGTACACAGTGGACTTGGCAGGGCACGGTTCGGCGGTACGAAGACCCTATGGCGTCACTCGGGGCTATTTGTGTCACCATTGCCAAATGAGTTCGATCTGCACACCCCTTCGGCGTTCCGCTTACGCAGATCACGCGCGTCCGATCGTCATCGGCGTGATTGTGGGAGGTGTCGCGTGGGTCACTATTGGACTAATCGGCCTTCTTTTGCTCCGCACGGCGTGGAGTGATTATGAGGCTGCTGTGCCTACGAAGGCATACAGCTCCGTGATGCTAGTTTCGCGGCTCGCCCTGGCCTCGGTCTGTTCCATTGCGTCGGGTTTCCTTGCAACGAAGGCTGCCAAGGAAGACTGGCGAGCAGCTAGCCGGCTTGGCGCAGTCTTGCTACTTGGGTCTGCTCCTCTTCATTTGCCTATTTCGCCCTTCAGTGCTTGGGCGGATTATCCAACGTGGTACCACGCAGTGTATTTGCTATCGCTCATGCCGCTGACATGTTTGGGTGGTTACTTCGCCCGGTCCGGGGTCGGAACAGAACAACAAATCGTTGACCTGCGACAGGAGGTCAGTACGGTGAGCGGGATCGGTGCCCACGGGCTGCGCCCGGTCGAAACATGCGGGCCGCTATTGCTCTGGCACACTTTCCGCGCTCTTCTCGCTCGAGTCGCTGGCTAAAACCTTGTGGTTGCTCAGCCTGATGACAGTGCTCGTGACCATGATCGTGTTGGGAACAATGACCTCCTGCCCCTCGTCGGCACGCAGCATCGTATACCCGAGCGAGATGGTTTCAACTGTTGCACGTATGACCCCAATCGGGGAGTTGAGTTGTATTCTGTCGCCAACACTGAAGGGTCTATAGAGCACCAGGGATAACCCAGCGACGAGATTACCGAGCGTGTTCTGAGCCGCGAGGCCGACAACGACCGAAGCGACACTGACGCCTGCGAGCAAGGCCGTTCCAATGGTGCGCAACTCGGGGACAAGATGGGCGTACAGCACAAACGCGACCAGATAGGTCAGTACCTGTGCCAGTGCACTAACGAACCGAACGGCCGTGACGTCGGTCAAGTGGGCTGCGATCCTCCGGGCTGTTCGCCGGATGAGAACAACTATCGACGTGGCAGCCAGAAAGAAGATGGCTCCCCAAGAGACAAGGCCAGGTAGCGTGCTGGGGTTCAGTAGATCGTTGGCTAGGGAGCTCATCAGGAAGTCGGATTCTCTGCCTTTGTCAGGCTGATGTCGTAGAAGGCGGTATTTCCCTTGGCCGAGTGGGATTCGCCATGAATGTTTATCCTTCGTATCAGTGTCGCAAGAATCGGAAGGTCGCGTCGCATTAGCACCAGCGAAATAGCCCACCAGCCCGAGACCTACCAGCACAGCCTAGAAATGGGCTTGAACCCGTGACAGAGCGAGTTCGAAGTCTGCCAATTCTAGCGGCGGAAGCACGTCGGCATTCGACCGCATCCGGCGCATCGCGGCGCGCTTGGCAGCCGTCACGGTCGCTTCAAAATCAGCCGGTGACATGCCTTGGAGTCGGCTAACAAGGTCCTCCACTCGAAGGCTCTCCGCAAGGCGAGCCGTACCGAGATATCGCGAAAGGAGCTTTCGGTACCCATCGCCATTGGGCACGCCGATCTCGATCTTCTCGCTGAATCGACCACCGCGGAGAATTCGCAGGTCCACTCGATCCAGGTAGTTCGTGGTGCCGATCAGGAAGACATTGTGCTCGGGTTTCAACGCACTGATCTCGATCAGCGCCTGTTCCACGAGTTGCACATCGTGCTGGCTCACCGGGCCGTGGACGTTCGGAAAGAGCCCGTCCATCTCATCGAAGAAGAGAATCGACGGCGCGTGTTCCTTAGCCCGCGCAAAGGCCTCCCGCAGCTTCTTCGTTGAGCCGCCGACGTCACCCGACAGCACATCGCTCGGCGAAAGAGAGTAGAAGCTTCTATCCGCCTGGGTTGCGATCAGCCGGACCGTCAGTGTCTTCCCAGTGCCAGGGGCACCGGTCAAGATTAGGCCCGTCGGAGCCGGCAGCGATAGCTTCTGCGCACGCCCAGGCCGCATGAGATCAATGAGCGCCTTGAGGTCGTGCACGACCGCCTCCGGCAGGACAACATCGTCCCACTCGACTCGTTCAAATTGGGGCCGATCTCGCCCGCCGGCCCTCTCCAGCGCCTCAACTAAGTGGCGTCCCTCAACTGGGCTTCTCCCTGCGATCTCCGCGGCACGGTCGACCAGCGCTTTCAACTTGGCCGGGCTCCAACCGGGTGTACGCTTCGCCACATCGGTCAGATCGAACGGCCGTACCCTGAACTGGTTGAGAAGCGTTCCAAGAATCTCCTTGCGCCCGGCTTCATCAGGCAGATCCAGCCGAAGCTTCACATCGAATCGGCCTTCGCGAATGAGCGTAGGCTCGAGGCCGTCCAACTGATTCGTGGCGGCCATGATGAGGAGACCATCGAGGGACCGGTACTTGTCAATCGCCGACATCAACTGCGTCGTGACCGTGTTGTACTCACGCCCAGCTCCTCCGGCGTCGGTTCCTTGTCCCTGCGCTTGGCGTCGACTCCCGATTGAGTCGATCTCATCCAGGAACAAGACCACAGGCCGGTTCGCCGCCGCCGACTCGAAAGCGGCGCGGATCTCGGCGCCTGTAGCGCCCACTACTTGCCCGACAAGATCCGGACAGCGCACGTGTAGGAAGTTAACCTGGAATTCGCCTGCCGTCGCCTCTGCTATCAGGCTCTTTCCGGTGCCTTGTGGCCCGTAGAGCAGGATTCCGTTGCTGACCCGACCGTTCCTTTTGACCCTGAGCCGGTTGTCAGCTATCGAGCCGATCTCTTTCTTTGCAAGCTCGCACCCTCCAACATCGCGGAACTTCGTCGATGGAATGTTCGACCAGCGCGCTACCGTTTGGCGCTCAGCATCGGCAACTCCCACTTGCGCTACCGCTGCGCTCGTTCCTTTTCTCCGGAAGGATAGAAACACCCACACGATCATCCCGAAGCTCAGCAAGCCCCACGAGATCGTGAAAGCGCCATCCCACTCTCTGAGTGCTGGCCACGATGAGGAAGCGATCTTCCAATAGGCGTTCAAGGCGCCCAATGTCGCTACGAACGCTGCCACGCGGGCGAACCACAATGGAATACGAGGAGTTGGCCTGGGAAGGAAGAAGATAACGACCCATGTCCCAATAAGCGTAGGGATCGAATCCGGCTGAGGCTCGAACAAGCGGATGAGCGCGAACTCGCTCAGGACCACGCCGGAGGCGATGATGCAACGCCGCACCCAATCCGCCCGTTCGCTGCCAGAAGAGTGTCTGGCGCGCTGCGCGAGGTGTTCCACCTCCTGCCCGACCTTGGCCGCACCGGCACCGATCCACCAGCCGATCCAATGGGCTAGGTTGAACGGTGCGACTTGTCCCGGCCTCGTGTACTGCGGCATGGGCAGCTTCCGCCCTAAACCTCCTCAGAATATCCGATTCCGGCGGCGGCAGGAAGGCCTCAGCGCTGCTCCGGAGGGGTTTCCGGACGCATCGGCGCGGATTGCTGGCTCTGCTGCATCAAGCGATTCATCTCCCGCATCTCGTTCCGCAGTTGGAGCATGTCCCGCAACTCTTGCTCGGTCAACGCCGGGGCCGTCGAACGTTGAGACGCTTGCTGAAGGGTTGCGCCTCCGGGAAGCGCCACAGGTGCAATCGTTTCCTGCGCGGGTCGCGGCAACGAAACACCGGCTTCATGCAGGACTAGATAGAACTGTGTCTTCGCCGGCACCGTCACAACGATGTTCTGCTGATAGGCGAGCATCGACATCTGCTGCTCGCCGGCAAGGGCGACGTTCGAAGCCAGTCGCTCCCGCAGAAGGATCGAACTGTCGATCCCACCGTTCGCGCTTCGGCCGCCGACTGCGTATGCGGCGATCGTCCCGACGCCAGTTAGCGCGCGCGTAAGCACCTTCATCCCGGTGTTCTTGCCATTCACGTACCCGCGCAGCATCTGCCGATCCATACTGATCGCGGACCCGCTGATCTTATCGCGGCTGCCATCTGGAAACTCCAGCGCGTCGAACTTGAGCGTCACCCAGCCCTGTGGTGTGGCCTGCGCCAACTCGCCGTACGCCTTCGTTCCGGCGGGAATGATCAGTTGTCCGTCATCCTCGTAGTTGTACTCGATGACGGCGATCACCGGTACCTTTGCCGCTGAGCTGACCGCGTGTTGTAGCCGGGCGACCAGCGCAGTGCCTTGCGGGAGAAGCCCCGCTGACTTCTGAATCAGTGCAGGCTGAGGACCGCCTTGAGCTACCGCAGTGAGGGCGGCATTCCGAACGTACACAATCGAAGACTTGCGCAGCGCCTCGCTCGGATTGACCACCGGCCCACTCGGAGCCAGTGCCGGCCGCTGCTGTTGATTTTGGTAGTCCCGTATGGCCGCATTCCAATCGACCACTTCCGTGCGCTGCGGCGGAGGTGTCAGCCCTTGCCGCCGATACGCTTCGGCCAGTGCCGGATCATCAAAGTTGACGCCGGCGAGAGTGCGGCGCTGCGTTGCTGGTGATTTCGGAGGCACAGGCGGCGGTGGATCTTTGGGCACCACAGTGCCGCGGTTCCGCATTGTGCCGAGCAGATCCTTTTCGGTCAGTTCGCCCGATTCTTCGCTGGGCGTTTGGTTCACGGAGAGCTGCGGTACTGGCGAACGGCTCGGCTGGTCCGTCGCTGAGGCCGCATTCTCTGGTCGCCCGAGACTCGGCTTCGTGCGACGCTCCTTCCGGCTGGACGAGCCATCTGTCGTGAACAGCGCGAAGAACAACAGCACGCAGGCCACAGCCCCACCGGCGAGCAATACAAGCGCACGCGTCCGCTCGCCAGCCTTGGCCTCACGCGCCTCGCTGCTCGTGGATCTTGCAGCGACTTGTGAAGGCATCCCTTCGAGTGGCCTCTCTTCAACGGCCGCAGCCTCAGGCTCCGAGTCCCGCGTAGGCACTGGCGGTCCTGGTGCGTGTCCCGTCGATTGATCCGGCTTCACGCCTTCCGCTTTATCTCGATCACTCGCCATCTCGCACATCCTTTCTGACCGACGACACACCGAACCCAATCGGCGCCAGCGCCGGTCGATCCACCGCACCGCTCTCCGCCACTTGCAAGAACAACGTTTCGTTCGACTGCTTGAAGCTCGGCCGGTCGAAGACGATGACTCCGTCGGCGCGTTCGCCAGGTCCGATCCGGCGACGGCTTAAGCGATACTGGCTCACCGCGAGTTGTTCGCTGGTGCCCCAGCGGCTGCGCCGGATCAGCACGCCCTTTTTCACCTTGCCTGCGAGTTGTACCTGCGGCGGCAGAATCGCGATGGCCTTGTCCTGCGGGTTGATCACTGAGAACAGCACCAGTACCTGACGGCCCTGGTCCACTACTTCAGACACGCCAGCCTTCACCGGATCTCCTTTGCCTTGTGGCGCCGGAGCGCGCTCGCCGAAGAGCGCCGGAAGTTGTGTGCGCTGCTGCCGTGCGACCAGGTCGCCCAACGGGTCACGTTCAGGCTCGTCTGCAGGGACAGAGCTTGTGCTGACAGCCTGCAACGCGACAGGTTTTGTGACGGGCACTTCCGAGGGGTTCGGCGGCGCGCTTTCCTCGACGAGGAAGGATCCGACCGGGCGATAGTTCACCACGAAGTCCACCGGCTTTGCGCCTGCGCCTTCGCTCCGCAGAACGAAGCTCACTTGGCGCCCCTTCACAGTCGTAACGAGCAAGTTCGACTCCGTTGCCTCTTCCACGACCGGCTTAACGAGCACCAACGCCGGCTCTTTCTCCGAGTGCTCCGCAAGAAACTTCTGCGGATCGCCGACGACTACCGAACTCACGGGCTCCGGCATTCTGATAGCAGTCGCAAATCGTGGAGCCACACGGATCACGTTGACCTGCTGGTTCATCTGCCGTTCGCTGACGATCGGCTTCACCTGGCAATGCGCTACGACCGCAACCATTACCCCCAAAACGAGTTTCATCATGGCCAAGCTTCCTTTCCGCGTCTTGCGATCAAGACTGCTTCCCATCGGTTCCGGCGATACAGATACGCCACACGCGAGACGTACGCATGTACATCTTCCGAATCGAACGCAAGTCCGGCGCGAAGCACGCGCCCTTGCCCGGCGTTGTAGCTTGCAAGCATCAGCCGGCGATCGCCGCCACAGAGGCGTTCCAGCCACTTCAGGTACGCCACGCCTCCGCGAATGTTCTCGGTCACCTCGAACCGGTTGCGAACTCCGAACGTCGCCGCCGTGTCTGGCATTAGTTGCATCAGCCCTGCTGCGCCGGCCGAAGAAATGGCGCGAACGTTCCAACCCGATTCCGTTTCGATCACCGCGTAGACCAGCTCGCGTTCGAGGCCGTAGTGATCCGCCCAGTAGTTCGCCCATCGCATCGCATCGCTAGACTGCGCGCCACAGACAGAAACCACTACAAACAGCAGGGCGATTTTCATACAGCCTCGGCCAGAACCTCCCTGCCTCCCTTCATCGCGGCCAAGGCCTGGTCGCGGTACTCGAGCGCCGTCGCAACCAGGCTCGTGAAACCATCTCGCAACAGCAGCCGCTTCACGTCCTCTTCGGTCTTTGCGAGGAACGGAAGCAGCACATCACGGTCAGCCGGCACGATCTCTGTGCGCCCCATTAGCTGCAACGCCCGAACCAATTGCACGATCTCATCAATCGAAGGCGGCTTTACCAGGTTGTAGCCGCGCAGAGCTTGCGCCAGCCCCACCGCCTGCGCTTTCAACTCCAACGGAGCCTCGGCCGTGCGAATGTCGAGGATCTCGGCTTCCTTCACGACATCGGGATGCTCGATTCGTTTGTACAGACTTCTTCGTCGCAGAGGGTCTCCCAACCGCCGCTCCTGGTTCGACGTCATCACGACTACGGGAATCGACTTCGCCTTCACCGTGCCCAGCTTCGGTATGGTGATCTGCCAATCCGACAGAATCTCCAACAGCAGCGCCTCGAACTTTTGGTCTACCTTGTCGAGTTCGTCGATCAGCAGAACCACCGGCCTTGGCTGCAGCACGGCCTGCAGCAGCGGCCCATGCGTAAAGAAGTCGAGCGTGTGAAGCTGATTGCGCAACTTCTCCCACTCTCGGTCGAGGGCCTCGACCTGGGTCTCCAGGAACAGCCGCTGCAGCGCCTCATCAAACGAGCCGATCGCCTGCCGCTCCGTGATCCCCTCGAAGCACTGGAGCCGGATCAGGTCGGTCTTCGCCGCCGCCGCGAACGCTTGCGCCAGATAGGTCTTGCCGGTTCCAGGCGGTCCTTCAATAAGGATCGGCTTCTGCATTTTGGTGGAGAGCCAGATCGTTTGAACCAATACAGGATCGGCGGCATATCCGGCTTCTCGCAATCCTCGGGCGACATCTTGTGCTGTCTCGAACATCCGGGATCAGAGTAAGTGCTCCGCTGCCCTTGCCAAAGCCAGATGATAGGCTCGACGAATGTGCAGGTCTTGGACACTTTGGACATCCGCCAAGAAAGGCAACACGAACACCGCCTGCCATCGTTCAACCGAGCCACGAATACAAGCGCACGGCCTGCCGCACCACTACACCAGAGACTCAGCCGTTGATCAAACGCCCTGTCACGACAAAAAGTGGGTGGACACCACCGGCCATCGGACAAGTAGTGACGGCATCCACCATCGTTCAAGAAAAATGAGCCGGACACTGGCTGCCATCCGCCACGCGGCGTCGTGTCACGACAAAAACTCGATGGACAACGCTCGCCATCGGCCAAACTGTTACAGTCTCCGCCATCAGACGACAAAAACGCACTGGACACTCACTGCCATCCGCCAAGAGCGCACTGTCGCGACAACAACTCGATGGACACCGTCCGCCATCGTTCAGGCCGAGCTCGCAGTTTGACTACCATTGATTTCTCAGTAGGAGAGCGTTTCGTTCCGGCATAGAATGCCGTGTGACATCTCGCGAAGCCAGACTACTGCTAGAGAAACGGCCTGCCGGGGGCACGGAGGACGCGGCACTCCGGTGCCTCGCTTTGCGGTCAAGAGATATTGCATTCCTCCGTCACTCGCAGCTCTCAAATGGCGCCTGGTCTGCGAACCACACGGACCAGCCACCGAACGCGTTCCTGACAGCGCTCGCCCTGCTTGCGCTGCGCGCTACGGCGTCGGATCGCAACGACAGTGTTGGGAGGGGGATCGAGTGGCTCCTCAGCCTGCAGCCAGCCGAAAAACACTGGCTCTGGAAATGGAAGTTCCGCCTCTCCGACCGGCAGGTTCGCTTTGACCCTGATCGTTACGGTTGGCCGTGGGTTCCCGGCACCGTTAGTTGGATCGCCCCGACGGCGATGACGGTGCTCGCGCTCCGAGCGTGGGATGTGGAACACCAGAGAATCACCTCAGCCGACGCAATGCTCTTGGATCGGCAGTGCCCCGCGGGCGGGTGGAACGCCGGCAATTCGCAGGTTTTCGGCATCAACCTTGATCCGCATCCGGACTTCACTTCGATGGCGTTGTTAGCACTTCGGCCAAGTACACCATGGCAAACCGTCCGAGCAGCACTCGGGTACCTGGAGAGCAGATTGTCGACTTGTCGATCTCCCTACTCTCTTGCATGGGGTGCGATGGCTCTGGCCGCATATCAGCATCCTTCTTCCTCACTCGTGCGCGATCAATTGCTCCGTTGTTTGCCGGAAGGTGCACCGACGCGAGTCCTCGCCGCGGCGGCTCTAGCGCTGGAAGAACCCACATTCAGCTTTCGGGAGTTCACCAAATGAATCGCAGACATGCCCTCAACGGAATCATGCTAGCCGGCACTGCTGGTATCGCTGCACGAACGTTGTGGCGACCTAAACTGAAGCGGCGCAGTCCGGGGCGTTCCACTGTTGCGGTTCTCAAATGTGAGCGCTACGGATTGTGTCCATCGGTTGTGGAGGATGGTCTTCGGCTCGGTGGACTCGACGTCAAGGATAAACGCGTGCTGCTCAAGCCCAATCTCGTCGAGTATTCGCCGACTGCGCCGATCAATACGCACCCCTTGCTCGTGGCGGCCGTCGCTGACTCCCTTTATCGTCGTGGAGCCGCCGCGGTCACCGTGGCTGATGGGCCGGGTCATGTGCGGGATTTCGAAATGTTGGCCGAAGAGAGCGGGTTCACGGAACAGCTTCGCCTCCTGAAAAGGCCGGCGCTGGTCGACCTAAACTACGATCCGGTGCGGCGCGTCAACACAGCCGCAAGGACAACTGCGCTCCCAGACCTGTGGCTGCCTGAGTCGGTGCTGGCCGCTGACATCGTGATCTCCATGCCCAAAATCAAAACCCATCATTGGGCCGGCGTCACGCTGAGCCTGAAGAACCTCTTCGGCGTGTTGCCGGGATCGGTCTACGGCTGGCCGAAGAACATCCTTCACTGGGAAGGCATCGACAACTCGATTGTGGAACTCGCAGCCACCGTTCCGGTTCACTACGTGATTGCAGACGGGATCACGGCGATGGAGGGGAACGGTCCTTTGCACGGTGCCGCTCGAAATCTCGGCTGCCTTGTGTTCGCCGACGACCCGGTAGCAGCGGATTTCACCTGCTGCCGTTTGATGGGCATCGAGCCAGAGCGAGTCCGGCACCTTGAAATGGCTGCTCCGCTGGGCAACTCGAATGAGCGCTCGATTGACCAGCGCGGCGAGGTCATCGCGACGCTTCGCAAGCCCTTCGACTTGATGGCGGCGTTCCGTCATCTGCGCGCTCCTTGAGGAGACCGCGGACGCTAGGCTCCTTCACTTGCATAGAGGAGTTCTCATAGCCCATCACAACCAGCCACTCCTGCATGTCGCGGCTCAGCGAGTCGAATCGAACGAGTTCGGGATGATCCTTTAGCAAGGCGACAAAACTCGACTCCGCGACCCCGCCTTTGAATCGGCGGAGCAGCCGTTGGTCTAGCCAACGGTACACTTGCGTGCGGGAGACGCCGAGGCTCTCCGCAACGAACGTAACCTTCAGCGGCTGGCTGTCTTCATCTTCGTCTCCATCAGCCGGCGGCTCGATGTGTTTCCGCTTAGCGTACTTGTACACCGCGTCGCGCGAACGGCCATTGACCTCACCGCGCTGTTTAAGGGCGAGTTCTTCTTCCTTCTTCCAGCGCGGTTTCCTGCGCCAAGGGAACAACTCGGGTGGTAGCTTGCGCCGCAAATAGTGGACGATGGCTTCCGGTGTCCGCCCGATCCTTTGCGCCAGAGCGAATAGGCTCGCCCGATCATGGTGCGGATCAGTGACCCACTCCATGACCAAATTGGCCTCGCGGTTCATCCAGATCCTCATGGCTGCGTGTCCTCCTAATGCAAGGTCCCGTCAGGAAGATCCGCACGACGCCGGCACTACCGGCGCCTGCTTCTGCGCACTCGCGGTTAGCGAGTACAAGGCATCCTAGATCGGACCGGGTGTACTGAGCAAGTCGAGAAAATCCGCGTCTTCCGGAACCTCTGGCTCCGCAAGTGGCACTGGGTGCTGAGCAGCTCCCCAACGCAAATCCTTGAGCCGCGAGCACTTGCGTCTAGCTCTACAGACAGTTCCAGATTGGGCAGGGACGGGAAACGCGGCACTACCTGCGCTTAAAGAAATTGTCATGGCATGCGCATGGCGGGAACGACGAAGCTAAAAAAGTGCTTGCATCGTGCCCTTTGGGGATTTAAGCTAGAACGTCTCCACGAAGAGGGTTCGCAGATGGGTCGTTTGCTGTTGACCGTTTGTGCTCATCCCGTTCTGCTGAAATATCCCTGCTCCAAGTTGACTAGTTGTTTGTGACGACCGACGCTTCTGCCATGAGCGCACCTAACCCGGGCCACGCAGTCCGCCACCGGATGCGGGACCAATCGCTGAAGATCCCCTGGCGGGATTTCCAAGACGCTTGCGATGAGCTATTGAGATGGAGATGCTTTGCTCGATGGGCAGGAGCGATAACAGAGACCGAGGCGGCCATTCCTTCCTGGCTGGAAGCGGAGATCCATCGGCGGTGCCCCGGATTCCTCGGAACGCGGCAGCAGCCGAAGAGCCCCCTCAACTTGTGCGTGGAACTCGATAAATGGGTCGATCACCACATGTTCTCCAGGGCGGATGAAGGCGGCTGGCACCAGGCGCTGAACTACTACGTCGACCGGCGCCCGGAGATGAGCCGACTTCGGCAAGTGGGTCCCTGGTCCGCGCGGCAGCCGAAATACCCGGATGCCGAGCGATGGCAGCGCGAGTTGCTGACAATTCACTCACCGGAGCTGACTGTGGCCGTACCGCAGTACGTCGAATGGGAAGCCTTCGCGTTTTGGGTCAGGCTACTGGTCGATCTGTCGGGCGATGTTCCTGCAGAGGCGAAGGTCGAACTTGATCGTCGCTGTCGCGGATTCCTCGAATCGGTTCACGGCAAGCAGTCAACGCGTCCGACCTATTCGATGTGGTTTTGGGAGCAATTGCTCTTTTGGATCGAGCAACACAAGTTCAAGGATGCCGTCCAGGGGAATTGGCTTCAGGCGTTGAGGGACACCGCCCGCAGCCATGTCCGCAACGAACGCGTCGTTGCGTACTGGGCGGAATGCGACAAGAGCTGGCATCGTACACGGCCCACTGTGTGGCCTCGTTTCGATCAATGGCTAGCAGACTCCGACGCCTACCTGGAAGCCCAAGCCTGACGAGGCCGCGCCAGGAGGAAGTCCTGCCACTCTTTCTCCAATGCATCGAACGGAATCTCTTCGGGATGCTCGCGAAAAAGCTTGTGTATCGACTCTTCCGTGACGCGGCCATGATCACGCTGAATCCAACTGCGCCGGACCCAACGCTCCACATCCTCATCGGTCACGAGAAAGTCCTTTACGAGATCCTTCGTCTTCCAACCTTCAAAGAAATCGGCGTTCAAGCGCTGACGGCGGAGTTGTGCGCGCACAGCATCCGGCGAGCGCCCAAGCTCCTCGATGATTTGGCTCAGAGGCCACTTCTTCAATTCCGTCAACCGCTTGATCTCCGCCTCAGACCATGGGCGGGAGTGCGTCTCTTGTCCGGCAATCCCAAGCCGGCGCGCGCGGCGGGTTATCACGTGCCGCGGATACGTCGGATGTTCCTTCAGGAGCTGAGCGATGACTTCGCGCTTCGACCGTCGACTCTGCCCGTAGCATGACATCAGTAGCTCGTCGTCCGTCGCTGAAAACGGATATTTCTCTTGGGTTGAACGCGAATTGCCGTTCGGGAGGATAGGGGCGTCCTCAGAACGGGTCGGCGATCCGTTCAGGCGCCCATTGAGGTGCGCGATTCCTCCGATGGATTGACCCTGTT
>JAIEPW010000052.1 GCA_019748195.1 Bryobacteraceae bacterium
AACTCGGCCAGGCGGCGTGATTCAATGACTCTTACTTACCCCAACCCACCTGTCCACCCCGTCCGGACCAATACAACCTCAGGAATTGGAGAAGTTCCAGAAACGAGGAGTAGAGCTATACCTACGAGCGGACCTCCACGCGAAGGTTTGTCTCCTCGGAAGACATGTGATCATAGGGTCGGCAAACCTGTCGGCTCATTCTCGAGATGTTCTTGATGAGGCTGCCCTCTATACGTCGGATGAACATATCGTCAGCATCGTAAAAAAGTGGTTCGAAGATCGAATGAGCGAACCTGTATCGCCTAAATGGTTGCAGCACTGCAAAAAAATTTACAAACCTCCGAAGGACTTTGTTGCGAAAAAGCCAACACGTCGCTCGCCTTCCCGTCGGGTCTGGCTGCTCGGAACAGATTCCTGGGACGACTTTCCCGAAGCCGAGCTGTCGACCATTGAGTCGGGGGAGCACGTGGCCGCAAAGATGCTTGGAGATCGAAGGCGTTATGAAGTCGAAATGATACGGTGGACCGGGAAGCCACGTTTTCGAGATCTCATGATGCCAGGTGACGTAATAATCGAAGCACATGAAGGCTACGTATACCCGCCCGGACGCTTTCTACACATGCGGCGGTCCAAGTCGAGCCGTGGAGGGGACGTGACGTATATCTACTATGAAGCCATTCGGAATCCTTCCCCGATCCGATGGGCACGGTTTCGAGGTGAGTGCTTAAAGATGGACCTGAAGCTGGGAAAGGATGTGGGAGCCAAAGAGATTAAACGTATGCAGCACCAGGATGCACTACTTAAGATGCTGTCGCCTGACCGCCCAACGCGCTGAGATTCGGTCACGCGAAAGGAAGGTGCGGCGAGGCTGCCATCGCCCACGTGGCGGGTATGCAGAGCTTAAGCTCAACACGATGATGACTATCGAAGGAGACTCGCGATGCCCATGAAGAACCCGCCCCATCCAGGCGACCTGATTAGGACTGAGATTCTCGAATCGCTCGGCCTCAGTGTGTCACGAGCGGCGGAAATTCTGCGCGTGCGCCGGGCCACGCTCTCGGACCTGCTGCACGGCAAGTCCGCGCTGACTCCGGAGATGGCACTGCGGATTGAGAAGGCATTCGGCCCGGCGATGGACCACCTGTTGCGCATGCAGCTCGCCTACGATGTAGCCCGAACTCGCCGGAACCGGCGCGAGATCGAGGTGAAGCGATACGTGCCGGCTTGAGGGCGGGCCGCCAGCCCGCGCTCGCCGGTGCTTGTTTTTCGCTACTTATCGAACTCCCAGTCGACGCAAAAGGTAATCCACTTTCTCGAACGCGTCACGATGGATGCGTGCGCGTTCCTCTTCATCTTGTACGTCATCAAAGTCGGCCACAAACCTTGGGCCGATATGATCAACGGATGCGAACTTATCGGCGAGTTTGAGGAGGCCCTCCTGTACCAGTACGCGGCCGAGGTGCCGACGCAGTTCCTCCGCCAGGGCGTCGATTCCGCGCGGGTAGTTCGTCAGAGTGAAATAGATGTCCCAAGCGTCCTTTTCCTTCAGCCGGTCGTGCAGCGCCATTCCTTTCATTACGAGAAACGCCACGACGGATGCGACCCGGACCTGAACCTCGTCCTTGCCGCCCGTCGGGAGTTCTCCTGTAATCTGGGTTTCCACGAATAACTCAAACGCGAGGTCGCAACCGCGCGCCTTGCGAGCACGTCCTTCCTGGACGGTCTGTGTCCGGTGCTTCGTGCCGGTGCCCTCATATTCACCAGCCAAGAAATCCACCTGAACCTTGACCGGATGGTTTTTCACCGTGATTCGGCGGTGAAAGATAAAGGGCTGGCGCAAGTCCGCTTCGTAGCCACGCTCCAAAATCCGCTTTTGGATTGACGCGTAGCCTGCGGTTCGAAGGTTCTTGTGGTTTAGCGCGAGGTCTACATCGATGCTCCCCACATGGCGCATGGGCTGCTGCGGTAGGAGTAAGTGTGGAACCCAGCCGCCGACCACCACGATGTCATCCCGGTATTCGCCGAGCAGGTGCGCGAGTTCGAGAAGGACGGACTTCGCAGCCTCCACCTGGTCAGCGGAATAGTCACGAAAGGTCATCACTCTCCCCCCACCCGACTCCCCATAAGGGCGCGATGGCTTCTTTCAACAATGCACTTGCGGCTTCCTCGCCGCGACCCTTGAGACTAACAAGATCGAGATAAAGTTGAACGGGCGAGACGGCAGATGCCATGACCTCCCGAGGTCGCGGGCCAAAAACTCCAGCCCCGTAGAAGACGCCTTCGTCGTACGGTTCCAAGAGAGTGACGTTGGCTCCGCTGTCGACCGGCTTCAGGTCAAGTGTTCTAGCGGCGAGGGAAATGTCCCCCTGCATGTAGGCGGTTACACGTTGATAGCGCACGACAGGTATTCGCCGGGCTGCGCCGGAGAATCCGGTTAGCGCCACTCCCGGCCGCGAACTAAGCGCGGCTTCAATCTCAGGAATGGGCAGCATGGAATAAAAGTTCGCAGCGCGGTTCCGGGATACCCGATAGTTCGCGGCCCATTCGTTCAGCAGAGGCATCACCGCCTCTTCCCACGACCGAAGCCGGAAGCCCTGGGCATGGCACTCGATCCATTCCCGATCGAGGAGTAATGTCTTGACATTGGCCACCTGCCCGAGGCTTACGCGCGCTTCTTGAGCCAGTTCCTGCATACGCCAGTTCCGGGGACCGGCGTTCAGCAACACGCGCACAACTCGCTCCGCCTTCGGCGAGTACAGCGATCGGAGGACCCTTTTCAGGCTCGCCGGATTCGGAAACCCCTCTTTGCGGATGAACACGCGACCAAAAGCCAATCGGCAGTTACCCGCGAAGTCCAGGAAGCCGACGTCGTACTTCTCGCAGATGGCCGCGGCGGCTGGAGTTATGTATGGCGCAATGAACACCGGGTAATCACGCTTGTTCGCGCGAAGATAGTCGGCCATATTCAGGCAAGCCTCCCGGGCGATCCGGGGCTGGCCGCTTGTCCGAACCGCGCAAACCAGGCGCCGGTTGATGAGTTTCTTGGAGTCTGTAGATCGCACGGATAGCGCGAAGCTAATCCTGGGATTGCCTCGCATCGATTCCCGCTCCAGAGTTGCTGAAGCAAGGAAGGGCACATCACGCAAGGTCGCCGTCAGTCGTTCGGCGGCCTCAAGGTCGGTCTCGAGCTGTTTTTTCACCGAGGTTTTCAGCAAACGCTGAAAACCATTGTTACAATGAAATTGCTGATCGTCAACAGCTACGCCGCAGGGTCGGGATTCATTAAGCTATCCCAGAAGTACGTGAACGTGACCTCGTCCGCTTCTTCCGGCGGCTGGGCGCCGGTGAGCGAGTAGAGCCGCGTGGCGGCGGTATTCGACCGATTGGTCTGAACCCACATCTTGGCTACGCCGTGCGCGCGGCAGATGGACTTGAGCTCCGCGATCATCTTGGTCCCGACGCCGCGGCGGCGGTGGGATTCGGCAACGGAGATTTCGTAGAACAGCACCATGCCGCGGCTGCCGGCGACGCGGTCGAGCAGATAGGCGACGACGTACCCCACGGGGATGCCGCCATCGCCGGCGGCAATGAGGATGTTGGCGGGGCGGGACAGGAAGTGGCGGAGGTGATCCTCAGAGGGAATCGGGTATCCATCCGGCGACTTGAGCGCGCGGATCACTTCCACCGCGAAGAGGTGGTCTGAGGGTGCGAGGCGTTTCACTTCCATCGATGTACCCCAGATGATAGACACACTTCGGCCCCGGAAGGCGGGCTCCGGCGGATCGCCGAAGCCCTTTCGGCTTCCGGTTCAGACAAATTTGTTGCGGGATCGATCCCGGCTTAAGAAGCAGGCTGGCCAGCCCGTCGCGCTTCGGTCCTTTTGTAGCAGCCGAGGTGTTGGGCTCAGGGGTACCGTGGGGCGAAGGTATTGAAAGGGAAGCGAATATAGTTACGCGCGCGCTGTGACCGCGGGGCAGCGTGCCCCGCGGCTCCGGTGTAGAACACGATTCCCCACCCCTGTTTTATTCACAGAGGATGCACAAGCTCGCAATTGTAACTCGCTGATTTCAAGCGAGAAAAACATTGAGGAAAAGGGCGCTGTGACGCCCTTTTTTTATTGACTCCCTTCGCGGCTAGTGGCATTCTAGCGTTGGTTCCAAGAGGTTCAAGGAACAGCGAGCCGAAGCAGATCGAAGCGGACCCGGAACGATGATCCCGAGGTGGCGATAAAAAGACGCCGGAGGGGAGCGAGGGGAGATCGGGCGGTCGGTGGAGGAAAGCCTTCGGGATTGGAGGCCCGCTAAGCGCAGCGATCCGGACGGATGGCGACATCCGGAAGGGGAGCGGTGGCGGGATGGCTAGTCCAGGAGTCCCGAGTTCCGGCAACGGAGGTCGGGTAGCGGAAGGGATCAGGCCGGGAGTGACGATCCTGCCGTGGACGCAGCCGCGAGGCGGCGGTCACTGGAGGGGAACGAAAGGCCGGTTCCGGAAGCGGGCAGGTTCGCGACCTGCGGCAGGTAGCACGAGTGGATCGCCGGCAACGGCGAATCATGAGGCGGCTTGCAAGCGGACGCGATACCGGATGCGGAGCAAAGGGGTCAAACCCGGCGGGAAGCAGCGCTGTTCAACTGGGTCACTTGGAACCATTTTCTTTTTTGTACCGTGCGAAAACGCAAGCGTCCTACATTCGCGCGGAGCCTGGCAGTGCTCACGTTGGCGGCGATCTTTGTGGCGTTCTGGCTTTGGATGTGGTTCCGGCTGTGAGTTGGAATCCCGCTAGCGCACGAAGCTCCCGCTAAGCGGGTTGCTCTCCTCTCCGGCCGAGTTCGATATCACGAACGTGAACGTGTAGCGCCGCCCCACGATAAGATTCAGCAGCGGAATTCCCGCCGTGACGCGCATGCGTCCTGAAGTCTGGCCGGCGGTCACGCCCTCGGCCGAGTAAGTGCCGAACCCGCCCAGCAAGCCATCGAGGTTAGAAGTCAGCCGCAGGGAGCCGGTGGAGGCGGTTCCGGAGGGGTCCTCGAAGTCGAACTCCAACGGGATGCGGGTGGTCTGGTTCTGGAATACGACCGTGCCGATGGTCAGGTTCGAAATCCGGAAGCGCGGCAGCGGGGGAGGCGAGGGCTGCGTGAACTGCAGCAGTTCCTGGGTGAACAGGATTTGATTATTGGGATCCCGCATGACGGCACGGATGATACCCACGTACGGCGCGAGCTTCAGTTCGGTGCGATAAGTTCCGTTGAAGCCGGACGTGGAATCGCCGGTGAGCACGATCTCGGTGGTGATGACCCCGGTGAACGTGCCGGCGGGAACCATCAGCGTTTCCGGACGGATCACGCCGTCGGTCAGCGCCGAGCTGGACGGACGGGACAAGGGCCGCGACAATCGCAAGCCCGGCCCCGCCTGGTGAACCAGTTCGAGTTGGACGTCGCCGCCGATGGGGCGGCGGCGGATCTGGATGGGTCCGGCGGTGGGAAAGTAAAACGCGCCGCCGCGATCGCTGACGGTGGCGTTCCACAGTTCCGTGCCGTTGGCGCTGCTGACCAAGTCGTTCGCCGATACCTTGAATTCGATTTGCCCGGCATTCCAGGTTTGCAGCCCGCAGAAGACGTTGGAGCACAGCAGGCCGGCGGGCTCTTCGACTACCGGCTTGTGAGGAATGCGGACGTTCTGGGGGAAAGTGACCCGGTAAGTCCATTCCAGGCCTGGCGCGGCCGGCTGGTACACACGACCGGTGGGTACCGGGGGCAATTGTCCGGCCGGGGGCGGGGGCGGGGGCGCCGCTCCTCCGAGATGGATTGTAAAGGTGTTGGACGCCTGTCCATCCACCGTAATGACGACATCCACGACGCCCCTGCCGGCCATGTCGCGCGTGAGCCGGAGATTCGCCTGATCCAGGCCGGGATACTGGCCTTGCGGCACGGCATCGGAGATTTCGGCGGTGCGCCCGCCGACGGTCGCGCGCACCGCGGAAGCGGCCGACCGGCCTCGCAGCCCGGTGCCGTAGAGCAGGATAAAACTCTGCTCGGCCGCGGCGGGGTCCACGGGCACAGGGGTGCAGTTGCCCGCGGAGGCGCACTGGAAGATGACGTCCAGCGACTGTGTTCCGTCCGCCGCGATCCGGAACACTTGAGCGGCGGCAACGCCCCTGCCGCTGTTATTCGCGGTGAAGATCGCGGGGGCCACGGGCTGCACGCGCAGGGTTCCTTCCGCCACCACCGTGGCGCCGCGCCGTACGCGAACGGTGGCGTCGCCGGTGGCGGTCCGCGAGTTGAGGAGGAAATTGATCTGTCCGGGAGAAACGAAGTAGAGCTTGCATTGGTGCTCCACGCCGGTTGCGTCGGTGACGGCCAGCGTGGTGTCGCCGAGACGGTCCGGCAGGTCCGCGGTAGAGGCGGCTTCCACGGCGGAGGCGAGCCCGGCGCCGAAGGAGGATACGATCGCGTCCGGCGCGACGGCCGTCGCCAGGCTGGCGGCGGAGACGCTGGTCAGCCGTGTGGGCGGGGTGCGATTGACCTGCAGCCGCACGGGTATCTGCACCGGAGTCACGTCCGGGGCGGTGATCCGCAGCGTGCCATTGTAAGTTCCCGTGGCGAGGCCGGCGACGTTGGCCAACACCGTAATCGTCAAGTTCTGGCCGGTGGAGGTTGCGCGCGCGGGAGAGGCGCTGAGCCAGGACTCGGCGGCCGAGATTTCGAAGTTCAGGGTCCCGCCGCCGCTGTTGCGTACGGTGAAGGTCCGGGGAGACGGGTTGCGTCCCTCGGTGGTGGTGAAGTCCAGGCTGTTGACGGAGGTAGAGATGCCGGGCGGGTCGGGTGGCGGCCCCAGCGTCACTGTCGCCGTCATGGTGCCGGTCTGCGCCGTGGGATTGGTGGCCACGACAATCCCGATGTAGTAGGATCCGGCCCGCAGCGGCGGGTTGGAGGCCGGAAGAATGGTGAGATTCCGGGTGCCGATGGTAACCGGGTAATCCGCGATCAGCGGCGCCGGGCTGGGCTGCTGGCCAAAACGAACCGCAAGCGCGATTTGCGCGGCGGTGCTGACATTGGAGACGCGAATTTCCAAGCGATTCGCGCCGGCTGGAACGTCGATACGGAAACAACACTGCAGCGCGGCGCTGGCGCGTACGGGCAGGGGAAACTGCTCCGGCACGCCGGAACTCAGGATGATATCGGTGAACGGCTGGGCGGAGGCGAAAAATGCCGCGATCGCCAGTAAAAGGGCTGAACGAAGGATCATGGCGCGCTCAGTATGCGGTTGGCGGTATGGTCCCGCACAGCGGCAAAGCACGACAGGAGGGAATCTGGCGCATCTTGCCGTGGAATGGGGCGCAAATTCCCTGCTGATCCGCGGAATGTGTTAAGTTCTGCAACAGGAAAGGCCGAGCATTATATGTCCGATATGCCGTCCGGCGCGCCCCGCACGAGGGACGGCCGGCTGGAGACCTGGAAAGAAATCGCGGCGTACCTGAAGCGGGATGTTCGAACCGTGCAGCGCTGGGAAAAGACCGAGAGCCTCCCGGTGCACCGGCACCAGCACGCGCGGGGCTCGACCGTATACGCCATTCCCCACGAGTTGAATGCCTGGTGGGAAGGCCGCCGTCCGGGGTTCGAGCAGCCTGGCGAACCGGGACGCCGCAAGTGGGCCGTTCCGGTGGCGGCCGGCTGTTGCCTGGCCGCGCTTGCTGCCTTGATCCTGGTTTGGCGACCGTTCCAAATCGCGCCGGAGCCCGAGCTTCGGCGGCTGTGGACCGGGCCGGACGTGGACCATTTCGGCGCGGTTTCCCGCGACGGCCGGTATCTGAGTTACGCCTCCAAGGAGAGTGCCGACCTGATGTTGCGGGATCTCGCCAGCGGGCGCGAGCGCCGGCTGACGCACAAGCCGGCGAAAGCTCAGGTGGGTGGAGCGGGCGCGATGTCGTTCTCGCCGGACGGGCGCAGCATCGCTTTTGTATGGGACGAAGGGACACTCACGTCGCTCCGCACCATCCAGGTCAACGGCGCGGAGGACCGCACGCTGGCACGGTTCGATGCGGTGGGAAGGGCGGCCCTGAGCTGGTCGCCCGCCGGGACGATACTGGCGGCATTCCGGCGCCCGGGAGGCACCACGCGAGTCCTGTCAGTGGATCCGCGGACCGGGTCGCAAGAGGAGGTGCTGGACACGCGGGGCAGGGAAGCATGGCGGCTCGAACACTCTCCGGATGGCGGATACTTCGCTTACGACGAACTGCGGCCGATCCACGGCGTTCACCGGCGCCAGATCTATGTGGCGCCGGCGTCGGGCGGAGAAGCGATCCGGCTTGTGGACCATGGCGACAACGACTCGCTGCTTGGCTGGACCCAAGACGGAATCCTGTTCGCGTGCGCGCGCACGGGCGAAATCGACGCCTGGCTTGCGCCCGTGAGCGCGGGCAAGCTGGCGGGGGAGCCGCGGCTGGTGCTGAAGGGGCTGGGCGAGGTAACGCCGGTGGGCGTCAGCGCCAGCGGCGATTTTCATTTCGTCCGCCGGACCGCCATGATGGACGTGTACACCGCTTCGCTCCATTGGGATTCCGGCGGGTTGCTCCAGGCCCCGGAGCGCGCGGGCATGCGCTACGGGGGATCACATGTTTCGCCGGATTGGTCGCATGACGGCTCGTCGCTGGCCTATGTTCCGATCCGCCGTCCGCCGGGGTCGTGGCCATTCGCCAAGCTCATGATCCGAAGCTATCCGGGCGGGGTGGAACGGGAGCTGGAGGTTCCACTGGAAGTCCTGGAAATGGTTCGCTGGTGTCCGGACGGCCGGACCTTGATAGGCGTGGGATTCGCGGCGCGGAACCGCCTGGTGCGCATCGATGCGGGGTCGGGCGCGATGCAAACGCTGCTGGAGTCACCCGGCGCACATAGCTTTCACGAGCCCATCTGCACGGCCTCCGAAGTGCTGTACAAGCGCCGCGACGGTTTCAAGGAGCCGGGGGCCCTGCGCTCCCTGGATTTGGCGAGCGGCGCGGACCGCGAAATTCTGCCGTCGGTCTATCGTGTGGCGCTGTCGCCGGACCGGCGGATGATCGCCTACAGCACTTTCGATGAGCACCGGGAGTATGTGCGCACGCTGCACCTGGACGGCCGCTCGCGCCCGCGGGATCTGTTCGGGGAGCCGCGCGCGGGACGGATTGTTTCGGTGGCGTTCGACCCCTCGGGAAAGAGCGTTTTGTTCGCGAAGGGCGATCGGTTATGGAAGGTCAGCCTGTCCGGAGGCGAGCCGCAGCCGTGGCCACTCACCGCGGAGGCTCTCCGCGACGTCCGGGTACACCCAGGTGGAAAGCTGGTTGCGTTCACATCGGGGAGTTCGGCGAAGGGTGAGTTATGGGTATGGAGGAATGCGCTGCCTAAGTCAGGGGTGTAGGGAGGGCAGGCTCAGGCGACGGTGGCCGAGTCCGGCTGCCGCTCGACGTCGGAAGGGCGGGGGACGCCGATCTCGCGCCACTTGCGGCCGGTTGCCTGCTTGCGCAGGCGGAAGCTGACGAAGTTGAAGCGGCAAGGCTCGCAGCGCAGGCGTTTGGCGCCGATGCGGATCAGGAAGCGCATGGCCTTGGGCGCGATGTAATATTCCTCGGACCAGTTGCCGAGTTCCATCTTGTAGCAGCGGGGGCAGCGGGCGTAGCACCAGGTGGCGACTTCCCACAGGCTCTTGTGAAACCGGGTATCGCAGTCCTTGCAGCGGACCGGGATCAGACCGAAATACCTTCCAATTTTCTCGAGGAAGCCGCGGGAGCGGGAGGAGCGGACGCGGTAGGAATTGCACGCCGGACATTTGATCTGCATACCCCGGCGCTGGCGGGGGGCATCCGGATATCCGTCCGTGGGGCGTGCGTAACTTGGTTTTCTACCCATTCGTATCGGCGATTACACTACAGCGGTGGCGCTCGCAGCGTCCATACGACTCTCCTCAATCATGCGCCGTGAGCCGGTTTTCGTCAAGTGTTTCACCGTCTTAGGCTCCTAGAGCAAACCTCTTAGATCGCCTCATCCGTCCCGGCGCGGGAGAGTTTTTCGGCGAAGGCCTCCGGCAAGGGATGCGCTTTCCCGTTCCGTACGCACACCACCGTAATTCTGCCCTTAGACACGCCGGCGCCGGCAATCGTTACATCGAAGGCGAGCGTAAACGACGTCCGGCCGACTCGTTCGACGGATACGGCGATGTCCATGAGGTCGTCGTAGTAGGGCGGGGAGAGGTAGTCGCAATCGACGTGGACGCGCGGCCAATCCAGGCCCAGGGGCTTCAGGTCGCGGTAGTGGAAGCCGAGGCTGCGGAGGAACTCGCTCTCGGCGGCCTCGAAGTGCTTGAGCATGGCGGTGTAGTGGATTCGCTGCGAGGCGTCGGTATCGACAAAGGCCACGCGCGATTGCCAGACGAAGGGTTGCGGCACGGCCATTATCGTAGCGTTTCCGGGCGGGCCTGCGTGTTACGATACGAGCCAACTCCCATGCGTCTCAGCGACAAATTCACCGTCGAAAAAGGATCGGTATACCTGACCGGGATTCAGGCGCTGGTGCGGCTGCCGATGGATCAAATGCGGCGCGACCGGCGTGCGGGATGGAAGACGGGGGCCTTCATTTCCGGCTACGAGGGATCGCCTCTGGGCGGTTATGATCTGGCCCTGGGGCGGCAGCGCAAGATGCTGGAGGAATTGAACATCCACTTCCGTCCGGGGGTGAATGAGGACCTGGCGGCTACGTCCGTGTTCGGCTCGCAGATACTGGACGTGCTGCCGGAGAAGAATGTCGAGGGCGTGCTCGGGATGTGGTATGGCAAGGGTCCGGGCGTGGACCGGTCGGGCGACATCTTCCGTCATGCCAACCTGGCGGGGAGCGTGGGGAAATACTCGGCGGCGCTGGTGCTGGCGGGTGACGACCATGCGTGCAAGAGCTCGACGATCCCGCATCAGTCCGATTTCAGCCTGATGAACGTCGGGATTCCATTCTTCTATCCGGGAAACACGCAGGAGATTCTGGACTACGGGCTGCTGGCGGTAGCGCTGTCGCGATACTCGGGCGCCTGGGTTGGGATGAAGCTGGTGACCGACATCTGCGATGGCGGAGGGACGGTCTCGGTGGATCCGGAGCGGCCGGGGATCGCGATTCCGGGGGGCTATCAGAAGACGGTGGACGCGCGTATCGTGCCCCCGATCACGCTGCAGTTGGAATACGAGGTGAACGCGCGGCGGCTGCAGGCGGCGATCGAGTTCGCGCGGCTGAACGGGGTGAACCGGCAGCATGGGGCGCGCGACGGCTGGCTGGGGATCGCCAGCGCGGGGAAATCGTACTTCGACGTGGCGCAGGCGCTGCGGGACTTGGGGCTGGACGAGCGCGGGCTGGAGCAGATGGGCGTCCGCGTGGCGAAGTTCGGGATGACGTTCCCCGTGGATGCGCAGTTTGCGCGGGAGTTCGCGCGGGGGTTGCGGACCATCCTGGTGGTGGAGGAGAAGCGCAGCTTTTTGGAGATGCTGCTGCGCGATGCGCTGTACGGGACGGCGGATGCGCCCGCCATCGTGGGGAAGACGGATGCGAAGGGCGCGCCGCTGCTGCCGCCGGCAGGTGAGCTGAATCCGGACGTAATCGCCAGGGCGCTGGGCAGCCTGATTCTGGAGCAGGGGCCGTATGAGGCGGTGGCGGCGAGGTTGGATGGGCTGGAGCGGGCGGCGGCCAAGCCCAAGGAACTGGTGACGCCGCGCCCGCCCAATTTCTGTTCCGGTTGTCCGCACAACCGCTCCACGATTCTGCTGGACGGGCAGGTGGCGGGCGGCGGGATCGGGTGCCACACGATGGCGATGCGGCTGCAAGATTCGAATCGCCAGTTTTCGTTTCTGACGCACATGGGAGGCGAGGGCGCGCCGTGGATCGGGATGACGCCGTTCACGTCGCGCAAACACGTGTTTCAGAATATCGGCGATGGGACCTTGTTTCATTCCGGCTTTCTGGCGATCGAGGCGTGCCGCGCCGCGGGCGTGAACATCACGTACAAGATTTTGTACAACGGCCACGTGGCGATGACCGGCGGCCAGGACGCGGTGGGCGCGCTGCCGGTTCCGGCGCTGACGCGCAAGCTGGAAGCCGAGGGTGTGCGGAAAACCGTTGTGCTGACGGAGGACCTGGAGGCCTACACGGGCGTGTCGCTGGCGGCAAACGCGGAATTGCGGGACCGCTCGGCGCTGCTGGAGACGCTGGCGGAGCTGGAGAAGATCGAAGGGGTGACCGCGCTGATTTACGACCAGGAGTGCGCGGCGGAGAAGCGGCGCAAGCGGTCGCGCGGGATTTTGGCCGAGCCGTCGACGCGGCTGGTGATCCACGAGCAGGTTTGCGAGGGCTGCGGGGATTGCGTGAAGCAATCCAACTGCATGAGCCTGATTCCGGTGAAGACGGAGTTCGGGCAGAAGATGCGGATTCACCAGTCTTCCTGCAATAAGGATTATTCGTGCGCGCTGGGCGAGTGTCCTTCCTTCCTCACGGTGAAGATTGAGGAAGGGACGGGGTTGCGCAAGCGAAAGCTGGCGGAACTGCCGGCGCCTGAGGTGGGGGCGCCGGCGGAGATGGTTGCCGCGGGCGCGGGGTACCGGATCCTGTGTCCGGGTATCGGAGGCACGGGAGTGGTGACGGTGAACGCGCTGCTGGCGGCCGCGGCATGGATGGAAGGCAAGCACGCGATCACGCTGGATCAGACGGGAACGGCGCAGAAGGGCGGCGCGGTGGTGTCGCACATCCTGATCAGCGACGGACCCCTGGAAGCGCCCGCGCGGACCAACGCCCTGAACGCGGACCTGGTGCTGGGCTTCGACCTGTTGGGCGCGGCGGCGGCGGACAACCTGAAGTGCTATTCGCCGGAGCGGACGGTGGCGGTGTTGAACACCCACCTGATGCCCACGATCGATGTGATCCGCAGCCGCGCGCCGCTGGCCGGGCCGGAGAAGATGCTGGAGAACGTTCACACCGTCACGCGCAAGGGACGCAACGTGGTGGTGGACGCGAACCGGGTCGCGGAGGGCTTGTTCGGGTCCCATATGGCCGTGAACCTGTTTCTGGTGGGCGTGGCGTGGCAGGCGGGACTGATTCCGCTGCAGCTTGCGTCCATCGAGAAGGCGATCGAGTGGAACGGCGTGGACGCGGAGCGGAACAAAAACGTGTTCCTGTGGGGGCGCAAGTATTATCAGGACGCGGCGTGGGTGGAGAATCTGCTGAAGCCCAGGCAGGAAGCGGCGGTGGAAGACGCGGTGGCGTCGCGGGTTCGGGAACTGACCGAGTATCAGAACGCCGCGTATGCGCGCGAGTACCTCGAGTTTCTGGCCAAGGTGGAAGCGAGAGCGCCGGAGCTGAAGGACACGGTGGCCGTGAACCTGTACAAGCTGATGGCGGTGAAGGACGAGTATGAAGTCGCGCGGCTGCTGACGAAGGCGGAGGTCGAGCGGCAGGTGCTGGAGATGTGGGAAGCGCCGAGGTCGATCTCCTACAACCTGCATCCTCCGTTCTTGCGGCGGTTCGGGGTCAGGCGAAAGCTGAAGCTGGGGCCGTGGTTCCGGACGCCGCTGCGGGTGATGGCGGCGATGAAGGTGCTGCGAGGCACGCCCTTCGATGTGTTCGGGATGATGGCGCACCGGCGGATGGAGCGGTCCCTGATCGGCTGGTATCGCGAATTGGTGGAACAGGTGATGGAGCGGTTGTCGCCGGAGAACATCGGGCTAGCGAAGGAGATCGCGGCCTTGCCGGATCAGATTCGAGGGTACGAGCACGTGAAGGAAGCGAACGTGGACAAAGTGCGGAAGCTCGCGATGGAGAAGCTGGAAGGGCTGCGCAAGCGGGATTCGGTGGCGGCGCGATGATGACGCGGCGCGCGGCGTTATCCCTGATGGCGGCGGCCCCGCTGGCGCGGGGCTCGGATTGGGCCATGGACGGGGACCGGCTGTACGCGGACGTGGTGCAGTACTGGGAACTGGGCGAGCATCGCACGGCGACGCAGGGAGATCTGATTACGTCGGAGTGGCTGCGGGGCGGGTTGCGGATCGCCGGGCTGAAGGTGGAACTGCAGCCGTTCGCGGTAGACCAGTGGTTCCCGAGCCGCACGCAGATCGTGGGCGAGTCGTATCGGGCGGAAGGATTTCCGCTGTGGCCGGCGAAGGCGGCGCGGGTGCAGGGCAAGCTGGGAGCGGAGATCGAGGTGGCGCGGCTGCCGTATTCGATCGGCGCGGTGAGCCCGGATTCGCCGGTGGTAACGATGGTGCAAGGCGCGGCTGAGAGAGGCGCGAAGGCGATCGTGATCGTCACCGAGGGTCCCACGGGCGAGGTGATCGCGCTGAACTATGAACATGGGCTGAAGGAGTGGCCGATCCCGGCGATGCTGATGGGCCCGCGGGAGGCGGCATCGCTGAGCCCCGGCGGAGATGCCGTGTTTGTCATGGAGGGCGAGGCTCGTAAGAACGCGACGGCGACCAACGTCGTCGGACGTTTAAGGCGCGGCAAGCGGCTGGTGGTGGTATCGACGCCCAAGAGCGGGTGGTTCCGGTGCGCGGGGGAGCGGGGTCCGGGAATCGCGCTGTGGCTGGCGCTGGCGCGGATGGCCAAGACGCGGAGCACCGACACCAGTTTTCTGTTCACGGCGAACAGCGGACACGAGCTGCACGATCAGGGGATGAAGGAGTTCCGGGCCTCGCTGGCGCCGGCGGCATCCGAGGTCGCCTGTTGGATTCACCTGGGGGCGGGGATCGCGACCTGGGCGTGGCAGGACGGGAAGAAGCAGAACTTTGCGGAATCGCGGCGGCTGCTGCAATGTACGCCCGACCTGGCTCCGGTGCTGGCGGAGACGTTCGGCGGGTTGGAGGGATTGCAGCCGCAGCCGAACCGGTTTGTGGGAGAGCTGCGCCATCTGGATGGCTACCGGCGGTTCGGGATCGCGGCGTCGCACCGGGGGCATCATACGCCGGTGGACGGTCCGGAGACGACAGGGCCGGCGATCCTGGAGCCGGTGGGGCGGGCGTTGCTGAAGACGCTGGACTGGATCGAGGCGAAGCTGTGATGGGGTGAGGATTCGTGTTGTGTGCGTGGGGGTGTTGGTAGCCGGTTTGTTGCTTTCCCAAAGCAAGGCCGGTCCACAGACGCCTCTTATCTTGAGCCGGGTTCCGTTTGTCGGGTGTCCGTCCGACGGCCAGGTTGGGCCGCGGCCGGCTCCGAAGGGCAGGTGGCGACTGGTTCAGGCTAATAGGACAGAAGCTACTCAGATCGCGTCCTATTCGTCGGTGGATCACGATGTGCTGGCTCCGCGGGGCTGGCATTGCTTCGGGTTTTACGGCTCCAGCGGGCACAAACTCCTTGTAAGCCCTGAACCGATCGCCCGAAGGCGAGTTTTTCCCAGGGACAATCTTGCCGGACCAGGGATTCAAGTGACTCTCAAGTACGGAGGGACTTCGGGGAGGTTCGAAGTAGCCCAGGTGATCGCTCGAGTATTTCCGAAGCACAGAGCTTTCATTGATCACGTGATTAAGTTGTTCCCCGATTTCGCGAGCAGTATTCCATCCGGTCCCTATCCCGCGGACGTTCTGAAATACCAGAGCCCGGCGGTGGTCGAGTTCACGACGCCGGCGAACGAGACGGGGTTGGGAACGCAGTTCGAAGTTCGGCCGCATAACCGTCCTATACACGGTGTGGCGATGCTGGTGGGCGATACTCCGGACCTGCTGATGCTCACGGTTCGCTTACCAGAAGATCTTGCGCATCTGACGCCGGTGATCACCGCTCAGTTTTTGGGCGTGGAGTTGGGGCGGAAGCGGTAGGCCGGAATCAGTTTCCGGACCAGGGCGGCGTGACGCCGCTCATGCGCGCGTAGGCGATCGCCTGGCCCATGTGCTCGTGGTTGTGCACGAGGATGCGCAGCAGGACGTTGGATGCGGGGACTTCCAGGCCGAGAAACTGAACTTTGCGGGTCCCGTCCACGGTGGCGTGGCCGGCGCGCACGGCCGCGAGCGAGTCTTTCAGCCATTTCACAACGTCCGGCTTGGCGGTGATCTCCTTTTCCGCCTTCGCGGGGATGCTGGGAGGCCAGTGTTCGCCGCCGGGCTTAACGCCGGCGTAGGCCAGCAGGCGGTAGTTGCCGACTGCGACGTGCATGTAGAGTTCGCTGGTGGAGCGGACGCCGGGGGCAGGGCGAAAGGAGAACTTGTCCGCGGGCGTAGCCTCGGCCAGGGCGATCAACTGGCGTGCGGCGAGCTCGAACTCGCCGGTCCAGCCGCGCCCGATGCCTTCGGGCGGCTTGAATTGGCCCCAAAGGAGGCTGCCAGCCGTTTCGGTGATCAGAAGGGCGAGGGTGAGGCGGGCGAGGGTCATGGAAGTCAGTGTAGCTTCACTTGGAAGCGCAGGGCAGCGGCAGGGTTTGAGGGCAAACGCTTAAATAAATAAAGCGTTTAGAATCATAGTCTTGAGTCTCGATGGGGCCGGTCGCGAGGGCCCAGGCTTTTCTAAGCCCAGAATGGCAGGTAGCGAGCGAACTCCGTCGTTGCGTTGAATTCCAGACGTGGTTACAGCTTCAACCGGTCCATTTCCGCGCGGATGTATTCGCCGTCCTCGGCGGGATAGCGGATCTCGCCGATCAGGTTCTTCTCCTTGGCGACGGCCCAGGCGAGGCTTTCGCCCGCGGGCAGGATCGCGGGCTGGGAGCGGAACGCGGGGTCGGAGAAAGCTTCGCGCGGGTCGATCCAGGTCCAGCCGCAGGCCTGGAAATGCCGCAGCACATCGCCCAGAAAGTAAGCGTTCAGCACGTTGTAGTGGATCAGCAGGGTGTGCGGAATGGGGCGTCCGAAGACCTTGAGAGCCAACTGGTCGTAGTAGGAAGCGCGATCCCAGAGGTGCTGGAGGTAATAGTCGCGATAGGCGTTCTTGTCGAAGGGCTGGCCGGTCTGGAGGCGGGCGGCGAAGCGGCCGGCGATGTACCAGTCAGCATTGTCGATGGTGACGTGCGCGTTGCGGTAGCCATGGCGGGCGAGCAGCTCGCGCATGGCGTCGCGTTTGGCTGCGGTTTCGCCCTCGCGGAGCATGGGGAAGCGGAACCACTTCTCAAAGCGCGGAAACGGGGCGAGGGTTCGGTCGGCTTCCAGGAAGTCGGCGGAGAACTGCTCGAAGGTGGAGAGGTGGTAGGGCCGGTGGGTGTGGGTATGGTTGCCGATGCAGTGTCCGGCGCGGCCCCAGGCTCGGATGAGGTCGCGGCCTTCAGGCGGCACGGCGTTCCGGCCGATCACAAACGCGGCCGCCTTCCTCTTGTAATCGTCAAGTGTAGCCAGAAGAGCGGTTTGCCAGGAATCGCCGAGGGCGCGGCGGAGCGGTTCCCAGGAGAAATCGTCGATGGTCAGCGAGATCCGGCGGGCTCCGCCGGCTGCGCCGGCAGAGCCGGCGAGGACTCCGAGCGCCTGGCGTCGCGTCACGCCTCAGGCTATCACGCGGGGAAGAAGTGTTAGGGGTTTTCTCCTACTACCGCTCAGGGCTGTATGCGCCGATACAACATTAGGTTCAGAAATGCCGGACAGACCCGAAGAGGCGCAGGCGAACGGAGCAGGGCTGCAAGTCGCGATGGACAGCTATCTATCGGCGCTGATGGCGTTAGCCAGGATGATGGGCGAGGTCTGCCCGCAAGTGGGCGGTCCGTACGAGGACCGGATGCTGCGGCTGCGGCGAAGGCTGGCGTTCGACGCGACTCCGGAGAACATGGAGGAGACGCGGGAAGCGCTGGAAGCGGATCTGAAGGATTTCAGCGGCAAGGCGAGTTCCTACTACCGCAACATCTGGGGCGAGGCTCACGAGATGCTGGCGGTGGCCAAGGAGAACGCGGAGACGCTTTCGGGGCGGCACGCGTTTTATACCGCGCGTCTGAAGCAGTTCGCGCAGGACATGGAAGCGGCGGTGCTGCGGGATGACCCCGAGGAACTGCAGGCCGCGTTCGCGCTGCAGGCGGCGGGACTGCGGGAGTGCGTCGATTCGATGCACAAGGAAGTGGAAGGGCTGCTGGCGCGTTTCACGGCTCGCGTGGTGGGGCTGGAGCGGGGGTTTTCCTACATGCACGCGGGCGAGGATCCGCGCGCGGAGTTCCTGGACCGCAGCGACGTGGAGCGTCTTCTGGGCGACGGTCCGGTGCAGGGATTCGCGCTGGTAGTGTTCGAACTGCAGGGGCTGGCGCAGGTCCGGCGGCAGCACGGACATCCGGCGGCGGAAGGCATCCTGCGCGAATTCGGACAGCGGCTGCTGGATCGCATCCGGGCGACCGACCGTGTGGCGCAGTGGGACGACACGCGATTTCTGGCAATCATTCGGGGCAGCATCCAGGACGCGGTGGCGCGGACCTCGAAGATCCATTTCTGGCTGGAAGGGAGGTACCCGATCGCGTCGCCCTATGGGGCCACCTACGCGGAGATCAACGTCGGGGTGCGGTACCTGGAACCTCTGCCGGGCGAAACGCAGGGCGCGTTTCTGGCGCGGGTGGACCTGCCGGAACCTCAAGCGGCGGCCGACGCGGGCGCTGCCTGAGCGGCCGCAACTCACTCCAGCCGGCTGAAACTTGTACTACCCTCAGGGAGGGAGCGTACCGGATCATTGCTTTCATTTCGCAACAAGGGCGTGCTGGTGACGGGCGCGGGCCGCGGCGTCGGCAAGCGGCTGGCCATCGGTTTCGCGGCGGCGGGTGCGCGGGTCGGATTGCTGGCGCGGAGCAAAGCCGAATTGGATCTGTGCGATCTGGAGATCGAGCACGGCGGGGGAACCGCGCTGCGCATCAGGGCTGACGTTACCGACTACGAGCAGATGTGCGCCGCGGCGGAGCGGATGAAGGTGACGTACGGCGGGCTGCATGTGCTGATCTGCGCGGCGGGCGTGATGGGTCCGGTGGGTCCGCTGGCCGACAACTCTCCCCGGCAGTGGTGGGACGCGATGCAGACCAACACCCTGGGCGTGGTGCATAGCGTGAAGGCCGTTCTGCCGTGGATGATCGAGAACCGGACGGGGAAGATCGTGGTGCTGCTGGGGGCGGGCGCGGCGGGGCCTCGCGCGAACCTGTCGGCTTACGCGTGCTCGAAAGCGGCGCTGGCGCGGCTGGTGGAGACGCTGGCCGAGGAAGTGCTGGATCACAACATACAGGTGAACGGGCTCGATCCGGGCGAGACCTACACGCATCAGACCGACGAACTGCTGCGGGCGGGGGAGCGGGCCGGCTGGCGCGAGATGGAAGAAGCGCAGCGCGTGCGGGCGTCGGGCGGGATCTCGGCCCAAAAACAGATTGACCTGGCCATGTTCCTGGCGTCCGAGCAATCGAATCACGTCACCGGGCGGTTCATCTCGGTGGAAGACGACTGGCGGCGGCTGCGGACGGCGACGATCGACCGCGATCTGTACACGCTGCGGAGGATGCAGCGGGCGCCCCGGCCGGTTCCGGCCCGCTAGCCCCACCGCTGGCGCGGACCGCGCCCGACATTCGATAATCAAAGCTTCAAGTTCACGGCACGTCAGGAGCCCGATTGTCCCTAGAAGACGATTTGTTGAAGCAGAGGCTGGAGCGCACGCGCGAGATCGAAGCGTTGGGCTTCCAGCCGTACGGGAGACGCTTCGATTACAGCATCACGATTCCGGAGATCCTGGAGCGGTACTCGGCGAAGACGGGCGAGGAACTGGAGGCGGAGCGCGTTCCGCTGCGCATCGCCGGGCGGATCGCAACCGTGCGGCGCATGGGGAAGGCCGGTTTCGCGCACCTGCTGCAGAACGGCGCGAAGGTCCAGGTGTACATCCGCAAGGACGCGGTTCCGGCGCGGGACTATCAGTTGTACGAGTATCTCGACCTGGGCGATATCATCGGCGTGGAAGGCTACCTGTTCCGCACCCGCACCGGCGAGTTGAGCGTGCACGCCGAGAAGCTGGAGTTCCTGTCGAAGACGCTGCTGAGCATGCCCGAGAAGTGGCACGGGCTGGAGGACATCGAGATCCGCTACCGGCAGCGGTATCTGGACCTGATCTCGAGTCCGGAATCGCGGGAAGTATTCGTGAAGCGTGCGAAGCTGATCGGATCGCTGCGGCGGCAACTGGAGGCGCGGGGCTATATCGAGGTGGAGACGCCGATGCTGCAGCGGATCTACGGCGGGGCGGCGGCGCGGCCGTTCGTGACGCATCACAACACGCTGGATATCCCGCTGTACCTGCGGATCGCGCCGGAGTTGAACCTGAAGCGGCTGGTGGTGGGTGGCCTGGAGCGAGTCTACGAAATCAACCGCAACTTCCGGAACGAAGGCATCTCCTTCAAGCACAATCCGGAGTTCACGATGCTGGAGTTTTACCAGGCGTACGCGGACTTCGAGGTGATGATGGACCTGTCGTGCGAGCTGCTGAAGCAGGCGGCGATCGACGTGACGGGCTCGGCGGTGGTGGAGTATCAGGGCGAGGCGCTCGATTTCGGCAACATCGAACGGCTGACGATGCAGCAGGCCGTGAAACGGCACGCGCCGGGCGAGAACTGGCAGGCGGCGGGCATGGATCTGGTGCATCTGTTCGAGCATCACGTGGAAGAGAAGCTGATCCAGCCGGTGATCATCTACGATTTCCCGGTGGAGATCTCGCCGCTGGCGATGCGCAAGCCCTCCGACCCGCGGTTTACGGACCGGTTTGAGATTTTCGCGTACCGGATGGAGATCGGCAACGCGTTCACGGAACTCAACGATCCGCAGGAGCAGCGGCGGCGCTTCGATATGCAACTGGAGATGCGCGAGAAGGGCGACGAAGAAGCGCATCAAATGGACGAGGATTACATCCGGGCGTTGAGCTACGGGATGCCGCCGGCGGGCGGAGAGGGCATCGGGGTGGACCGGCTGACGATGCTGCTGACGAACCAGAGGTCGATCCGGGATGTGATTCTGTTCCCGCAACTGCGGCCGGAGGGCGAGATCGGGATCGCCGCGAAGCTGCGCGAGCTCGACCCCACATGAGGGAGTTTGAGCGCTTTGTCGCGGGGCGCTACCTGCGCGCGCGGCGGAAGCAGCGCGTCATCTCCGTGATCACGGTGATTTCGATCGTCGGGGTGGCGGCGGGGGTAATGGCGCTGGTGATCGCGCTGGCGATCAACAACGGGTTTCGCAGCACGCTGCAGCGCAACCTGCTGGGCGCGACGGCGCACGTTTCGATTCTGGAGAAGGAGCCGGGTTTCGGCATCAACGACTGGCGCGAGACCGCGGCGCGGCTGCGGTCGATCCCCGGGGTGGTGAACGCGTCCCCGGGGCTGTATGGCAGCGTATTTCTCAGCGGGCCGCTGCAAAGCTCGGGCATGATCCTGAAGGGGATTCCGGTGGGCGAGGGCGCGCCTCCGGTGGACGCGCTGGTACACCTGAAGGAAGGCTCGCTTGACCGGCTGCGGGGCGCGCAGCGGGGGTATCCGGGGATCATCCTGGGAGCGCGGCTGGCGCAGGCCACGGGCATGACGCTGGAATCCGTGGCGCAGGTTCTGAATCCGCAGGGGGAGCTGACTCCCTTCGGTCCGCGTCCGGTGATGCACCGCTTCCGCGTGGTGGGCATCTTCGAGTCCGGATTCTTCGACCTGGATTCGGCCTGGGCGTTCACGTCGATCGAGTCGGCGCAGAAAGCGCTGTCGCTGCCGGACGTGGTGAACTCGATCGAGTTGCGGCTGTCGGATCTTGACCGGGCGGATGAGGCGGCGCGGGCGGCGGGGCCGCTGATCGGCGGCAAGCTGGCCGCGACCACGTGGGGCGAGCAGAACCGGCAGATCTGGAACGCGCTGCGCATGGAGCGCAACGTGACGGTGATCACGGTGGGGCTGATTCAACTGGTGGCGGCGCTGAACATCCTGATCACGCTGGTGATGATCGTGATGGAGAAGCACCGCGACATCGCGCTGCTGATGGCGATGGGCGCGCGGGAGAGGCAGATCCGGCGAATCTTCGTGATGCAGGGGCTGTTCATCGGGGCGATCGGAACGGCCATCGGGCTCGCCGCGGGGTACACGATCTGCTATTTCGCGGATCGCTACCAATGGCTGTCGCTGGACCAGCAGGTTTATGCGCTGAGCTATGTGCCTTTCGATCCGCGGTGGATGGACGCGATCTGGATCACCGGCGCGGCGATGGGCATCAGTTTCGCGGCGTCGATTTACCCGGCGCGCAACGCGTCGCGAATCGTCCCGGTGGAGATGCTGCGGTACGAATGATGCGCATCGTCGTGGACGCGAGTTCGGTTCTGCTGCGCAGCGCGGGGGTCAAGAATTATGTCTGGCACTGGGTGAATGCGATGCGCGGGATCGCCGGGAGGGACGCGATCCGGGCGTTTCCGTTCCTGGGGGACCTGGGAGCGCTGAATCACCAGGGGTCGCCCTATCCGGCGCTGCCGACGCTGGCACGGCTGGCGCTAGTTTACGGAGCGAACGTGCCCGGTCCCTGGCTGGACCTGCTGCATCGCGGCTGCGAGGTGTTTCATGCGTCCAACCAGACGCGGATCGCGCCCCGGCGCATGAAGCTGACGGCGACGATCCACGATCTGACCTGCTTTCTGATGCCCGAGCTGCATACGCGGGGGAACGTGGGCGCGGATCGAGACTTCGCGCGCGGGATCCTGGCGCGCGCGGACCGGCTGATCGCGGTGAGCGAGAATACGCGCCGGGATGCGATCGAAGTGTTGAAGCTGGACCCCGGCCGCGTGGAGACGATCTACTCCGGCGTTCCGGATTCGTTTTTCGTCGCGAAGCCGGCGGCGCGATCGAGGCCGTACGTGCTGTTCGTGGGAACCATCGAGCCCCGCAAGAACCTCGGCGCGCTGCTGGACGCGTGGAAGCAGGTGAAGGCGCGGGAGCGATTCGACCTGATCATCGCCGGGCCGGCTGGTTGGAGTTCGGAACGGACCCTGCAGCGGATTCGGGCGGAGTCAGTGTATCGCGGTTATGTGCCGGAAGCGGAGATGCCCGGCCTGACGGCGGGCGCCACGGCGTTCGTGTATCCGTCGCTGTACGAGGGATTCGGATTTCCGGTGGCGCAAGCGATGGCGGCCGGGGTTCCGGTGGTGACCTCGAACACGTCGTGCCTTCCGGAGGTGGCGGCGGAGGCGGCGCTGTATGCGGACCCGCGCAGCGCGACGGAGATCGCGGCGCAGTTGGATCGCGTGCTGGAATCCGAATCGTTGCGAACGCGCATGGCGGCGGCGGGGCGGGAGCGGGCTCGCGCCTACCGCTGGGACAATTGCGCGCGCGCGTCGCTGCGTTTCTTTGAGCGCGTCGCGGGTTAGCCCCGGCGCTTCTTGCCTTTCGGGCGATCCTCCACCACCGAGAACTGAAGCTTCTTTTCCACCGCGTCCACGCGGTCCAGCCGGACGCGGACAGCGTCGCCGATGGAGTACTTGCGGCGGGAGCGTTCGCCGATGATCTGGCGGGAGTTCTCCTGGTAGGCGAAACGCTCGCCCGGCAGCGTATCGATGGGCACCAGGCCCTCCACGTACAGGTGTTCGAGTTCCACGAAGAAGCCGAAGCGAGTGGTGGAGATGATCAGCCCCGGAAACTCCTCGCCCACGCGATCGATCATGAATTTGGCTTTCTTCCATTCCACGAGCTCGCGTTCCGCCTCGGCGGCGCGGCGCTCGCTGAAGGACGTATCGCCGGCGATCTCGCGGAGCTGATCGAGGGAGTAGCGGGGCGGTTGCGCATCGAGCCACGCGCCCAGCACGCGATGCACGATCAGGTCCGGGTAACGGCGGATGGGCGAGGTGAAGTGCGTATAGTGCCCGGCGGCGAGGGCGAAGTGGCCGAGGTTCTTTTCGCTGTAACGAGCCTGCTTCAGACTCCGCAGCATCAGGTAACTGAGAATGCGCTCCTCCGGCTTGCCTTCGATCCTCGCTACCAGGCGCTGGTAGTGCCGTGAACTGATGGCGACCTCGCGCGGCGTTTCGATGTCACGCCGGGACTTGCGGCCATCGCGGTGGTGGTGCACGTTGCGATGCTTCTGGATGGGGATCGCGCCGACGCCGAGCGAGTAGCCGAAGTGCGCCGCCACCTGCTCGAAGTCCAGGACGCGTTTGGGATCGGGCAGTTCGTGGACGCGGTGCAGGGAGGGCAGCTCGAGGTTCTCCAGGTGGGAGGCGACGGCCTCGTTGGCCGCCAGCATGAACTCCTCGATAATGCGGTGGGCGATGTTGCGGGGCGCGCGCAGCACGCCGGTCATCTCGCCGAACTCGTTGAACTCGATCAGCGGCTCCGGCAGGTCGAAGTCGATGGAGCCGCGGCGGACGCGCTTGCGGTTCAGAACGACTTCGAGTTCGCGCATCAGCTCGAAACGGCGGATCAGCGGAGCGTAGCGCTCGCGCATGCCGGCGTCGCCTTCCAGCAGGGCGTGGACGCTGGTATAGGTCATGCGTTCGGCGCTGCGGATCACGCCGCGGCAAAACTCCTGACGGACGACATCCCCCTGATGATCGATTTCGAGCAGCGCACTCATCACCAGGCGATCCTGGCGGGGACGGAGGGAACAGATATCGGTGGAAAGCTCCATCGGAAGCATGGGCACGGCGCGATCCGGGAAGTAGACGCTGGTGCCGCGCATCGCGGCTTCCAGATCGATGGGGGAGCCGGGCCGCACGTAGTGGCTGACGTCGGCGATGTGAACCTGGAGAGCGAAGTTGCCCCCGGGCAGTTTCTCCACCCACACAGCGTCGTCGAAATCGCGGGCGGTTTCGCCGTCGATGGTGACGATGTCGAGGTCGCGAAAATCGCGGCGGCCGCGCAGGTCGTCCTCGGTGACCTGCGCGGGAACGCGCCGGGCGGCGGCCAGCACCGGATCCGGAAACCGGTGCGGGATGTGGTGCTTGCGGATCATGATCTCGACGTCGACGCCGAAATCATCAGGCCGTCCCAGGACTTCCACCACGCGTCCCGAGTATTCGCCGCCGTCCTCGCCGAAGTCCAGGACTTCGACGTTGACCACCATGCCTTCCAGGTCCTCCACTTCGCGGATGTCGAGGGGTTGGACGCCCACTCGATCCACGGGCGGTTGAGCGTCCGGGATTTCCATGCCGGGAACGATGCGGATCCACTGCTGGATGCGATCGTCGTGGGGCGCGACGAAGTTGCCGCGCTTGCGGATCTTGAATTCGCCGACCACGGTAGCGTGGGCGCGGCGGAGCACGCGGACGATTTCGCCGTCGGCGCGGCCGCCCGGCTTGATGAAGGCGACGCGGGCCAGCACGCTGTCGCCGTGCATCGCCTTTTCCGCGGAATCGCGCGGGATGTAGAGATCGCCCTCGATACCGGGCACGGGCTTGTCCGGAATCACAAAGCCGTAGCCGTCGCGGTGCATGTTCAGGCGGCCGACAACGAACTCATGAGTGGCGCCCGGCAGCACGAAATGGCCGGACTTCATCTCGATCAGGTCGCCCTTCGCGGCCAGCCGCTCCAGCGTGGCTTCCAGCTCCTGGCGCGCCTCGCCCTTCAATCCCAGCTCGCGCACCAACTGTTTGAAACTGGTTCGCCCCTTGGGAAGGTCGCCGATGTGTGCCAACAGTTCGCGGTCGGTCAATCTCCTTTGATTATATTGGTCCACATGGAACTGCACGTTGTCTCTCTTGAGACCCCGGAGAACGGGAACCTGATTCTGGGACAGAGCCACTTCATCAAGACCGTGGAGGACCTCTACGAAGCGATCGTGAACACGACCGCGGCGATGAAGTTCGGAGTGGCGTTCAACGAAGCGTCGGGGGCGTGCCTGACGAGGGTGGACGGCAACGATGAAGATCTGCAGGCGCTGGCGGCGCGAAACGCGATGGCCGTGGGCGCGGGTCACCTGTTTGTGATTGCCCTGCGCGACGGCTATCCGATCAACATACTGGGGAGGATTCGGGATGTTCCGGAGGTGGCGAGCATCTTCTGCGCCACGGCGAATCCGCTGCAGGTGATCGTCGCGGAGACGGAGCAGGGCAGGGGTGTTCTCGGCGTGGTGGATGGGAGCTCGCCCAAGGGGTTGGAGGACAGCGAGGGAGTGCAGTGGCGCAAGGATCTGCTGCGGAAGATCGGGTACAAGCGGTAGCCACAACCACCACCGACAACCGTTTGTCCAGGGCGCGGAAGGCAGCTTCCACCGTTTCGATCGGAGTGGGAACGCCGATATCCAGGATCGATTCGAGTTCGGCGGCTCCGACTCCAAGCTTGCGAGCTAACACCAGGCGACGCATGCCAGAGCGCCGGAGGGCCTGACGCAGCCGCAACTTGGCCTGAGTCAGAAGCGGCAACACTACCCAGCGCGCCCGAGGGCTTCCGCGGTTCTTAGGCCGGGGCAAGGCGACTCCGCGGTCTATACAGTCCTCAATGAGACAGGTCAGCAGGTCCTGAGCCATGTCAATCGATGGGAGTCGCCTTGAGTGACGCCGTAAGTGAATCGGGAAGATGAACGACATAGCCGCCATCGGATTCCCGGCGAAACGTGGCGGCGTAACGGAACCCTGAGTTGTTCATTTCTTCAATCCGAGCTGCTTCGGAATGGAAGGCAAGGCGCCAGGCTTCACCTCAGCCGAAGAATGCCGCGGGATCACGGTTCTAAGTGGTCCCTGATTAAAAGCGTGTGCTTGCAGCGTTTCCTCATACTGGCAGCCGTGCCGTTTCAGGAAACGCAGAAGTTCCGCAAAGGTCATCCCATCAGTGCGTTGGCCGTGGCATTCCTCTCCGCTCTCCTTAGAATTCCGCCGGAATCCCCCGGCAAGGTGCCGAACACCCGGCCGCCTTGCTGTTCCACGCGAGTGCGGACGAACGCGTCGGCCACCGGTTCGGGCGAGAAGCGAGTCAGCAGTGACGCTTGGAGCGCGATCGCCAGCCGCTCTCCCAGCAGCCGTGCGTCCTCTTCCTGGAGGCCCCGCATGACCATCGCGTCGATGTCATCCGCCAGCCCGAGCACCCGCCGGTCGTGCGAGGCGCGGATCTCCGCGCGCAGGGCGTCAAAGCTCTCCGGCTCGCGCTTCAGCGCCCGCAGGATGTCGAGCGCAATCACGTTGCCCGAGCCTTCCCAGATGGACAGCAGCGGCGATTCGCGAAACAGGCGCGGCATGCCGGAGTCCTCGACGTAGCCGTTGCCGCCGAGGCATTCGAGCGCTTCGCCGACGGCCGCGGGACAGCGCTTGCCGAGCCAAAACTTGGAAACCGCCGCCGCGGTGCGGCCAAAGGGCTCGCCGTGGTCGAAGGCGCGGGCCAGACGCATGGCCATGACGGTTGCGGCTTCGCATTCGATGGAGAGATCGGCCAGCACGTTGCGCATCAGGGGTTGTTCGGCCAGCAGCCTGCCGAACGCGCGGCGATGCGCCGCGTGGTGCAGGACCAGCGTCAAGGCCTGCCGCATCAGGCCGGCCGCGCCCACGACACAATCGAGACGCGTGTGGTTCACCATCTCAATGATGGTGGCGACGCCGCGTCCCTCCTCGCCGATTCTCCAAGCCCAGGCGTTGTCGAACTCGACTTCGCTCGAGGCATTGGAGCGGTTGCCCAGCTTGTTCTTCAGCCGCTGCAGGTGGAAGCGGTTGCGCGAGCCGTCGGGTTGCCAGCGCGGCATCAGGAAGCAGGCGAGGCCGCCGGGCGCCTGCGCGAGCACCAGGAAGGCGTCGCACATGGGCGCGGAGCAGAACCACTTGTGCCCGGTGACGCGATAGCCCGCGCCCTCCGCCTCCGCGCGCGTCGAGTTGGCGCGCACGTCGGAGCCGCCCTGCTTTTCGGTCATGGCCATGCCGATGGTGACGCCGCTTTTCAGCGGAGCGGGGCGGAAGGACGGATCATAGGAGCGCCGCAGCATCATCGGCTCCCATTGGGCGGCGGCGGAAGGCTCGCGCCGCAGCGCCGGGATCGCGGCGTAGGTCATCGAGACGGGGCAGGTATGTCCGGCGTCCGCCTGCGTGGCCAGATACAGCAACGCCGCGCGAGCCACGTGAGCCCCCCTCCTTTCGTTTTCCCACGGAAGGCTGTGAATGCCGGCTTCGATCGAAAGACGCATCAGGTGGTGATAGGCGGGATGAAACTCCACCTCGTCGCGGCGGTTGCCGTAGCGATCGTGCGTATGGAGCACCGGTGGATTCTCGTTTGCCTGGAAGCCCCAGCGGATGACTTCCTCGCTGCCGCAACGCCCTCCGAAGTCCGATAGAAGCGGCAAGGCCCATCCCGCGCCCTCGCGCTCCACCGCTTCGCGCAGCGGCGCGTCGGTGTCGAACACGTTGTAGCCAACCAGCGGCGGAGCCTGATTCTGAACTTCGTGGGTCGCCATGCCGGTATTCTACAATGGCGTCTCATATGCAACTTCCGTTCTTGTTCCTGCTGGCCGCGGCCGCGATCGCGCAGAGCCTGGATCCGGGGAAGGTGGATGCAGCGGTAGAGCAGTCGATGAAGTCCTGGGGCGTGCCCGGCGCGGCGATCGCCATCCTGCGGGATGACCGCGTGGTGATCGCCAAGGGCTACGGCGTCAAGGATGGGAAGACCAAGCAGCCGGTGACCGCGAACACGCTGTTTGCCATCGGCTCCACCACCAAGGCGTTCACCACGGCGGCGATGGCCATCCTCGCCGACGAGGGCAAGATGAACTGGGATGACCGCGTGCAGCAGCATATTCCGTTCTTCCGCCTGTCGGACCCGATCGCCAACCAACTGGTGACGATGCGGGACCTGGTGACCCACCGGACCGGGCTGGTGCGCAATGATCTGCTGTGGTACAACTCGCCCTGGAGCAGCGAGGAAATCCTGCGCAAGGCGGGTCACCTGCCGCTGGCCTTCCCGATCCGGCAGACGTGGTCGTACCAGAACATCATGTACCTGGCGGCCGGTTACGCGGTCGGATTGGCCTCGGGGTCCACCTGGGAGGACTTCACGCGGAAGCGCATCCTCGATCCCCTGGGCATGAAAACGTCGAATTTCTCGTCCATCGCCGCGGAGAAGGCGGCGGATCACGCGACGCCGCATGACCGCAAGGAGGACGGAAGCGTGGACGTGATTCCGTGGCGCAACCTGGACAACGTGGGTCCCGCCGGGTCCATCAACTCTTCGGCCTCGGAGTTGACCCGCTGGGTCCGCCTGCACTTGAACCACGGTGTCCTGGAAGGTAAGCGCCTGATCTCGGAGAAGAACATGCGGGAGATGCACACGCCGCAGATGGTGATGCCCCAAGGCCCGTCGTCGGGCCGGTTCTACGTTCCGGGGATGGATCAGATCACCTATGGGCTGGGCTGGGCCGTGCATGATTACCGGGGCCACCTGGTGGTGACGCATGGCGGCGCGATCGACGGCTTTCGGGCGCAGATCGCGATGATCCCGGCGCGCCGCCTGGGCGTGGTGGTGCTCTCCAACCTGGGAGAGCGCAACATGCCGGAGGCGTTGCGTCTCACCCTGCTCGATCTCGCCTTGAATCAGCAACCAAAGGATTGGGACGCCGTCTATATCGGGATGGAAACGGAGCAGCGCAAGGCGGCGGATGCAGCGCGGGCCGAGCGGGAACGCAAGCGCCCAAAGTCCACCCGGCCCTCGCTGGACCTGGCGTCTTACGAAGGCGATTACGTGAACCCGGCGTACGGGACCGCGAAGATCGCCGTGAAGGACGGCAAGCTGAGCGTGGAGTGGAGCCGGTTTTCGGTTCCGCTGCAGCACGATAACTTCGACACGTTTCGCGCGCAGGGTGGGCGGCTGAACGACACCGCGGTCAGCTTCCGACTGAATGCCTCTGGGGACGCCGCCTCGCTTTCCATGCTCGATCAGGAATTCCGGAAGGTGAATCAGAAATGAAAATGTTCTTTTTGCTGGCCGCGGCGGCGTTGTGTTTCGCGGGCGACCTGTCGCGCCTGGAACGCGAGATCCGCAATATCGAGCCGCTCTCCGGCGGACTTCTGGGTATAACGGCGATTCACCTGGAAACAGGAGAACAGTTTTCCTACCGCGGCGGCGAGCGCTTCCCCATGGCGAGCACGTTTAAAATCCCCATCGCCGTGGCGCTGTTCGACAAGATCGATCGCGGCGAGGTGAAGCTCGACCAGATGTACGAGATCCGCCCGTCGGACCTGCATCCCGGCTCGGGCACGCTCAGCGAACTGTTCGTGCAGCCGGGCGTGGCGTTGAGCGTGCGCAACCTGCTGGAGCTGATGCTGCTGATCAGCGATAATTCGGCCACGGACATACTGTTGCGGATGGCGGGCGGGGCTCGCGGTGTCACCGGGAAGATGAAGAGCCTGGGCTATGACGGCATCCGGGTGGACCGCTCCACCGCGGAACTGATCGCGGGCTGGATCGGCGCGCCGCTGACCTCGGAGTCGGCGTGGTCGCCGGAATACTTCCGCGGCGCCTTCGCGGCGGTCACGCCGGAGCAGCGGAAGGCGGCTGCCGAGCGGTTCCGCGAGGATCCCAGCGACACCGCGATGCCCGATCAGATGTCGGCGCTGCTGGCGCGCATCCACAAGAAGGAGTTGCACCAGCCCGGGTCGGCGGAGTTACTGCTGGATATCCTGCGGCGCTGCAAGACTGGCGATGGCCGCATTCGCGGCATGCTGCCCCCGGGTCTGACACTCGCGCATAAGACCGGGACCATCGGCGGCACCACGAACGATGTCGGCATCCTGACCCTGCCCGACAACCTGGGTCATGTGGCGCTTTCCGTGTTCGTCCGCAACTCGACGCGAACCACGGAGCAGGCGGAGAAGGCGATCGCGCATGCTTCGCGCGCGGTCTACGACTACTTTGTTTTCACCGCGCCGGGCCCGAAGACGGGGGAGCTGGATTACGAGAAGCTGGCCGACAAGATCGTCTCCGCGCTGAAGCCCACCAAGGGCGAGCGCGTGATCGTCCGCCGCGACCCCGGCCACTTTGCCTGGATCACCGGACACATCGAGGAGAGGTTGAAGTCGGCCGGCGCCGTGCCGCTGAGGCTCGAATATCGCTCGCAAGGCGAACCGGACGAAGGCCGGCTGGCCAAGGAGCTGGAAACCGCGACCGCATATCTGTGGATGCCCTTGCGCGAGGGCTCCGTATGGATTTCCCCGGAGGAGCGCAAAGCGCTGCAGGAATGGGTGGACAAGGGCGGAGCGCGGCGGCAGATTCACTTCCACTGGCAGGACGGCAGCGTCCTGCCGGACGGGCTGCCGACGGCGCATCCGGCCGGATATGACGCCTTGTATCAGGATGCGGTGTTGAACACCGATTACAAGGCGCTGTCTGAGAAGCAGGATGCGATTATCGCCGGGCTGCGGCAGGGAACGGGCCGCATCCGGACGCCGGCAGGCACCAACCTGATGTTCCGCATCAACAACCGTCCGGTGAACAAGCAGGATGGCGATGCTTCCGTCGAGCGGATGAAGGCGGCGAAGGTGCGCGTGGATCGCGACGTAGAGCTGCCCGCCGGAGTGGTGCGCGTCGCCCCGGAAGAGAACGTGGTGCAGGGAACGCTGGTGATCCCGGAGGCCCGGCTGGGGGCCAAGATCGCGCGCAACATCCGCATGGAGTTCCAGCAGGGCCGCATGGTAAGCTACACGGCCGGCGAAGGCAAGGAAGCCCTGGACGAATTTCTGAAGGCGGGCGGTCCTGCCGCGCTGCGCTTTCGCGAGATCGGCATCGGTGTGAATCCGAAGCTCCGGCCGCGTCCGGGCGAGAAAGTTCTGCCGTACTACGGATACGGCGACGGCGTGGTTCGCATCTCGCTTGGCGACAATGAAGAACTGGGTGGCGCCGTGCGCGGCGGCTTCGTGCGCTGGTTCTTCCTGACTGACGCGAGCATCGATTACTACGGCGAGTTTCTGGTGAAGGATGGCAAGGTGGTGGTGGAGTGAGCGACTCAACCTTGAATCTGCGGGCGCGGCTCCAGATTGTCTGGGGCGTCACCATCTATTCCACCCCCTGTTGGTACGTCCTGGCGCTGCTGTTCGGACCCGATGATAAGAGGGAGAACTCCACCACGGCCGTGATTCTCCTGTGTCTGGTGACCGCCGCATCGGCCCTCGGGGTCTGGATTCGCCTCTGGCTTCGCAAGCGCGCTCTCGACCAGCACGATCCCGCGAAGCTTCGCGAAGGTTATATCTATGCGATCGTGCTGAGCCAGCTCCCGGCCGTAACCGGTTTCGGCGTTTGCTTGCTTACGGGATGGGTGCATTACTGGATGTTCTTCGTTATCTCAATTGTTTCCTTTGCGGTAAACTTCCCTACACGGGCAGCGGTGGCAACTGATTTGGATTCGAGGCGGTTACGAACATAGACCATAACGGTAGGCGTGGGCGGAAGGGGGGCGAGTCATGCTAAGCGCGGGGGCTGCACAACTCGTACGTGCCTTGACCATCCTGTGGGCGGCGATGGCCGGTTCCGTGTTCCTTTATTACCTGATTGGCAGGCTGGTCCCGCCGGGCGAAGCCTCCGATCCCTCCCTGCTCGCGGCGCCGTTGCTCGGCGTGGCCGGCGGGTCCGCGGCGATCAGTTTCTTCCTCCGATCCGTGTTTACGCGCCGCGCTGTCGAGCGAAAGGACCCCGCTCTGCTCCGCACCGCGTATGTCATCGCATTCGTGTTCGCGGAGACTCCGGCAATCCTGGGCCTGGTGACACACTTCGCGACCGGCTGGCAGTACTCCTGGGTCTTCTTCTTCATTTCGCTCGGCACTTTTGCGCTTCACTTCCCTTCGCAAGGAAAGATCTCGGACGCGATGGACGCCATGGGGAAGTGAGATGCCCCGACTTTCGCACGACCTGCCCTGGCTGAACACTCGAGGGAACCGCATTCGCATCGCCGCGCTCGATCAACCGGTCCTGCTCCGCGGGGTGAACCGCTCCGGGCTGGAGTACTCGGAACCGCTCGAGGAAGGCTTCTGCGCCGCGGCGGGGATCTCGGAGGAAGAAATCGCGCACCTGGTGAACGAATGGAATTGCGACATCCTGCGCATTCCCTTCAATCAGGACTGGGCGCTCCGCGGGCGCCGAGGCCATTCCGCGGAGGCGTACCTCAAGGACCTGGACCGCGTCATCGCGTGGGCGGCGTCGCAAGGCGCCTATACGCTGCTCGATCTGCAATGGCTGCAGGCCGATGAGCCATACGGCGGAAATCGCAACTACGTCGCGCCGCTGCCCGACCTTCTCACCATCCCGCTGTGGGAGTTGCTCGCCGAGCGGTATCGCGAGGAGCCGGCGGTGCTCTTCGATCTGTTCAACGAGCCGCACGACCCGCTGCCCGACGATCTGCACCCGCTGCTGCGCCCGGACGGCGTCCTCTATCCGCCAGGGCATCGCACGGTGACAATGGCCGACTGGCAGCCGTGGGCCGATCGGCTGATCGCCGCGATCCGGGGCCGCGGCGCGCGCAATCTGATCTTTGTCTCCGGCATCAACTGGGGCTTTGATCTGCGGGGGCTCGCGCTCGACCGCTACAACGTTGTTTACTCGACCCACGTGTATCGCAACAAGGGCTGGGACTGGGACGAGGCGTTCGGACACCTGACACAAGACGTGCCAGTGTTCGCCGCCGAATGGGGCGGCACGCGATACGACCTGGCTTGGGGACGGTCGCTGGCGAGCTACTTCGATCGCTTCTCGCTGGGATGGACCGCCTGGAGTTGGAGCGACTTCCCGCATCTGCGGGACGCCGCCCTTGGTCCAACCGCGTTCGGAGCGCTGGTGCGGGAGCGACTGCTCGGAGGTCCGCCCGAGGCGCCCGGCGCGGGAATCGCCTGAGACTGGAACGTTTCTCCCCGGCGTCCGGTCTACGTGAAGTATGCGTGTCTTTTCCAGCCTGACGGACGCTGCCCGAATTCTGATTGTGGTTCTTCTCTTGTTGCCGCTGGCCGCCGTGTTCCTGCTGCCCAGCGGGAGCTATGCCGGTCTGTTCTGGTTTTGGACCTTTGGACTGCTGTTGATGCTGCTGTTGCTGTTCACCGTGGGCGCGCCGCGGGAATCGGCGGTAGGCGGCGGCTCATCGGCGGCGCCCTCCGAGCCTCCGCCTGCTCCGGTTGAGCAGGTGTTGGAGATCCAACAGGTTGCCGCGGCGCCGGCCGGTGTGCGCCTGTACACGGGACGGCTGCGGGCGCAGGCGGAAACCGCGTTTCATCAACTGCGGCGATCGCTGCCCTCGGGTGTAATTCCCCTGATGACGGATCAGGGCAGGGGACTGACGACCATCGCCCTGCTGCCCCGTCCCGTGGAGGAAGCAGCCCTGGAGAAGCCCGTACGCCCCTGGCTGCATTGGCTGTTGTTCGGTCTCACTTTCCTCACCACCACCTACGCCGGCGCGGCTCATCAGGGGGTGAATCTGTTTCGGAATCCCGCGGCATTTGCCGTGGGGTTGCCTTACTCGGTAGCCCTGCTGGCGATCCTCGGATTCCATGAAATGGGCCATTACTTCATGGCCCGGCGGCACGGCATGCGGGTGACGCCGCCGTACTTCATTCCCGTCCCGTTTGCGCTGGGGACCTTCGGCGCCTTCATTCAGATGCGATCGCCGTCGGAGAACCGGCGCAATCTGTTTGACGTAGCCGTGGCCGGTCCGCTGGCGGGGCTGGTGATCGCCATTCCGGCCCTGTATTTCGGCCTGAAGACCTCGGAGATCGTCCCGGTGAGCGCCATCACGCCGGAGCTGGGCGCGGCCATGAGCCGGTCCTCCATCCTGATGTCGCTCGTAATCGACTGGTCGCTCGGCGGCGTGATCCAGCCGGGCGACAGTCTACGCCTGAGTCCCATGGCCTTCGCGGGCTGGCTGGGCCTGTTGGTGACCGCGTTGAACCTGGTCCCGGTGGGGCAGTTGGACGGCGGGCACATTGCACGGGCGATGTTCGGCACGCGCGTGGGCGGCGTGATCAGCAGCCTCGCGATGTTCTCACTTCTGTTGCTGGCGATCTTCGTTTGGCCGGGGTTGCTGATGTGGGCGTTTATCGTTTTCTTCATCGCGGGGCGGGGAACGCCGCCCTTGAATGACGTGAGCCGCATCGGACCCTCGCGTCTCCTTTTGGGAGCGTTCGCGTTTCTGATCCTTGCGCTGATTCTGATCCCGATGCCGGAGAACCTGCCGCGCATGGGCAGCTTGCGCTGCCCATACCTGTGATTTCGGATCCGCGGCCATTGCGGGCATCCGAAAGCGTTCGATGCCCGGACTCGCCGAAGTGGAAGCCGTTTGCCGCCGGCTGCGACGGGATGTGCGCGCGAATGGTACCGCCCCCGGCGCGCCCCGGAATGCTTTCGGAAAGCCGGGAATTTTCCGTTGGCGGTCTGCGGCCGCGGGGACTATTGCCCGCGCTGCCAGCCTGAATCGAAGCCGCCCGCCACCGCCCTGCTATCCTGAAATCACATCCCTTATGCCGTTTGCTCCCATTCCCGAGGCCTTGGAAGACCTGCGCCTTGGCCGCATGCTCGTGGTGGTGGATGATGAAGACCGCGAGAACGAAGGCGATCTCACGATCGCCGCGCAATTTGTCACTCCCGAAGTGATCAACTTCATGGCCAAGCACGGGCGTGGTCTGATCTGCCTCGCTCTCACGCCGGATTGCTGCGACCGCCTGGGGTTGCCGCTGATGTCCCGCCGGAACACGTCGCGTTTCTCTACTGCGTTCTGCGAGGCCATCGACGCCGCCGAAGGAGTCAGCACGGGGATCTCGGCCGCGGATCGCGCGCTCACGATTCAGGTCGCCATCCATCCGGCGTCCAAGCCGGAAGACTTGGCGCGTCCGGGTCACGTGTTCCCCCTCCGGGCGCGGGAAGGTGGCGTCCTGGTCCGCCCGGGTCAGACGGAAGCCTCGGTGGACCTGGCGCGCATGGCGGGATTGAACCCGTCCGGCGTGATCTGCGAAATCATGAACGAGGATGGGACCATGGCGCGGGTCCCGCAGCTTCAGGAATTCTGCCGCGCCCACGACATGAAAATGATCTCGGTGGCGGACCTGATCCGCTACCGCCTGCGGCATGAGCGTTTCGTGCACCGCGTTGGGGAGGGATGCGTGGAGACGGAGTTCGGCGCGTTTCGCACCCTCACCTATTCGACGACGGTGGAGCCCGAGCGCCACCTGGCGCTGGTGTACGGCGACATCGCGGAGCGGGGGAGCGTTCTGGTGCGGATGCACTCGCATTGCGTCCTCGGCGATGTGTTCGGGTCCACAAGCTGCGAATGCGGACATTTGATCCGCGGGTCGATGCGCAAGATTGCGGCGGAGGGCGCGGGCGTGCTGGTCTATTTGCACCAAACCGGGCCTGGCGCCTGCCGGTATTCTCCCGAAGGGACCACCCGGCCGCTTCACGAGGTTGGAATTGGCGCGCAAATCCTTCGCGATCTTGGGCTTACGGACATCCGCCTGCTGACCAACCGGCCCCGTAAAGTGGCCGGGCTGGAAGGTTATGGAATTCAGATCTCCGATCAGGTGCCGGTGTAATAAATTCCCGCGCCCGGCGTCTTCCAGGCAGAAACAGAAACCCGAGCGGCCCAGGAGCCGTAAGAAGGGGAGTGAGGAAAACAATGAAGATGATTCGCAACCTGATGGCCGGCGTCACCCTGGCGGCGGTGAGCGCGTTCGCCGTGGACGCCACGCTGCTGAACATGATTCAGCCGGACGCCCGCGTAGTCAGCGGCGTGATGGTGGACCAGAGCAAGGCTTCCAGCTTTGGACAATACGTCCTGGGCCAGATCCAGGTGAACGATGCCTTTACCAGGTTTGTCAGCGAAACCGGGTTCGACCCGCGCCGCGACCTGAGCGAAATTGTCGCCGCCACTTCGGGCCAGGACAATAAGGGCGTCCTGGTGATCGGCAAGGGGATCTTCAATCCGGCGCGGATCATGAACACCATTCGCGCGCATGGCGGCGTTATCACCAACCACAGGGGAATCGAGGTTGCCACCGGCGGTTCCGGCAGCGAGCAGGCGGCGATCGCCTTCCTCGACTCGCAAACGGCGCTGATGGGCCAGGCGGCGCAGGTCAACGCGGCGATCGACCGCAAGCTGGCCGGCGCGAAACTGGACTCCGGCCTGGCGGCCAAAGCCACCGCCGCTTCACTGAATCACGATGCCTGGTTCGTAACGCTGGCCCCGCTGAGCGATTTCTTCGCGGGCCACACATCGAGCACGCAACTGCAGAACGCCAACCTGTTCCAGGCAGTGGTGGAAGCGCGAGGCGGCGTGAAGTTCCTGAAGGCCGCCATCGAACTGAACGGCGAGGCGGTTGCCAAGACCGATCGCGATGCCCAGGCGCTGGCGGACGTCCTTCGTTTCTTCGGCTCCATGGCCCTGCAGAAGGATTCCTCGGGCCAGGCGGCGCAGTTGCTGCAGAACTTCCTGGTGACGCAGGATCAGAACATCACGCGCATGAAACTGACGATCCCCGAGGAGATGCTGCAGAAACTGTTCGTGCCCAAGGCGGCTCGTGTGGCTGCTCGGGCAGCTCGCTAACATCTCACTCGCACGCAGTGCATTGCAAAGCCGCACCCTTCACCGGGCGCGGCTTTTGCTTATCCGGCGTGGCTGATGTATTCCTTGCGTCCGCCGTCCACGGTCAGCGTCTGCGCGGTGATGAAACCCGAGTCCTCGGATGCGAGGAATGCGGCCGCGTTGGCGATGTCCTCCACCCGGCCCGGTCGCTGGAGGATGCAGCGCGCCTGAATCGCTTCCACCATGCGCGCCAACTCCTCGGGCGACCGCCCTTGCGCTACCAGGTCGGTCACGAAAAAGCCTGGCGCGATTGCATTCACCGTAATCCCGTACTGCCCCAGTTCCAGGGCAAAGCGCTTGGTCAGCAGCAGGACTTCCGCCTTGGTGGCCGCGTAGAACGTCGTGCCGGACATCGTGGTGCCGTGCGCGGCAACCGACGAGATGTTGACCACCCGTCCCGCGGGGCTGCGCGTGAGATATGGCAGCGCGGCGCGCGTGACCGCAACCAGCCCGTCCACGTTCACGCGGCGCATGCGGTCGTAATCGGACTGCTGGAAGTTCTCCAGATCTCCGCGCAGCAGGATGCCGGCATTGTTCACCAGGATGTCGAGCCCGCCCAGGCGGTCCGCCGCTTCCGGGACCATGCGGTTCACCTGCTCGGGGTCCGCGACATCGCCTTGCACCGCGATGGCCCTGCCGCCGGAACTGCTGATCTCCTGCACGGCGGACTGGCCGGCAACACCGTCGCTTACATAGTTGATTGCCACCGCGACCCCATCGGCGGCGAGTCGGAGCGCGATCGCGCGCCCCAACCCGCGGCTGCCGCCCGTCACCAGCGCGGTTCTCATGCGGACGGTCCGGCGGGTTCGAGGATGGCGGTCATGGAGCCCTTCGATTTCGGCATCCGCCAGTCCGCGCCGTATCCGTGGATCTGATCGCGCGCGAAGGATGCTGCCGCGTAGTCGCAGGTCATCACAATGGTCCGGCCGGTGGTGTCGACCTCCACCGCATGGTGGTAAGCCTCCGCCGTGGTTTTCAGGAACAGGTTCTGCAGCATCTCGATGACGTAGTCGTAGGTGTGGTCGTCGTCATCCAGAAGAACGACGTTGTAAAGAGGCGTGAGCTCCTCTTCGTTGCCGGTCTCGATTTCAGGGGTGGGAAGAACCGGGCTAGGCATCGACAGGGTTCTCCAGCAATGCTAGCACGGCTCCCCCGCATCGTTCCCCGCTACTTGGCCGCGGCCAGCCGCGCCTTCGTGGGCTCAAGCCGCCCTTCGTCGTGGCAGTTCTTGCACAGCAGGTTGGTCTTGGCGACCAGCTCCGGACGCTCTTTCCAGGTCTTGGCCATGGGCAGGTAGGGCGAGTCCTTGAGCACCGAAATCATCTTGTCCAGGTGCTTCTCGTACTCCTCCTGGCGTCCGGTGCGCTGCGCCGCCATGGTCAGCCCGGCAAGCAGTTCGCCTTGCAGGTGCGACGGGAGCTTGTCCACGATGGGCAACTGCTGCGCCGCCATCTTCTGGTAGGCGTCATAAGCCTTGCTCCATTCGCCCTGGCGCTTGTCGGCGGGCAGGCGATCGGCGAACAGGGCGCGGCTGGCGGCGGATACGGCGAGCACGCCCCCGTCATTGGGCGAGAGCTTGGACGCGGCCTCAAAACGCTCCTGCGCCAGCGCGTAGTAACGATCGCCGTCCGCCACCTTGCCTTCCTGGTAGGCCAGCAGCGCCCGGTACAGCGTGGAACTCGCCTGCCACACCACCACGTGATGACGCTGATTCGGGCGTTCGTTGAAAAGCTCGTCCAGCATCTTTTCGCCCCTCTCGAAGCGAGCCATATCCTTCTGCAGGTAGCCGGCGAAGATGTCCTCGCGCACGATGGTGTGGACGGTTAGGCGAGGGTCGCTGTCGGCCTGGACGGCAAGCACCAAGAACAACGGAAGGGCTAATCTTTTCATGTGCTTCAGTTTACACGGATTCTCCGCCTGGGGGAACGGTTTTGTGGCGTCTCCCGCCGTTCGACGCGCCCGCGCGGACCAGCCGGTCGCTTAGCTTCGCCGCTTGCGCCACACCGCCGGACCGTCGGCTTCCCACATCTCCTCGCGATAGTAGATCGGCTCCTCGCAGACCAGGTCCGGCCGCAGAAAGCTGAGCTCGCTTGCCAGCCAGTCCAGTTGCGCGAAATCCGTTCGCCCGGAGCGCACGAACGTATCCAAAACGCGGAACAGCGTTTCAGCCCGCTGCATACGAATGGCTTCATAAGGCCGCAGACCATGGGTGAAGCGGTCCAATCCCTGTTCGCCCGGATCGTCGGAGCGTTGGCGCGGGCCTTCCACGATGTTCCAGGGCGGCCACACCACGCGCTGCTCGATCTGGTGGCATTCCACGACATCGAGCGACGCGTCGCGGACCCCCGCGTGATAGTGATTCAGATTGCCGAGCGTCCGCGAGGCGACCAGCGCCAGGAACTGCCGCGCCGCCCGGTGCGGCTCCGGCGCCTGCGCTTGATGCGCGCACCGGGCCACCAGGTTCCAACTGTCGCGAAGCAGGTGGAAAGGGATCACGTGGTGCAGAATCAGGGTCATGGGGGCGGTGGAACGCCGCCACGACCGGGGATCGTCGGGCCTGCTTTCGATAATCGGCAACATCTTGCTATTATCCGCGCCATTCCCCCAAAACCGGCTCACCCCATTAAGGCCGAAACCGGAAGCTCGGCCCCGGCGTCCTGACATCGGGGACTCATATGCGCGCTTGCTGTTTCTTCGTCCTGCTGCTCCCGGCGGCTTTCGCCCAGCAGCCCCCCGCTCCGGAACCGCCCCAGGAAACCGATATCGTTTTCCGCAGCGACGTGTCGCTGATCCGCGTGGACGCTCAAGTCCTGCGCCGTAATGGAGATCCGGTTCTGCACCTGCAGCGCGAGGACTTCCTGCTCCGCGACAATGGCAAGGTCCAGGAGATCCGGAACTTCGTCACCGAGGATCTGCCGGTGGACGTGCTCCTTCTGCTGGACGTCAGCGGCAGCATGCGTACCCACGTGGAGAGTATCGCCGCGGCGTCCCGCGAGGCCATGGCGGTGTTGGGACAGGACGACCGGGTGGCGATCATGGTCTTCGACCGCGCCACGCGCGTCCGCCTGCCATTCCGCGCCGGCCGGCAGGACGTGTACCGCGAGTTCGAGCGGCTGCTGAATCAGGAATCTTTCAACGGCGGCACGGACATCACCCGGGCGCTCCTCGACGCCGCGCGGTTCATGGAGCGGTCCGCGCGCAAGGAGGCGCGGCGGGCGATTGTCATCCTGACCGATGACCAGACGGAATTCGATCGTGACGATTTCCAGGTGGGCCGGGCGCTGGAGCGCGCCGATACGGTGCTGAGCGCGATCCTGGCGCCGAACTTCATGCAGCCGCGCACGTGGTTTCAGCGTCCGCGGGGCGGGCAATGGCCCGGCGGATGGCAGATCCCGCTGCCCATTCCCGGCGGCGGAGGGCGCTGGCCGGGCGGCAACGGCCCGGTGATCCTGGGGCCGCGCGGTTCCCGCACCCGTTCGGCGGGCACGGCGGAGATCGCTATCGCCTCCGGCGGGGACAGCATGAACATCAGCGACGCCTCCGCCTTCGAAACCACGCTGGCGCGCATCCGGCAGCGATACGCCTTGTACTACCAGCTCCCCGCGGGAGCCCGCGCGGGCGAGCCCCGCAGTGTCTCCATCCAACTGGCCGCGCACACGCGGCGCCGGTTGCCGGACGCCGAGGTCCGCTACCGGCGCAGCTATAACGCCCCGGCCGACGCGGCGCCATCCACGGAGGCGGTGGAGGAAACCACCGTCACGCCGGCCGGGGAGCAGCCCAAGGCCTCCGAACCCGCTCCCGAGGAGACGGCCCCTTCGCCGCGGCGGCGTCCCGCGGTGAGCGAACCCGGCGCGGCGCGCGGCCCCATCACGCCGGGCGCGGCGCAATCTGGCGGCTGGCCCCGAATGGAGGAACAGAGCGGCGGGTGGCGCCGTGTCACCGACGCCCCCAAGGCGGAAGCCCCGAAGCCGGAGCCGGCCAAGAAAAACTAAAGCTCGGCCTTGCGCAGCCGCAGCGCGTTGGCGATCACCGAAACGGAACTGAACGTCATCGCCGCGGCCGCGATCATCGGGCTCAGCAGAAGCCCGAATGCCGGATACAGAACCCCCGCGGCCACCGGCACGCCCAGCGCGTTGTAGACGAACGCGAAGAACAGGTTTTGGCGGATGTTGCGCATCGTGGCGCGGCTCAGCCGGATGGCGCGCGCCACGCCGCGCAGGTCGCCGTGAACCAGCGTAATGCCCGCGCTCTGAATGGCGACGTCGGTGCCTGTGCCCATCGCGATCCCCGCCCGGGCCTGAGCCAGCGCGGGCGCGTCGTTGACGCCGTCGCCCGCCATCGCCACTTTACGCCCCGTATCCTCGAACGCCTGGATGATCTGCGCTTTCTGATGCGGCAACACTTCCGCGCGCACCTCGGCGATCTCCAGGGACCGCGCCACCGCTTCGGCGGTCTCGCGGGTGTCCCCGGTGAGCATCACGGTCTTCAGCTTCTCCCGGCGCAGGATGTCCAGAGCCTCCCTGGTGGAACTCTTCACCGTGTCCGCGATGCTCAGCACGCCGGCGACACGCCCATCGATCGCGACGAACACGGAGGTCTGGCCCTTGTGGCGCATCGACTCGGCGGTGGCGGCGAACTCGGTGGGCGGAATCGCGAGCTGCTCCAGTAGCGTGGCATTGCCCAAGGCCACCTGCCGGCCTTCCACGATGCCGGTAAGCCCCCGTCCGGTGTGATACTCGAATCGCTCCGCGTGGGGAACGTCGATGCCCCGCTCGTCGGCGGCCGCCAGAATCGCCGCGGCCAGCGGATGCTCGCTCGATCGCTCCAGCGCCGCCGCGTAGCGCAGCACGCTCTCATCGCCCGCCACCCGCGTCACCCGCGGCCTGCCTTCGGTCAGCGTTCCGGTCTTGTCGAAAACCACCGTGTCCACCTTTTCCAGCGCCTCCAGCGCTTCCGCGCTGCGGATCAGGATGCCCTCGCGAGCGCCGCGCCCCACGCCCACCATGATCGACATCGGCGTCGCCAGCCCCAGCGCGCAGGGGCAGGCGATGATCAGCACCGCTACCGCGTTCACCAGCGCGTACACCAGTTTCGGTTCGGGTCCGAACAAGGCCCAAACGGCAAAGGTAACGGCCGAGATCGCTACCACCAGCGGCACGAACCATGCCGATACCCGATCGGCGACCCGCTGGATCGGAGCGCGCGTGCGTTGGGCTTCCGCCACCAGTTTCACGATTTGCGCCAGCAGCGTGTCTCCGCCCACCCGCTGCGCGGTCATCAGAAACGATCCCTGGCCGTTCAGCGTGCCCCCGGTAACCCGATCGCCGCCTGTCTTTTCCACCGGAAGCGACTCGCCCGTGATCATGGACTCGTCGATGGCGGAACTGCCCTCCACCACCGCGCCGTCCACCGGCACTTTCTCGCCGGGACGCACGCGCAACGTGTCGCCCGCGCGAACCAGTTCGACATCGATATCCTGCTCGCGGGCCTGAACCACCAGGCGAGCCTTCTTTGGAGCGAACGACAGCAGCGCCTTCATCGCGCTCGAAGTCTGTGCCCGCGCGCGGATTTCCAGCACCTGTCCCAGCAGCACCAGCGTCACGATCACCGCCGCGGCCTCGAAGTATACCGGCACTTCGCCATGGCCGCCGCGGAACTCGGCGGGAAGCACGCCGGGGAAGAGGACCGCGAAGATGCTGAACCCGAACGCGACCCCGGTCCCGATGGCGATCAGCGTGAACATGTTCGGGCTCCGGTTCACCACCGAGTGCCAGCCTCGCTCGAAGAACGGCCACCCACACCACAGCACCACCGGCGCCGCCAGCGCCATCTCCGCCCATGGCTTCCACCCCGGAGCGTGCGCGAGCCAGCCCAGCATCGGCCCCATCGCCAGGAGCAGCAGCGGGACGGTAAGCACCGCGGCCACCCGGAAGCGGCGCGTCATGTCTTCCAGTTCCACGTTCTTTTCCTCCGCCGCCACAGCCGCTCCCATTGGCTCCAGCGCCATCCCGCACTTCGGGCACGCGCCCGGACGGTCTGAGATGACCTCGGGGTCCATCGGACACGTATACCGCGAGGCCTGCGCCTCGGGCTCGCGCCACGTTTCCGGGTGCAGATACTTCTCCGGAGTGGCGCGGAAGCGTGCAAAACAACCCAGACTGCAGAAGAAGTACGCGGCGCCGGAGTACTCGTAGGACGCGGCGCTCTTAGCCGCATCCACCATCATGCCGCACACCGGATCCTTCACTTGCGGTTTGTTGAGAATAGCGAACGGGTTGCCCATAATTGCCGGACTGCCTTGTATAGATGCGGAATCCTGGAAAAGGTCGCTACGGCCGGCGGTCCAGGCGATAGCAGATCAGGCTGCCCGAGTCTTCCACGCGCGCCATCCCCAACCGCTCCATCACGCCGAACGACTTGCCGTTGGGGGCGTCGGCGCGCGCCGTTACTGAATCCAGCAGCCGGTTGTCGAACGCGTATGCGATCACCGCCGCGGCGGCTTCGGTCGCCAGCCCTTGTCCCCAATACTCCGGCAGCAAGCCGTAGAGAACTTCCCAGCAATCCGAATAAAAAAACCCGGCGAACCCCGCCAGCGCTCCTGTCCCGGCGGCGTGGACGCACCACAGTCCCAGATGGTGCCGCGACTCGTTCTGGAGCGAATCGCCGACAATCTCTCGCGCGCGCTCCAAGGTGCAGATCACGTCGTCGAAGAGATAGCGCCGGACGTCCGCGTTCGACCACAGTTCGCGCAACCGGTCCGTGTCTCCGGCGCGCACGGGGATCAGAATCAGGCGATCCGTCCTCAGTTCGGGCAGCGGCATGAACGAAGCTCAGTCCGGGATGGTGAAGCAGAATCGCGAACCGCCGCCGTCCGCCTCCTCGGCCCAGATCTCTCCACCGTAGCGCTCCACGATCTTCTTGCACAAGGCCAGCCCGATGCCGGTCCCGCCGAAGCGGTCGCGCGGGTGAAGACGCTTAAACAGCCCGAAAATCTGCTCCCGGTGGGCGGGATCGATGCCGATGCCGTTGTCGCTCACCTCGATCCGCCACGCCCGCCCCTGGCGTGCCGCGCTGACGCGGATTCGCGGTGGCGCCGGCTCCCGGCGGTACTTGATCGCGTTCCCGATCAGGTTCTGCAGCAGTTGATCCATGTGACTGGCGCGCATCCGCACCCACGGCAGCCCGCCCGCCTCGATCGTGCCTCCCGCTTCCAGCAGGCCGCTTCCCAGCGCGTCGCGAGCGCGACCCAGCGCGTCGGCGCAGGAGGTCTGCTCCTCCGGAAACAGCGGCTCGTCCGAAGCCCTGGTATAGGCCAGGAGGTCGCGCACCAGCTCCGCCATGCGGATCGAGTTGGTTTCGATGGTGCTCAGGAACATGGCCGCTTCGGACGAAAGCTCCCGCGGCAGGCTGGCGCGTAGCAGCTCGCTGTAGATGCTGATCGTGCGGAGCGGTTCGCGCAGGTCGTGGCTCACCGAAAAAGCGAACTGCTCCAAGTCCTGGTTGGCTGCCCGCAGCCGCAGTTCGCTTTCCCGCAGGGCCTCCTCCGCCCGTTTCCGCTCGGTGATGTCGTAGGTGATCGCCAGCACCTGCGCCACCGCTCCCGACGCGTCGACGTGAGGCACGTAGGTCACAATCAGCGTCAGGCCTCGAAACTCGCGCGGCAGCGTCCATTCGAAAGTTTGAGTCGTCCGGGTCTCGATGGCTCGCTTGAGGAACGGCACATAAGCGCTGGTCAGCGCCTCGGGATGGATATCTTCATCGCGCTTGCCGGCAACCTCCGCCGGCGTCCTGCCGATGGTCTCCTGCGCCCAGCGGTTCAGGTAGACGAAGCGGCGATCGGAATCATAGAGAACGAATCCATGCGGAAAGCTCTCCACGGCGGCGCGAAACCGCTCCTCGGATTCCCGGAGCGCCTCCTCCGCGCGCATGCGATCCGTAATGTCGATGTTGATCCCCGTCAGACGCACCGCGCGTCCGTCGCCGTCGCGGTACACCCGGCCGCGAGCCTCGATCCAGCGAATCTGGCCCTGGCGATAGAAGCGGTACCGGTAGGATCTCTCCTCCGCGCCGGACTCCAGCCAGGCGCGCACTAAAGCCTCCGTGGCGGGCAGATCTTCCGGATGCACAAATCTCTTCCAGGCGTCGGGATTGCCGTCAAACGAGCCGGGAAGCAGCCCGTAGATGCCCTCCATCTCCGCGTTCCAGTGGGCTGTTCCCGCCCTCAGGTCCCAATCGAAGACCCCCACGTTGGCCGCCCGCTGCGCCAGCGCGAGCCGCTCCTCGCTCTCCCGCAGGCGGCGCAGCGTCCGGTTCTGCGCCGTCACGTCCTGGATCGCCCCGATCACGCGGATGGCGCGTCCGTTCTCGTCGCGAACGATAAAGGAGCGGTCCAGCACCTCGGCGTAATCGCCGGAGGCGGTCCGCACTCGATACTCCGCTGCCCAGGTCTCCGCGCTGGCGATCTTATCCCTCGGAATCCGGATCACGCGAGGAAGATCCTCCGGATGAATTCGCTCCAGCATCCAGTGGTCGTCAGTCACCTCGGCTGCCTCGTCGCCGAACAAGGTAACCGCCTCCGGGCTCCATTCGATGCGGTGGGCCGCCACGTCCCAATCCCAGATGATCTCGCGCGTGGCGCGCAGCACGTAACGGTACCGCGATTCGCGATCGCGAATCGCCTGTTCCACCGCCCGCCGCGCGTCCGCTCCTTCCAGCGCCGCCACCGCGAGTACCGCGCGCGGCGGATGCGGATCGCGAAACGCAACCGGCCCGCTGATGCGCAGCGCGCGGCCCGCGCGAAGCCGGACCTTCAAGTGAATCTGGGGATTGGCCGGCGTAGCGGCGGAGATCGCTTGCCGAAGCTGTTCGCAATCGGCGGGCTCCAGACAGTCCAGCCACAGGTCCAACGGTCCCGCATGCGGCAGCGCCGTGAAGCCGAACAATGGGGAAGCCGCGCTGCAACTGGAGGCCTGACCGGTGGCGGTGTCGATTTCCCAGACTCCGAATCCAGCCGGACCGTTACCGTACTCCGGGTCGCCCGCTCGTCCGGTGCTTGGGGAGATCGTCATGCCCGCGGCCCGCAACACGTCAGCGCTTGCTGAGACTATAGCGGCTTATCAGACCGGGGGCAAGATTCGCCAGTGCGAATCGACACACTTAGCGCGCTGGACCCCGCCAGGCCTGCCCAATGGCCGCTCCGGAGGGCTTTCGGTATGGCTTTCGCTTCAAGGCCGCTTCCGCCAGGGCGGCGGACCGGCGGTTCACGTAGGCCTGCATCTGCTCCTCGGAGAAAACGATTGCCGCCTCGGAGGCTTCCGCGGCCCGCTCTTCCAGAAACCGGCGGCACAGCAGCGGCAATTCCTGCACCGCGATCTTGTACTTCCGGAGGAGTTGCATATCGGCCCCCACGCTCACCCGCGAGCGGGACCGATCCGCCTGGACACATTCGAAGGCATACACGCGAACATCTTTTTCTTGCCGGAAACCCGTGAAAACGTAGTCCAAGTTAGTTCCTTTGCCGGAAAAATCGGGCACTCGCGGGCTAGACTGGGAGAATCTGTTCCGGATGGTGCAGGACTCCTTTAAGATACCACGCCAGACACGTGGTGATCCGTGCTACACTGAAGTCTGGAAGTTAGCCTTCGCCTGCCTATAACCGGCCAGTTCCTCGATTCCTCTCTTCCTCATAATACTGAATGAAACTGTTTTCCGAATTTGAACTTTCGTCTGTCTTGAAGACGAATCTGGCCGCAAACGGCTTTGTCGAGACCACCCCCATCCAGGCTCAGGCGATTACCCCCGCCCTCAGCGGCCGCGACCTGATCGCGACGGCGCAAACCGGCACGGGCAAGACCCTCGCGTTCTTGGTCCCATTGATCGAGCGGTTAATGCGGGAGCCGAAGCCGGGCATCCGCGCCGTGGTCCTCAGCCCCACCCGCGAACTCGCCATGCAGATCCACGAGACCTTCCAGAAGATCGCTCCCGGCAGCGGACTGCGCGCGGCGGTGGTGGTGGGCGGCGTCCCCGAAAAGATCCAGTTGCATGCCCTGCGCAAGGGCGCCAGCGTCGTGATTGCGACTCCCGGCCGCCTGGTGGACTTCATGGATCGCAAGCTGGCCCGCCTGGGTACGGCCGAAATCGTGGTTCTAGACGAATCCGACCGCATGCTGGACATGGGCTTCCTGCCCACCATCCGGCGCATTCTGGGCGAAACGCCCATCATCCGCCAGACACTGCTGTTCTCCGCCACCCTGGAGAACTCCGTTCGCCCGCTGATCCAGAAGTACCTCACCGACCCGGTTCGCATCGAGATGGGCCCGGTGACCAAGGTCGCTGAGAACGTGGATCTTCGTTTCTACGAAGTCGAGCCCAACGAGAAAATGGCCTTGCTGGAGACGCTGCTGAAGCAGGAGCCGGGATCCACGCTCGTGTTCGCCCGCACCAAGCACGGCACCGAACGGCTGGCCAAGCACCTGAACCGCGCGGGTTACAACGCCGGCCGCATCCATGGCGATCGCACCCAGGGCCAGCGCAACGCCGCGCTGAAAAGCTTCCAGCACGGTGAGTTCCGCATCCTGGTGGCCACCGATGTCGCCTCCCGCGGCATTCACGTGGACGGCATCGCCCACGTGGTGAACTACGATCTGCCCCAGGTGGCCGAGGACTTCGTCCATCGCGTCGGCCGCACGGCCCGAGCGGGCGCGAAAGGCACCGCCAGCACCTTCGGCTCGCGTTCCGAACGCGGTAAGGTGCGGGAAATCGAAAAGACCCTCAGCATCCGCCTGCCTCGTACCGAACGGGTCGCCGCGGCGCGCTGATTCGATCCCGCCACTGGATAGCGGCTATGCCGCCTCGAACAGCGACGGCTGATACGACCCCTTCCGCGAGCATCCCGCCAGAGCCGCCGGATACCGCCGGATCAACTCCCCCGGCGCCTGGCAGTGAGGACGCCCGAACAGCCCCTCCAGCTCCAGGGCGTTTACCACGGACTTCGCCGCCGCGTCATTGTTGAAGATCACGAAGGTCGCGTCCGCGAAGCGATGTACCCGGTCAATCCGCTGCTTCCACGCAGCCAGCTCTTCGAGCGGATACAGGTAGTCATGCTGCCGCCCGCGTGCGGCTCCCGGCTCGAAGTTCCCGAGGGAGTTGAGCGGGTTCCGGCCGTGAAGCCGCACGTAGCCAATCCGCGATGTCAGATACGACGTGGGCGGCGTCGCCCGTGTCCAGGCGGGCTGATCCATATTGCAGAACCCCACGTGATAGTCGAGAAACGTCCCGATCGCTTCCTCCGAAATCCAGCTATCGTGACGCATCTCCGCTACCAGCGGAAACTCATGGAACGCCCGCCGCAACTCGATAAAAAACTCGCGATTCTCTTTCGTGAATCGAAACGACCACGGAAACTGCATCAACACCGCACCCAGGCTTCGCGCCTTTAACATCGGCAGCAGGCCCTGCTTGAACACCGCGATGTCGCCGGGTTCCAGCCGCCGCTGATGCGTGAATTGCTGGTGCATCTTCGCCGTGAAGCGAAAGGCGGGGTTCGCTTCCACTTTTCGCATCCACAGCCGGGTGACCTCGGCCTTCAACGGCTGGTAAAACGAGGTGTTCACCTCCACAACATCTACCATTCGCGAGATCTGCTCCAGCGCGTGCGTTCCCTTGCCTTGGCCGCGCTCGTACACCAGACCTTCCCAGTGCGGGTAGGACCAACCCGCGACGCCAATATGGAGACCCTTGGGCATGGACACGAATCCGTTCTCCTTTTCTTTGCCTTTAGAATAGGCGAACAAAGAGAGAAGATCAACCCCAAGATATAGCTCTACCGGTAGGGTCTACATCGTCCGCGGGGGGCGGACGTTCAGTTTCAACTGCTTCAGCGCGCTTTCCCCGCCCGGTCCGTTGAATTCCCAGTATTTCATCCGGGTGCTGGCCAGCAGTTGCCCTTTCTCGCCATCCGAAGTCTCCCATTGCACCATCCGGAACGGAGGGCCTCGCTCCACCAGGAATGTCCGCTTCAATCCACCCGCCTCCACCGTGAACGTCTCTACCTCAAAGTTGCCCGCCGGCACGGTGATGTTCCGGGAAACCGCGGAACGGGTGAATGTCGCGGGCGACCATGCGGCCGGCTGGCGCCGGTCCCGGACCCGCTGCAGCGATCCCAAAAGCGGCGCGCGAACCGTCGCGCCTGGAGCCAGCCTCGGCTCCGCCATCCCCCGAGCCCAGAACCACAACGCGTCCTCCGCAACCCCCGGATCGGGGTAGGGCAGCGTGCCGCTCTGGTCGCCTTCCCCGTCGAAATAGCTGAAGCGCCAGAAGCGGATCGAGGTGGGATCGAAGAGCAATTGATGGAAGATGTTGCCGCACCATTCCTGGCTGGAATAGGAGACCTTGGTCAGCGAGCCCGCCGGCCGCCCGTTCACCGCCGCCAAGGCCAGGAAACTGGACGTCTGGTCATTGTAGTCGTAGACTCCGGTGCGAAAATCCTTGATCAGGTTCAGCTTGATCACGGGGAATTCATCCTGTTTCGAATGCTTGCCCGGATCGGCCTTCACGCGTAGTGAGTTGGAAAACGTCTCGGTGACAAAAATCGCCACCGCGGTACCCGCGCGGGGCGTCCCGTAGTGCGTCTTTACCAGATCGTAGGAAGACAGCTCCGCGTAGCCGTCTCCCCAGATCTTCCAGAAGGCGGCGTCGGGCACTGCGGCGGACAGGAGAAAGCACGCGGCGAAGGAAAGGCAGGCTGCACGCATGGCTGTCTTTATCGTAGTAGAAGCGCGTCAGGGCCGCCGCGCCAGATCCCGGACCGCTGTCCGGAAACGCCCCACCGCCGCCTCATTGTTCAGATCCGCCGCGGACATCGCCCGGTGCAGCCGGGAGGCGACCAGTCGCGCTTCCGCGACTCCGTTGTCGACCAGCGGCCCGTGCCCCCGCGAGCAGATCGGAATCAGTGACCCCGACGCCGTGGTGTTGTGCATCAGCAGTTGCTCGGCCGCAGGGCTGACCCGGCGCGGCGCGGGATCGTAGGGATGGTACAACCCCAGATAGTGGCCGATCTCGTGCGCCAGCGTTTGTCCGAAGTGCTGCTCCGCGGTCCGGCTGACCCTGCCGCCGCCCGCGAGCCGCGCGTCGAACTGCGTCCACAGTGACGTCCCCGCCGTCGAGTTCGCCCGGTTCGGCACAATGATCGACGGTTGCGGGCTCGCCGTGTCTCCCACCCGATGCGTATACGCGGCGTGAGCCGCGTCGAACGTTTCGTCGTGATCCACCAGGTATACGTTGATCGCCCCGGCGGTGATCCCTTGCTGGAACATGTCCCGGCAATCCGCGCCATACGAAAACTGGCCCGACACCCGGCCGCTTCGTTGCAGCCGGATCTCCGACAACGGATCCATCGTGAACTGGATTCCGGCCTGTGCCCACACCGCGTTCACCACGCGCAGCGCCTCCGCCGTCACAACTTGCCCGAACGGCATCGAAGGATGGGTTCCGAACCCCGAAACGAAGACGAGCCGCGGCACGATGCGCAGCCGGATCGGCTCAAAGGCGAACACATCCAGCGTCTTGATTACAAAGTCGCGCCAGCGTACCGATACGCGCGAGTATTGGTAGGCCAGCGGATCCGGTGCTACGTCCCGCAGCCGCCCGCTTCCCACATTCAGCACCTGCTCGGGCCGAGGCGCCAGCGGAGCGCGAAGGCGAAGTTCGATGCTGTCGCCGTCTGGAACCGTCCACACGCCCGAGGGCCGCTGCGCCAGACCTTCCGGCTCAAGCGAGCCCGAGACCGCCAGCGTCAGCGGCGCCGTTTCGTCAATGTTCATGCGCTGCAGGAGCACCCGCACCTCCGCCCCCTGCGTCATGGTAAGGATCGGGCCGCCCTGCCAGAAGGCGTACCCGCGCTTGTCCAGCGGCGGCTGGTCGGCGCGCGGGACGCTCCCATGGGCCGTCAGCGGCGCAAAGTCTACCAGCAGGATGCGGCGCGTGTTCACTCGCCCGTGGCTCGGAACGGATAAGATCTTCACGCCTATTCTCCGTAGCGGGCTCGCAGTGCCGCCCGCACTTCTTCATCCGCGTCGTGCTCGATACGGCCGAAGGGCATGCGCGCCTCATCGTCCTCGAACGCGCACACTTGGCCGCTGGCGGAATCCATGAGATCCCCGTAGCCGAGGCCCCGCACCCGGCCCAGCGCGCCCTCCGGCGGCGCGGGGCTCAAGGCGCCCTCGGGAAGCACCTGGTATTCGGTGTCGAACATCATCAGCCGCGTCGATCCGTCCGGCGCGGCGTGAATCTCGATGCTGCCGTCCGCATTGGTGTGGCCCTGGCTCTCCGGACGCCCCCCGCCGTACGTCGCGCGGAAGGGAACGTTGCCGATGGCGCGTACGGCGTCGCCGCCCGCCACGCCTGGGTACTTCTGGAAGATCAGGCGCACCGGCGGCGGCGCCACCAGCGTGGCCCGGTTCGGATGTTGCGGCGTGGAACGATGAACTCGATGCCGGCTCACGCTTACCTCCGGTCGTGAACGCCGGCGAGGCGCTGTCGCGTAGCTTCGTCCGCCTCGCCCGTTTCGGGTAGTCCGTGTTTGCGCTGGAACAGCCGCAGCGCCTTGCGCGTCGCCTCATCCCAGCTTCCCGAAACGCCGCACGGGAAGCCCAGATTCTGCAGGCGAGCCTGCACGCCCGCCATCTCCGTCTCCGGATCCAGGTGCCCCAACGCCAGGGGAAAGAACAGCAGGGCTTCGCCATCCCGGGACGCGTGAACCTTCAGCAGCCCGCCGGTCGCTCGCGCCGGGATCTGCTCCTCCAACTGCCCGTTGGAGTCCGTGACTCCGCGATACCGGCGATGTCCGATTTCCAACTCGTATTCGCGCCGCGCCAGCGTCCGACCCTCGAAGTCCTCCAGGCGCAGGCGCAACTCGACGGGCGGCTCGCGGAGCACGAACTGGTGCCGTCGTTCCGACGCGCAGGATGTCTCTCCGGCCTCGCGATCCGGAATGAGGATTTCGTCGCCCGGATTTAGAATGTGCGGATTGGGACGCCGGCGGCGCAGATCCGCGTTCCCCGGGTGGAAATAGATGGCTTGCCAGTCCGGAAAGCCGTGTTCGGCGGCCAGGCTCGCCAGGCATTCGCCGGCGCGCACGGAGTGGATGACGGGCATCGTGGGACCTCTCGATCGCTCGTCAGTTTCCGCGCGGAACCGGCGGCCCCGGGCTCATAATGGACGTTACTCGATGGTGACCTTCACCGGCTGCTCCAGCAGCATGCCGTCCTTGGTTTGAATCATCACGGCCCACCGCCCGGCCTTTACCGCGCCCGGAATCTTGAATCTCAGGGCGCTCGCCGTCTGCTCCACCACTTCCACTTTCAGGTCCTTGCTGCCGTCGGTGAGGAACACCGCGGTCACCAGCGTGTTGGCGAGCCCCTCGCCCGAGGCCTTCACCACTTCCCCGGCTTTCGCGCTCGCCGGTTCTACACCGGACACCCGCGATGTTTCGGCCATCGCGAAGCCCGCCGCCACAAGAGCGGCCACCAGCAGGAGTCTAAAGGAACGCATCTTGCACCCCTTTCCAGAGATACGAGAATACGCCCAGCGGCCAAAGGATGCAAGGCCTCAGTCCTGCTTCAGCGCTCCCACCTCTTCTTCCTTGCTCTCCACCAGTACGTACAGCGGCTGTTCCAGCAGCTTGGGTTGCTTGCCGCCCATCAGGACCATCAACTGCATCCGCCCCGGTTTAACGAACGGAGGAACCCGGATTACCAGAGTCTTGTCTTTTTGCTCCAGAACCTTCACCTTCAGATCGAACTTGTGATCCGTCAGGTAGACTTCTTCCACAAGCTCCGGTCCCAGATGAACTCCCGTCACCGATAACACTGTGCCGGGCTTGGCAGTCTTCGGTTCTACGGTCACCATCTGCGGCACTTGTGCCGAGACAGCCGCCGCGCCCAGACTGATCGCGCCGAAGAGTAGGACCTTTCGCATGCCCAATACCTCCGTTTTCCACCCTAAAGGTTCGGGCTTCGGCCATCAATAGAGCGTTGGTTACACGGGAAAGCGGGAAAAGCCCTGAGAAAGGGCACCAGTGCACACCTTATGACGGACTCAGGTGAAACCCTCGGCGGCGGCCGATTCCGCCCCGACCGCCCCGTCCAAGGCCTGTACCGCTAACTCCACCAGCACGGGTAGAATAACGCCTCTCCCCGTTTCCGGCCATAGCCTAAAGGTGCCCGTACGTTTGGACTTCCTCCTGAGATCCCGCCGGAAAAACACCGCGGCGGCGCGTTGGTATACTCAGCGTTCGGATGCTGCGGCGGCTTCTTCCTACCCTGATTCTGGCGGCGATCGCGGGATGCCAGCGCATGCCGGAGCCGTATGCGCCGCCCGCGCAAAGGCAGCCTGTCGAACAGCCCAGGCCGCCCCGCGCCGCGCGCGTGCTGTCCATGTCCGAGGCCGGCGTGGAAGCGTCCTTCGTTTCCGGAATCGGCGCGCTCGAGGGCTCCTGGCGCTGGACCGGGCGCACCCCCGGCGTCCGCGTTTATGTCTCGAAACCCGAGAACCTCCGCTTCGTGGCCGAATTCGCCCTTTCCGAAGTCACTTTCCGGGATACCGGACCGGTCACCATCACCTTCCTGGTGAACGGCAAGGCCGTGGATCGGGTGCGATACGAAAAGCCCGGGCAGCAGGTCTTCGAAAAACCCGTGCCCGCCGGTTGGATGCCGCCGGGCGAGGAGTCCGTCGTCTCCCTGGAACTCGATAAGGCGTGGGTTTCGAAGAAAGACGGCGCGGAACTGGGTGTGATTCTGAGCCGCCTGGGGCTGCAGCCCTGATGCCGGGACAGCAAGCGTTCCTCGCGCTGGCGGGCGCGATGTTCACCGTTGCCGCGTGCATGGCGGCGGGACGGCTGCTGCTGCAAACGCTGCGTATCAAGCTGGCGCGAAGCGAAACACTGCCCATCGCCCTGATCGCCGGCGCCCCGCCGGTAAGCCTGTTTGTGTTCGCCACGCTGGCGGCCGGCGTCTGCCACCCGCCCCTCTTGTGGGCCGCGGGGATCGCCGTCTGCGCGGCCGCCTGGCTCCGAACCCGCGGCATGGGAAGCGCGGAGGCGCTGCCCGCCACCCCGCTGCCCGCCCGGATCGTCTTCCTGGCTGGGTACGCCGCCTTCACCGCGTGTTACTTCTTCAACGCGCTGGCCCCGGAGATCGGTCCCGACGGCATCACCTATCACATGGGCCTGGTCGGGCGCTACCTGCGCGCGCATTCCTTCGACAACATCCGCACCAGCATCTACGCCAACCTGAGCCAGGGAATGGAGATGCTCTGGGTTCCGGCGTATTCCATCGGACGCCAGTCGGCCGCCGCGCTGGTTCACTTCGCCTTCCTCGCCGCGCTCCCGTGGCTGGTCTGGAACGCCGCCCGCCGCGCCGGGCATCCCCTTGCCGGCGCGGCGGCCGCCCTCATCGTCTACGCCAGCCCGGTCTTCGGCGTCACCGGCGTCAGCGCCTACAACGACGCCGCGATCGCCGCCGTGGTGTTCGCGCTCTTCGCGCTCCTGCAGATCTGGGAGCGGCAGCCCCACACTCGCGGACTGCTGATCCTGCTGGGTCTGCTCGCGGGCTTCGCTTACGCGCTGAAGTACACCGCGTTTCTCGCCGTGCCGTTCGCGATGGGCTTCGTCTTCTGGAAAACACGGCGTCTTCGCCCCTTGCTTCCGGTGGCGCTGGCCGCCGCCCTGCTGATCACGCCCTGGGTGGTGAAGAACTGGATCGTGGTCGGCAATCCGTTTTCGCCGCTTCTCAACCGCTACTTCCCCAATCCGTACGTGAGCATTCACTTTGAGGAAGACTACCGCTTTCTGATGGCCACTTACGGGTTGACCAGCAAGCTGGAGATCCCGTGGGAGGCGACGGTCCGGGGTGTCCAGCTCGGAGGTTCCCTGGGTTGGATCTTCCTGGGCGCGCCGCTCGGCCTGCTGGCGTTGCGCGACCCGTTCGGCCGGCGTCTGCTGATCGCCGCCGCGGTATTCCTGTTGCCGTATCCGGCCAACATCGGCACGCGCTTCCTGATGACCCCCGCCGTGTTCCTCGCCTTGGCCATGATGCTGGCCTTGCAACGGATTCCAGTGCTGCCGCTGGCGCTCTCCGGCATCTTCGCCGTCACCTGCTGGCCGTCCCTGCTGCCGCGATTCGCCAATCGCTATTCATGGCGGATCAGCGAGATTCCCGTAAAAGCGGCGCTGCGGATCGAGCCGGAAGACGCCTTCCTGCGGCGCCGCACCGAAAGCTACGCGGCCGGACGCCTCCTGGAAGAGAAGACCGAGCCCGGCGCCCGCATTCTCGCCTTCAACGGCACCGGCGACTCCTTCACCACGCGCGATGTCCCGGTGAGCTTCCAGTCCACCTATGGCGCGCTGGCCAGCGATATCTTCTACTGCGGCGCATTTCCCGAACTGCTGCCCGAACGCCACCTGACGCTGCGGGCGCCGCTCAAGGCCCGGCGCGTCCGCGTCTACCAGACGGCCGCGGGTTCGCGGCACGAAGTGTGGGGCGTGGCCGAACTCCGCGTGTTCCGCGGCCAGGCTGAATTGCCCCGTCTGCCCGCGTGGCGCATCACATCCAACGTCAACCCCTGGCACGTGCCGCTTGCCTTCGACAATGACCCCATCACCCGCTGGCGCGCCATGCAGCCCCTCGAGCCCGGCCAATTCCTGGAGATCGACTTCGGCTCGGAGCAGGAATTCGACGCGGTGCGAGTGGAGGTCAGCCACGACCAGCCGACCATCAGGCTGGAACTGCGCGTGGAGCGCGGCGCGGGTTGGGAAACCGTTGTCGTCCAGGCCGCCGCCGAGACCGTGCCCGCGCCCCCCGGAATGCAGGCGGCCGCCTCGCGCGCCCTGAAAGACTACGGGATCGATTATCTCTTGTTGCTGGCCGAGGATTTCGGCGCCAAGCAGGTCCGCGCCGACCCCGAAGCCTGGCAACTGAAGCTGGTGGGCCAGGCGGGGCGCTCCCAGCTTTACCGCATCGTGGCGAAACCCTCGCCCGACCCCATCGTCAACGCGAGCCGACCGGAAATCAAAAAACCATGAAACTGTTTCTTGGAGTGGACGGCGGACAATCCAGCACCACGGCCTTGATCGGAGACGAAACCGGGCGCGTGGTGGGACACGGCCGTTCGGGTCCCTGTAACCACGTGGGCGCCGCCGAGGGCCGGGCCAAGTTCCTGTCCGCCGTGGGAGTCTCCCTGCGCCAGGCCATGGACCAGGCGGGCGCCGCGGAAGCACGCTTTGAGGGGGCCTGCCTCGGTTTCTCCGGAGGCCCGGCCGACAAGGAGGCGCTGGTGGATGAACTGCTCAGCGCCGCGCACCTCATCGTCACCCACGACGCCCGCATCGCCCTGGCGGGCGCCACCGCCGGCGAGCCCGGAATCATCGTGATCGCCGGAACCGGCTCCATCGCCTTCGGCCGCAACGCGAGAATGGAGATGGGCCGCGCCGGAGGCTGGGGTTATCTGTTCGGCGATGAAGGCGGCGGGTTCGACATCACCCGCAAGGCCCTGCGCGCCATCCTGAAGCATGAGGAAGGTTGGGGCGGCGCCACCAGCCTGCGCGAAGTGTTCCTTCAGGAAGCCGGCGCGCGCAACGCCAATGATCTGATGCACCGCTTCTATACTTCCGAATGGCCCAGGCCGCGCATCGCCGCGCTGGCGAAGCGCGTGGATGAGGCCGCCATCGCCGGCGATTCCGTGGCGCACCAGGTGCTGCACCAGGCCGCTCTCGATCTCGCCGAAATCGCCGGAGCGGTGCGCGCCAAGCTCTTCGCCCCGGCCGAAATCGCACACATCGCGCCCGTGGGCAGCGTGTTCCGTAGCGCGATCCTGCAGCAGCACTTCAAGCGGCAGGTCGACCGCAATCCGGCGAACTGGTTCACCCAGCCCAAGCATGGTCCTGCCGCCGGCGCCCTGCTTGAGGCTTATCACGCGGCCGGACTGCGCGTGCGCCTCACGGACCTGCCCTCCGAGAAATAACCCGCCGCTTCGATACACTGGTGGCTCGCATGAAGTTCTTCACCTTGTTTCTGCTCGCTTCGGTCTCTGCTTACGCCGAACCGGACTGGCCGGCGATCGAGACCCGCGCGCTGGACCTGCTGCAGCGCTACATCCGCATCAAGAGCATCAACCCTCCCGCCGATTCCCGGGAAGCCGCGGCGCTGTTCAAAGCCGAACTGGAGAAGGCGGGGCTCGAGCCCAGGCTGTACGCCAGCGGACCCGGCGGGCAGACCAATCTGCTGGTAAGGCTGAAGGGCCGCGACTCCAGCAAGAAACCGCTGCTGCTGCTGAATCACTTCGATGTGGTCCCGGTGGATCCGCAACGCTGGCCCGTCGATCCGTTCGGCGGCGTGATCAAGGACGGCTGGATCTGGGGACGCGGCACGTTGGACATGAAGGGCGTCGGCGTCGCGCACCTCACCGCGCTGGTCACGCTGAAACGGGAAGGCATCGTGCCGGCGCGCGACATCGTCATGCTCTCCACTCCCGACGAGGAAACCGGCGGTGAGCGGGGCGTTCAGTGGATGCTCGCCAACCACTGGTCCGAGCTGAATCCGGAGTATGTGCTGGACGAAGGCGGCATGGGCGCCCGCGACGTGCTGGCGCCCGGCAAGCTGGTGTTCGGCATTGCAGTGGGCGAGAAGCAGATGTTGTGGCTGAAGCTGACCGCTACCGGCGCCGCCGGCCACGGCTCGCAGCCGATCCCGGACAACGCCAACAACATTCTGATGGACGCGCTGCGCAAGGCTCTGGATCAGCCCGCCACCGGCAAGCGGAACCCCGTCGTGGCGGAGATGTCGGCGACTCTGGGCGAATTCTCCGCCAACAAGTTCACCGCGGCGATCCAGCGGAATACGATCTCGCTCACCACCCTTCGCTCCGGCGTCGGCGATCCCCCGAAAGCCAACGTGATTCCCAGCATTGCCGAGGCGACACTCGACTGCCGCCTGCTACCCGGCGCGAACGCCGACGAGTTCGTCAGCGAATTGAAGGCCCGCATCAACGATTCCCGGGTAAAAGTGGAGCGGCTCAGCTCGCCCACCGACGCGGGCGAATCGAGCTCGCGGACGCCGCTGTTTGAAACCATCCGCCGCGTGATCGCGCAACACCATCCGGGAGCGGTGGTAACGCCCATGCTGGCGCCCTACGGAACCGATTCGGTTCACTTGCGAAAGCGCGGGATTCCGGCGTACGGCTTTATTCCCATGCTGCTGAATCTGGAAACAATCTCCACCATGCACTCGGACGCGGAGCGCATCCCCGTGGATCAGTTCCACAAGGCGATCCGCATCTTTTACGACGTGTTGCGATCCGAATACTAAGCTACGGCGGTGGCGACGTTCACCTTGGCGAGGAAGACATACAGGCCGAACATCGGCGACGGGTCGCCGCGGCCCCAGCGTTTCATCTTCCAGCGCGCCTGCAGGTAGCGGATGTTCGTGTTCTTCGACAGATCGAGCACCATGGAGTAGGTCCCGCAGTAAAACTTCTGCGGGAAAGTGATTAGAGGCTGAAGCCCCCAATTCTCTCCATCCGCCGATCCCCAGATGCTCAAGTCGAGACTTTCCTGTTCGAGAACGCGGATGATGCCCAGGGTTGCAAGCAGGGTCTTGCCAGCGCCATCGCCCAGCGGGATCGCCGGACCCAGGCCGTCCTGGCGGGATACGGTTTCAGGCAGAAGAAAGGCAGGCAGCATATCTTCCTCCTACTGCTTCTCAGATTTTCTGAAGTCGCTCCTCGGCCGCTTTCAGCGTCTCATATTTTTTGCAGAAACAAAAGCGGACCAACTGCGATCCGCCGGACGTCTCCTCGAAGAACGACGAACCGGGAACCACGGCGACCCCCACCGTCTCCACCAGGTGCCGGGCGAACTCCCGGTCGCCGGAAAAGCCGAAACCCGAGATGTCGGCCATGACGTAGTAGGCGCCCGAGGGCCGGAACGGGCGGAAGCCGGTGCGTTCGAGCATTCCCAGGATGTGATCGCGCTTGGCGGCGTATGTCGCCGCCAGCTCCTCGTAGTAGGAATCGGGCATCGACAGCGCGACCACGCCTGCGTGCTGCAGCGGCGCCGCCGCGCCCACGGTCAGAAAGTCATGCACCTTGCGGATCGAATCCGTCAAGTCCGGGCTGGCGAGCACCCAGCCCACCCGCCACCCGGTAACCGAATACGTCTTGCTCATGCTGTTCACGACGATGGTGCGGTTTCGCATCCCTTCCAGCTCGATCATCGACACGTGGCGCATCCCGTCGAAAATGATGTGCTCGTAAATCTCATCAGTGATGGCCAGGACATCGAACTCGCGGCACAGCGCGGCGATGACTTCGAGTTCCTCCCGGGAGAACACCCGGCCCGTGGGATTGTTGGGCGAATTGAGGATGATCGCCTTCGTTCGCGAAGTGAAGGCGCGGCGCAGCTCCTCCGGGTCGAAGGTCCAGTCCGGTGCGTGCAGCGGCACCAGCCGGCGCTCCGCCCCGCACAGCAGGGCGTCCGGCTGGTAGTTCTCGTAATACGGCTCGAACACGACGATCTCTTCGCCGGGGTTGGTCACGGCCAGCAGGGAGGCGATCATGCCTTCGGTGGAGCCGCAGCACACCGTGATCTCGCGCTCGGGATCGAACTCCAGCCCGTAAGTCCGCCGGTATTTGGCGGCAATGGCGTCTCGGAACGGCTTCGCGCCCCAGGTGATCGCGTACTGGTTGAACTCGGCGTCGATGGCGTCCTTGGCGGCCTGCTTCAGAATGTCCGGGGCAGCAAAATCGGGGAAACCCTGGGCCAGGTTGACCGCTCCGTGCCGCACCGCCAGGCGTGTCATTTCCCGAATCACGGACTCGGTGAAGCCGGCCGTGCGCCTGCTGCGGAAGCGATCTCTCGCCGCGATGGGAGTAGCCATGAAAACTACTTTAGCTACTTCGGCGCGAGCTCCGTGGCCGGCCAGCGGACGCGATACGCCGGCTCGCCCTGCTCGGGAAGCAGGTCGTAGACGCCTCCCAGGCTGGGCCGGCCGCTCTGCCCGCCCAGGAATTCGACGGTGCGCGCCGAGACGCGGCCTTCCTGGCGCTTGCCGCCGCGCGTCCAGACCCAGGTTCCGGATTCCAGGCGCGTGGGGACGCCCGTCCGGAAGCGGAGTGTCAGCGCGAGCTCCCCGTCGGCGCCGGTGAACTCCGCCGCCGCATGCACCACTTCTCCATCGCGCACGCCGCTGAGTTGTTTCAGCGAATACCCCGGCGCCGGCGGAGATCCGCCAAGCTGCTCGATGCTCATTTCCGGGCCGCGGGAGCAGCCCGCCGCCAGCAGGCAAAACCAAACCGGATATCGGGTCACTCGAACATCCTATAATCAGGGCATGGCCCGAGGTTGGGAAAGCAAATCCGTCGAGAACCAGCAGGAGCTGCGTGAAGCCGCGCGGGAGGAAGCCGCGGCGGCCAAACTGCAGACCCGCGAGGACTCCGACCGGCAGCGCAAGCGGGAGAGCCTGGAATCGAGCCGCAAACGAGTGCTTCACGACATCGAAAACGCGAAGAATCCCCGATATAAGCTGGTTCTGGATGCGGCCCTGGCGCATCTGGATCAGCAGTTATCGGAGTTGAATGCCGGAAGCTCTTGATTTCCTGGTGCGCCACGGCTACACCTGGCTGTTCGTCGTGATTTTCGCCGAGCAGCTTGGGTTGCCGCTGCCCGCCGCGCCCGTTTTGTTGGGCATCGGCGCCCTCCTGGGACAAGGCAACCTCACTTTTGCCGGCGCGCTGCTGATCGCCGCCGCCGCCGCCGGCCTCGCCGATCATGCCTGGTTCCAGTTGGGACGCCGCAAGGGCGGCGCCGCCCTGCGCCTGCTCTGCCGAGTGTCCCTGGAGCCGGATTCCTGCGTTTCCAACTCGCGCGCCTGGTTTCAAAGGCTGGGGCCCGCCGCGCTTCTGATCGCCAAGTTCATCCCCGGCCTGAACGCGGTGGCGGTCCCCGTGGCCGGAACCAGCCACATGCCGCTGCCGCGCTTCGCCGCATATCAGGCGGCGGGCACCCTGATCTGGGCCTCCACGCTGATCGGCCTCGGATACACGTTTCGCCGGCAGTTGAGCCGCCTGGCGGAGCTGGCCTTCCAGGTCTCGAGCTCCGTCGCCGTCGTCGTCGGCGTCCCGCTGGCCGCCTACCTTCTGGTGAAGTATCTGCAACGGCGGCGTTTTCTGGCGCGCCTTCGCGGATCGCGGATCCTGCCGGAGGACCTGAAGGCCGGAATGGACGCGGGCGAAATGTACTTCATTCTCGACCTTCGCCAGGAACATGAGGTGCGCGACTCTGGCTTCCGGCTGCCCGGCGCGGTGTGGTTCCCCCGCCGCGACATCGAAACCAAGCCCCACTTGATTCCCAGGGACCGCGACATCGTGGTCTACTGTGCTTGACCCAACGAAGCCACCAGCGCCCGTGCGGCGCTGATTCTGCAGCGATCCGGGATCGCCCGCGCGCGTCCGCTCGAAGGCGGCATCGACACCTGGCGCGACCTCGGCTACCCCCTCGAACCCGTGGCCTGAGCCTTACGGCCGCACGCCCTCGATGTTCAGCCTCATGCGGTACAACGCGCCGCGGGCGCACAGATACAGCGTCCGGCCGTCGTCCCCCCAGGCGAAATTGTGCGGATGCTTGGGCGGAATGATGGTCCCCAGGTGCTTGCCCTGGGGCGACAGGATCCACAATCCGCCTGGTCCGGAAACGTACACGTGGCCGCGCTGGTCCACCTTCACGCCGTCGATCGCGTCTTCGCCCGGAGCGGACGTCATGTCGAAGAACCGCTTGCCGTCGCGGACCGAGCCGTCGGCCAGCACTTCATAGCGCATCACCACCTTCTTCTTCTCGTCCCAGTTGCCCACGTAGAGATACTTCTCGTCCGGGGATAATGCGATCCCGTTGGGCCCGGCGAACTCAGTGGACAGCAGCTTCAGTGCTCCGTTTCGCGCCGCGTACACGCCGCTGAAGGCGAGCTGCTTGCGCGGATCGTCGCCGAACTTCGGCAGCCCGAACGGCGGGTCGGTGAAGAACAGCGTGCCGTCGCTCCGGTACACCAGATCGTTGGGGCTGTTCAATCGCTTGCCTTCGTATGCCGCGGCCAGCTCGGTGACGCTGCCGTCTTTTTCCAGGCGCGCCACGCGCCGGTTGCCGTGCTCATTGATGGTCAGGCGGCCCTGGGGATCGAGCGTGAGCCCGTTCGAGCCCGGCTGCTTGTACTCGGCGATGTCCGCCCCCGCGTAGCCGCCCGGCTTGCGGAACACGCTCAACTCGCCCGCGCCCTCTTTCGGGAGAAACTTATAAATGGTGTTCGCGTTAGGATCGCTGAACAGCAGATAGCCCCCGTCGCGAACCCATACCGGACCCTCGGTGAACTGGAAGCCTTCGGCCAGCTTGTAGATCTTGGGATTCGCGGGCACGATGGCATCCAATGCGGGATCCACCCGCCGAACTTCGACGTTCACTTCCGCCGCCGGGATGGCCACCGGACCCGGCGGCTCCTCAATAAACTCCAGCTTCGCCGAGCGCATGAAAATGTAGTTGGTCGGCGGGTTCGACACCGGCCCGTTGATGCCGAAGATCGCCAGTTGAATGGTCTGACCCGGCTGAACTGCGCGGCCGATCACCAGGCGGTTCACCGCGTTCCAACCGGCGATCACGCTGCCGCCGGATTGGCCGGAAGCTCGCGTCAGCTCTCCGTCCACCCAAATCTCCGCGTAATCGTCGAGCGAGGTTTCAAACACCGCGGTCCGCCCGCGCAGGTCCACTCCGGCGACGCGCTCCGGCACGGTGAGCCGGATGCGATACCAGTTGAAGCTCAGCCGGCCCGCGCCGCGCCGCGCGCTGAGCGATTCCGGCGCGATCGCCGGCCAGGCGGAATCGTCGAACGCCGCTCCGCCCGCGTGCGGCTCAAAGTCGTAGGTCTTGTTGGGCGCGCCGGTCGGCTGGCCGTCAGGCCCGGCCAAGCGAAAGCCGGTCTCGACGATGCGGGTGTCGCTGTAGCGCCATTGCGCCTGCATCAGCTTGACGCCGCCGGCGGTGGCCAGGTCCACCACCGCGCGAGGCAATTCCGCGAATACAGGCGCGGCAATCAGGAACAGCAGAACGTGTTTCATCGCGCCTTCACCACGTAGTACAGAAACGGATTGGTCACCTTCTGGAACCAGTGGGGGACGCCCGCGGGAATCACCACCACGTCGCCCTTGCGGATCCCGCGGGATTCGCCGCCGCGGATGGAAGCGCCGCGCAGCTCGCCGGGGGCGGTCTGCTTCGCGTCCACCGCCGTGCCGCCGGTCACCAGGGTCGCTTCGCCCTCCAGCACGTACAGGATGTCGGCGTCCTGCTCGTGGATCTCGGCCACGCCCGCGGCCTCGCGGCGGCTGGCGTGAACCATGTACTTTTCGCCGGCGTCGAACAGCACCCCGCCTTTTTGGAACGCGCCCTCCACCTGGCCCTTTTCGAAGTAAGTCACTTGCGCCGGGCCATTGCCGATGGCGGCCGCGCCGGCCATGGCCAGTTCCTCGTCCTGCTGCGCGCTGTTGGCGCCGCTGACGCCGATTGCGCCCACCACCTCGCCATCCACCATCACCGGGACCCCGCCCTGCAGGGGCGTGAAGTCGTTCAGCGCGACCATCGAGGTCCGGCCCTTGCCGATCACATCCTCGAAGAACTTCGAGGGTTTCTGGAACAGCAGCGCCGTGCGCGCTTTTCCGATCGAGATGTTGGCGCCCGCCGCGAACGTGCCGTCCAGCCGCTCCAGCGCCATCAGGTTTCCGCCGGCATCCACCACGGCGACCACGCCGTGCGCCTGGCTGCGCATCGCCTGCGCCTGCGCCGCCGCGATCGCCTTGCGCGCGCCTTCGAGAGTAAGCGATTTCTTTTGCGCCACGACAGCCCCGCGCGAGACGGCCGCGACCAACACCGCCAGCACGGCGGCTCTTGTCCACTTCATGTTCGTATCTTCCCTTCAGAGCACTGATCCACCGGCCCCGCGGTCTTATTCCGCGCCGTGAAGCGCCATCGCGCCGGAATGAGACAATGCGAGGGATGGTGGCTCAGCTCCCGCAAAGCGTCTTTGGGAATATCGCCCTGTTTTCCGGCCTGACGCCGGCGGAACTCGCGGGTATCATTTCCATCGCGGTGAAGCGCAGCTACGCCGCGGGCGATCAGTTATTCGCTGAAGGCGACCCTTGCACCGGGTTGTTCGTGATCGCCGGCGGAGCGGTGAAGATCGTCAAGACCGCGCCCAGCGGACGCCAGATCATGCTCGCGGTGGAGCGCGCGCCCTCCACCGTGGCCGAAGTGCCGCTGTTCGACGGCGGCGTGTATCCCGCCAGCGTATTCGCCATCGAGGACACCACGGCTTACGTTCTGCCGCTGCGCGATTTTCAGAGCCTGTGCCTGCGGCACCCGGACGTCTCGCTGAAGTTCCTGGCGGTGGTGGGACGGCGCTTGCGTCATCTGGTCAGCCTGGTGGAGCGCGTCACGTTCGGCGGCGTCCGCCAGCGGCTGGCGCAGGCGCTGATCGACTTTGCCGGGCAGGCCGGCGGCGACAGCTTCACTCTCCCCGCCACCCATGAGGAACTGGCGCAGCGCCTGGGCACCGTGCGCGAGGTGATCAGCCGCAATCTGGGCCGCTTCCAGGGTGAAAATCTCATCCGGATGAACCGCCGCGAGGTGGAAATCCTGAATCTTCAGGGACTGCAGGCCGAGGCCGAAACCGAATTGTGACCCCAGTCACGGACGCCGCCGCGCCACCCTTCCACAATGGAAGTGGTGGCGAACAAGAAACCATACGGGAAACGGCTGCGGATCGACAACTCACAGGCCATTCGCCTGGGCGTGCAGACCGCGTTCCTCATCCTGAACCTGTGGATCGGCGCGCAGTTTCTCCTCTTCGTGCGCGCCTATGAGCAGGGCCTGACGCCTTCCGTCTCGCGGCCGCCCGGCGTGGAAGGCTACCTGCCGATCGCCGGGCTGATGAATTTGAAGTACTGGCTGCTCACCGGCGACATCCCGCTGATGCACCCGGCGGCGATGTTCCTGATCGCGGCGTTTCTGGTGATCTCAGTCCTGTTCCGTAAGGCGTTCTGCGGCTGGTTGTGCCCGGTGGGGACACTGTCGGAGTACCTGTGGAAGGCGGGGCGGTCAATGTTTCGCCGCAATTGTTCGTTGCCGCGCTGGCTGGATGTCGGGCTGCGCTCGCTCAAGTACGTCCTGCTGGGGTTGTTTCTATACGCGGTGGGCAGCATGGGCTCCATCGCCATCCGCGCGTTCCTCGAATCGCCCTACGGCGTGGTGGCGGACGTGAAGATGCTGAACTTCTTCCGCTACCTGAGCGTGACCTCCGCGGTGGTGATCGCGGTGCTGATGTTCGCGAGCATCTTCGTGCGCAACTTCTGGTGTCGTTACCTGTGTCCGTACGGCGCCCTGATGGGTTTGGCGTCGCTGCTCAGCCCGCTGCGCATCCGCCGCGTGCCGGACAAGTGCATCGATTGCGCGAAGTGCGCCAAGGCGTGCCCCTCGGGGCTGAAAGTGGACGTGCTGATCCAGATCCGCTCGGCGGAATGCCTCGGCTGCATGGAATGCGTCGCGGTGTGCCCCGCGGAGGGGGCTCTGCACATGTCGTTGCCGCGGAATCACCGCGTAGCGCCGTGGGCGGTCGCCTGCGGGCTTGCGGCGGTGTTCTTCGGATTCGTGGGCTACGCGCGGCTCAGCGGGCATTGGGACTCGCCGGTGTCGCCGGAGGTGTACCGCACCCTGATCCCGCAGGCGCGGGAGTTTGAGCATCCGTAGAGCTGGAACGTACCCTGGCTAGGTGCCCGGAATCAGGACTCGATCGTATAACCGGGCTCGGTCAACCGCCATGCCGACTCTGCGCAGAGCCTCCAGCCGCCGCTCGCCACGCTGACGCAGATTCAGGAACCGCCGGACAGCGTGTTCGATCAGTTCTTCACAACTGTGATAACCCCCGCTAGCGAGTTCCTGTTCGACTTGTCTCTTCAGATCGGGCGGTAGGGTGACCTCCACAGCTCGTCTCCTAAGCCCATTCTACGCGTTCGCGAACCGCTGTGCCGGGGAGTACGCTGGCTCAACCCTCCGCCGCGGGCTCGAAGATGAGAGCCGCGACGGTGACGGAGCGGCAGACGTGGATGCGCCGATTCGTTTGCCGCTCGATTACTCTCGCGGCTCACGGCAGGCCGCGAAGTGGGAACCGCGACGGTAACGGAGCGGCAGACGTTGTGCATGCGCCGATTCGCCTGCCGCTCGATTACTTGAGTTTACGCGCTCGCGATCCGCTGCACCGGGGAGCCCGTCACCGACATGGCGAACCGCGCAATGCGGCTTCTGATAGAACGGGATTCTGTTTCAACGTGCGAGTGACCTGAATCTCGTCTGTCAGTTCAGCAGCGTACTTGTGTGGAAGAATAGATTCATGAAGCGTTCGTTTGCCGCGAGCGTCTGGCGTGAGGGCGACTGGTACGTTGCTCAATGCCTGGAAGTGGACATCGCCAGCCAGGGGGAGAACGAAGAAGAGGCACTTCTCAACCTGAAGGAAGCATTTCGAACCTCCCTGTGCTACTCGCCCGCCTCTGGTTCGGACGATCGAGGTAGAGGTTGGCGCGGCTTAGCCCTCAGCCGTACCGCGAGGTCAAGCGCCGTCTGGAAGCTGCAGGCTTCCGTGAGATCCAGCCAAAAGGGCAGTCACGTCAAGTTCATTCGTCGCGGTGAATCGGCTGTGGATCCCGCGATTGTGCCTAGGAAAGCCGAGATACCGGTGGGGACCCTACGAAGTATTCTCAATCAGGCACACATCGGCATCGCAGACTGGCAGCAACTTTGAAAGTCGCTCGGGACCCCTCGGGCACGCGGATTCTGAAGCTGAATGGAAGCTCAAGGAAACGAACCAGAAAGCGTACCCGCACCTACTTCATCGTGCCGTAAAGGAACTCCTCGCGCGTCACCTGACCGTTCTCGACGGTGTACACTGCCACTTCCTGCATGCGGACGCGTTCGCCGCTCGCCCTGCGAGTCCAATCGAAATCGATCACTAGCGCGAAGCGTTCCGGGCTGACAAAAGGTCCCGTGACCTCGGCGCGATGCACTTCGTTGTCCGCCAGCCAGCCGGCGTTCTTGCCGCGAACTGCCGCTTTGCCTCTCATCTCACGGCCCTGTCCGAGGTAGTCCATCGCCTCGACGCTCATGACCGAGTCAGCATAGAAACGATCGACAGCATCCAGAAATCGGCGCTCCCGGCAGAGAGCCGCGAATTCGGAGGCGAGGTCGGCGGTAGTCATGGGTGTGAGGATAACAGCGGGTTGGAGTCGTTGGTCCCAAGTCCTCGGTCATCCGTGTCGCGCGGATCGTTTTACGCGGATCTTGGAATCATCAACTATTACCAAGCTGCCGCTCAGATCCTCCTCGGGGACAGACTCCAGCAAGCGTGCGAGAGCCGCCTGGGTGTTCTCGACTGTCGTGGGCCACACACGCAACCGGATGACACCGGCGTGAGAGCCAACCGGGAACATTCGGGCGGCAGCGAAATCTTCATCGAAAGTAACAACGATAAAGTGGTCGCTCTGTGCCCGTTGAAAGATTGCCTGGTCTGTGGCGCCCGACAGACCCCATGTCACTGACGTGCCTAACCTCCCAATGCGGCTTCCGTTGTCGAGCGAAGTCGCAAGTTGCAATCGGGATATTCTGATCGAATAGGATTCTGAGATTCAACTTCCGATGACCTGAACATCGTCCACGACAGTAGCAGCGTATTCGACGGCGGCCATGACATCCTCCCGGCTTAGTTCCGGATAGCTCTCCACGATCTGGTCGGCTGCGTACCCGCCGGCGATCATCCCCAAGATGCTGCGCACCATGATGCGCGTTCCCCGGATCACGGGTTTGCCGGAGCAGATTGCGGGGTTGATCTCAATTCGGTTCATTGCTCCATCTCTTGGCTACCTTTCCTTAGGATACCTGCTGCAAAGTTTGCTGCGTGATCCAGGCGTTGCGGTGTACGGCCCCGGCAGCCAAAATCGTCTGCCGCTCGATTACTCTCGCGGCTCACAAGCAGCCAGGAAAAGGGCAGCCGCGGCGGTCACGTCACGCGGAGCCCGTACTACCCTTTTGACCGTCGCTGCCGCGAGCTTGCTTCTTCGCCAGACTGTCGAGCACCGCTTTCTGCCGCTTACTCAACGGCTTGCTCCAAATAGCTTCGGCGTCCACGCGAATTGGCTTCGCGGGCCGAGATGATACGGATTGCTTCTTCGTCATCTAGCTGTTCCTCCAGGTAGACATGCACGACCAAAGTATGGCTTCGGGACGCAGCCGATCGCATGCAATCGCTGCTCGTCCGCCGCTCCGCTATCATCGCGGTTATCAAAGCGCGACTCACTGTGAGCCGCGAGAGTAATCGAGCGGCAGACGAATCGGCGTACGCACAACGTCTGCCGCTCCGTTACCGTCGCGGCTCTCACAATCTGCAGCTTATCCTGCTTGAGTTGATGGTCATCAGCGCCGTTGGTGTCTTCGATGCGGCAGCCGAACCCATCGGACCACTCAGACCCGCCCGTGCGTCCCAGGCGCTATCATCGTAAATTCCGGAAAAGGAGACCTGCTTGACCCTCGCCCTCGCCCTCACGCTCTTTCTCGCCCAGGACCGCCGCGGCGCGCCGCCGCAACAGCCCGC
>JAIEPW010000108.1 GCA_019748195.1 Bryobacteraceae bacterium
ATGGCGGAGAGGGAGGGATTCGAACCCTCGGTAGAGGTTAAGGCCCCTACGACGGTTTAGCAAACCGCTGCTTTCGACCACTCAGCCACCTCTCCGCGGGGCCGTGTACGCTGACACATTGGTTGTAGCACATCGGCCGCGGGAACCGCCATAAGCCGGCCGTTTGGCCCCTAACGCCCGCGGCCGTCACGCGTATATGCTACGGAAATGCTGGCCGACCTTCGATACGCTTACCGCACCCTGGTTAAGACGCCCGCCCTCACCGCGGCGGCTCTGGCTTCGCTGACTCTGGGCATCGGCGCCAATCTGGCGATCTTCAATGTAGCCAACGCCCTGCTGCTGCGCAACCTGCCCGTGGAGCGGCCCGACGAACTGGCGCTGCTGCAATATGTGACTCGCAAAGGCAACGTCTTCGATGCCTTCAGCTTCAAGGAGTATCAGGCGCTTCGCGAGAACCAGACGCTGTCCGGCCTGGCGGCAACCGCCTTGAGGCAAGTGAATTTCGCGGCCGGCGAACGCTCCGAGCGGGTTCTGGCCCAGTTGGTTTCGGGCGAGTTCTTTGCCGTGCTCGGCGTGCGGCCTCAATTGGGCCGGCTGCTCGGCCCGGACGACAACCTGGCCGCGAACGCTCACCCGGTGACGGTGATCAGCCACGGGCTTTGGCAAAGCCGCTTCGGATCGGATCCGGCGGTGGCCGGCCAGACCGTCCGCCTGAATGGGCATCGATACACCATCGCCGGGGTGGCTCCGCCGGAGTTCGAGGGCACCAGCCAGTCCAACCGGGTCGATCTGTGGGTGCCGGTGATGATGGCGGCGCAGATCATCACCCGTCCGGTGAACGAAGCAGCACAGCCGCCCTTCCTCGAATGGGAAGGCTGGCTGGAACTGATCGGCCGCCGCAAATCCGGAGTGAACCAGGCCGCCGTGGAAGCGGAGTTGGACAGCAAGTTCGCGATTCTGCGCAAGGATCTCGGCGAATACACCTTTGAGATCTCCAATCAGCAGGCCGCGCCCGGCACACGGGACCGAATCCTGGTGAAGCCCGGCGGGCAAGGCGACGCGGATCTGAAGGTGCGCTATCAGCTTCCCATTCGCATTCTGATGGGAGTGGTGGCGCTGCTGCTGCTGATCGCTTCCGCCAATACCGCCAATCTGCTGCTGGCGCGGGCGGCCGCGCGCCGCAAGGAAATGGCGATCCGGCTCGCGCTGGGAGCGGGGCGGGTCCGACTGGTGCGCCAGTTGATGTCCGAAAGCCTGCTGCTGGCGGCGATGGCGGCGGCTTTGGGCGTCCTGATTTCCTACTGGGCGTCGGATGCCCTGGTGCAAATGCTGCCGCAGCGCGCCACCATGGCGCTCGATGTCCGTCCGGATTGGATTACCGCGCTGTTCGCCGTCGCTCTCTCGGCCGGCTGCGCGATCCTGTTCGGTCTGGCGCCCGCGCTGCAATCGGCGCGCACGGATGTCGCCCCCATGATTAAAGGCGATGCCGCCGGCGGCAGATCGCCGCGCTTCAGCCTGGGCAACGCCCTGGTGGTGGTGCAAGTGGCTCTGTCAGTGCTCATGCTCGCCGGGGCCGGCCTGTTCCTCCGCTCGCTGGCTAACATCCGCTCGATCGATCCCGGATTCCGCACCGAAAATCTGCTGCTTGCTTCGGTAAATCCGGGCAGCAACGGCTACAAGGACGCGGCGCTCCGGACTCTTTACGAGCGTCTGCTGGAGCAAGCCGGACGCCTGCCGGGCGTGCGGAGCGCCAGTATCGCGCAGGTAAGCCCCATGTCCGGCACATTGTGGCTGTATACGATTCAAGTGCCCGGCTATCAGCCCGCGCCCAAGGAGACGCCCATGGCCTGGACCAACGCCATCGGGCCGGGCTATTTTTCCACCATCGGGGCGCGCCTGGTTGCGGGCCGGGAGTTCACCTTCCGTGACCGCGCCGGGGCGCCGCCGGTCGTGGTGGTCAACGAAGCCATGGCCAGGAAATTCTGGCCGGGGCGGGATGCGCTGGGACAGCGGTTCATCTTCCGCGAGAAGCAGGTGGAAGTCGCCGGGGTGGTGAAGGACACCGCGTACCGCGAGTTGCGCGAGGAACGTCCGGCGACCGTTTACACACCGCTTCTGCAGGGCGACCACGACAGCGGCACCTTGCACCTGCACGTGTCCGGAGATCCGGGACCCGTCGTGGCGGGGCTGCGGGAAGCCCTCCGCGGCCTGGATGCGAATTTGCCGCTATACCGCGTGCAGACGCTGGAACGGCAAATCGATAACACTATCTCCCGGGAACGCCTGCTGGCCACTCTCTCGGCGATCTTCGGCGGATTGGCGATCCTGTTGGCGGCCGTGGGCTTGTACGGAGTCCTGGGCTACGCGGTCACGCGACGGACACGCGAGATCGGGATCCGCATGGCGCTGGGCGCGCAGCGCGCCGACGTCCTCTCCCGGGTCTTGCGCGAGAGCCTGGCGATGGCCGCGCTGGGGGTCGCCCTCGGTCTGCCGGCGGCGTGGGCGGCCTCGCAATGGGTCGCCTCCCTGCTTTACGGAGTGAAGCCGGGCGATCCCTTGACTTACGGCGGGATCGTGTTTCTACTGCTGGGCGTGGCTTTGCTGGCGGGACTGGTGCCGGCGCGCCGCGCCTCGCGCGTGGACCCCATGGTCGCGCTGCGCCACGACTGATCCTCTTCAGGGGTGAACCACGAACTCAATGGTGTTGGAGTACCCCGCGTCACTCAGCAGCCGCACGGCGTACGTTCCGGCCTCTTCGGTCCACTCCGGCGGCAGCACGGCGGTGAGGAAGCGCGTGTTGCCGAAGGCGGTTTCCAGTATTCGGCCGTCGAACTCCACCGCCACGCCCGGAGCACCGTGTTCGCACTCGACGGCGATCGCATTGCCGCCGCCGGGCTGCCTCTGGAACGGCTGGCCCCGTTTCACGGCGGCCGGTGAAAGGGCGCGTAGCACGGGAACCGGATGGTGGCTGCGCGGGCGACGCCGGTCGCCTTCCACGAACTCGCGCACCGTAAAGATGTGCTCTTGCCGCACCGGCCGGACGCCCGGACGGGGGCTGTGCGCGATCCAGCGCGTGCCCCACTTGGCCTCGAACTTCGCTTTGTTGATCTCGAAGATGCGCGCCGCCTCGGCGGAGCCGATCTGCTGGAAAGAGCCGCTTCCGAAGTGGTGAATGAAGCAATCCTCGGCGGTCACAATGCCGTGGCCACGGCCGCGAAGCCGCAGCGAAAAATCATCGTCCTCGAACATGCCGACCTCGAATTGCTCGTCAAGCCCCCCCATTTCCTCCCAGACGAGCCGCGGCAGCATGGCCGAGAGAAGGGGCGCAACCTGCAAGGGACGAGTCTCGTGGAACCGGAGCCGGGCGATCTCGTCCGCGAAAGCCTCCATCTCCCGGACATCGCGGTAGTGAAAGTTGATCCTGGTTTCGTTGCCTGAGAAGTTCGTCACGGGAGCCGACATGCGAATGGACGGGTCGCGCAGCAGTGGTCCGAGCAGACGTTGCACCCATCCCGCGGTGACCATCGTGTCCGGATTCTGAATGATCAGATATTCGCCATTCGCCTCCCGGACCGCGCGATTGTTCCCCGCGGCGAAGCCGTAATTGACGGATGAAAGCCTGACCCGGAAGCGCGGATCCTCACGGGATATGCGGGCCAGGTATGCTGGGGACCCGTCAGTGGAGGCGTTGTCGAAAACGATCACCTCGAAATTGGGCCAGGTAGTGTTGCGCCGGATGGAATCGACAAACGCGGGCAGAAACGCGATCGAGTTGTACGTGACAGTGACGATGGAGACGAGGGGAAACTTCGCTCGCGCGGCTTCCACGAATTGCGCGGCGCGGCGATCCCAGGTGTTATCCCGCGCAAACGCGATGCGCGCCCTCCTGCGATCCGCGCTGTCCTCGGCGAGCGCCCGGTCAATTGCCGCGGCGAACTCGTCGGCCGGGCCGGCGAGATACAGCAACCGCTCGTGCCGCCGGACGTCTTCAATCGGGGTCGCCACCACGGGTTTGCCCTGGCTGAAGTATTCGTACAGCTTCACCGGATCGACGCCGGTGGTGAGCGTATTCCGGCGGAACGGGATCAACGCGACATCGAACGCGGCGAGCCAGGCCGGAAGCTCGCGGTAATGCTTCTCGCCCAGCAGTCGCACGTTCGGCAGCGCGGCCAGCGCAGCGGCATCCACGCCGTGAAGCTGCCCGATCAGCACAAACCGGTATTGCGGCCTCAGGCGCCCCACCTCGGTCATAAGTTCCAGGTCGAACCACGGGGCGATGGCGCCGTAGTAGCCGATCACCGGTTCGGCCCCGGCCGGCAGAAGCCGCGTTCGGACGGCGGAATGGAAGAACTGGAAGTCGGTCCCGTTCGGAATCCAGACGGGGCTGTTGTCGTGATGACGGCGAGCGAACTCACGGGAAGTCACCGTAACCACGTCCGCCTCGGCGGCAAGGGCGCGTTCCTCGTTGAGGCTGAACTCGCCGATACGAGGATCCGCGGGCCAATTGCGCCAATCGTCCATGATGTCGTAAATCAAGGGCGAGCCGAGGGTCGCGCGCAACTTCAGACCAAGCCTGCGCCAGAAGGGAAACTGGACGATCACCACGCATTCCCGCAGCGCGACGGCGCGCGCCCACGCCGCCAGGCTGCCGGCGTAATCCTCCAGATCGGCCGGCGCCAGCTCGCCCGAGTAGAGGTCCGCCGCCTTGCCCGACATCCGCACCTCCCACAGGTTGTGGCGCATCGGGACTTGCTCGAATTGTTCCATGGCGGCGGCCCGCTGCGCCGGACTTGCCCACCAGACCCGGTGTCCAGCCCGGGCCAGACTGACGGCGATCTGCTGCGGGCGCTGGAACCGCGCATGGAATTCGAAAACGGGCAGGATCAGGACATCGAACTTGCGGGAGGCCAGGTCCTGCCCATCGCCGAAGTCGGCCTCCGCGGTGTTCGCGCCAGGCACGGGAACCTGAAGTTCGCCCGGTAGGTAATTCCAGACGCTCGGCAGGTGGATGTCGTACTCTCGCAGCTCATGGATATCGGGGAGGGGGTGTCGCAGGAACTCGCGCCAGGCGCGACGTCGCACCAGCAGAGTATAGGCGCGGCGGATGGCAACCATGACACGCCAGGCGCGCTCGGCGCGATAGCCGGCAAGCAGCCGGTCCGTTTGCGCGCCGAACTCCATCAGGCTTTGGATAGTGGAGGCGCGCAGGTTCTCGGCCGAGCGCGCGATTTTCGCGGCGCGCTCCCCGTGAGAAACAGGACGCGTCCATCGCGCGGGGACCTGAATCTCCGCGCCGGAAACGCTGCCGAGCGCGGCGATGACCGCGCACTTCGACTCCGCCGGGAAGTCCGGCCTGCGATGAGCGGTGACGATGCAATCCTTCCATTCGAGGGGGAGTCCTGGGAGCGAGAAGATGATCTCCTCGGCCCATTTCTCGCCCGCGAAACAGGTTCCGTGGAATCGGAGTCCGGCTTGAGCGAACGCCTGCGCGAGCGGCTCCCGCGAAAGTTCTTCATGGGAGGCGGCTTCCGTTTCCGGGCCGGCGATCCGGCCCCAGTAAAACAACGGGTTGGGAAGGAACATCAGCACCCAGCGCCGCGACGATGCGGCCAGGGACCGCAGCAATTCCGTCTGCTCCGCGGCGCCACAATGCTCGATCCGTGGGCCGCCGAACACCAGGTCGTGGTTTGCGATCGCCCGGCGGGCGTCATCGCCCGGAGTGAATGAAAATTCCCCTGATTTCGCCAGCGTGAGGCCCAGTTCCGCGGCGCCGCCCGCCTCCGAGGCGCTGCCCCCCTCGGGGAGGAGTTCGCGGCAGATGGCGAGAAACTCCTCGGCGAAAGACTCCGTAACCGGCCACGGCGGAGCATTTTCGGCGGCGTCACGGGCATCCCGGGTTTTTTTCCAGGAGGGAATCATTGCAAAAAGCTGGATTCGGAGGGGTTCCGCAGTGATTATAGCTTGCGCGCTCCCGCCGGTTTCTTGGAACTTCGTGGTAGGCTGCGGACGCTGTGAGGGAAGCTTTCCGCTTCGCGGCGCGGTCCTTGCGCCGGAACCCAGGCTTTGCGTCGGTCGCCATACTGGCGTTGGCCCTTGGGTTGGGAGCCACCACTACCGTCTACACCCTGGTTCGAACCATGCTATTCGAGCCCATTCCGTTCCACGAATCGGAGAACCTGTACTGGCTTCGCGCCTGGTCCGAATCCCGCGGCGCGACCTGGCCGCGATTTCACGGCCGCGATATGCTCGAATACCGCGAGCGGCAGCGGAGCTTCGAGAGCCTGGAGGCGATACTCCCGGTCACTTGGAATCTGCAGGGCGCAACGGAGGCGAGGCGCATTCTCGCCGCGCGAGTGACCGCCGGATTCTTCCAAGCCCTGCGGGTAAAGCCTTCGCGGGGACGCCTTCCCGAGCCCGCCGAACATGTTTCCGGCAAGCATCAGCGGGCGGTGCTGAGCCATTCTCTCTGGATGAGCGAATTCGGCGGGGATCGGCGGGTTCTGGGACGCCGCATCGAGCTGGACAGCGAAACCTACGAAGTCATCGGGGTGATGCCCAAGGGTTTCGCCTTCCCGCCGGAAACGCTGCTGTGGGCGCCGCTGCCGATGGATACGGCGCGAGCCCGCCCCCGGCTGTTCGAGTTGTTCGGCAGATTGAAGCCTGGGGTGACACGGCGCCAGGCGGAGCGGGAGGCGGAGGCGATATCGGCCGCCCAGGAACATGCCTATCCCGAAGACAATCGCGGGCTGGTGGCGCGCGTCGCGTCCATGGCAGAAGAAGTGTCGGGTCCGCCGCGGCCCACGCTCCTGGTTTTCTCGGTCGCCGTGGCGCTGGTGCTGCTGATCGCCTGCGCCAATGTGGCGAATCTGGCCATGGCGCGCGCGGAGTCGCGAACGCGGGAGCTGGCGGTGCGGGCGGCGATCGGCGCCGGGCGGGGCGCGCTGGCGGGGCACATCATGGCGGAAAATCTACTGCTTGCGTGGGCGGGCGGCCTGGCGGGTTTCGCGATTGCGAATGGGGCGGCGCCCGTTCTGGCGCGGCTTTCTCCGGAAGCGATTCGCCTTCCCTCGGGGATCGCCGCGGACCCGGCTATAGCGGTGTTCGCATTTGCAGCCGCCTCGCTTGCGGCGCTGTTGTTTGGGTTGTTTCCGGCCTGGACCGCGTCGGGAGTGAATCTGCCGGAGGTGCTGCGGGGCGGATGGCGAGGCGCGACATGCGGGCGGCAGCGGCATCGCTTCCGCCGGGCGCTCATCGCGGGCGAGGTTGCCCTGGCGTGCATGTTGTTGACCGCGGCGGGCTTGCTGGTTCAGAGCCTATCGAGGCTGGTTGCCGTGGACCGCGGCTTCCGCGGCGAGCGGGTGCTGACGATGACGGTGGTACCGGGAGGTGTCAATTACCGCGACGACGCCCGCCGTGTTCGCTATTTCGAGCAGCTTCTGGAACGCATTCGCGCGGTGCCCGGGGTGGAGAGCGCCAGCGCCGTGAACGCGATCCCGCTGCGGCCGTTCAACAGCGTGGCCGGGTTCTGGATGGAAAGCGATCCGGAGCGGTCGAGCGCGTCACGCCGTCAGGCGAATTTCCGGATTACCGCGCCGGACTACCTCCGGACCATGGGCATCGCGCTGCAGTCCGGACGCCCGCTGGATCAGCGCGATGGAGCGGACGCGCCCGCGGCGGTGATGGTGAACCGCGAGTTCGAACGGCGCTGGCTGCCGGGGGGCGCCGTCGGCAGGCGCCTGGTGATCGACGCCGGCGCGCGCAAGTGGCCCGTGGAGATCGTGGGTGTGTACGGCAATGTCCTGCAGACAGGGCTGGCCGCGCCGCCGCAGCCCGAAATCGCGGCGGTCCACACACAACTGACTCCGCCAGGCATGACGCTGGCGATCCGGTCGTCCAGGAACGCGCAACACCTGGCCTCGGCCGTGCGCGCGGAAATGCGGGCGATCGACCGCCGCATCGCGGCGTTCGACGTGCGCACGATGGAGGAAGTGATCGCGGACTCCGTGGCGCAACCCCGCTTGCGCGCAACGCTGCTGGGGGTTTTCTCCTCCTTAGCCCTGGCGCTGGCCGCGCTGGGAGTGTATGGCGTCGTATCGTTTCTGGCGGCCGCGCGCACGCGGGAGATCGGGGTACGCGTGGCGATCGGAGCCAGGCCCGGCGACATCGCGATCCTGATGATACGCGACAGCCTGACGCCAGTGTGCGTGGGACTGGCGGCAGGACTGGCGGGTGCGCTGGCGCTGGCGCGATTCCTGCGGGGGTTTCTGTTCGGGATCGACCCCTTCGATTTCGTGTCATTCGCGGCGCCGCCGGTGGTATTGCTGGTGACTGCGATGGTGGCGTCCGCGATCCCCATGCTCCGGGCCATGCGCGTGGATCCGGCAGTCACGCTACGGACGGACTGACCGGCTCAGAAGCGGCGGTGTTTGCGCATCCAGGTGACAAAGGCAGCCGGAACCGGCATGGTGGACAGGCGGCTCTGGCGCACCAGGGCGAAGTCGCCGAACAATCCCGACTCCTTGATTTCCTTGAGGGTGACGGGGGGATCGACGCGGGCGGCGAATTCCACGTCCACGACCGCCGATTTGGCGTTTTTGGGATCGTCGCGGGGCTCGCCCGCGACCTTCATGAGGCCTACGATCGCGGATTCGCCGCCCGAGTGGTAGAAGAAAACGAGGTCGCCGGGCTTCATTGCGCGGATCGCGCGCACCGCCTGGGGGTTTTTGACACCGTCCCAAGTGGTACGGCGGTCCTGCTCCAGTTGGGTGATGGAGTAAACGGCCGGTTCGGATTTCGCCAAAAAATAAGCCATAGGGCAACTGATTCATTATGAAGCACTTTGGAGCTGGCGGGAAGAGCGGGATACGCGGGACGGAAGTTTTTACGCAGATCTTGTAGCAGAATCCCCGGCTTGAGGGTCAACTTCATGTGTCCCCGTGCGTAATCGAATTTCCCGGTACATAGGTAACTGGACAGGTACGTCTCTAAGTTGTCTCATCGAGGAACGGGATGCCGGTAGGTTGTGCGGAACGCAGGGCAAGCACGCTAAGATCATGACAGACCACCTGTTGCTGGTTGGGATAAGTGACGATGGGTACTAAGGAGGCGCTTGTGTCGAATCTCAGGATTGGCACCCGGTGGAGCGCTAAGGCTTTTTGCGCAGCCGCGCTGTTGGTGGCAGGGAGTTTAAGCGGTCAGGAAGCCCGGCCGGCCAAGCCGGAGGTGGCAAAACCGGACATCGCCAAAACGCCGGAGACCGGGGCTGGAGTGGATCCGACATCGTTCGTGATCGGTCCGGAAGACGTCCTGTACATTCGCGTTTGGCGGGATAACGACTTTTCCGGTCCGGCCGTGGTCCGGCCGGACGGAAGGATCACGATGCCGTTGATCGGGGAAATCCAGGCCGGGGGTTCCACGCCCGCGCAACTAGGCGCCGTAATCGCCGAGAAGCTGGTGAAGTACATCAACAAGCCGGATGTTACGGTGATCGTTCAGAACGTCAACAGCAAGAAGTATTACATCACCGGGGAGGTGAACTCCGGCGGCGCATTTCCGCTGGTGGTGAAGACCACGGTGTTGGAGGCGCTGGGCAAGGCGGGCGGTTTCCGCGAGTTCGCCAACGTGAAGAAGATCGTGATTCTGCGCAACGGCAAGCGCATCCCCTTCAACTACAAGGAAGTAACCCAGGGCAAGAAGATGGAGCAAAACATCTATCTGGAGCCCGGTGATTACGTCATCGTTCCCTAAGAGCTGGAATCGAGAGTATCGGAGAATATGGCACCGCAAGACATGATGGCTGTACCCCGGCGTCCGCTGGACGTGGAGGACTATATCGACATTCTGCGCCGGCACAAGGGATGGATCTTCGGACCGTTCCTGCTGTGCCTGGTGGCGGCGGTGGTGGGCGTATATTTGTGGCCGGACACGTTCGTGTCCTCGGCGGTGATCAAGGTGGTGCCGCAGCAACTGCCGGAGAACTTCGTGCAGTCGAATCTCAATCAGCTCATGACGGACCGCATCTCGTCGATGGCGCAATCGATCCTGAGCCGGGGGACCTTGACATCGATCATCAATCAATTCGGGTTATACCCGCGGGAGCGCAGCCGGCTGCCCATCGACGACGTTGTGGAGGAGATGCGCAGCCACGTGAAGATCACGCCGGTATCGACGCTGTCGCAGGGCGATCGGAAGCAGATCGCCGCGTTCCAGGTGATGTTCTCTTACGAGAACCGTTACCTGGCGCAGAAAGTGGTGGAGGACCTGGCGAGGCGGTTCATCGAGCAGAATACGCGGGAGCGCAGCCAGCAAGCGACGTCGGCCACGCAATTCATGCGTGACCAGTGGGACCAGGCCAAGAAGGATCTGGACGAACTGGAAGCCAAGCTGGCGCAGTTCCGCATGGAAAACATGGGCAGGCTGCCGGAGCAGATGCAGAGCAACCTGGCGCAGATGAGCACGCTGCAGCAGCAGGCGACAAATCTGAATTCGATGATGAGCCGGGTGCAGCAGGACAAGCTGGCGCTGGAGACGAACTTGCGGATTCTGCGGGATCAGCTCGCGCAGGTGAAGGAAGTGAACCTGGATCCGGCTACGATCGCCTCGCGCAACGAAGACGTGGCGCGGCTGGATCGCGAGATCCAGGCCATTGAGAACCGCCTGGCGCTGGTGCGGCAGAACTACACCGACGATCACCCGGACGTGATCCAGTTGAAGGGCGTGCTGGAGCGGGCCCGCAACCAGCGGGAAGCCGCGGTGAAAAAGGAAAAAGACGAGGAAAGCAAGCCGGGCCAGCCGGCGACGCCGGTGGTAACGCGTGGGGCGATCGTGGCGCAGAGGGAAGCGCGGGACCTGGATGCGGCGATCCGGCGGCTGCAAAGCTCTCTGGAGATCAAGGATCTGGAGCTGGACAATTACGCCAAGGACCTGCGCCGGACCAACGACACGCTGCGCAGCTTGCAAGGCCGCGTGGAGGTAATTCCGATCGGCGAGAAGCAGTATCAGGAGCTGCTGCGGGACCGGGACCTGGCGCGAACGCGCTACAACGAGCTGGATGTGAAGAAGAACAAGAGCGAGACGGCGGAAATCATGGAAGCCCGCAAGCAGGGCGAAACCCTGGAGCTGCTGGACGCCGCCAGCCTGCCGCAGAAGCCGACGGAGCCGAACCGTCCGATGGTGATCGGGATGGGTGCGGCGATCGGCATCGCGCTGGGATTCGTGATCGCGGGGGCACGCGAAGTGAAGGACACGTCGTTGAAGAACCTGAAGGATGTCCGGGCGTACACGCAATTGCCGATTCTGGGCAGCGTTCCGCTGCTGGAGAATGACTTCGTGGTGCGGCGGCGGCGGCGCATCGCATGGCTTGGCTGGACGACGGCGTGCCTTGCCGGGGTCGTGATCATGTCTGGTTCAGTGGTGTACTACTACGTAACGCGGTCCTAGTCAACCGGAGGAATGGAAATCTTATGAGTCGAGTTCATGATGCGTTACGGCGTGCGGAGCAACTGGCCGGGCAGAAGCCTCCGGAAGCGAGCCCGGCGCCTCCGGCGCCTTCCGCGGTTCACCACCAGCCGTCACAGGCGTCGGACCAGCCTCCGATTACGGGCGGGCCGGACGCTCCATCGGGTGAGATTTCACGTGAGCAGTCGATGGGCTATATCGGCGTGGAGCTGGACCTGCGGGACGTGATATCGCGGGTGCGCGAGATCCCGTTCGCTCCGCCGCCCGACTCGCTTCTGATCGACGCCAGCCGGCCACACGAGGCGCCCACGGAAGAGTTCCGCGCGCTGCGAACACGGCTGAATCACATGCAAAGCTTGCAGCCGATGCACACGCTGGTGGTCACCAGCCCGTCGCCGGCCGAGGGCAAATCGCTGACCACGGTGAATCTGGCGCTGGCGCAGTCGCACCTGGCCGAGAAGCGTGTCCTGCTGGCGGATTTCGACTTCCGCCGGCCGATCATTCACAGCATGTTCGGAATCGAGCGCAGCCCCGGATTGACGGACTATCTGCAGGGCAAAGCTCCGCTGGAGGATTGCATCAAGAGGGTGGCCGGGACCAACCTGTATCTGCTTCCGGCGGGTGAGGCCGTGATCAATCCGCTGGAGCTGCTGAACCTGAAGGAGGTTCGGAACCTGCTGGACCAGCTTCCGCGGGTGTTCCACTGGTCGATCCTGGACAGCCCGCCGCTGCTGTTCGCGGCGGACGCGAACCTGCTGTCGACGCTATGTCATGGAACGGTGCTGGTTGTTCGCATCGGGCACACGACGATCGACTCCGTCACGCGGGCGATGCAATCTTTGTGCGAAAACAACGTGGTAGGGATCGTCGTCAACGGCGCGCGCCGCGGCGAGCTGTACTCGAAGTACACCTATTATCACAGCTACTACGCTCCCAAGGATGAGGAAGAGGAGTACGAGGCCGAGCCCGTGGAAGCGGGGACATCCGAAGAGAAGTAGGCGACCGGCAATCACGCAAACGGGTTGCATTGAGGCAGCCCGTTTGCTTTTTCGACGCCCGCGCGCGAGGCGGGTTGCCGCCCCCGGTCCGCTCCGCGCATCGTGGGGTTGGGCGGCCCTGCCAGGGGCCATGCCGCGATAACGCGGCACTACAAGCCATCCAGCGGAGAGTGAGTTTTCGCAACCGCTGGCGTCATTTCGGAGTATCGGTGAACCGGCACGGCGGTAGAAGTGGCGGGATCCCAGCCGGACAGTTACGGGAAGGCGGTTTCGCTTAAAGAGAGGGCGCGGTTGAGCCGCGCCCAATGTGAGGCTGTGGATCTGCTATTTTTCAGCGGGCACGGCGGCCTGCTTCGGCGACAAGAAGAAATGCTCGAGGAACCGCTTCTTGGTATCGGCGGAGTTTGCCGGGGCGGGGCGTCCGCCGGACAGCGAATGCGCCAGCCGGATGCACTCCTGCCCGAACTCGGTGGCGAAGTCGACCACGCTGCCGGTGGCGAGGGCGCGGGTCACGGTACGGTAGTCGTTCGGGAACGACATGTATACGGGCAGGCCGAGGAGTTCCTCAATCTGCGCGGGCGTGATGAGCGGGCGTTTCTGGCAGCGATTCACCAGCACGGAGATCTTCCCGCCGAGGTCCAGGGACTTGAGGAACGCGTATTTTTCGCGGGCCAGGTGGAGCGACGGGAGTTCGGGCGTGCAGACCAGAAAGACGCGCTTCGATTCGTGCATGATCTCAATGGAGTAGAGCTCCAGGTTACCGGAGAGATCGAAGCAGAGGGTCTTGTAGTTGCGCCGCATGAACTCGACCAGGTTGCGCACCTGGGTGGATTCGACACGCACGTTGGGCTTGAGCGGTCCCGCATGAAGGACATCGAGGTTGCCCAGAGTAGAGACCATGGGAGTCCACAGGTTTTCGTCCATGCTGAGCGAGTGCTCCACGGCATCGGAGACGGAGTAGGTGTTACTCAGCTTCAGCATGAAGCGCTGCATGCCGCTGTTGAGGTCGAAATCGGCGAGCAGCACCCGGTGTTCGGGAGCGCGGGCCAGAGCAGCCGCTGCGTTCAGGGCGATGGTGGAAGTCCCCACGCCGGCTTTAGCGGGCAGGAACGAATAGACGTGATCGGTTTCCATCGCGGAAACAGGGCGTTTCGCCAGCAGCGCCTGAGCGCGGTCCAGCGATTCGGCCACCATGCGTCTCGGAAATGGCAGGGCCAGGTATTCGCGGACACCGGCTCGCATGATATCGAGCAGGATGCGCTCGTCCAGCGAGTGGCCGACGGCGATGATCACGGCGCCGGGAACGGCGGTTTCCAAAGCTTTCAGGGTTTCGAACGCCTTCGGCATACTCTCAGTGCTGAGAAATACGACCTCAGGAGCATGTGCTCGGACAACTCTCGAAAGATCCAGGGCGGCCGGATAGCGGTCGAGGACACGCAGGCAGCCGGAATAGGAAATTTCTCGAAACGCGTTGTTCAGCTCGTTCGCAAGAGCTTGATCGGGACAAATTATGATGCTTCGCACGGGTCTCTATGTCACTCCCCATTCCACGGTAGGCGGTATGTGCGAGAGGAACAATCTGTCAGTAACCCTAGTTCGCCAGTCTCCATCACTTAGAACTGACTAGCCCTTTGGTTTGCCGCAGTGCTCTGGAGCACAAGCAATTTGGGTAGCACGCAGGAAAAGAAGGGCCGGAAGCCCTTCGCAGGCTCCAGCCCCTTCCGGTAGGGATATTTGTGCTTGGTTACTTCGCGGCGAGCGCGAATAGCTGGTTGCGGTTCATGATGTACAAGACGCCGTTGGCGGGGACGGGAGTGGAGTACACGCTGGAACCCATGTTGATCTCGGCCAGCACTTTCTTTTCCTTGCCGGCGGCGAGGATGGTGACGTCTCCGTCCTCATCGCCCAAGTAGACCTTGTCGCCGATGATCATGGGCGAGCCCCAGATGGCGGCGAGCATGTCATGGGTCCAATAGGGCTTGCCGGTCTTGGCGTCCAGGCAATGGAGGAAGCCGGAGAAATCAGAGTAATAGACGAGCCCGTCCTTGGCGGCGCCGGTGGAAATGGAGCGGCGGATTTTGTCGTAATGCCACACGCGGCCGAGGTCGGTGATGTCGCCGCGCTTGGTGGGGTCAATGGCGTAGAGATGGCCGACGCCTTCGCCGTGCTCGGGGTCCTGCCCATTGGCGATGTAGACCAAGCCGTCATAGAAAATCGGGGTGGAGATCACTTCATTGCGGGTTTTGGGCCAGACCGAGTCCTTGGGATTGGTGTCGAAAGACCACAGGAGCTTGCCATCGGCGGCGTTGTAGGAGCGGACCCAACCATCGCCTTCGCCCATCGCCACCTGCACCACGTCGCCGGTCTTGAATACTGCCGGCGAGGACCACTGGCCGTGGAGGATCTTTTCCTTGACGTGGTTGGCTTCCCAGACGAGCTTGCCGGTCTTCTTGTTCAAGGCGATGATGGAAGGCGCGTTGGGAGAGGGCACGTTGACGTGGCTCTCATCCTGGCCGTTGGAGGTGCTGACGAACATCAGATCGCCGTAGGTCACCGGGGAGGAATTCGCCATGTTGTGCGGCGAGGCTCCTACTTCCTCCATCATGTCGTACTTCCAGAGGACGTCGGCGTCCTGCGGGCCGGTTAGCTTTTCGCCGGTCCAACCGTCGTTCTTGCCGTCCTTGAAGCCCTTGAGGTCGAGCGCGACGACCTCGGCGCGGTTGGAGACGTAGTAGGCGATGTCGCCTTCCACCAGGGGGGAAGAACAGACGCCCTGAAACGGCCAGTCATTGGCCCGGCCGGTGGTCAGCTTGTCGTTGACGTGCTGCCAGAGGAACTCGCCGGTGGACTCCTTGAAGGCCATGAGGATGCCCTTGTCGCCTTGCTGTTTCTGGTCCCGGGGAGCTTCGTTATTGGTCCCGACGAGCACGTATCCGTTTGCAATCACAGGGTTTCCGTAGGACTGGGAACCGAGGGCGGCGACCCACTTGACGTTCTTCTTAGAGGTGACGTCCCAGTCGGCCACGATATTTTTCATGGAGGAGTACAAGTTGCGGTCCGCGGCGCCGCCCCACATCGGCCAATCGCCGCCGCCGGGGTCGCTTGCCTGGGTCGCCACCTGAACAAGTCCGAGGAGGGCGAAGATCGATACAAAGATACGTGCAAGTTTCATGTCAGTTGTTGGGGGTTACTTTCAGGTTATCGAAGAACGCGCCGAACTGGGCGTCGGCAAAGAAGCCGGGCGAACCAGAGCGGTTGGGAATCGGATCGCGATACTCGAGCATCCAGTTCGCGGGCTCGGCTTCGCCGGTCGGCCAAGCCTTGCCCTGCACGAGGGTTTTGCCGTCGGCGGTGTTGCTGACCTTGACCTTCAGCCGGTACCAGGTGTCCTTTTTCCAGGGGAAGTTGACCGCTTTGGTGCGCGAGGTATTCGGCTGCCAGCTCCACAGCTCCAGCCGCTGGCTGTTGCCGAAGAGCACAAGCGAGTAAGTCTGGGCGGTGATGCCGGCGTCGCCCAGTTGCCGGCGGCGTTCCAGGGCGCGGACATCGGCTTCCACGGTGTAGTTGGACATGTCGCTGGGGCCGAAGAAGATGCGCATGCGCTTGAACAGCGTTTCGTTCGGCTTCTTGGCGAACACCTTGTTACCCTCGAGATCCTGGACCTCGTAAGATCCGGCGACGGTTCCGACCCAGGCGGGGGGCGCCTTGCCGGTTTCGTAGGAAGTGAAGTCCTCTGACCAGGGCAGCGGGGGCAGGACGCGGGCGCGCGCCTCGCCGGTGATGCCGCCCACGGTGGCTTTCAGGACGCCCGCCTGGTGGCCGGCGTCGGCGGCGATGGTCAGCTTGCCCGCGGCGTAGGTCGCTTTCAAGCCTTCGAACTGAACCGCGGCGTTCGGCTCCTCGCGCAGGAAGCGGCCTTTGTCGTCGTAGAGGCGGATCTTCATCGGAACACTCTGGCCGGGCTTGAGGATCATCTCGGTGGGAGCCACTTGCACCCATGCGACCGCGCCGTCGCCCTTGGGGAGCGGGTCCGGCATGCGGGGCGTGCCCAGGTTGGACTTCCTGCCGATGGCATAAACGGTGTCGGAGGAAGCGAAGAAGACGCGGCCCTTGGAGATCGCGGCGGCGGCGTAAATCACTTCCGGAGCGCCCGCTTGCGCGAGGCCGGTGGTGCTGGGCGGAAGCTCGACGCTGCTCAGGATGTCGCACTTGGTTTGCGAAGGACGCAGAATGAAGAACTTGCCGTTTTCCGTGCCGACATAGAGCTTGCCGTCGGCGAGCACCGGAGCGGCGCGCTGAATGGTTCCCAGTTGCAGCTTCCACAGTTCCTTCCCGGTGTTGACGTCGAACGCCACCAGGTTGGCGGAGTTGTCCAACTGGTAGACGCGATCGCCGTCCACGATGGGGGAGCTGACGCCGCCCTGAAAGCCTTTCACGGACCACTTAACGTTCTGGGGTCCGAGCTTGCCCCTGGCCGTGGCGTCGAGGGCGGCGATCATGCCCATTTCGTTGGTATCGAGGTTTTCTTCCGAGTGGGTGACGATGGCGTTATTGCCGCTCATGGAGATGACCGTATTCACGCCGCGCTTGGTCATGACGTAGCCCCAGACGTTTTCGCCGGTCTGCGGCTTCATGGCGTAGACGCCGCCGTCGGCGCCGCCCGAGATCAGGAGCCGGGTCCCGTTGATGTCGACAATGATGGGGGTGGAGTAGATGGTGTCGTAAGGTCGGTCCCCCGGGGTGGAGACCCAGACGATGTCACCGGTGCGCTTGTCGAGTCCATAGAAGCGCTGCCGCCGCTGCGCCTGGGATCCCCAGGAAGAGCTGATCACGCTGACGACAACCAGATCGCCGTCGATGATCGGGGTGACGGTGCGGCCGCCGTGGGTGGTGAAGAGATTGTGCTCTTCATTCAGGTTGCGCTCCCACAGCTTCTTGCCGTCCTTGGACAGACCGATGAGCGGCCCCGCGCCGCCGTTGATGTAAACGTTGCCGGTTTCCGGGTCCACGGCGGGGCTGGACCAGGCGATGCGATGCACGGGGACGTCGCTCTGGTACAAGTTGACCCGATACTCCCAAAGCAGCTTGCCGGAATTGGCGTCCAACGCGACCAGGCGCTCCTGTACGGTTTCATCCTTGCCGGCGGTGTTAAACAGGTAAAGTCTGTCCTGGAACACTACGGGCGCGGAACGGGAACCGTAGGGGGCTTTCCACAGGAGGTTCTCGCCGGCGAGGGACCACTTTTCGGGTAGATTCTTCTCGCGAGAGATGCCGTCGCGCATGGGCCCGCGCCACTCCGGCCATTCGCCGAGGAGCACGCTACCAGCGGCCTGGGCCGGGGAGGCGGGGCGAGCCTGCGGCCAGGCGATCGCGGTGACTCCGGCGATGCCTGTAAGTGCAACAATCGCGAACCTGGAACGTCTCAACAACGTATTCGTGGAGTGCATATAATCAGAAGCGAATCCGGTCTGGGAGCGGAACCTCTATTATGACGTCCTTTGGAACTCGAAGGTTAGCGGCGCTTGTGACGCTTGCCGCCGGTCTGTCGTACGGGCAGAGCGCGAATGAAGACCTGCACGAGGCGGCGCGCGCCGGCGACGCGGCCAAAGTAAAGGCGTTGCTGGACAAAGGGGCCGATGTCAACGCGAAGGGGTTGTACGACCAAACCCCGATTTTCTTCGCGGCGGATCGGGGCCATGTGGAAGTGGTGCGGCTGCTGATCGAGCGCGGGGCGAATCTGAACGCGAAAGACTCGTTCTACAACATGACGCCGCTGTCACGGGCGGCGATGAAGAACCGGACCGACGTGGTCAAGCTGATGCTGGACAAAGGAGCGGCGGGCGCCGGGCAGTTGCTGTTCCAGGCGGTGGCAACGGGGAACAAGGACGGCGCGAAGATGCTGCTCGAGTCGGGGAAGCTGACGCCCAAGGAGTTGACCAGCGCCCTGCAGTTCGCCACCAGCCAGAAGAAGCCGGAGTTCGTGGAGATGTTGACCGCGGCGGGAGCGAAGCCGCCGGCGCCGGCCAACTTCATTATCCCGGCCGAGGAACTAGCGCAGTATGCGGGAACGTACCAGGGCGGCCGCGCGGGGTCGGAATTCGAGGCAACGATCGCGATAGCGGACGGCAAGCTGAAGGCGACCCTGCAGGGGCAGACGCTGACTTTCGCGGCGGCAAGCAAGACCGAGTTCCGGGGAGTGGAGCAGGAGTCCCTGACGCTCGAGTTCAAGATGCAGGACGGAAAGCCCGCGGGCTTCACGCTGATGCCTGCGAATCGCGAGTTCACTCGGAAACCGGAGTCGAAATGAGATCACTCTTCCTGATTTTGCTGACGCTGCCGCTGGCGGCGCAGAACTGGCCAAGCTTCCGCGGCGCGAACGCGACCGGAGTGGCGGATGGCAAGCCGATCCCGACGTCGTTTGACGTGCCCGCCGGGCGCAACATTCTCTGGAAAACTCCGATTCCCGGGCTGGCTTTTTCGAGCCCGGTGATCTGGGGCGACAAGCTGTTCGCGACCACGGCGATCAGTGACGATCCGAAGGATTTCCGGGTCGGCCTGTACGGCGACGTGGAGCCGTCGAAGGACCTCGCCCGGCATACGTGGAAGGTGTATTGCCTGGACAAGAAGTCAGGCAAGATCCTGTGGGAGCAGGTGGCGCATCAGGGGATCCCGAAGTCACGCCGTCACACGAAAAACACGCAGGCGACTCCGACGCCGGCCACCGATGGCAGATACCTCGCGGTGTGGTTCGGCTCGGAGGGTCTGTTTGTTTACGATCTGAACGGCAAGCTGCAGTGGAAGAAGGACCTGGGGGTGATGAACTCGGGCTGGTTCTTCGATCCGGATTATGAGTGGGGGATCGCCGCGTCACCGATTATTTACAAGGACATGGTGATCCTGCAGGTGGACATTCAGAAGGGATCGTTCATCGCGGCGTGGGATCTGAAGACGGGCAAGGAGCGCTGGCGCACGCCGCGCGAGGAGATTCCGAGCTGGGGTACGCCGAACATCTATGAGGGCAAGAATCGCGCGGAGCTGGTGACCAACGCCACCAAGGCGATCCGCGCTTACGACCCCATGACGGGCAAGGAACTGTGGAAGCTGACCGGGGACAAGTTCAACTCCGAGACGGTGGCCTCGATTCCGATTTTCTACGAGGACGTGATCTATATCTCGAACGGATATCCGCCGGTATTTCCGATTTTCGCGATCAAAGCCGGCGCGAGCGGCGACATCTCGCTGAAGCCGAACGAGACCACCAACGAGTTCGTGCTGTGGAGCAAGAAAGCGGGGGGAACGCGGTCAGCAAGTCCGATGCTGTATCAGGGCCTGATGTACACGCTGAGCGAGAACGGGGTTCTCACGTGCTATGAACCGAAGACGGGAGAGCGCATTTATCAGAAGCGCGTATCGCAGAAGGGCTCCGCGCACTCGGGTTCACCGGTGGCGGCAAACGGGTACCTGTATCTGCCCAGTGAAGACGGCGAAGTCCTGGTGGTGAAGGCAGGCAAGCAGTTCGAGCTGGTGGCGGCGAATCCGGTGGGGGAGTGGATGATGGCGTCGCCGGCGATTTCGGACGGAGTGTTGTACATCCGCAGCGCGAACCACATCATAGCGGTGGGTGAGAAGCAGCCGTAGTGATACTGTTGCGATGGTAAACCGGCGCGAGTTTCTCGCGATATCCTCGGCGTTGGCCGTGCATGGCCAAGCCAGGCCTTCGTTCGACCGGGATTTCGGGACTGCGTTGCAGGCGGCGGAGGCAATCCGCCGCGGCCGCGTGTCGTCCGTGGAGCTGACGCAGCACGCTTTCGCGCGGATGGACCGGTATGAGCCGAAGTTGAACGCGTTCTCGTACGAGACGCGCGAGGAAGCGCTCGCAGCGGCTAAAGCGGCGGATGCTTCCATGCGCAACCGCACGGCCAAGGGCCCGTTCCACGGGGTGCCGATCACCATCAAGGAGAGCTTTGGGGTGGCCGGCAGGCCGGCCACATGGGGCATTCCGCAATGGAAGGACTCAAAATCGCCGCGCCATTCGGCGGTGGCGCAGAAGATGGCCGACACCGGTGCCGTGCTGTTGGGCGGAACGAACGTTCCGGTGAATCTTTCCGATTACCAGAGCGACAACCCGATCTACGGCCGGTCCAACAACCCCTGGGACGTGACCCGCACGCCGGGCGGCTCGAGCGGGGGGAGCGCGGCTGCGCTGGCAGCGGGGCTCGGCTATCTTTCCATCGGCAGTGACATCGGCGGATCGCTGCGCGTGCCCGCGCATTTTTGCGGCATCTTCAGCCACAAGCCGACTATTGACGTGATCAGCCAAATGGGTCAGAGTCCGGGGGGAAACTGGGGTCTTGCGGGTTATTCCACGGATCTGGCGGTGGCGGGGCCGATGGCGCGGTCCGCGGAGGATCTGCTGGAAGCGATGCGCCTGCTGGGCGGGCCGGACCCCGGCTTCTCCAAGGGCTGGAGTTGGAAGCTGGAGCCGCCGCGGCGGAGCCGCTTGAGCGAATTCCGCGTGGGCTACCTGTTCGACGATCCGATCGCGCCCGTCACGCCGGAGATGAAGCCGGTGTTTGACTCGGTTTCGGCGGCGCTCGGCAAGGCCGGATTAAAGGCGGCGCGAGGATGGCCGGAGGGCTTCCAGCCGGGTCCCTCACTGGCCAACTATCTGTTCCTGCTGGGCGCGGTGCTGGGTCCGACATTCCCTCCGGAGCAGGCGGCGGCCATGATGCGCGACACCGGGAATCCGATGGGCGCGGGGATGGGCGCCGACCATCGCCGCTGGTCCGGCGAAAACATGAAGCGGCTCCGGACGCGCCAGGTGTGGCAGCAGTATTTCGAGTCTTTTGACGTGTTCCTTTGCCCGGTGGCGTTCACGCCGGCCTTTCCCCATGACGCTTCGCCGGACATGGCGGCGCGGACCATCGGCACGCCCGACGGCAAGCGGCCGTATCTGAACATGATGAACTGGATCTTCTTCGCCACATTGGCCGGGCTTCCGGCGACGGTGATGCCGGTGGGCAGGACGGCGTCCGGACTGCCGGTGGGCCTGCAGATTGTGGGGCCGATGTGGGAAGACGCGACGCCCATTCAGTTCGCTGCCCTGCTGGCGGAGCGGCTGGGCGGATTCACGCCGCCGCCGGGATTCTCCGGGTGATGTGATACCCTTGCGGAAGTCGAGGACCAATGACCAGACGAATGATTCTAACGGCCTGCGCCGCGATCGCTTTTCCGGTGGCCGCGCAGCAGCCCGCGCCCCCCAAGACGCATCTCAAGGTAGGCGATACGGCGCCCGATTTTACGTTGCCCGCCACGATAGGGAACCAGTTCAAGCTGGCCGACTACAAGGGCAAGAAGAACGTGGTGGTGGCTTTCTTCCCGGCCGCGTTCACCGGTGGTTGAACGAAGGAACTCACCGCCTACCAGTCTGGTATCGGCAAGTTTGAAGAGTTCGAGACGCAGGTGGTTGCCGTCAGCACGGATTTCATCGAGACGCTGCGGCATTGGTCGAAAGAGCTGAACGCGACGTACCCCTTGGCGAGCGACAAGCTTGGCAAGGTCGCGCAGGAGTACGGCGTTTACATTCCGGCCGTGGGCGTGGCCAACCGGGCGACGTTTGTGATCGACGTGGACGGCAAGATCGTGCACATCGACGAAGGCCGGGAAGCGATGGATCCCAACGGCGCGATCACCGCCTGCAGTCGCATCAAGAAGAAATAGCGGGACGCGCGGGGGCCGTCGCCTGCTTCCGCGCTGTTACCTCCGGATCGACTTCCAAACCCCCAGCGCCCAATCCAGTTCCCGGCGATCGGTGAACGCGATGGTGGACAGCGCGAACCTGCCTTCCGTGGCGGTGCGGCCGCGCAGGCGGAAGTAACGGCGGCCCTGCTCCTCCACTTCCGCAAGAGTCGCCCGCGCGGCCAGGCCGTCGTCAGCGAACTCAAAGAGTTCGCCTTCGCCATCAGCCTGCCCGCGCAGGATCTTCTCCGGCGACTGCTCCCCGCCCGGCGAGGGTTGGGCGCGGAAGGCGCTGATCCAAACGTCGCGGCGGTGATCCCAGCCGTGCCAGATTTCCTGATTGTGCCAGGACTCGGCGAATGTTCCGGGAACTTCGACGCTCCATCCGGCGACCAGCGTTACGCCAACAGCGCGCCTGCGATATCCGATCGAAGGCTGGCCCGAGGGCGCGGGGAGGTCGCCGGGGACTGTCCGCCCGAGAAAGCCGGCGATTTCGCGCCATTCGGCGAAAGGCTTCGCAAGCAGCGGGTCCAACTGGTGGCTACGCTCGAGCAAGGACGCGACTTCCTCCATCTGCTTGCGCTCGTCGGCGGTGATCGGCTCCCGCCAGCGGATGTCGCGCCACATCAGGCATTGCGCGCGGCGCAGGTGATATACGGCGTCCTGCTGATCATTCCACCAGGCGAAGAAATCGCTGCCGCTGCGGACGCCGCGGGTCACGTCCCGCATCCAATCGACGCTCCGGGGGCCGAGCGGCGTGATCAAGGCTTCGTCGATCTGAAAGAGATGCCCGGCGGGCATGGCGATCATCAGGTTGCGATGGCTGTCGGCATGCATTTCCAGGGTCCGGCGGATGACCGCGAGCAGCCAGGATTGCATGTCCACATAGACGGCGCCATCATCGCCCGAATCGAAGAACCCGGTATCATCCTCCACGCGATCCCATTCGATTTCCATGTCAGCGCCCAGGTCCTTCACCAGCTTGCAGAAATAGATGTGAAAGCCAGGGCCCACCGACGAGGTTTGCACATCGATATCGACGCGCTCGCCGGCGGCGGCGAATCGTGCCGGCGCGGCAGCGGGATGAAGCTGGACGAAAAGCAGGGGGGAGTCTTCGGGATCCTGGAGCCAGACGCCGGTCAGCAGAGGGGCGGAGTACTCGCGGAGCCAGGCTTCGATGCGGCGCAGGACGCCGCTACTGCTGGAAGCGATCGGCTGGCTGAGTTTTCCGGACACACGGATGCCGAGCGCCATTTACTGATCATAACGCCGGGGCTAAAGGGTCTGGATTTGAGTGCGCAGCGATTCCAGGCGGGACCGGAGCGCCAGGAGGGCGGAATCGACCTGGTCCCACTGCGCGCTACGGCCGAGTTCTTCAAGGGCGAGGGCGGCTTCGGTGGCATGCACGGCGCCGAAGTTGGAGACGGAGCCTTTCAGGCTATGCGCGACACGCTCCAGGCGGGGGGCATCGCCAGCGCGGATTGCCTGCTCCATCTGGGCCAGTAACTGGGGGTACTCCATGAGGAATAACTGCCCGATTTCGCGTAGCAACTCCTCATCGCCGCCCACGCGCGCGAGCGCCACGTCGCGGTCCAGCCCGCCGCTTGCGGCGTCCTGCCGGACGCGCTCCAGCACCAGGGATAGCTCGTTTTTGTCCAATGGCTTCCGCAGCACTCCCGTCATCCCGGACCGGCGGCAATCGTCGTCGGACTGGAGACTGGCCGTCAATGCAATTATCGGCAACGGAGGCCGAGAACTTTTGCGTTGCTTTTCGCTTTCCCGGATTCGGCGCGTGGCCTCGAACCCGTCCATTCCGGGCATTTGAAGGTCCATCAGCACGAGATCGAACGAGCGGGCCGCGACGGCCCTCAGCGCTTCGGGACCGCTGCGCGCCACCGTCACTTCGTGCCCCAACTGCTCGAGAAGGCGAGTTGTGACCTTCAGATTCACGTCATTGTCTTCAACCGCGAGCACAGTGAGGCGGGGAGCCTCCCGGACCGCGGGCGGCTCGGGCGCCGGGTGCAACGGAATGGCGAAAGAGAACGTGCTACCGTAGCCCCATTCGCTGGCGCACATCAGGCGTCCGCCCATCCGCGCCACGATCTTCTCGGAGATCGCCAAACCCAGGCCGGTCCCTCCGAAGTGCCGCGTTGTGGACCCATCGGCTTGCGTGAAGGGCTCGAAAATCACGGCCTGCTTGTCGGGCGCGATCCCGGTTCCGGTGTCCATGACGAAGAAGCGGATCGTGCGGCCCCGCGGGGCTGACTCATGCACCGCCCTCAATATCACGCGGCCGCGCGCGGTGAACTTAATCGCGTTACCCAGCAGATTCAACAGGACCTGCCGGAGGCGGTGCGGGTCTCCCACCAGCCGGTCGGGCAACTTGGAGTCGATGTCCAGCCGGAACTCCAGTTTCTTTGACAGGGCCCGCGGCAACAGCGCCTTGTGAACGCGGTGCAAACTTTCGGCGAGGGAGAAGGCGACGGTCTCCAGCTCCAGTTTGCCGGCCTCGAACTTGGAGAAATCGAGGAGGTCGTCCAGCAGTCCGAGTAGTGCTCCGGCGCTCTCGCGCGCCGATTGGAGCATGCCGCGCTGCGGCTCGGTCAACTCCGTCTGCAGCGTGAATTCGGTCAGCCCGAGGATCGCGTTCATGGGCGTGCGGAGCTCATGGCTGATGTTGGCCAGGAAGTCGGTTTTCACGCGCAGGGCGGCCTCGGCGGCATCCTTGGCGGAGCGCAGTTCTTCCTCAGCTCGCTTTCGCTCGGTGACGTCGCGGCAGATGCTGAGCACACGCTTTCCCGCCCCCGGGACATCGAGCACGGAATAGCTGACTTCCATCCAAACCTCTTCACCATCCATGCGCGTGAAGAAATGCATCTCCGGCGATTCGGGCGGGTTCTCGAAGATTACCCTCAAGTACTCGCGAGCCTGAGCGTGGACGTGTTCGGGGTAGATGCACCACATCGGCTGGCCGACCAGGGCCGCGCGCGGGCGTCCGACCATGCGGCAGAACGCTTCGTTCACCATGGCAATGCCGCCTTGTTCGTCGATCAGACGCATGCCGTCGGAGGATTGCTCCCAGATCAGGCGCAATTCCTTTTCCGACAAGCGCAGAGCGCGCTCCACCTTGCGCTGTTCGGTAACGTCCTTGGAAACGCCGACGATCACGTCGCCCCAATCGGTGCCGCGGAGGAGGACACGATGGCTCAGCCAGGTGCGGCGCCGCTCGGGGTCGGGCGATTCGAGCGTCATCTCCAGTGAGGCTACGTTGCCCTCGCGCGCGATCTCGTCGGCTTTTCCGATCTCCTCGGCGAGTTCGGGTGTACCGAGGGTGGGGTACACCGAGGGCATCAAGGTTCCGGGGCGGACTCCCCACTCCTCCATCACCGCGCGGGACGCCGCGTTCATGTACACCATTCGACCCGCAAGAGTCTTGACATATACGGGCAGCGGGATCGCCTCGAGCAGGCGTAACAAAGATTCGGCGCTCAACCCTGGAGGATTCAAGATGGGCTGCTGCTCACTCATTCGGGCGGGGAAAGGATCTACAATCAACTCTACAACATGGCGGAACAAATGAACGCGTTGCCGCTGGCGACGCGCAACCCAGAGGTATGTTTCTTTGAAGCGGGGCTGGAGGGCCGCTACCTGCTGCACCAGCCGGAGTTCCGCGGCCCCAAGACACTGCTGGTGCTGACCTTGCACGGCTATGGGTCGAATCCCGAGGCGATGCTGCGGCTTTCCGTCCCGGTGGTGGGCGCCGAGCATGTGGTGGCGGCGATTCAGGCTCCGAACCAGTTCTACCTGGGCGCGGGTCCGAGCGCGAGCGGCGAGATCGGATATAACTGGGGAACGCGGGTGCATGGCGAATCGAACATCCGAACGCACCACCGGATCGTGCGCCAGGTCCGCGCCGAGCTGGAACACCGGTTCGCTATTCCGGCCCGGCGGACGGTGCTGATGGGCTTTTCGCAGCCGGTGGGTCTGAATTACCGGTTCATCGGCACCCATCCGGAGGACGCCGGCGCCGTGCTCGGAATCTGCGGTGGGGTGCCGAAGGACTGGAATGAGGACAAGTATCATCAGTTCCGGACTCCGGTGATGCATATCGCCCGCAGCGAGGACGAGTTCTTTCCGGCCGCGGTGACCGAGGGATTTCCCGCGCGCCTGCGCAGGCACGCCGGCGATGTAACATTTCACCAGATCGAGGGGGGACATCGATTCCCTTCCAAGGCGCGCGGCCTGGTTCAGCCATGGCTGGAAAGGGTGTTCGGATTATGAGACTCGTCATCGCATTGGGATGCGCGGCGCTTGCCGCCGCGCAGACTCCGCAATTCAAGTCCGCTGGCGGCAAGACGTATCTGTCGCAGGCCGACAACGCCGATCTGAAGGCGCTGCAGGAAAAGGCGGCGGCAAGCCCCAACGACGCCGCGGCGCAAATCGCGCTGGCGCGCGGCTATGACCGCCTGCTGCAGTTCGACCGTTCGATTCCCATCTACACTAAGCTAATCCGCGAATCGCCCGGGGATGTGCAGGCCTACCGTTATCGAGGGCACCGCTACATTTCGACGCGGAAGTTTCCGGAGGCAGTGGCGGACCTGGTGCGGGCGCAGAAGATCGCGCCGGGCAGTTTTGACGTCCTCTATCACTTGGGCCTGGCGCAATACCTCAGCGGGGATTTCCGGGGCGCGGCGGACACCTACGGGCGGTGTCTGGACTGGAGACCCGGGGCAAACGAAGGAGTGATGCCCAAGGAGTGGCGGGGATGCGCGGGTTTGGATGACGACTCCCGCATCGCGATCTCGAACTGGCGCTACGCGGCGCTGCGCCGCGCGGGCCAGGAGGCGGAGGCCAGGAAGCTGCTGGAGGCGGTCCACGAGAAGATGCAGGTGAAGGAGAATATCGCCTATCTGAACGCGCTTCTTTTCTACAAGGGAGAGCGTGGGGAGGAGATATTCGATGCCGCCAAATTGCAGGGCGCGTCGTTAATGGCGCTGGGCTACCCGATCGCGAATTTCGCGTTGATGAGCGGGAACAAGGCCAAGGCATGCGCGTTGTTCGAGAAGCTGATGGCGGATCCGGCCAACTGGGCTGCGTTCGGATTCATCGCGGCGGAAACGGATGTCGCGCGCGGAGTTTGCCGCTAAGAAAGTTATGTTCGAGCGCGCTTCCGCGCGGTCTTGGTTTTTGCCGCGGCGGGCGGTTCCGGGACCAGATCGATCGCCGGAACGGGTTCGGGAAGGCTTTCCAGTAAAGTGGGTTCGATAGGCTCGACCGCGGCATCGCTGACGAGCGCGGCGATATCCGGAGCGGGGCCGGCCGGTTCGGCGTCGCCGCCGGTTGCGCCTGCGTTTGCAAGCACTTGTTTGAACAATTCGGCCTTTTTCAGGTCTTTTTTGGAGGGCGGGGCCTGTTCATGCCGGTAATCGTGGTCGTTGTAACAGGTCCGGCAGCGCACCTTGGCAGCGGCTCCATCCACCAGGGAAACGATCGAGTGGTTGGTAACCCTGCGGCACTTCACGCAGTAATCGTCAATAACGTCGCCCAGCCGAAAATCTGGCATGCTACGCTCCTCCGGTTGAACAACCAGACCCTGGAAGTATAGCGAACTCCGGCGGCGAAGGACAGGTGACCGGCGGACGTGTGGTAAACGGCCAGATTTGCAGCGATCGGGGTTTCAGGCGTCCAAGAGGCAGTTACGGGAACGCAAGATTTTCGCCGGGGATATCTGTTAGGTTCGGGGTGAAAGGTCTGTTGAGCGGGGCGAAAAGTGAAGAAAGTTCTCTCGATCGCATTGATTTTGGCGTCCGGAGCTTTCGCGCTGACGATCGTGGAGCAACCCAAGGGCTGTTCCGGGAATGCGGCGCAGCACCGCCAGACCACCACGATGGATTGGGCACGTGGCGTTTTGTACAGGATGCGGGCCGCGTGGCAACTGGAGGTGCGGAAACCCCGGTTTACCGGCGCCGATGCGCACCAGCGCCACACGCCGCTCTCGCTTGCGGAATTCGCCCGCCAAGCGGAAGTTTCCGAGGCCTCTGAAGTTCCTCCTAAGAAGCTGTGAGTGGTGCCGCGGCGGTATCATCGGGGAAATGCGAGGAAAATGGCTGCTCGCCGGCGGCGTAGCGGTTCTGCTGGCGATTGCGGCGGGATCGTTAACCGTTTACCTGCGTCCCCCATCGGAGCCGCCCGCCCCAGCCCCTGAACTCCCCGCGGCGTTCGCAGGAACCGAGGCACAGGCCGCGGGCGTGATCCGCGCCCGCAATGTGCGCCCCGTTGCGCCAAGCACGGCAGGCATCCTCGAGGAGGTCTTTGTCGCCGTAGGGGACGAAATCTATGAGGGTCAGTTACTGGCCAAGGTGAAGAGCGGCCGCGCGGAGGCGGATAAGGAACGGGCGGCGCTGGAGGTGGAACGCCTGCAGACCCGCATCAACAATCTGGAAAGCGCGGTGATCGCGTCGCGGCTGGAAGCCTCGCGCGCTCAGGCGGTGCTCAGCCGGGCCAGGGATGAGTTCGAGAAGGCCAACAAATCCTACCAGCGCCAACAGTTACTGATCCGCGAAGGAGCGACCCCGCGCCGGGTGTTCGAGCAATCCGAGAAGGTCTTTGGGGAGGCGCGCGCGGAGTTGGAGAGCGCGACGCGGCTGGCGGAGATCGCGGACGCCGAGGCTGCTTCGCTGGTGAAGGAGATCGACGCGGCCAAGCGCACTCTGCAGGAAAAAATGGAGGATCTCGATGAGGCGAACTCCGCGGTGGCGGCGGGCGAGATCAAGTCGCCGGCATCCGGCATGCTGATCGCGGCTCGAGCCAAACCGGGTGACCAGGTAACGGCGGACGCGACCGGCTTGTTTGAGATCGCCGTGGAGTTATCGCAGTTGGAAGTGGTGATGGAGCCTCCACCCCCGGTCTTGGCGCGGATCAAGGAAGGTCAGACGGCGGGAGTGCGGGTTGCCGAACTGGCGGACGAGGAACTGGCCGGGAAAGTCCGCAAGGTGGTAGGAAATCAGGTGCTGGTGGAGTTCACTGCTCCGAACCCGGCGATCCGGCCGGGACTGACCGCGCAGGTGCGCATCCGGCTGGACTGAACCGCGATACCATCGAAGAGGCCCATGGAATTCCTGCACAATTCTCTCGTCGAACTGATCACCCAGACATCCACTAACCTGCCGCCGGATGTTCGCAAGGCAATGGGGATCGCGGTTGCCGGAGAGCCCCAGGGAACGCAGGCGGCGCAGGCGCTCGGCATCATCGCCTCGAATATCGACATGGCGTTTGAGGATGAGGGTCCCATCTGCCAGGACACCGGCATGCCGACCTTCTTCGTGCATACGCCCGTGGGCGTCAATCAGATCGAATTGAAGAAGGCGATCCGGGGCGCGGTGGCGGAGGCGACGCGGCGCGGAAAGCTGCGGCCCAATTCGGTCGACTCGATCACGGGCAAGAACACCGGCGACAACCTCGGGGTGGAAACGCCGGTGTTCCACTTCGAGCAGTGGGAAAACGACGAGATCGAAGTGAAGCTGATCCTGAAGGGTGGCGGGTGCGAGAACAAGAACATCCAATACTCACTGCCAGCGGAATTGGACCATTTGGGACGTGCGGACCGAACGTTGGAAGGCGTTCGCAAGTGCATCCTGCACGCGGTTTGGCAGGCGCAGGGCCAGGGCTGCGCTCCTGGCGCCCTGGGCGTGTGTATCGGATCGGACCGGGCGCACGGCTACGTTCTCGCCAAGGAGCAATTGCTTCGGTCGCTGGAGGACGTGAATCCGGTTGCGGAGCTTGCGGCCCTGGAGGCGGAGATCATGGAGGAAGCCAACCGCATCGGGGTGGGGCCGATGGGTTTCGGCGGCGGGACGAGTTTGATCGGCTGCAAGATCACGGCGGCGAACCGGCTGCCGGCGAGTTTCTTTGTCAGCGTGGCTTATGATTGTTGGGCATTCCGGCGGCTGGGCGTGCGGTTGGACGCGCGCACGGGAGCGATCAAGGGCTGGATCTACCGCGATCCCGAGCGGCCCGTGGAGCGAATGGCGATCGCGGAGGGATTTCCGCTGACCGGCCGGGAAGTGATCCTGACGCCGCCTTTGACCGAGAGTGCGGTGCGGGCCCTGAAGGTAGGAGACGTGGTGCTGATCCAGGGTGAGGTCTTCACGGGGCGGGACGCAGTGCACCACCACCTGGCTACTCATGAGCCTCCGGTGTCGCTGGACGGCTCGGTGATTTATCACTGCGGTCCGGTGATGCTGAAGCAGGGTGAAGAGTGGGTCGTGAAAGCGGCCGGGCCGACCACCTCCAGCCGGGAGGAACCGTATCAGGGGGATATCATTCGCAAGTATGGCGTCCGCGCGGTGATCGGGAAGGGCGGCATGGGCCCGAGGACACTCGCCGCATGCGTGGAGAAGGGCGCGGTGTATTTACACGCGATCGGCGGCGCGGCGCAGTTCTACGCGCGCAGTGTGGAGAGGGTGCTGGGCGCGCATTTCATGGAATTCGGAATCCCGGAAGCGATGTGGCGGCTGAAGCTGAGGGGTCTGCTTGCGATCGTGACGATGGATTCGCACGGGAACAGCTTGCATGCGGATGTGGAGAAGGCGACCGGGGAGAAGTTGCGAGAGTTACAAAAGGTATAACGTCGCTACGAATCTCCTGTGCGCCTTCGGACATGCGGTCCCATGCCTGAACAACTCCTGGTTACCTAAGGCGTGCCAATAGAGAGGTTTGCGGTTCGAACCAGACGTGCTTAGTCCCGTCCATGGCAGCCTTTGTCCGTGACCTTCTCCAAGCCATCCGCACGCTGCGGCAGAGCCCCGGATTCACAACCGCCGTCATCCTGACATTCGCGCTCGGAATCGGCCTGAACGTAGCGATGTTCAGCGTGCTGAACGCGGTCCTGCTGCGTCCTCTCGACATCGCTCGGCCGGAATCCCTTTTTTATGGGTACGCATTCGACTCGGCGGGCCGGATGCCTGGTCTGAGTTTCATGGACTACCGGGAATGGAGCAGACAATCGAGGACGATGCGGGACATCGCGATATGGATACCGCAGAGCGTGAACTATACAGGTGGCGACGAGCCGCAAAGGCTCATCGGTGGATTTGCGTCAGAGGCTTACCTGAAAGCGCTGGATGCAAAAACGGTTTTGGGACGCGTGTTCGAGGTTACGGAAGCTCGGCCGGGGGGACCCGCGCTGGCTGTGTTAAGTGAGCCGCTGTGGAGGAATCGCTTGGGCGGGCGCGAGGATGTGCTCGGCAAGCCAATTCTGCTGAATGGAGCGCCACATACGATCATCGGTGTGGTGGGCGGCGACCCCAGCCTGGGAAGCGGGGTAGACGTGTGGATCCCTCTGCATTTCTGGCCGCCGTACGCGCAGCTGTCGCCGGCGACGCGGGGGTTCATTCCGCTGGCCCGGCTGCGGGATGGCATTTCGGCGGAGCAGGCGCAGACGGAGGCGAATACAATCTTCTCGCGGATCGCCAAGGAGTATCCGGAAAGCAAGGACCTGCGGCTGCAACTCATACCGGTTCACGCGGCGCTAGTCCGCCAAGTCCGGCCTATTCTGTTGGCCTTGGGAGGAGCCGCCGGTTTCGTGCTCCTGATCGGATGCGCGAACATCGCCAATCTGATTCTGGTGCGCACGTTCCGTCGCCGGCGGGAAGCGGCGGTTCGCGCCGTAATGGGTGCGGGACGAGGCAGGCTGATCCTGAACCTAATGGCGGAATCTCTAGTGCTGGCATTCGCCGGCGGCTTGGCGGGAGTGCTGCTCGCGCGCTGGACACTCGACTACTTGGTGACCTCCCTAGGAAGCTGGGTTACGGCTGAGAACGTCAGCATTGATTGGCGTGTACTTCTGTTCTCGTTGGCAATCACGGCCGCGGTGGGGTTGCTTGTCGGGATTACGCCAGCCCTCGCGGCCTCCCGGGCGGATCTGGTCGAAGCGATGCGTCAGGCGCGCGGCGCCGGCGCGAGTGCTGCCTGGAACCGGGTTCGCGCACTGCTGGTGGTCGGCCAAGTCGCCTTAGTGGTGGTGCTGCTTGCCGGCGCGGGTCTGATGGTGAAAAGTCTGGTGAATCTCACCAAAGTCGATCCGGGTTTCGACCCCAAGAATCTGCTTTCGCTCGAATACCGTCTTCCACGCAACAAATATCCCACGCCTGAGCAGCAATCGCAGTTTCATGCTGTGGTGGTGCGGAAAGTGTCTCAGATACCTGGAGTGATTTCCGCGGCTTGCACGCGAGCCGTCCCGTTCAGCGGTAATGGGCGACCGGCGAAGTTCGTCGTAATGGGGCGCCCGGAGCCGGCGCCCGCGGACCAGCCAACCGCGCTCACAACGGCCGTGAGCCCGGAATTCTTTTCCACCATGCGCATTCCCCTTCTGAAGGGGCGCGTGCTGGAAGCGCGCGACGGGACGGGCGCCCCACCCGTGATCGTGATCAACCGGACCATGGCGGAGCGCTTCTGGCCGGGTGAGGAACCCATCGGCAAGCGGGTTAGGTTGCCTGAGGAAAAGCTTACAGCAACAATCATCGGCGTTGTCGGTGATATCAAGCAATTCGATCTGGACGACCCGGCCGAACCCCAGGCGTATGCGCATCTCGATCAGCTTCCGAACATCTTCAACTCGCTGGCGATCCGAACGGCGGGAGATCCGATGAGCTTGGCCCGCGCGGTCACAAAAGCGATCTCGTCGGTTGACCCGGACCAGCCGGTGTGGAAGGTGCGGTCGCTCGAGTTTCTGGTGCAGCGCAACCTGGGATCGCGGCAGTCGATTGTCTCGCTGCTGAGCGGCTACTCGGCGCTCGCGCTGGTGCTTTCGCTTATCGGCACCTTCAGCGTCCTTTCGTACGTAGTCAGCCAGAGATCGGGGGAAATCGGCCTCCGGATGGCGTTGGGCGCGGAGCCAGGCAGCATCGGGCGGCTCGTATTGCGGCAGGGATTGCTGCTGGTGGGCTCGGGAATTGTGCTCGGCGTGGCCGGCGCCCTGGGAGTCACCAGGCTCCTGCAGAACCAGTTGTTCCAGGTCCAGGCCACGGACCCGCAAGTTCTCACGGTGGTCGCAGTGCTCCTGTTGAGCGTGTCGGCGGCAGCTTGCTGGATTCCCGCCCGGCGGGCGATGGCGATCGACCCGGCGACGGCGCTGCGCGACGAGTAGACTGCGGGGGCGAACGGCGAAATCCCGAAATCGAACGCTCGGAACGTCGCATTACCTAAACGAATCAGCGACTTAGATTCGAGCCTCCAAATTGCAGGAGGGGTAACCGATGGATCCGCGCCCAGCGCGGATAAGGAGGCCCGGCTGAGTACTCATCGTGTGGAAACCGTATCCCTCGCGAAAATGACCCGGCGCCTGTTCGCGTCGGCGGGGCTGGCGGCGCCTCTCGCGTTTGGCCGCTGGAAGCGCTTGCCGGACGGCGATGTGCTGTCGCGAATCCCGGAGTGGCTGGATGCCTCGCCAGTGCCGGGGCTGGCACTCGCGCTGGTGTCCGACGGCAAGCTCGCGTACGAGAAGGCATTCGGGATGGCGAACGCCGCGGCTAAGGTCCCGGCGACGGAGCAGACGATCTTCCAGGCGGCTTCGCTTTCGAAGCCCGTGGTGGCGATGGCAGCTTTGAAGGTTCGTGACTCCGGCAAGCTGGACGTGAATCGGCCGCTAATCTCCTATTTGCCTGGATTGTTCGAGAACGAATCGGCCCACGGGGTAACGGCGGCGCATGTCCTCAGTCACAGCTCGGGGTTCCCCAACTGGCGATTCGAAGCCGGACAGCGGCTCACGCCGGCGTTTCCGCCGGGCGAAAAATTCCAATACTCGGGGGAAGGCTTCGTGGCGCTGGGCCGCGTGCTGGAGGAGTTGACCGGGAAGCCGCTGGAGGGCTTGGCGCAGGAACTGGTGTTGCGGCCTCTGGGAATGGCGTCTTCCAGTTTCGTGGCGCTGCCCGCGATGCAAACGCGAATGGCGCTGGGTCACAACCGGCGTGGGGTGGCGAATGAGCGCAAGACCGGCGCGGCGATGCTGGAGATCGCCGCCCGGTGGGGCAAGCCGATGACCGAGTGGCGCTACGCGGATTGCGAGCGCGCCAACGTGGAGGCCAAGCAGCCTCCGCTTCCGAATTGGATGCTGCCCAACGCCGCGGCAAGCCTGGCCACGACGGTGGGCGACTACGCCAGATTCGCCATCGCGGCGATGAACCGGACGGATTGGTTCGAAACGCGGACGCCGATCCGGGCGGGTCTGTCTTGGGGCCTCGGCTGGGGTCTCGAAAGCACGCAGGGACGGAAGTATGCCTGGCACTGGGGCGATAACAGCGGCTTCAAGGACTTCGTAATTCTGGAGCCTTCGGCTCGCTGGGCGCTGGTGGTGTTCACCAACGGGGACAATGGCGCTCGCGTCTATGAGCGGGTGGTGACGCGCGCGACCGGGCACGAACATCCCGCGTTTCTCTGGATCTGATAATTTCCCATGAAAAACGACCTTCTCTACGCCGTTCGCAACCTCATTCGGAATCCCGGATTCGCCGCGGCAGCCATTCTGTCGCTGGCTCTGGGCCTGGGCGTGAACACGGCTCTGTTCACGATTCTGAATAGCGTGCTGCTGAGCGGCCTTCCGTTTCCCAATTCTCAACGGCTGATGACTGTGTACGAAACGGTGGCGGCGACGGGCGCGCGCGGAGGCGTTTCGTTTCTGAACTATGAGGACTGGCGGCGGACGGCGAGGTCGTTTGAGAAGATGGCCGCCTACACGTGGAGCGATTACAGCGTGTCCGGCACCGAACGCGCTGATCGCGTGACGGGCGAGTTGACCGTTCCGGACTACTTCACGATGCTGGGTGCGCCGCTGCGATCGGGGCGATTCTTCACGGAGGCGGACGAAACGGGCGTAGTCGTGATCTCGTCGCGTTTCTGGCGCGAGAGGCTGGCAGCGGACCCGTCCGCGCTGGGCCGGAAGATTGTTGTGAACAACACACCGTTCACCGTGATCGGCATCGCCGGCGAGAATTTCCGGGGCTATTCGCAGCGTGCCGAGTTCTGGCTGCCGATCCAGGCGCATCCCAGTCTTTTCGCCCGGTTGGGCAAGATCAACTTCCTGGCCGACCGCGATATCCACTGGCATCGCGTGGTGGCGCTGCGCAAAGCGGACGTGACGGAACAGCAGGCCATGGAGGAAATGGCCGCCATCGGCGCGGCCCTGCAGAAGGAACATCCCAAGGCGAATCGCGGCCGGACCGCGGCGGCATCCGCGGCGCACGAGTTGGAAACCCGCCGCATCCGCCCCGCCCTGCTGGTGCTTTCCGGCGCGGCGGCGTTCGTGATGTTGATCGCCTGCGCCAACCTGAGCAGCCTGCTGCTGGCGCGGACTTCCGCGCGCCGGCGGGAGCTGGCGATCCGCGCGTCGTTGGGAGCCTCACGCGGCCGGGTGGTACGTCAATTGTTGACGGAGTCGGCGCTGCTGACCGCCCTTGCATCCGTAATCGGGTTTGTAACCGCCCAGTGGGGCGTGGACGCCGTTCGCGGTCTGCTTCCCGGTGAGTTGCCGGGATTCGCGGATTACCAGCCGGACTGGCGAGTCTTTTTGTTCGGCCTTGCGGCCGCGGTGATCTGCGTGGCGGTGGCAGGCGTGGCTCCCGCGCTGCGGGCGGCTCAGTTGTCGGGCTCGATGGGAGGGCGCGGCGCCACGTCCGACGCGGGAACCGCGCGAATGCGGCAGTGGTTCGTGGCGGGCGAGGTCGCGCTGGCGATCGTGCTTCTCGCCGGGGCAGGGGTGATGATGCGCAGTCTGGCCAACCTCGTCGCCGTAAACCCCGGCTTCGATCCGGAAAACGTCGCAACGCTACGTGTGGACGTATCGCATGACCGCTATGCGGGCGAGGGCCGCGGCCGCATCCTGACCGGTTTGTTGGAAGAGGTCCGTCGCGCTCCGGGCGTGACGGCCGCGGCGATCAACTCCGCCGATCCCTTCGAGTGGGCGGGCCTGCAGCGTGGGTTCACGTTTCCCGGCCGCGAGGCGGTGCCGCCGGCGGACGTGGACGGGGTTTTCTTTCAGGACATCGGAACGGATTATTTCCGCACGATGGGCATCCGGTTGCTCGCCGGCCGCGACTTCGCCGCCGCCGAAGGCGAAGGCGTCGCCATCGTCAGCGAATCGTTCGCCCGGAAGTTTTTCGGCGGGGATGCCCTGGGCAAGCAGATGACCTTGGGTAGCGTGGAACGGCCCACGCGCCCGATGCGAATCGTGGGCGTCGCGGCCGATGCGAAGATGTCCAGCCTGCGCTCCGCGCACGAACGGCAGGCGATCGTGTACACGCCTCTGATGCAGGCCGAGGTGGTGATCGAAGTGAACGTAATGGCTAAGTTCAGTTCGGAGTCGGCAGCCGCCATGGACGTGCTGCGAGGCGCGGTAAGCCGCTTCGATCCCGATGCGGCGGTCTATCACGCCAGTTGGATGTCCGCCCGGCTGCATGAGGAGACCGCGGAGACACGAGGCTATGCCCTGCTTCTAGGGGTATTTGCCGGGGCGGCGCTGGTGCTGGCCGTGCTCGGCATCTACGGCCTGATGGCGTTCGTCGTCGCCGGCCGCACGCGCGAGTTCGGAGTGCGGATTGCCTTGGGAGCAGATCCCGCCCGGTTGCGCCGCACGATTCTGGCCGGCAGCCTTCGGCTGGCCGCGGGCGGACTGATTGCCGGGCTGGCCGGAGTTTCACTCCTGATGCGCTATCTGGAGCGGATGGTATTCCAAGTAAAGCCGCTGGATCCGTGGACGCTCTGGCTGGTGGGGATAGCGGCCTTGATCGCTTCGGTGGCGGCCGGGTGGATTCCGGCGGCGCGGGCCGCGCGAATCGACCCGGCGATCTCACTTCGTGAGGAGTAACGGCTTATGTTCTGGAACGATTTGCGTTGGGCATTCCGCGGATTCCGGCGCGCCCCGGCGTTCGCCGTGACCGCCACATTGATGCTCGCCGTGGGTATCGGCGCGAATACCGCCATCTTCAGCATCGTGAACTCGGTGTTGCTGAAGCCGCTCCCTTTCGCCGACCCGGAACGGCTGGCCATGGTGTGGGAGCGTAACTTCCCCCGCGACCGCCGGCAGAATGTGGTTGCCCCGGCGAACTACCGCGACTGGTTGGCGGAACAGAAGTCATTCGCCGCCATGAGCCTGATCTCCGATACGCGCCGCAACCTGGTAGGCGCCGGCGACCCCGAGGAAGTCCGTGTCCAGGGGGTGTCCGGTTCCTTCTTCCCCATGCTCGGCGCACGCCCGCAACTCGGACGGCTGCTGACGGCGGATGATGAAAAACCCTCGGCCGGCGCTCAGGCAGTGGTCCTCAGTCATTCTCTGTGGGAGCGGAAGTTCGGGGCGCGGCCGGACATCGTCGGCAGGACGATCAACTTGAGCGGCTCGGCTCATCAGGTGGTGGGCGTTCTGCCGCCGGGGTTCCAGACGCTGGGCACACCGGTGGACGTCTGGGGAACCTTGACGCTGAATCCCGCAATCGATTACCGGGCTCGCAGCGGCAGGTCGCTGCGGGTAATCGGCAAGCTTGCGCCCGGGGTCACCCTGGAGCGGGCGCAGAGTGAGTTCTCGGCGATGGCGCGGCGCCTGGAAGAGCGCTATCCCGATTTCAACAAGGGCTGGGGCGTGAACATTGTGCCGCTGGCCGAGCAGTTCGCCGCGCCGGTCCGCCGGTCGCTCATGGTGCTGCTGGCGGCGGTGGGACTGGTGCTGCTCATTGCGTGCGCTAACATCGCGAACCTGCAATTGTCGCGATCCGCGGCGCGGGAGCGGGACATGTCCGTCCGCGCGGCGCTGGGTGCGAGCCGCGCCCGTCTCATCGCGCAATCGCTAACCGAAAGCCTGGCGCTCTCCCTCATCGGCGGAACCGCCGGGATCGGTCTGAGCTTCTGGCTGACCGCGTTGCTAAAGAAGTTCGCGCCTGCGTCGGTTCCTCGTCTGGAGGCGGTGAGCGTGGACCCCGCGGCGCTACTATTTGCAATGGGCGCGACGCTGCTGACAGCACTTCTGTTCGGATCGGTTCCCGCCATGCAGAGCGCGCGAGCTGCTTTAGCGGACGCTCTCAAGGAAGGCGGCCGCGGCTCCGCCGGGTCGGCGAGAGGGAATCGCCTGCGAGGGTTGTTCGTGGTGGCCGAGGTCGCGCTTTCGCTGATGTTGCTGGTGGGGGCGGGACTGCTCATCGAGAGTTTCGTGCGCTTGGAGCGGGTGGATCCGGGCTTTGATCCGGAGCAGGTGTTGACGATGATGGTCGCACGGGCGTCATCACCGAATGCTCCTCCGGATGCGTTCCCCGCCTTCTTTCGGGACTTAAACGAGAAGGTGCGGGCCCTTCCGGGTGTGGTTTCGGCCAGCTCGGTGACGTTCCTTCCTTTCTCGGGTCCCGGCGCCGCAACGGGATTTGATATCGTCGGCGATCCGGAGAGTCAGGCGGGACAGCGCCCGACGTGCGACGTCCGTATAGCCCAGCCGGGATACTTCGAAACCATGCGCATCCCGTTGAAGAGGGGGCGTTTGTTTGAAGATGCGGATAACCGGCGGGACGCGCCGCGAAAGTTTGTAGTGAATGAAGCGATGGCGCGGCTGCATTTCCGCGACCGCGACCCGATCGGCGCCCGGTTGGTAGTCCGCATGGGCGACGATGTGCCGGGCGAGATCGTGGGGATCGTTGGCGATGCTCGTTACGCCGCGCTGGATGGGATTGTGCGGCCGATGGTGTACTATCCGCACGCGCACCTTCCGTTTCCCTTCATGACACTGGTGGTGCGCACCACGCGCGCGCCGGCGGCGCTGGCGCCGGCCGTGGTGGGCGCGGTTCGCTCGATGGACCCCACGCAGCCCGTCTCCGACGTCCGGACGATGAACGAATGGATCGACTCCTCTACTGCTCAGCCGCGTTTCAACACTGCTCTTCTCAGCGTGTTCTCCGCGCTCGCGCTGGGCCTGGCGGTGATTGGGATATACGGCGTGATGTCCTATGCGGTCACCCAGAGATCGCACGAGATCGGCGTGCGGCTGGCGCTGGGAGCGACTCCCGGCGAGGTTCGCGGCATGATTCTGAGCCGCGGTTTGAGGCTTGCGGCGATGGGCGTCGCGATTGGGTTGGCCGCGGCGCTCGCTTTCAGCCGGATCTTGAGCGGTTTGCTGTTCGAGATTTCTCCCGGTAACGCCACCACTTACGTTTCCGTCGGCATTATCTGGCTGGCGATCGCCGTCGCCGCGAGTTGGTTTCCCGCTCGCCGGGCCACGAAGATCGATCCGATTCAGGCGCTCCGCTATGAGTAGCGTCAGCCGCCGATGATTACCGTCGTTTCGCCCTTGGTGATGGTATTGGGGGGCCCGATCGCTTCAAGAATGGTGTCGCCCATGCGGCAGGCCGGCAACATGTTGATCTGCACGGTCGCGCTGCCATTGATCACAACTCCCGGACCGTGAGGCGGAATCGGCAGGGGAGTGGTGCAAAGGTGAATGTCCGCCCCCGCGGCCGCGCCGGTAATCGCACCCGACATGCCAGCCAGCGCGGTCGTCTTGGCAAGTTCCTCGGCAGCCTTGGCGGCGGGCAGCGCCGGACCAGTCGCCGCCGCCGTAGCGGCTTCGGCGGTCTTGATGGCGGCATCTGCCGTCGCCTTCATGGACTGGAGGGCCGCGACGGCCGCGAGGGGCATCCCTCGCCATGCGGGAAGAAAGCCAATCATCACATTGAGACTGCCCGGACCGGGCGTGAGAACTGGTGGAAGCGGGTGCGCGACGTTGTCGAGAATGCGCGCTGCTGGACCTGTGGGCATAAGAAATCGTCCAATAGTATACGCGAAAACTGGCCGGGAACCGGGTCAGTTGACCGAGGGGGCGCGCGCTGGAAGGTGACCCGCCTCGGCAAGCGCCGGCGGAAAGGGCGCCACCTCGAACGGCATTTTCTCCCTCGCGTTTACAAAGCTCAGTGGTTTGGCTTCCGCCAACCAGGTCTCATTCGTCCAGGGATTGACGCGAACCCGCGAGCCGAGCGGAAGCGCGGCGATCTGGTCCAGCTTCCCTTCCTCCAGCTTCGAGGCCTGTTCCACCAAGTCCGCGTATCGTGTCTCCGCTCCCGCCAGTTGGTTACCGAGGTTGGACGATAGCAGGCGGACGAGGGAAGCTCGCCGGGATGCCAGTGCCCGTAGGAACAAGCCAGCGCTTCCGGTCTTCGGATAAGGCGATTTCTCCAGAATCGCGGCCGCCCGTGCCGAAGCTGCCGCTAGTTCCGGTGCGCTACGGGCCATCCGCAGCTCAGTCATCAACTCCGCGTCGCTGACCATCATGCGGTTGTGGAACGCGAACGCAGTCGGGGTCGGGTGGCCGAGCGCAATGTGGGCAAGCTCGGCGGCGATCACCAACGCCAGTGCGCTCTCATCGGGAAGAACATCGATCAGGCCGCGGCTCAGCACGACGGTGTGTCCGATGGAGAAACTCTCGAGCGGCGTGGTCAGCAGGACCCTGCAGCGGACTTCCATGCTCGTGCCCGATGCAGCCGCCAGAACTCCAGCGACCGCGTCGAGAACCTCTTCCAGCGGACCCGGTTTCCCCAGCAGCCCTGCGATTTCAAGCCGGTCCAGGACGTTGCGCTCCGATTGCCGCTCCCATTCCCGCTGTCCCGCCAGCGGAGAAAGGTCGCGGCCGCGGGAGGCGTCGGACACGGGCCCGCTCGCAACCGTGATCTCCCCCAGTTCGCCGCCGCGGGATGCGGTTGCCGGACCGAAGGCCCACAAACGCGTCTGCGCCTTGAAGCGGAATCCGGGCTCGCGAGCTGAGCCCGGCGCCGAGTCCTCTATGTAGATGAGGGCCGGAGCCCAAAAATCGGCCATCACCTGCTGGCGGAGAGCTTCGAAGTGGAAGTACCGGCCCGACGGCCGCGGGTCACGCTGCGTGTACGTGCCGTTCACGCGGATGATTCTGAATTGCTCCTCTTCCACCCAGATACGGCCTTGGAACTTTCCCGGAGCTTTCGGCTGCTTCGGAGCCACGTCGAATACCAGGCATCGTGATCGCCCGACGAACTCCTTCCGGGCGTAGGTAAACGCATAGGTATCCCGATTGAACTCGCGCGCGTCAATGACCGCCATCTGCGCGAAGCCTCGCGGCAGGAACTCAAAGCCGCTTCGGGAGGGCCATTTCCACCTCCGCTTCCCGGCTGCCTCACTCCGCACTAACGGTGCGTAGTGAACGTCACCGGCGAGTTTCAACCGTCCCAGGAAGTACTCATCCCGATACGGAGCGCCGTCGCCTTCGTGAGGCCATTGTTGGACGTAGGTTTCCACCAGCGGTTCCGCGCCGGCCATCTTCTGGACGAATTCTTTTTCGCGCGCGACGACGCGGTCCAGGATGGAATCGAAATCCGCGGCGGGCGCGGATCGCAGCACAGCCGCGGCTATCAACAGAAAGGCAAGTTTGCGAGTCATGAGTGTCTTAACGGGCCAGCGAGAATCGCACTATAAGGACAGCCTCCAGGTCGATGGGAACGCCGTTCTCCTCCGCCGGGCGAAAGCGGATCTTGCGGACGGAATCCATCGCACTCTCGTCCAGCCCGAATCCTAAACCGCGGACTACCCGGAGCACAGTCAGCTTCGCGTTGCGGCCGAAGACGACGGCAAGCCAGACCTCACCTTCGAGCGCGCGCGAACGAGCGGTGGCGGTGTAGGTCGGTTCTGGCTTGTGCAAGATCTCGACAGGGCGCCGCACAGGTGCGCGTAGCGCGCCGGCCGACGTGTTCCGCTCTCCCGCGACGAGGGTGGCAGGCGCGAACGAGTGGTGAGCGGACGCCGGATCGGGATGCGGCGGCAGCCTGGGTTCCGTTCGAACGCCGCCGAACGTATTCGCCGGACCGCCCGGCCGCGGGATGACGTCCGGCTGTGCTCCGGAAACCGCGAGACTTGTAAAGCCGTTGAAGTCTGAAGCGGGCTTCGGCGGCGCCTGGAATTCCTGGCGGGGTAGCGCAATCTCGGAAAGCGCAACTGGGAGAGATGCGGCAGGCGGGGGTTCCACCACGGGAACGGCCGCGGGCGCTCCCATTGCTCTTAGGAAGCGCGGCGGAACGGCGATTGGAAGGGGTCGCGACCGGTACACTACTTGCCGGGGAGCGGGAGACGGAGCGGGAGCGGGACGCCGGGGGAACACTAAAGAAACGGCGGCCCGCCTCGCCTGCGGACTGTTTGCCCTCCGCGACATGGTGCTCTCCGGGAGAAACAAGACCACCCCGAGCGCGAGCGTATGAATCGCGAGGCTCGCGCCGCAATGCCTGAGCGGTGGGGACACACCGGGCCGCGGCTGTCCCAGGCTCGCCTCTTCGCCATTCGGGTCTATCATTTCGGTCTGATAAAGCTCGCTTACTCGGTATCCAGAGCCTCGATCTCCGCTCGGAACACGGCCAATTCGCCGGTGAGCCCCCGCATTCCGGGCCGGCTGCGAATCACCAGGGCCAGCCTGCCCAACGCCTCGCGACTGTCGATCCGAACAATGAGTTGGCCGAGCGTTCGCTCCCGGGAAGCCGGCAGGATCAGGCTGTGCCCGGTGCGCGCGACCAAAAGCTCTGCGCGAAGCTCGACGGCTTCCGGCCGATCCTCGGTTTCCAGGCTGAAATCAACGGAAACTCGATACCGACCGCGGCGCAATGCAACATATTGCCAGGCGAGTTCCGCGACCGCGGCCTGCTGTCCATCCAAACGGACACGAAGGGGGCCGCCAGCCCTCAGCGTGGCGCCCGGCACTGACGGAAAGCGCCAATCGAATCCGGACGGTGCGGCGGCGGCCTGGAAGCCCGCTTTCACGTTTGCCTTCCGTCCGCCCAGTTCCTCGGAATGCAGCAGGCCGCGCCGGCACAACTGGTTCCAAAGGCACACGGCCGCTCCGGCGTGTCCGGCCTTCAGCAGGCGCTCAAGATATTCCACCAGCAGCGGCGCGTCCATTGGGCCCGCGCGCGGAAGGATCCGGTCGGCCACTCGGCCGGACCCCCTCAGGTCACCAGCCAACAGAAGTTCATTCAGAAGCTCGCGCTCAAGGGTACGGTCGCCCGTGTTCAGCCGCTCCGGCACCTCCTCGACGGGCACTTGCCATCGAGCCGCGGCCATCCGGGCCAATCGCAGCACTCCTCGCCGGTCGCCCTTCGTCACCCGGGCGCATTGGGCGGACCAGCGCCAGAACTCGTCCCGCTGGCCTCGCGTCCAATAGAAATGCGCCAGCGTCCACGCGGGAAGGCACTGGCGGTCGCGGCGGGCCGCTTCTAGCAGAATGCCCTCTTCTCGATCTTGGCGCGCAGTGGAAAGGTCCTGCGCGAGGTCTAGCCGCACGGTTGTCAGCCATGGATTCCTCCGTAATGCCGCTGTCCGATATTCCGCGCCACGGGCAGGGTCGAGCCGGGCGAGTTCGATCAGGGGCTCCGCGGAAAGAGGATCGAGCTCCGAGGCCTTCTGCAGAGCAGCTTTGCCTCCGCGAAACACCAGCAGACTCGCGCTGGTTCGCAGAGCCAGACCAGCAAGGACGCAGAGGATGCCGCACGTCCAGGCACGCCTAGCGGCTGATCGGGACACGCGGTGGTTCCTCTGACGAGAAGCTTCCGGCCGCCACCATTCCGCCGGTCAGCGCTGCTATGGCTACGCCCCCGATGATCGCCACAGTGGTCCCCGCGATCCCCGCCTTGCCCCCCGCGGCCGCGGTCGCCGCCGCCTTACCCGAGCCACAGCCTCTTGACAGGCGCCGCAGCGTCCGAACTTCGAGAACTTGCACTGCGTCGGGCGCGGGCGCCAGGCTTGTGGTTGCGGCGCCCCCTGCTTCCACCCGGTTGCCCACTTCGCGATCGAGCCCTGTGCCTCGAAGTTCCAATGTCAGGTTGCTGGCTTCATCCTGTAGACTAAATCTGCCATTCTGCGCGCCCAGGCAACCCGAGACTCGCATCGTCACCGGGTCGCCACCGGTCTGGAATTCCCGGCTCTCCCCTGCTGGCAACCAGGCGATCAGGGAACCATGTGGCGTCCGGACCTCCACGCCGGATCCCGAGGCAGCCACGAGAACCCGGCCATTCGCCAGCGCCGCGGTGGCAAGCCCGCTCTTCCCGCGCGGGTGGATTCGCAATCCCCCCAGTTCCATCACGGAGCCCTGCGTCCGCCCGGCGCCCTGCTCTATCCGCAGCCGGTCCGTGTACACCGTGGCTAAGCTCTTCTGTCCGATTTCATATCGGTTGCCAAGCCGCGTCTGTATCTGGACCGGTGAGACCGCTGTCTCCACCAGTGTTCCGTCCGCCAGGGCGGCCGTTCGCATCGCCGGGGTGCGGTCAACCTGAAAGAGCCCCGCGGAGGAGGCGGTGCCTAGCGGCCCGGTCTCCGCCCGGAGACTACATCCCAGCAGGATCACTGCTGGCAGGGCGAGTATGCTTCTGTGCTTCATAGAGGAACTCCTTTGCGAGGACTCGGCCTTCAACTGAGCCGCTGCCGTGATCAACAGGATCCATGACAGGATCCCCAAACGGGCCAGAGGAAAATCGACTAACGAATGGAGAAGGACCGCGGCCACTCCCCAGGCCCAGGGCGCAGCTAGGACGGCGGGCATCCAGCGGTATGCGAGACCCACCAGGATTGCCACGGCTGTCAAACCGCCTTCAGCGGTCCATTCCAACAGGTCGTTGTGCGCATGTGTGACGTAGAAGTCGGTGGAAAAGCGAGCGAACTGGGGATAGACGAACTCGAAAGTTCCAGAACCCCAACCCCACCACGGCTTGCTCTGGATCAGATCCCAGGTCGAAGCCCACAGGTCCGCGCGAACCGAGAGGGGATCCGGCTGCGACAGCCGAGCCAAAACCGTCCCCGGTCCGACCGCCAGGCAGCCCACGCAGCCCGCAACAACTGCGGCAGCGCCATAGCGTCGCGAATTGCTCCGGATGGCGAGTGCGCCGGCGATCAAAATTAATTCCGCGGTCGCGAGTAACACCCCGGCGCGGGATGCGGAGGCGATTACCGCCCCGTAGAGCAGACCGGCGGCAGGGACAGCGGCCCATCGGGGACGCGCCGCCGGGCTCAGCAACGCGACCGGCAACAGGAGGACAGCGAACGCAGCGAAGTGGTTGCGGTTCGTAAACGGACCATAAACGTCTGGGTACGAAGCAGGCCAGATCCATAAGACCTTTCCCGGGGTATGGATCCCCTGCAGGGCGCTGAGGGTGATGAGTCCGGCTCCAAACCAATAGAGCAGGCGAAGCGAGGCGGCGTTTAGGTGTTCTCTCGCAATCAGAAAGTACAAGCCGAGCGACAGTTGCAGGATCGTCGCGTCCAGCGTCGCCGACGGCTGCGCAGAGCCCCCCGCGAACAGTTGGATGCTGGACCACAACCCCGGGGTTAAGGCCAGCAGTGCGTCGCTAATCTGCGGAATCCAGCCTCGTTGTACCTTCGCCAGCGATAGCAGCAAGACAATCCCGCAGAAGCCCCGCTCCGGCCATATCCCGGACACCGAAATCGTAAGAACCGCGAAAATGGCGAGCCCCAGTACGATCCAGCGGGTTGCCTTAAGTTCCCAATTCCCTGCCCGCAGAGGGGTACTAAGGGTCCTCCATCCAACGCGGTTGAGCGGTTGCCCGGCTGAGCTTACGGTCAGAGGGAGGATTTCAGATGAAACCATGCACCACCTCAAGATTCCGGTCCAACACGCGAGACCTCTTCCGGCGCGTCCTGCTATGCAGCGGGACCTTGCTCGCCGGCGGAGGTTGCTGTCTTGGCCAGCACAGCGTTCCCGGACGCCATCCACTCACGGCGCCGGACTGGAAACACGAGGTCCTAAGGACCGGCGTACACCAACCCGACATGCACACCAATCTCCCCAAGAGCTGGCAAATGAGTGTCCTGGCAGTCGTGGCCGCGCAAGCCGGCGACAGCGTCAGTTCCTGGGGTGCTGTCGAATTGAATCCCGTCCTGGCTCCAAGACCCGGAATGCGATTTGACGGGCGTGCTGCAGGGGTCAAGTTTGGCATTATCGGCGCCCTGCTGCTCACCGAGTACGTGATTGTTCGCCGCAATCCCGAGCGGAGCAAGCGGTTCACCAGGCTCAACTGGGGCCTTGCCGCGGTCACCTCCGCGATCGCCGCACGCAATTTCGCCGTTCGATGAGTCCGCCCGCTCACGCCACTGGAACTCCTTCGCTATCGCGGACTCGCACCAGCAATTCCGCGCCCGGCTGAAATTCCGGGACGGCTTCGCGAAGCAAATCAATTAGTCGCGAGGCATCGCGATCCCGGAGCGCACGCCGCAACTCGAGCACATGCTTCGCTGCCTGGCCGCTGCTCCACGGACGGTACGATACGGTCCGGATTCTGGGATGCTCCGTGGGAGCAGGCTGCTCGTATTCATAGTAAAGCTGCTCGTTCAGCTTCTCGCCGGCTCGGAGTCCGGTGAACTTGATTTCGATGTCTTCGCCCGGCTCCAGGTTATGCAGCCGGGATAGGCGCTTCGCCAAGTCAAGAATTCGCGCCGGCGGCCCCATGTCCAACACAAACAATTCGTGATCGGCTGTTAGCGCCGATGCCTCGATCACCAATTCCGCAGCTTCCGGAATAGACATGAAATACCGCTCCATGTCCGGATGGGTGACCGTGATGGGCCCTCCCCACTTGATCTGCTGCAGAAATAGCGGCAGAACGCTGCCACAGCTCCCTAGGACGTTGCCGAAGCGAACGGTCGCGAACCGGGTCCAGCCCCCGGCGGCCGGACAAAGGAGCTCGGCTACTCGTTTGGCGGCCCCCATGCAATTGGACGGGTTCACGGCTTTATCAGTTGAAATGAGGACAAAAGTGGACGCTCCCGACTGCACGGCAGCCTGACTCAAGAACCAGCTCCCCAAGATGTTGGTTTCCACCGCCTCAACCGGATGTTCTTCGAGCACCGGAACATGCTTATAAGCGGCCGCGTGATAAACGACCTCGGGGCGCTGCCGTCGAAACATCTCGCGCAACCGGTTCTCCGACAGAAGCGAGCCGAGTTCGCACCGGAACGGAAGGTCCGGGTGCCGATTCCGCAGTTCTTCCGAGAGCCGGAACAAATTGCTCTCCGCCTGATCGAAGGCGATCAGCAGAGCAGGTCGCGCGCGGGCCACCGTCCGGCAGATCTCGCTTCCGATAGACCCGCCGGCTCCCGTTACCAGCACCCGCTTCCCCGCGAGCGAACTCAGACCTCGAGAGGTGAGGAGAGGCTCTGAGGCCCGATCCACCAGGTCCTCCAGCGTGAAGTCCCGGTTGTGGTTGGTTGCCCGCTGCAGCATCCACTCCCACCCGGGTATGCCGCGGCAGGACAGTCCGGCCTGCCGGCAGCGAGCCAGCGTACGAGCCCGAATCGCCGCGGGCTGCCCGGGCATGGTGATCAATACCTCCTCGACATTGGCGGGAACCGCGGAAGGAAGGCTGGCGGCGCCGCCGAGAACCCGAAGGCCCGCAACGCTGAGACCGAGCTTCTGTGGATCGTCGTCCAAGAATCCGACGGGAGTAAGCCCCAGTCCCGGATTCCGTAGCAGCTCCCGCGCGAAACTCGCGCCTGCTTCGCCCGCGCCATAAAGCAGCACAGCCCTGCCGCTTCCCGCCCGCGCCTCGCAGAGCATTCGGACGAGGGAGTGTCCAGCCAGCAGCGCTCCACAGAAAACGATGGCGTCGGCCAACAAGAATGAGGCAAGTTCCACCGCTGGAATCCGCGGTTCCCGTCCGCCGCTCAACCACAGCACGGACAGGATGCCCGCGGCTGCCAGCGCGGCGGCACACGCCCGCACGGAGGTCCAAAGCTCAATCAGGCCAAAATGCCGCCATGATGAGGAGTCCGCGCGCAGGGTTCGAAGAAAAAGGACCCGGCAGAAAACCAGGATGGAAATCGAGACGACCAGGCCGTCCGGCCGGATGTTCCACACCAAAGTGGAAGCCGCCCACGCCGCCAGCGACGACAACAGCGCGTACCAGCAACCGGCGAGCAGACGCCGATGGCGGCGGAAGTGCGCAAGATACGGGTTGGGTGCAGAATGCTTCATGGAAGTGACAAGGTTCTCTCCAAATCGCCGGAAATCCGGGTCTCCTCTTCATGGCCCGGCGGCGTACCAAACGGAACCGGCTCCATACGCCGCGAGATCCTGATGAGCTCATCGGCGGCTTGCCAATCTCTTAAGAGCTGCTCCACCCCCTGCAGGGCGCGCCGGCGGCTGAGAAGCCCCACGGCGGTCCATGCCAGCAGCCGAAGGTCGGAACGGATGCCCGCATGCTCCAGGTACAGGAGCGCCAAACGGCTCTTCCACGGGCGGATTCTTCGCTGATAATCTCCGTCCGGGTCCTGGCTGCCGGCCAGAATCTCGCCTTCGTCCGCGAACACAATCGACGCCGCGTCCGTAACCCCTGGCCGCAGGCGCAGCAGGCGCCTCTCCTCACCGGTGTACAAGTGAACGTCGGGCAGAACCTGAGGTCGCGGGCCCACCAGGCTCATGTCGCCCTGCAATACGTTCCAGAGTTGCGTGAGCTCGTCCAGCTTGCAGCGCCGAATGAAGCGCCCGACTCTGGTGATTCGCGGATCATCCGCGGCCGTGGAGTTGACTCCGCTCCGGTCCGCGCCGATCCTCATTGAGCGCAGCTTGCACATGCGAAACGGCGCTCCCCCTCGTCCGGCACGGATCCCCCAATAAAAAGGCGAACCGCGATCTTCCATCCACACCGCCGCGGCGACCGCCGCCAACACAGGAAGCGCGAGCAGCAGGCCCGCGGCCGAAAGCACGATGTCGAGAAGCCGCTTCATAGGGCTCGCTCCCGAGCGCGGCCGGTTGTGCGCAGCAGATTCTCAACCCGCCCGGCAATCGAGGCGGAGTCAAGCCCGTGCCGACGCCGCAGGAAATCCTGGCATCCGGAGACACATTCTGCGGGATTTCGAATCCCGAGCCGCAGAAACGATTGGGGCCGCAGATCTTCGTCCGCAATTACCTCCGCAGCGGCGGTGCCCAAACCGCCCTTTGAGGAGTGCTCCTCAACCGTGATGATCCCGCCGGTTTGCTCGGCGGCGCCGCGGATCGCGGCCCTGTCGATCGGGGCCAGCGTGTGCATGCTCAGGACCCGGCATTCGATCCCCCGATCAGATAGAAGCTCGGACGCCGTCCAACATTCACTGAGGATCGCACCGGTAGCAACCAGAGTCACGTCCCGTCCGTCGCGCAATTGGCTTGCACGTCCGAGCGCAACCTCGGTCCGCGCGCACGCGGGCGCGGAAGGACAATCCAAGCGCAGGTAAGCAGGCCCCGAGTGCGCCGCCAGAAGTCGCGTAAGCTCCCGCGCCTCATAATCGTCACCCGGGGCGATTACGGTCATGCCGGGAAGCGCGCTCATAACGGCGAGATCTTCAGTGGCGTGATGCGAGAAGCCGAGGGCACCATAGCTGAACCCGCCGCCCAGTCCTACAATTTTCACGTTCGCCTGGTGTCCGCAAATATCATTCCGGACGAACTCCAGCGGACGGAGAGCCGAGAAATTGGCGATCGAGTACGTAAACACGACACGCCCTTCGCGGGCCAACCCGGCCGCGAGAGCTGTCATACTCTGCTCGGCGATCCCCGCATTTAGAAACTGGCGGGGAAAGCGGCGGGCAAACGGCTCAAGCACTCCGAATCCCAGATCTCCAGTGATCAGGAAAATGTCGGGATTCTGCTCCGCCGCGTTTTCGAGCGTCTCGACAAAAGGCTTTCGCATGTTTTCCCCGTACGCCTATTCAAGCTGCGTCATGGCCGAATCCAGTTCCGCCCCTTGCGCTGAACGATAGTGCCAAAGCACGCTGTTTTCCATGAAATCCACTCCGCGCCCTTTAACTGTGCGCGCGAGAATGCAGGAAGGCTTGCCGGATTGGTGTCGGGCCGTTTCGAGTACGGACCGCAGGGACGCGTGATCATGCCCATCGCATTCCGCCACCCACCAGCCGAAACCCTGCCACTTGGCGGCCAGCGGCTCCAGACGGAGAGTCTCCTCCGTGGCCGCTAGGCTCTGCAAACCGTTGCAATCGACAATCACCGTCAACCGGTCCAGGCGATGGTGGCCGGCGAACAAGATGGCCTCCCAGTTCGAGCCCTCGTCCAACTCGCCATCGCTGAGCAGCGCAACCACCCGATGGTCGCGGTGATCCAGTTGTGCCGCCAGCGCCATTCCGCAAGCCACCGGAAGCCCGTGGCCCAGCGATCCGGTCGACCAGTCCACTCCCGGAACAGCGGATGAAGCGTGACCACAAAAAATCGACCCGTCTCCGGAGTAAGCCTCCAGCGCCTCGCTCGGAAAGAACCCGCGACGCGAGAGCGCCGCGTACAGAGCGCTGGCCGCATGGCCCTTGCTCAGGATGAAACGGTCGCGTCCAGACCAACCCGGCTCCTGCGGGCGCACCCGGAGCAAGCCGCCGTACAGCACGGCCAGGATGTCCGCGCAAGAGAATGCGGAACCAATATGCGAGCTTCGCGCGCGCGAGGTCATTCGAAGAGCCCTGCGGCGGATCTCGCGAGCGAACACGGCAATCTCGCGATCCGCCCCCACGGCTGGAAGAACACCGGCGCTCATCGGTAAAAGCTCCGGATCAGGCTGGAAACATATTCAACCTCCTCATCAGTCACCGATGGATTCATCGGCAGCATCAACACCCGCGAGAACAGCTCCTCGGTCCGATGCAGGTTCTGATCGAAGCCGAGACGGCGCAACTGATGCACCGGTTTGCCACCCCAGGGCAACAGAGTACCTACCCCGTGCCCTGCCAGATAGCGCCGCAAACGGTCACGATCGGCCGCCTCGATCTCGTAATTCTGAAACACATCCCAGTGGTCCCCGTCCGGGCCGTCGGGTCCCGGTGGAATCACGACTTGCGGAATGTTTTCCAGGTTTCTCCTGTAGGTCGCCGCGAGGGCTCGCCGCGTCGCGATCGAACTGTCAAGCTCCTCGAGTCGCGCCGCCAGAACTGCTGCCTGGATGTTATCGAGGCGGGAGTTGCGCCCCCATCGGACGACCTCCCCTTCCGCATCGCGGCCGTGATCGCGGAGTTCGAGCAGGCGACCGTAAACCGCCGGGTCGTCGGTTACAACCGCACCACCATCGCCCAGGCAACCCAGCAGCTTCGCGGGATAGAAGCTGTAAACGCCCGCGGCTCCAAACGTGCCGGCATACCGGCCCCGGAACTTCGAGCCAAGCGCCTGCGCCGCGTCTTCGACCACAGAAAGTTCGTACTTCGCGGCGAGGGTCAAAACCGCATCCATGTCGCCCGTCCGCCCGTTCAGTTGGGTTGGGCAAATGGCCCGTGTCTTTGACGTCACGGCAGCTTCGAGACGTCCTGCGTCCAACAAATGGTCCGCCCCGATGTCTACAGGTATCGGGACGCCGCCCGCGAAGTGGATTGCGGCGGCAGTCGCCACCATCGTGTGGCTTGCAAATAGAACTTCGTCGCCGGAACGAAGTCCAACCGCGCGGAACGCCAATTCCAAGCCATCGGTTGCGTTGGCCACCCCGACAGCGTAACGGCTCCCCACATAGGCTGCGAGCGCACGCTCAAATTGGACCAACTCGTCCTGCAGGATAAACGCGCCGCGCTTAATCGCACCGGCGATCAGCGAGAGGCTGCGATCCTGATCCACGCCGCATATTTCGCTGTATCGGAAGTACGGAATTACCGGGCTTTCTTGAGTCATGGGAGTGAAGAGAGCCTCCAGGAAACAGGAGTGGCCAGCTTTTTGGCCTCGATGTAGAGCATCTTGTGGTCGCCGGCGGGCCATGATCCTTCGCAAGGAATCAGCGGCGGAATGTCGGCGGGGACTGGATCGAGCTGTGCCGGGATTGGCGATCCCGAGCCGTAGAAAACCCGCTTGAGCCATTGTTTGCCGGAAAGAGTACGCGGAATCAGATGCAGGGCTGAGGCGCCCCGGCGAAGCATCGCGACGCCGCGATCGCGAAATCCCTGGCGGCAGTCTGGAAATGCGGCCAGCGCCCTGCAGGCGAAGTCGCACTGTTCCAGAATTGACACGATTTCGCTAGCGGGAAAGTAGCGCACGGAAGACGGACTGCGATGGAAGCCAACCCACTCGCAGTTCACCGAGGTAAGCAGTAGCGTTCCGCCGGGCCGAAGCACCCGCCGGGCTTCACGCAGGAATTGCCCGGGGTCTCGAAGATAGTAAATCGCTTCGAATAGGAGAACCAGGTCCATGCATTCCCGCGGGAATGGAAGCTGATGCGCGTCCCCCAGTTGCACTTCCACCTTGGGATTGCCATGGGTACATGCCTCGGCCCGCACGATGTTCTCCGGATCGATGTCGAGGCCCACGACGGAGCGGGCATTCCGCGAAAGACTTCCTAGTCCGACGCCGGCTCCGCACGCAACCTCCAGAACATCCCGGCAAGCGGCGTATGAAGCGGCCCAGGCATATCGGCCCCGCAGCATCCTCATCTGTTCGGGAGTTGCGGCAAGACCAGGCACCTCGGTTACGGCGGCGTAGCTCGTCAGCGTCAAGCCTTCCGTACCGCGCGTTTCATTCTTGAACATGCTATACGGACTAAAGCAATCAAGCTGCCAACCCCATAGGACGCGTGCAGCGCGACAAACGCCACAGGCAGGCGCAAGCGGGTGGCGACGGAGGCCGGCGCTCGCGACGCGACCCAGGCGCACGCAAGCACATAGAACATGAACACACACAGGAGCGGCAACCAGGTGAGCCAGACGCCGAGGATCAGCAGTCCAAGCCCCGTCAGGATCGCGAGCAGCGGCGTCAGGTGCCGCACCCGAACCGGAAAAACCTGGCTAAGCAATATCGGCCGGATCGCCCATTCGCCATTGCGATAGGAGTGATGAATGAACGACTTCAGCGAAGCGGGAGGGTAATACTCGCATACCAGCTCCGGCAGCAGCAGAACCCGCCCGCCGATTGCGCGGATTCTCTGATTCAGCTCCAGGTCCTGCCCCCGCGCGAGCTTTTCGTTGAAACCGCCGATCTGTTCGAGGAACGTTTTCCTCCAGCACCCGCCGAAAACCGTGTCCACCCACGCGGGCCGCGTCTTGCCCGTTCGGAACGCGGAATTCCCAACACCGAACGGGAGCTGTATCGCAGTTGCGATAGTCGCGGCCCACACACCAGCTTGGCGAGGCCGTGTTTCGAGCACCCCTCCGACATTGTCGGCTCCCGTGGAGAGCAGCGCCTGGACCGCTGTTTGGATGTAACCAGGCTTCAGACGCGAATGGCCGTCCACACGAAGTAGGATCTCGCCAGAGGCGGCGGAGATCGCCCGGTTGAGCCCGCAGGGCGTAAGCCGCTCCGGATTCGCGATCACGCGTACCCGCGCATCGGCTTCCGCGGCCCTTCGCAGGAGGTCTGCCGTGCCGTCGTCGCTCAATCCATCGGCGACTACAACTTCGAGGCGGCCGGCATAGCCGTTGTTCAGAATGGAATCCAGAAGGCCCGAAATGGTACCCACTTCATTCCGGCACGGGATGATCACGCTGACCGCCGGATAGGGGATGCTTTCGGCTGGCGGATCAAGAGCGGCCAGGGATTCTGGAATCATGTTGTCGAGCGGTGATCGAAGGATTCACGGCGGTCCGGGGCCGGCGGCTGGCCAGAGCAAGCGTCAGTAGCGGGACCACCATGCAGTCCACAATCAGTCCTTTGTAACCCTCCGGCCCCGCGCGGATCAGGGGCGGCAGGTTCGCCGCGAATAACCACGGGGCCAGAATCGAAAAAAGCTGCATAATCAGCGGACTGGAAACCCGCTGGCTGCGCCAGGCGTTCAGGCAGAACGCCCACGCACCTCCGAGAACGGCGCCCCCCAGGAGTACACCCGCCATACCGAAGTTCAAATACCAACCCGTCGCGTGGTGCACGGAATACCCTTGTCCCGACATCGCGCCTACCATGCGGGTGTAATACTCGTAGATGTCCGAGGGACGATCCGGCCATAAGATGCGTGGCACGACGGAACATAGCAAACTGTAGATACTGTAGCCGAACTGCAGGGGCACGTCGCTTGAGAGAACTCCGTAAAGCGAGAAATGCGATCCGTAGGCTTCGTTGCTGGACGAGACGAACTGTGCGACCCCGGATGTCGACCTGATGTTGGCAGTGACGGTCCCCGTTAGCGAGGCGATCGGTGTTGCACGGAAATAGTCAATCAGGTACAGGAACCACATCCCTGCCGCCCCGGCCATTGCCGCCGCACCCAGGTTTGGCCGCACCGATCCGTGGATGTATACAAGGCATCCGCAAAGCAAGGCCACGAGGACTTCGTTCTTGTTCCCGAGCACAAAGGTAAACGCGCCCATTCCGAAGAACAGGAACCCGTACGCGGCGAGGTGCCACCGCCGTCCGTGACTCCGGAAATACCGGGAGCCTCCGCCGGCCATCAGCACGGCGAACGTGATTGCGGCGGGGATCAGCGCCACTCGGTTGAGAAGTTGCCGCAGCGTGTACAGTGCGTCCCCCTGAAATCGCGTGTAGTGATACGCGGAGACATTCAGAACCCAGGCCGTGGACAATTGGTCTCTCATCAGCCAGATGCTCGCCAGCATTGCCGCTAGGGAGACGGTTAGTACCGGGCCGTGATGAAGGTCCAGCAAGGCACGGCTCGCATCCGGACGCCTCCCGCCCAGGACAAGAAGAGTGACCTGCGCCACGATGACGAAACCGCCATAGAGCAGAAGGGTCTCCAGGTAGGCGCTGTCCAGGGAGATTGGGAAAAGCTTCTGCTCCAAGTAATGATAGTTTTTTCCGCTGAAGCCTCCGCGCTTGTCAGTAATCAATCCCCATGCGCCGAAAAGCGACCAGTAATACAATGCGGCCGAACCCAGCAGCACCGAGACGTCCCGCGTGCGCCGCCACAAAGCCCCGGCCAAGGCGATCACGATCGTTGTCAGGCTGATGAGTACAACCAGATGATCCATGTCAGACAGCTCGGCGGAGGGCGACCTGTTCGTAAAGGTCCACCAACTTGTGCGCGATCGCTATTGTCGAGATCTCCATCGCTTTCGTGGCTCCGTCCGACCGGCGGCCGGCGCGGACCACACGAATCACAGCCTTCGCCAGCTCCCGCGCGTCGCGCGGCGCCACCTCGCACTCGGATACTCCGCGCAGGCGGGTAGGCACATCCCCCACCGGCACTGCAACCACGGGCAGATTGCAGGCGAGCGCTTCCTGGATGATCGTGGGCGAGCCTTCATAATCGCTGGTTAGCAGGAGGCAATCCGCGGCCCGAAGAATGTCCGGGACCACCGCCGGGTCGTGGTGCCCGGATAAAACCTCCAGTCGCAAATCCGGCATGGTCCGTCGCGCCTCATCGATCGCCGCTCGCGCCAAATCGAGCCTCTTGACTGCCGGATTCCGTCCCGCATGGAAAACGACAACCGGCTCGGAGCTCCAGCCCAGGACCCTCCGCGCGGCGTCGCGAGGGCCGGGGAAAAACTGTGTCGTATCCACGCCGCTCGGCAGCACCGTGGCGGTTTTTCCCCGTAACCAAAGTCTGTCTGCAAGCTCGGGACTCACCACGATTAGCCGCCGGGCGCGCAACGCTGCCAGTTGCGATAGAAGATGGCTGAACCAAACATGGATCCGGTTCATGCTGGGGCACGGATTCAGATCGCTACCTCGAAACGTGATCACGAGGGGCTTCCGGCTGGAAATCGCCGCGAAGGCAGCCGTTACAGTGCCGTATTGGGCATGCACGAGGTCTGGCTTCCAGGAGCAAAGAACCTGGCGGAAACGAACAAGGTCTTTCCAGATGAGCCATGGACAAGTCCTGGATCTAAGGAAGAAACAACGCACCGGCACCAGCGCGGAGACGGCCGCCGCTTGCCGCTTGGCGAAGATCATGGACGAGCCCGCCTCCTCGCCGGGGATCACGAACAATACCCGGGGATTCACCGGCATGCAGGAAAGCGCGTGACGAAACTGGGGCGGAACAACCAGGCTCCCCATTCCGGCCTCAGGTAGTAGAGAAATCCCCGGGCGGCTTTCAACCAGGCCACTCGAGAGTGGGGGTAGCAGGCGAGCAGCTTCCCGTAATGGCGTAACGCCAGCCCGCCGTGTCCGGAAAGCAGCACCCGGTCCGCCTGGCGAGCGCGGAGTTCTGCAAGGTGAACTGGTGCGGAAGCGAGATCCTCAGCGTCTCGAAGGAAATGTTGGATTCGCTCCGCGTCCCCGTTGCAGCGGGCAAGTCCCGCCAGCCGCGCCGCGCGATGCGCTACAAACTGCCGGCGCGCGCGAAGCGATGAGATGGACCCGGGGGTGATGCGATAGTGATACAAGGCGTCCCGCAGATTGCCGGTCCGGCCGGTTTCGCTAAGCCGCCAGAAGAAGTCGTAGTCCTCAGAGCCATCCAGCTCCGGGCGGTACCCACCGCAGCGGGCCGCGGCGTCGCGCCGGAAACAAGCGGCTCCATGGATGAACGGGTTGCCGGAGGGGAATGCGCTTCGGATCTGCTCGCCGTCCGCCGGCATCTCCACGGTCCACAGCAGCGATCCAGCTTCGTCGTGAAGCGCAACTCCAGAGCCCAAGAGGACGCGGCCAGGGTCCTGCTGCAGCCAGGATACCTGGCGGGCCAAGCGGTCCGGTTCTGACCAATCATCGGAATCCTGGCGCGCGATGAACTTTCCTTTGGCGACTCTCAAGCCGTAGTTCAAAGCCGCGGTCAACCCGCCCGGTGGAAGGTGGATCAGGCGCACCCGCGCGTCCTCATTCGAGAGCACCCGCAGCGCCGCAACGGTTTCCGCCTTCCGGGATCCATCGTTCAGAAGCAGTACTTCTATGTCTCGGAAGCTCTGTTCGAGGACAGATCGCAATGCACGGCCGAGGCGGTCAGGCAGTTCGTCCCGCACCGGCAGCAGAACGGTAATCACCGGCTGCGCGCTCACGCGCCCTCCAATTCCAGGCGATCTCCGGGGACTGCGCGCAGTCCCAGCCGTCTGCCGAGTTCCAGCCAAACGGTTCCGAGAAGATCCGCTGGAGCGAACCAGGCCGGAACGTGGAGACGTCTCCAAGTCGACTCCGCAATCCACCGCGCATGTGTTGTCCAAAGAGACTCCTCGGCAAAACGCATGGCGCTGCTCCGGCACTCCGCGCTGATTCGCGCATGTTCGTCCGGATTCGTAAAAAGATAGCGGAGCTTGTCCTCGATACGGAACCGCGCCGATTTGGTTCCATTCTCACCGGTTCCGAAGCCAACCGTCTCAGAGAGAAACCCGAATGTCTCGGCCGATGCGGAGGACTCGACCGCCACCAGGGCGGGAACGCCCGCGGCCGCCGCCTGAACGACGGAGGTGCCCATCCCCAGAAACGCCCACGCGGAGTGCAGGACTTGCGGCAAGTCCGAGTAGGACACGGGACCGTGGAAATAGACATCGTCGTCGAGGTGTAGGCCGCGGACCCGTGCACGGAGGTTCTGCTCCTCCGGACCAGCGCCGAAGAGATGGAACCGGATCGGCATCCCTTGCGAACGCAACCGTGCTAGCACTGGCAGCACACTTCGCTGATACGACTTGAAGCGCGTAAGACGCCCAACGGAAACCAAGTCTCCGGGGACATTGGCCTTCATCGGAAGCCTGGTGAAGCGCGAGACGTCGACGGGGAGGGGTGCGACAACGCATTGATCTAGCGCGTTTCCGAGCTGGTTGGAGTGCTCTTGCCGGCAGCCTTCATTCATGAACGCGATGTTTTCCGGGGGCAACTGCAGCAACAGCTTCGCCGCAAGCCGGTCGCGAAGGCGGCGGGATCGCCTTGGACAGAACTCACGCGGGTGGGCGACGAACACCAGGACTCGAGCGTCATGGAAGACGAATCTCTGCAGCGCCGCTGCTTCCAGAAGGGAGGAGGTGTCGAAGGCGAGTATGCAGTCAGGATGCTGAAGTTGGGAGTTACAACGGAACGGCACGTTGCAAAATGTCTTATCGATCTCCATGCGTGCGTGCTGTTCGAAGGCGGCAGCCAGTTCAGCATTTCCGCGGCGGTTTGCCAGTAGCGTGAGCCCCGTAGGCGAGCCGCCGAAACGTTTCGCAAAGCGAACCAGGAAAGTCTGAATTCCGCCAAGTTCCAGATTGTCGTAGACGGCGAGCACGCTTGGAAACCTCATAAGCGCCTCCAACAGGCGAGCGTGGCGGCCGCCGGAAGCAGGCTGCCCGCAATCCACATCGCTACTCCGGGCGCAGTCGCCGCCTGGCCGCTCGTCACGTGCACGAGACCGCAGCTCATCACGCAGGCGAGTCCCATCGCCCAGACCAGGGCCAGCGGCCGTTTCGGCCGAAATCCCAGGTGGCCGTTCATGAAGGCGGCCACGAGAGCAAAGGTCAGCAAGTACATCAGCGCGTACGCGCCGCCGGCGGCGGCGAGCGATCCCAGGACCGGGCTGAGTAACCAGGCGGTGATCGCGAAGACGGAATGCGTCACGAGGTCGAAGACTGCGACAACGCCTGCCGCGCCGCGCGCCAGCACCGGAACCGCCAGCATCCATGAGCTTACTTTCCAGTAGCCGCCCATCAGTATCCAAGTGAGACTGGCTCCCGCACCCGCGTACTGATCTGAAAAGAAGAGGCTCAGCAGTACTTGGCCCGAGAGGATGGTCAAGATGAGGACCGGAACCGCCGCGCTGAGAACGACTGCACAGAACCGTCGGATCAGCCGGTGCTCTTGCTCCGCCATGCCCACCCGGCAGAGTTCGGGCAAATAGTAGGCTTGCAGGGAGACAAGGACGAGATTCAGCGCGTTCGTCCCGATCGTCCAGGATGCGTCGAACAAGCCCGCCCCGGCCAACCCGGATTCGCGGATCAGATTGCCTCTCACAAACAGAAGCGAAGCCGACGCGATGCCTGCGCTGGCTGCTACGGCGCTCGAAACGCGAAAGAACCTAGCAGCCTGACGACGATCAAACCAAGTCCCGCGTGGGACAACGCCCCCACCTCCGTGTAACGAGAGAAAGCCCACGAACACGCCGAGCAGACAGGAGCCCAGGACCGTCATCTGGCCTTTCCACTCCGCCGAATTTGCCGGGCACAAGGAAAACAGCACCGCCGCGCAAAGACATAAAGTTGCCGGGGCACTCGATTGATAGAGTGTCAACCGGCTAATCCTGCCTTGGCCGTTGAGGAGTGCTCCGAGAAAGAGCGCTGCGGTTGAACTAAGGGTGATCAGCAGCAAAGCGCCCGGGAACACCGGCCGGACTCCCCAGGGTGACCCGGCGCCCGTTTCCAGAGCGAAGCCCACAACCAGGCTCCCCGCAAGCATCAGAAGCGCCGCCGTTCGTATAAACTCGCCCGAGTCGCCCCTTGCGATCCCCCGCACCACCGCCATCTGGCCCTGGAAGGAGGCGGCGAGGGTCGCGGTCTGCCGGACCTGCTGCATCGCTGCAAGGGCGCCCGTCGCCGGCGGTCCCCCCAGCACGGCCACCACCTTCGCGGCCAGAACACCAAAGAGTACTCCCGCGCCCGCTCCGGAGGCTGAGATCAGCATAGAGCGGAACATTGAGGCGAATGCAGGTATTGAAGCTTCCTGCCGGTCTAATGCCGGTTCGGTAGCAACGGGGCGCGCGACGTTCAGCATGTCACTCCCGCGGCCAAATTCCGATTGCTCTTGCGGGACAAAGGCCGTGCGGGGTTGCCGGCGACCACCTCATCCGTGCCGACGGAACCCCGCACGACACTGCAGGCTCCCACCACCGCTCCATCCTCAATCACGACGCCTTTTAACAGGGTGGCGCCAACGCCAATCCAGACCTCGCTGCCGATCGAAACGGGGCTGACTGGCCCTGGCAGAAGGCGATCGGCCCGGCTAAGGTCATGAAAGTCGGAATCCAGGACACGGGTGCCGGCGCCGATCAGGGTGCGTTCACCAATCGCGATTCTCTGCCGGCATAGCAGTTCCACCCCATTTGCGAGAATCGAACCGGCTGCCACGTCGATGCGAGCGTTCCGCGTGTGTGGCGCAAACAGCAGCGGCGATCCGGGCATCCCAGCCTTTGCGTCACCCAGTAGCACACAAGGTCCTATGCAAGCCGTGCCCTGCCCCCGGAATCGCACCCGCTGTCGGAAGCGGGCTCCAGGCAGAATGATGGCGGATCCGCCGTTCCACCAAACCTCCGCAAGGAAGCACCAGCGCAGGACGAGCGAGCGGCAGCGTTCTGTCGCGGCCCGCAGCACAGCGCGCGGGTTGTTCCAGGCTGACCGGATCACGACTTGCCCTCAGGGGTGGCATAGCCCTTGTAGTAACCGTAATAGTAGTAGCTCTCGCTGAGATCCTTGTGAACCTCGTTCAACACCAGGCCCACCACGTGGGTGCGCATGCGATTCAGCGTTTCCACCACGCTTGCCAGCGACTTGCGCGAAGTCTGTCCCGCCCGGGCGACAATCACCACGCCGTCAACGCTGGTGGCCATTTGCAGCGGTTCGGCAAAACCGAGCAGGGGCGGCGCATCCAGGATCACAAGGTCGTAACACGACGCGGCATCTTCGAGGAGCTCCACGAGCGATCCGCCGATCAAGTCCGACGCGCGGCGGGAAGGGGGGCCCGCCGGCAGGATGTCCAGAGAGGGCAGGTCGTCCTTGCGGACCAGCGCATCCCGCCATGGGAGTTCGCCCAGCAACACATTCGACAACCCCACCAGGCCAGGCAGTTGGAAAATTCTGTGGACGGAGGGGCGCCGCAGGTCTCCGTCGATCAAAAGCGTCCGCTTGCCCTGCTCGGCGTGTGCCGCCGCCAGATGCGCGGCCGTAGTGGTCTTGCCCTCGCTTGGGGCCGCACTAGTCACCAGCAGCGTCCGGTAGCGGTGGTCCAAGTCTCCAAGCAGAATCGAATTCCGGAGCGTTCGAATAGACTCGTGAAACCCGGAGGCCTCGTCTCCCTGTACCGCAACGGCGCCCCGTTCGCCGAGCGAAAGCAGTCTCCGGACTCCCGGACGAAGCAGCGGCAAGGTGCCCACCACCTGGGTACCGAGCGTCCGCGTTACCTGGTCCGGATCGCGAATGGTCCGGTCGAGCCCGTCCGCCAGCAATGCGCCGCCTACGGCCAGGATCGTTGCGAACAGCAAGCCAAGCAACAGGTTCAGGCTCATGTTGGGAGAAACGGGCTTCAGCGCCGGCCGGGCTGAGTCGGCGATCCGGATGGAGCTGTTTTGAAATCCAGCGTTGATGCCCGCCTCCCGAATCTTGCGGACGAGTTCCTCGTATAATTTCCGGTCGGCATCGGCTTCGCGTTTCAGCGCCTGATATTCGAATGAGCGTGCATTTACAGAGTCAAACTCCTGCTTCGTGGCGGCGACCGTCGTGGCGAGCATTTCCTCCCGGCCCAGCGCTTCGTGATACTCGATCTCAACCCGCTGTGCGATATTTGCCTTCAGAAGCTCGATGCTTCGATTGACTTCCGTCAGGCGCGACTGCGCTTTCCGGTACTCGGGGTGATTCGAGCCGTATTGCGCCTGCACCGAACCGAAGTTCTCCCGAGCTTCCGTTAAACGCTCGTATAACTTCCGCAAGCTGTCGCCTTGCTGGGAAACCTGGGCCGAGGCGACGGATCCGGAGCGGACCGACTCCCACGCCGCCTGCTTCCGCAATCTGTCTGCCTGAGCGGACGTGAACTCGTTGTTCAGTTGCAGAAGGCGGGCGGTGAGGATACTCGTTTTCTCTTCGGGGTTGATCACATTCATGTCTCGCTCAAAGGCTGACAACGCTTGGGAGGAGCGCTCCATCTTCCCCTTCAACTCCTCCAACTGTCGCTCCATGAAGGAAGACACGCTCGCCGAAGACCCTATCCGGATTCGAAATGTGTGCTCCAGGTAGCTCTTGGCAATGGCATTGGCCACCTCCGCGCTGAAGTTAGGGTCGTGTGAACGGTAGCTCACCAGCATCAGATAGGTGTTTGGCGGGCGGGTTACACGTAGCTTCCGCAACGCGACCGGGGAGCGCCTCACATCGTCCTTGGAAGCTTGAGGAGCATCCTTCATCTGGCCCTCGATGTCCAGAAGGTTGTAGCGCTCCGAAACAGGCCGCAGAACGGCGTCCGATTGCACCAGGCGAATCTGAGTTGCCAGAAACTGATCCGAGTCATTCAGCGCGGACCGGCTGGCCTCCTGGCCGATCACGCCCGAGGGGCTCTGGCGATCGACATCGATGGTGACCGTTGATTCGAATGATGGCTTGATGCGGGAGGTGACCAGAAACACCGCGGCGACGGTCGCGGCAATAAAAACCAGCATCTTCCAGCGATGCCGGCGAAGAGTCCAGAGGTAGTTCGAGATCAGCCGCGGGTCCTCGCGGGGACCTTCGAAAAGGGGCAAATCCCGGACCGGTTGCCCGTGACGAGCCGGGATGGTCAGCGCCGTCGGTTCGAACTGTGTCTGTTCCACCATAATCCTTCAGCGGGTGGACCCCAGCACCAGAACTCCGGAAGTTGTCGCGATACCGAAAGACACAATCCGATCGAGCGCCTGCATCGTCAGCCGGCGCGACGTGTTGTCCGGCACATAGAAAATGTCGTTGGGCTGAAGCGGGATGTCCTCGCTTCGCCTGTTCATGATGTCCCTCAACGGGACGGGAATTTCGCGCGGTGGACCACCCGCGATTGCAGCGCGATAAATGTAAGCCTCTCGTCGCGAGTAAGGAGTGAGCCCTTCGGCCATCGCGAGCGCTTTCAACACCGTCACCGCCTGCCCGTCAACAGCCGGATAAGCGCCAGGTTTCTTAATGTTTCCCAGGACAAAGACCCGGCCTGCCTCCGGCACCAGTACTTCTTCGCCCCCCTTCAATAGCAGATTCCAGGACGGGTCTGTCCCGCGGATCAGTTCCGCCACTGGCACACGTTTCACGTGTTCCAGTGTTCCGTCAGGCAATCCGCGCGACACCCGGATCTCCGGCCCGGCGTTCTCCGCCAGCCCTTCGGCGCGGGCGATCGCGTCCAGCAGAGTCATGCGACCGTAGGACTGGAACGAGGCCGGCTTGCGCACGGCGCCGGCTACCCGAATCGGACGGCTCGCATACTCGGTCACGGTGACTGTTACGAGCGGCTCCACAAGTAGCCCTTCCCGTTTCAGATGACCCGCGATGTCAGCTTCCAGCTCCACGGGCATCCGGCCGGATACAGGAATGCTGCCGGATGTCATGGGAATCCGGAGCGATCCGTCGGCGGCGACACGGACGCTCCGGCTCAACTCAGGTGCGCCGTAGACTGAGATGGAAATCAGGTCATTCGGACCCAGCGGCTGCGCCGGAAGGTTCGTTAGCGATTCGGCCGAACCCGCTTGGGCCAAGCACCAGACCGGTACCGCGATCGTCGCCAACAGTTCTCGAATCATTAATTAACTCCAACGGGGATCAAGTCTGCCTCACTCACTTCCACGGACACCGCGCGGTTGAGGATCTGAATCCCGACAACCACTCGTTGACCGCCGTTTACCGTCTGCAAGATTCCCTCGACGCCGCGTAGCGGTCCCGCGCCTAGGCGGACGCGCTGTCCGGCTCGCAAAATTGAGCACGGCTCCAAGCGACGACCGGAGTTCAGGGCGGTACGCAGGTTCTCGATCTCATCGTCCGGCACCGGCTGGGGCGATCCTCCGAACGCCACCGCCCCCAGAACACCCGGCGTTCGAAGAACTTGGAGCTTGTTGCCGGACCCGTACCGGCAGAAGAGGTAACCGGGAAAAACCGGGAGCTCCAACTGAACCACGCGGTCAGACCACTGGCGGCGCGTTCGGAACAAGGGCAGCAAGGTTTCCAGTTTCTGCTCCGACAAAAACCTCTCGGCGACCCTTTCCTGCTGATGCCGCACGTTCAACGCGAACCACTGAATGATTTCAGGCAAAGCTTCCGCTCCGTGAGTCCCAAGTGCGTCGCACTGTCGAACTCAGGCTCCTGCATGTAAGTGCGCCCGAAGGCGAACAAATCTCGAAGAAAGTGCGAAGAAATCTAGAAAGCAAAGGATCGCCACATCCGTCTTGGCATCACTGCCGGCAATTCGGCGCCGGTTAACACTTTCCGAGGATTCTCTTCGAATACCTGCGCAGCAAGCTCCGTTCCATATTCGTGCGCCACGACATCGCGAGCTTCATCGAGACGCGGCGGACGCTTCCTGCAATCATGCGCATCGCTGGCCACTAATTGCGCTAAACGCCGGTTCAGCAACCGGTGGCTGAACTCTAGAGCGCCTTCCCCGAACCGGCCTAACAGACTCTGCGCCGTCACCTGCAACCTCGCACCCTGCTTCACCCACTCCTCCAGAAGCGTCCAGTTCGCGCGAAGCAACCGGTGGCGTTCCGGGTGGGTGATCACTGGCTGGATACCTGCGTGCTGCAGGCTGCGCATGATCCCGTTCATTTGCGGAGGGATCACGGAGTCGGGCAGTTCCACCAATAGATACCCCTTTTGGTTGATGGTGTAGCGGGCCGGAAACGCGATCGCGTCTTCGACGTTTTCCAGAGTCAGATGAAAGTCACAACCGCGGTGTACAGGCAGGATGCCTAGAAGGTTCAGTTGCTCTGTCCGCGCAATGACGGTGTCCTCGCAGAACGCAAATCGCGGACTTGCGTGTGGCGTCGCCACAATCGCTACAGTTCCAGAGGCCGCGGCCATCTTGAGCATCGCCGCGCTTTCGCCGAGGTCTCTGGCGCCGTCGTCCAAGCCAAAAAGCACATGACTGTGGATGTCGATCAACTCATTGAGGAAGTGCGAGGCCTCATCATCCAATCTCTGCAGGTTTGTCCGATGTGCAGTGGGGCAAGAACCCTAGACCGGTTTAGCCTTGCACCGTAGCCCAACCCTGTTCAGCAAGCATGCGCACACTCTTGCCGGCCTGCAGCGCCCGCTCTGAACTCGCATTGCCTTGCAATCCCCGGTAATATACCCCCTGCAGGATACTGGCACTGCGGAAAATGGAAAAGCCCATGTAGAAAGGCCAGTTTTCGATCCGATCCCGGCCGGTGCGCCGGCAGTAATCTTCGACGTACTGGGTTTCGCTGGGGATGCCTAGCGGGGCAAGATCGATGCCGCCCAAAGAACCGGAAAAGGCGTCCTCCAGTCGATACACCATACAGTTGTAAGCAAGGTCCCCAAGCGGATGGCCGAGCGTGGAGAGCTCCCAATCCAGAACCGCCAGCGGGCGTGGCTCCCATTGATGCCAAATCATGTTCTCGAGCCGGTAGTCTCCGTGGATGAGCGTCGTCTCTTCGGTTTCCGGGATGTTGCGATTCAACCACTCGATCAGGAGATCCATGGCGGGCAGATCGTCGGTGCGGCTGGCCAGATACTGCCGGCTCCAGCGGCTGATCTGGCGGACGTAATAGCTTCCGGACTTGCCGAAATCCTCCAGGCCGGCTGCGCGATAGTCCACTTGATGGAGTCGGGCGAGCACCTGGTTCATAGCGTCGTAAATGGCAGCCCGCTCGAGCGGCTGCAGTCCTGGGAGCTGCGGGTTCCGGAAGACACGTCCGGGAACGTAATCCACTACATAGAAAGGAGTTCCGATTATCGAAGAATCCTCGCAGAAAACGTGAGCGCGGCACACCGGAACGCCCGATCCGGCAAGGGCGCGGATCACCCGGAACTCGCGATCCACGGCATGGGCGGAGGGTAAAAGCTTGCCGGGCGGCTGCTTTCGCAGTACCCAGGAGCGTTCACCCGAACTTACGTGAAAGGTCGGGTTTGACTGCCCACCGGCAAACTGCCGTATTTCTACCGGGCCCACGCAACCCTCCAGTCGGTCCGCCAGCCAGGTTTGCAGCGCCGCGCTGTCGAAGGCATGCGCGGACCGCACGGGGATCGTTTCTTCCGGATGGGTCATCCGGTGGTATTTTCCCACGGAATCAAAACTCGCCCGCGCGACGTCCAAGTCTCGGGCGGGACTCATCCTGAGCCGTCGCGCTCCCGATGGGATAATGGGAGTCATCGTAGACGGCCGGCGGACCCGGTATGCGGAGAGTCCCCGAACAGTAGTAGAAAGAGGTTGCATGAGCAAGCGCTGGGCAGCGTGCGCGATGTTGGTGATTCCTGGCGTTCTTTTCAGCCAGGAGATGAGTCGTCCGAAGGCGGGCAAGGTAGAGATCTTTCCTCTGTCTCAGGTGAAGTCCGGGATGAAGGCGACTGCTTGGACAACGTTCACCGGCATTGCACCGGAAGCTGTTCCGATCGAGATTATCGGTGTCTGGAAGAGTGCTTTCGGCCCCAAGCAGGACATCATCCTGGGAAAGATGGGCGGCAAAGCGGAGCGGACCAATGTCGCCGGCGGCATGAGCGGTAGCCCGGTGTATATCGAAGGCAAGCTTGTGGGCGCGGTGTCACTGCGGATGTCGGTGTTTTCCCCGGACGCCATCTGCGGGATCACTCCGATCGACTTGATGCTGGAAATCCAGGATTTCGACGACTCCAAGCCGTCCGACGCCCGCACCCCGGACAACCACCCCACCCGGCGCGCGGGGTTGGAAATTCCAGGCGAGCTTCTCGCGCGGGCGGTTTCCGCGGGCGCGTCTCCGCGTCTGCTGGAAGCCGCGCCGATGCTCACACCGATCGGCACGCCGCTGGTGTTCTCCGGATTCACCGAAAGCACGCTTCGCGAGTTCGGCCCGCTGTTTCGGCAAATGGGCCTGAACGCGGTGCAGGGCGGCGCGGCGGCCACCGCTGCTTCTTCCAAGCCGGGGCCCGGGTGGCAGGCCGCGCTGCAACCCGGCGAGCCTATCGCCGGAGTCCTCGTGTCCGGCGATATGGGCGTCAGCGGCATGGGCACGGTTACTTACAACGACGGCAAGCGGGTCCTCGGCTTTGGGCATCCGTTTTTTAACATGGGCCCGGTCAGCATGCCGATGGCGAAATCGGAGATTCTGATGGTCCTGGCATCCGCCTTTCAACCGAACAAGTTCGGCAATGCCACGGACATCGTGGGGGCGCTGAAGCAGGATCGCCATTCGGGAATCATGGGCGAACTGGGCGCCACGGCGGAAATGATTCCGGTGGAGGTCACCGTTCGCTCTTACACGGACGCGAACAAGGTCCGGAAGGAAAAGAAGCTGCACTTCAACGTCTTCGTGAATCAGAAGTGGACGCCGTACCTGATGATGCTCACCATGTTCAATTCCATTCAAGGGCTGAACGATCACGCGGACGACGTCACATACCGGCTATCCGGCGATGTGGAGTTGAACGGCAGCGGGCGCATTCAGTTGAGCACCATGCTCGCGCCCAGCGAACTACCGGTACCCACGCCCATGATTCTGGCGGGTTGGTGGGCGGACCGGTTCAATCGCCTGTTTCTGAATCCGATCTCGATGCCGCAAGTGAAGCGAGTGGCCGCTACGGTGGACCTGTTGCCGGACCGTCGCCAGGCGAACATCCTGCACGCGTGGGTGGCGTCGAGCGAGGTGGAGGCAGGACAGGACTTGCCGGTCACCGTATTCCTGCGCCCGTATCGCGGAGAGCAAATCGCCCGCAATCTCACGTTGAAGATCCCCGCCGGGCTGCCAAAAGGCCAGCATCGGATTCTGGTCAGCGACGCGGATACTCTGAATCGCATGCAGAGCATGGCGGGTGCGATGAACCGCTCCCTGGACATACCGCAAACCGTTTCGCTGCTGAACCAGGAAAGATCGAACAACAAGTTGTACGTTTCGATCGTGCAGAATCAGCCGACGTACTATGCGGAAGACAAGGAACTGCCTAGCCTGCCCCAAAGCGTGCTGAACGTGATGCAGACGGGCCGGTCGGCTTCCACGAACCTGGTGCGCTCGCCGGAAACGGCGCAGGAACAGCTTTCGATACCCTTTGAATTCGTGGTGAACGGCGCTTACTCACTGCGAGTCACGGTCAAGTAAACGAATGAATAAATTTCCGATCTATCTGCTGGCTCTGGGAGCCGCTGTGCCCGCACTGTGCGGAGAGACTCAATTCTGGCAGCAGGCGTCCCTGGCGGATTTCGCGAAAGGGAACTTGAAGGGGCTCTCACTATCCAGCGACGGTCGTCTCCGGCTGGCGCCGTCGCTAGCCGAGTACTTTGACGCCGCCACGCCGTACCTGTGGGCCATCGCTCGTGATTCCAAGGGCAACCTATATGCGGGCGGAGGCACGCAAGGCCGTGGCGTGGCGAAGCTTTTCGTCATCGATGGCAAGGGTCAGGGCAAGACTCTCGCCGAGTTGGAAGGGTTGGCCATACAAGCCATCGTAGTGGACGCACGCGATCGCGTGTACGCCGCCACGTCGCCTGAGGGGAAGGTGTACCGGATCAGCGCCGACGGTAAGGCGGAGGTGTTCTACGATCCTCGCGCGAAGTACATCTGGGCGCTGGCATTCTCGCGTTCGGGCGAACTTTTCGTGGCCACTGGTGATCGCGGCGAGATTCACCGCGTCGGCGCGGACGGTAAGGGTCAGATCTTCTTCGAGACGGAAGAAGCTCATGTCCGCTCGCTCGCGGTGGACGCCGGCGGCAATCTGATTGCGGGGACCGACCCGGGCGGATTGATACTGCGGATTACTGCGCAGGGCCTGGGGTTCGTCCTGTATCAGGCCTCGCGGCGCGAGATCACGGCCGTGGCCGTGGCGGCAAACGGACAGATTTTCGCTGCCGGCGTGGGCAACCGGCTGGCTCCAGCGGCGCCGGCGCTCCCTCCCGGCCCAGTTCCAACGGTAACGATCCAGCCGCAGGCGGTGATCCCTGGAGCAGCGCCGCGCCCGGCCGGCGCCTCCGCCTCTCCGCCCCCGCCGCCGTCGTTGCCGACGACCATTGCCGGTGGCTCCGAGATCTACCGCATCGACACCGACGGCGATGCGCGCCGCGTCTGGAGCGACCCGTCAGAGATCGTCTACGCCATCACCTTCGATGACCAAGGTAAGCCCATTTTCGGAACCGGCAATGAGGGACGCATTTATCGCATCGATTCCGATAACGACTACACACGCCTGCGCAGCGTCCCACCCACGCAGGTTACGGGGTTCGCGACCGGACCGGGCGGCAAGCTCTTCGTCGCGACCGGAAATATCGGCAAGGTGTATTCGCTTGGACCCGAAAGTGAAAAACAGGGCACGCTCGAAAGCGATGTTCTCGACGCGCAGGGCTTCGCCTATTGGGGCCGGCTAACGTGGCGGGGAGCTTCGAACGGCGGTAAGGTCAACATCGATTCCCGCAGCGGGAATCTGAATGTACCACAGCGAAATTGGAGCCCCTGGGCCGCCGTTCCGCTTAGCGAAAACAGTGGGCGGCTGAGTTCGCCCGCGGCGCGCTTCGCGCAGTTTCGCGCGGCGCTGGAAGCTGCGCCCGGCGGGCATTCGCCGGAGGTCCGCCTGGTGGAGATCGCTTATCTCCCCAAGAACGTGGCCCCGCGCGTCGAGGAGATCGACATCCCGCAGGCTAACTATCGTTTTCCGCTTCCTTCCGCGGCGAGCTTGACCGCCGCGGGCACTTTGAATTTGCCTCCCCTGGGCAGGCGCAGCGCCTCGCGCAGCGCCGCCACCGGAGGCCCGGCCGCCCCTACCGTGACCTCGCCCGCGATGACCGCCGCCAAGGGCTGGCAGGGCGTACGCTGGCTGGCGACCGACGCCAATGGAGATTCGCTGGTCGCCAGGTTGGACATCCAGGGGACCGCGGAGAGTACCTGGAAGCCACTGAAGACCGAAGTGCGGGAGCACTACGTGAGCTGGGACACCACAACCATGCCCGACGGCGAGTACCGCTTGCGGATCACGGTCTCCGACTCCCCGGACAACACGCCGGACCAGGCGTTGAGCGGTTCATTGGAAAGCGAGATTTTCTGGATCGACAACACGCCGCCGGAGATCGTGGGGTTGAGCGGCACTGCCGCCGCCAACGGCATCGAGGTTCGCTGGAAGGCCGCGGATTCCAGAAGCGTCGTCCTGAAGGCTGAGTACTCAATAAACGGAGGAGACTGGCTGGTGGTGGAGCCGGTCGGCAAGCTCTCCGACTGGAAGGAACTGGAATACCGGATCACCGTACCGAGATCCGGCGAGACTACGATCGCCGTGCGGGTCACCGACGAGTACGACAACCAGGCCGTTCGCAAAGTGGTGGTGAAGTAACCTGCGGATCCGCGTCAAGATTTCTTCGGAAGCCGCGGGTGTCATCGATCTGACTCCGGTTCGCATCCACGACATCGACCTGCGGGATTTGGTGGAGCGGATGCTGCCCCTCACGTCCAAGCATCAGGGCCGCATTCAGGAGATCTTGAGGCGCGGCGCCTTCACCAGCGGATCATCGCGCCTCCGCTGGGAGCCGGTCGAGCCGGAGCCCGCGGCACTGGAGGCGGTGCTGGCCTTATTTCCTGACCCGGACCCGGCACGCCCCTTCGATGCCCACTTGTGCGAGCAAGCAGGCCTAGGCACGCTGCTGATTCCGCGGGAACTGGGCCATCGCAAGCGCCTTTTCGAGAAGCAGTCGTTCTGGGACGTTCTGATGGAACTCGCCGGAACGCCGCGCTATTTAGACTACTCCTACCGCGAACGGGCGGATGTGTACCGGGCGGAACTGTCGCCGCCGGGTCGCATCGCCCTCAGTAGCGCGGTGCGCCTGATCAGCCACCCCCGGCTCGCCGCGCGAATTCGCGATCTGGAAGCGGATTGTCTGGACCTGTACCTGCCGCGCTGACTGTTCCCGGTTACCAGCCGATACGATAGAAGCGGACCGGCCCGGCGGTGTGCTGATGGCTCACCTGGAACCCGGCGCCGGAGGGGAGAGGGAGCGTTCCTTCACCCGAGCTGGCTGCCCAGACGTGCCGAGCTTCGGGCACCCGTTCGCGGTATACGCGCACGGCTTCGTCGACCGCGCCGGTGTCGTTCGGCCAGAGGAACCAGCCGCGACGCTGCCCGTCCGCCAAGCGGTGCGGCCAGAAGATCCGATATCGCCCAGTGAACCACAGTCCGTCATACTGGCGATCCGTGTTCATCTTGCCCGGCTCATACAGGCGATGAACCAGGACCGCCATGGAGTGCTGGCTCGCCATAATCGTATCTCCTCGAGGAATCGTCTCCCGCAGCAGAGCGATCCCGTCTCGGGCGGAGCTTAAGCTGGATTCCCTGATTTCCTGTTGTGTTTTCTGGAAGCCCGATAGATTGGTGGCTTGAGGGTACAGAAACGCAATCGCGGCGAGGACCAACGCAGATTTGCCAAACAACAAATCGCTGGCGGCCACCGCGAGCAACGGAATCGAGAAGAGAATCAGGATGCTGGCATGACGCGTCGGGCCGTACGGGTACAGGCGATTTAGCGCGAGGAGCATAGCGACTGAATAGGCGGCCACGAAGGCGGCGGCGAGGGCCCAGTACTCTGGCGACCTCCGGCGCCGCAGCAGCCCCAGCGCAAGTAGAGCTCCAAGCACGTACCAGATGCGAGCTTCCTTCTGAGCCAGCGGAGTCGTCCAAAACAACGTGCGCTGCGAGTCAATGGAGAAGTGTTCCACGGCTATCTCCCACGTCCGGCTCACCGCGAAGTCCTTGGCCCTCTCCGAGGCAGGATCGAAATAGCTGCGCGCCAGCCACGAAGTGGCGGCTTCCGCCTCCATCGGCGAACCGCGCAGCGAGCGGATGTGTGTCACGTAAAGAAAACCTAAAAGAGCCAGAGTTGCCAGGTGCGCGACCGCGTAAGGGGGAATACGCCGGCGAAGATCGCGGTTCACCCCCGATTGCACCAGCGCGGCGGTCCCCAGCGCCGCCATACCCACCAGCGCGGAATAATGGATCAGGATCGCGATCGCGGCCGCACTTACGGAAATGCACAGCGCGCGCCTTGATCCCGAGCGGAGGTAGCGGAACTGAAACAGGAACGCCGCCGCCATGGCAGCATGCAACAAGGCGTACCCGCGAACCTGCGCCGACAAATCGATGAGAAAACCGTTCACAGCCACGGCGGTTGCCGCGGCGATCCCGGCAGCGGGGCCGAATGCCGAGCGGATCCAAACGAAGACCAGCGCAATCAACCCCGCGCCCGCAATGACGGATGGCATCCGCAGCCATACCTCGCTGGCGGAGAACGGGATCAGCAAGCGCAGGAGGAAGAAGTAGAGGGGCGGATGGGCCTGTTCCAGCGTTTTGGCATAGAACTCCCGGAAGCTCGGGGCCGCGCCGATGAGGAAATGAAGCGCCTCGTCCCCGTTGAAGACCGGCCACGCGGCGGCTTGGTAACGATAGAGCAGCCCAAGCCCCAGAACAATCGCGAAAACAATGGTAACGGCGCGACGGGCGGCGAACTCCTCAATACGATTGGGAAGGCGCAGCCAATCCCGCTTTTCGCTGGTCTTCCGTGCGACATTGCCGGTGGAAGCACGCCGGACGGCGCGCCTCGGATCTCGCTTGCTCATTCGGATGACGGCAAAGGACTAGGTAACCATGATACTGCAGGCCCTCGGGTTAGAATCAGGACTTCATCGCCTATGTCCGAACCCGATGCGTTTTGCGCCGCCGAACTGCGGGCTCTCCGCAAGCTCAGGAGCCCCGCCGATATCCAGCGATTCCTCGACGAGATTCCTTACAACCTGGAGCCCGGCGGCGCCACTTGTCTTTCCCCCCGCAAGGTGCTGCGCGAGCGGCGCGCGCACTGCATGGAAGGTGCTCTACTGGCGGCGGCGATCCTGCGAAACATGGGCCATCCGGCTCAACTCGTGGACTTGGAAGCCGTGCGCGATTCCGACCACGTGATCGCCGTCTATCGCGCGGGCGACCGCTGGGGTGCGTTGGCCAAGAGCGACTACTCCGGGCTCCGGTCGCGAGAGCCGGTGTACCGCAGCATCCGAGAATTGGTGATGTCGTACTTCGAGCACTACTATAATCCGCGGGGCGAAAAGACCCTGCGCGCGTTTTCGAATCCCGTGAACCTGGCGCGATTCAACCGGCGCCGCTGGGTCACCAGCGAAGAGGACGTCTGGTACATTCCGGAACATCTTTGCGAGATCCCGCATTTCGAAATCGTGCCTCGCGGGACTTTGAAGTACCTGGCGCGCATGGACGCGAGACTTTATGCCGCCGGCCGGCTCGGTGGCGCGGCCCATTAACCGATGCGTTTGCCGTGGCGCGATAATCAATCCTATGTCTTCGGAAGTTCATGTACTGATCGAAGTGAAAGACCGCGTCGGGCGGATTACCTTCAATCGCCCCGACAAGCTGAACGCGCTTTCGGCAGAGCTGCTGGCCAGGTCGACGGAAGCACTGCGCGCCTGGAGCACGGACCCCAACATCGGCTGCGTTGTCGTCACCGGCAACGGAAGGGCCTTCTGTGCCGGGGGAGATGTATCCGGCATGGCCGCTGATTCGGGAGAATCCACCCTGGAACAGCGCATCGACATCCTCCGCGAGAAACAGGAGCTGTCGTGGCTGCTCTACTCCATGCCAAAGGTGACCATCGCCGCGGTGAACGGATTCGCCATGGGCGCGGGGCTGGGCGTGGCGCTTTCGTGCGACCTGAGGATCGCATCCGATCAGGCGAAGTTCGGCGCCGCGTATGCCAAAATCGCTTTCGGCGGCGACTTCGGCACCACCTGGCTGCTCTCTCGCTACGTCGGCGCTCCCAAGGCCAAGGAACTGATGTTTCTTTCCGACATCCTGGAGGCGCACGAGGCGCACCGCATCGGGCTGGTGAACCGGGTGGTGCCCGCCGGCGCATTCAGCGGAGCCGTGGATGAGGTGGCGCGGCGCATCGCCCG
>JAIEPW010000096.1 GCA_019748195.1 Bryobacteraceae bacterium
CCGCCCGATCCCGTCCCCCTCAACGTACACTGGCTGTTCGACACCTGCCCGCCGCTACCGCCCACAAGACCCGACCACGACGTCCCGGCATTGTTCAGCAGGAAAAACGTATTCGATGCCCGGTCGTAGTGAATGAAACACCCGTTGAATCCGCTCAGACTCGCGTTCATCACCATCTGCACGAACGGAATCGTCGATCCACCATCTCCGTCCCGCACCACCGCCGTGAATGCCTGCGATGCTCCCGCTCCCGAACTCGGTGTGAGCGAAATCAGTTCCACCGCGCCCGGATTTCCCGTGTCGTTCCAGGTCCCCATTCCCTGCCACCCGCTCGTGTTGCCCTGCGTGTCCGCCGAGAACTGGTAGATGTTCTTCACTCCCGCAAATCCGGAACGGAAACTGAGGTCGATGTTGGTTACCAGGTCCGTGCCCGATCTCGACGACCCGCTGGTTGCTCCATGAATCGTGCATTGCGAGTTCCCCACCGTGCCCGCCGTCCCGCCCAGCAGGCCGAACCACTGCGTCATGTCATCGTTGAGCAGATAGAAGACATTGCCCACAGGATCGTGGCTGATATAGCAGGCGTTCGCCGCGTTCAGGCCGGACTTCGTAAACAGGAACTGCGCGTACTGAATATTCGTCGCCGCCGTAATGTGCCGCGCACGGAAGTTGAACACCTGCCGCCCCGCCGTGCCCGTCACCGGCGTCAGCGACACCGGAGCCGTGCCGCTGTTGAACACCGTGAAGGACCTCGTTGTTGAACTCGACGTGAAACTCCCCGCCTTGGCGACAACACGCCAGTAAAATGTTCCGCCGTTTGTCAGCGTCCCCGGCGCGAAGCTCGTGGTGGTTACGTTGCCCGCCAGTGGGGGCGGGTTCGTCGAGCCGAAGTACACATCATAGGACGTCGCCCAAGGCGCCGCCGTCCACACCAGCACCGGCGTGTTCGACACCTTCACCGCCAGGTCGGTCGGGAACAAGAGCGCCGGCGGATCCGCGGACGCCACAATCGTCGTCGGATCCGACGCACTCACCACAGGCGACCCGCCGCCCGACACCGTGACCTGATTCGTCACCTGCGCCGCCGCATTGGAAGCGACATTCACCGTCAGAGTGATCGGCGGATAGCTCGCGTTGGCGGCCAGCGCGTCGGATCGGGAACACGTCAGCGTGCCCAGCACGCAGGTCCAGCCAGCGCCGCTGATCGCGGTGGCCGTCAGCCCTGCAGGCAGCGTGTCCGTCACGCTCACCGCGCCCACCGTCGCGCCCGGACCTCCATTGCTCACCGTAATCGTGTACGGCGCTCCGGTTTGCCCGGCGAAAAAACTCGCCCCGTGGGTCTTGGTCACGCTTACTGAGGGGGTCAGGACGCCAAGCAGAACGGTGACGTTGTGGGAGACGCTGTTCGCCACCGCTACATCCGTCCGCCCGTCGCCGTTGAAATCCGCAGTGGCAACTCCTGTCGGAGCGGCACCGGTTCCGAGCAGCAGGGCGGAAGACATCGTTCCGCTCCCGGACCCAATCCAAACAGTAGCGGTGTTCGCGTTGCGGTTCGTTCCCACCACGTCCACCTTGCCATCGCCATTCACATCAGCGGTCGCCACACCAGCAAGGTGGTTGGAAGCGTAGCTATTTGGCGCGTTAAACGTCCCGTCAGCTTTACCAACTGAAACCTTAAGCTCGGAGAACGCGGATGCGACCAGATCAAGATTTCCGTCTCCGGTTACGTCTTCGAGTTCTCCGGCAACCGGGTTGAAACCCACTGAGCCATGTGGTCGGAAGGTGCCATCCCCGTTGCCCAGCGAAATTGAGGAATTGACTAAATCCACGAAAGCATCTCCGTTGACATCTGCCGAAGCAACGAACCCGCAACACATTACTCGGGGCGGAAGGATGCTGAAAGAGCCGTCGCCGTTGCCTAAGAGAACTACCAAGTAATTAGTGGAATGTGCGACGGCGAGATCCGGAACGCCATCGCCGTTAAAATCCGCCGCAGCGAGCCGATTCGGAACTGATGCGACCGCAACGCTAGTGGCCGGCAAGAACGTCCCATTTCCAGCGTTCAACAGCACATTGACGGACTCAGAAACCGAGCTTGCGATAGCGATGTCGGCCTTGCCGTCGCCATTAAAATCGGCGATTGCCAGCCCTCGCGGCTCCGGCCCAACGGGATAGTCGGTCTTAGCCTGGAAGGTGCCGTTTCCATTGCCCTGCAATACGCTGACGGAGTTTCCGCGCACATTGCTCGTGATCAGGTCGGCAAAGCCGTCGCCGTTGAAGTCCGCCACGGCGATCGAGTCCGGTTCCTGACCCGTGCTGGGACTTGCCGCGGGAAGAAAGGCGCTCGAGGGCATCGCGGCGACGTTCAGCACGACCGGGGCAGATCTGCTGAAGGATCGCGTGGCGTCTCCCAGGTACAGGGCAGTGATCCGGCGGGCGCCCGCGCGGCTAGACTTGGTTACTAGCGTTCCTTGGGTATTTACAATCGGCGCGCCGCCGAGGAACGTCTCGCCGTCAAAGAAGTTGACAACACCTGTGCCGGCGCTTACCGTCGCAGTCATGCTGACCGCCTGGCCAAGAATCGACGGATTCGGAGTCACCGAAAGCGTCGTGGTGGTAGCCGACACGATCATCGTGGTAGCGTCAGCGGTATTGCTGACGCCGTTCCAAGCGACGGATGCTGAAATCTGCACGGTTCCCGGCGCAAGGTTGGCGGCGGCGCGCACGGTAAGCCGGATCGGTGGGTAACCGTGCCCGGTGGCGAGCGAATCCGGGCGAGAGCATGCCAGGGTGGACAGTGAGCAGGTCCACCCGCTGCCGGTGATTGCCGAGCCGGTCAGACCCGGTGGGAGTACGCCTGTGACGGTGACAGTCCCGGTAGCCACCGCAAACCGCGGGTTGTATACCGCAAGCTCGTAAGTCGTCGATTCGCCTGCCTTAAGCCTGCTCCGGTGGTTGACCTGAATGCCCAGCCCGGAGAACTGCCCGGCCAGGAACACACCAACCCATTTCTCTTCGGATTCTCCAGCCAGGGCAAGATCCAGGCGCCCGTCTCCATTGAAATCCGCCACGAAGCTCCCGGCGGAGCGTCCCGGAACAGGGAAAGACGCAACCTGCTGAAAGGCGCCACTCCCGTTCCCGAATGCAATCACCACGAGTTTTGACGTCGAGGATCCGAGGACGAGATCCGGGTTGCCGTCGCCGTTGAAGTCACCTATGACAGTCGACCCTCCAAAGGAATCGAAAATCGGCGAAAAGGCAACTGGCTGGAGCGTACCGTTACCGTTACCGAGCAAGACACCGGCTCCCACCCCATAGCCGACGATTACGTCCTCGCTGCCGTCGGAATTGACGTCACCGGTGGTTATGGAGAACGGGTATTGACTGGCGCCCGGGTAATTCACAGGCGACCGAAAGCTTCCGTCGCCATTGCCCAGATGCATGCTCACAGGCGACTCGAATAATCCGCCCACGGATACTACATCAGGCTTGCCATCGCGATTGAAATCTTGAACGGCCCATTGATTGTGGACTACATGTTGCGTGATTAAGGGAGTGAAGAACGTCCCATCGCCCTTTCCCAGCAGCACAGAGAGCTTCCCGTTCAGAGTAAGGATTACGTCCAGCGTCCCGTTCCGATCGATATCAACGGCAACCACTACGCGGCCCGCGGCCGCATTTTGCAGCACAAGCTGGCCGCTCTGGAACGTTCCGTTTCCGTTTGCCCAGATAAACGAAGATCGAATCCCCGGCAAGCACGACATCAGTTTTCCCGTCACCGTTGAAGTCTCCAGCGGTGGCGCCGCGTGTGGAGAATGCCGGTGGCGGGAGGTATCCCAGCGTGACCTGGAAGCTGCCGTCCCCCCGTCCCAGCAGGACATCGCCGTTTTGAGTGATCAGATCCGGCTTGCCGTCCTGATTAAAGTCTCCGCCTGCCACAAAACTACCCCCCGAGTAGCTCACAGCGGGGCGAAGCCCGTTTGCCGGGACGGCATGAACGATCTGAATAACTGACCCGGAGGTGCTGGGCCCGGTGGATGCGTCGCCCATGTGTAGGGCCCATATGGTGTGGGATCCCGGCGTCAGCAGCCTGGACGTGAGCACAGCGTGATTGCCCGCTAGTGCTCTAAAGCCGAGTATGGTGTTGCCATCGTAATAGGCAACGCTACCAGCGCCGGAACTGACGGTTGCCGTCAGGGTTACGCTTTGACCTACCTGAGAGGGATTGGGCGACGAAATCAGACTTGTCGTCCCGGCGAATCGAACCTGGGCAGTATATACCGCTACGTTGTTTGTCGCATTTCCATCGCCTGCGACTGCCGCGGTAACCGAGGCAGTGATGTTGCCACTGAGATTCGAGGGCACGTTAAAGACAATGTGAATCGGCGCGTAGCTCTCACCGCCGGCAAGCGGATCGGATCGGGCGCAGGAGAGCGAAGTCAGGACACAGGTCCAGCCGGCGCCCGAGATGCTGGTCGCCGTGATTGCGGCGGGGAGAGAGGCTGCGACGCCGACGGCACCCGACGTCGGGAGGCTGCCCACATTGGACACCGAGACCTTGTAGAATGCTCCAGCCTGGCCTTGTGTCAATAGACCTCCGGTGCTCATCTCCACCGCGAGATCGACAATGGCGCCACCGAGGTGAACGCTTAGGACCTGTGGAGAGGCGGCAAGCAGCACGACGTCGGTCTTGAAGTCTCCGTTGAGCTCACCCACAACCGCGGCCTGGGCCGCGTGCGAGCTGAAGGGCGTAGCTGTTTGAAACGTTCCATCGCCGTTGCCATAATGGACTCCCGACCCGAAGACGTAGTCTGTAGCCAGGACGACATCGACCCTGCCGTCTCCGTTCACGTCTCCCAAGGAAACGGAAGACGGCGAAATCAGTGTTGTTAAGAAGTTGGCAGCCTGGAAGGTACCGTCCCCATTTCCAAGAGCCGAACTTAGAACCGGCGGATTACCAGCGCTGCCGATTACCAGGTCGGCCTTGCCGTCCGCATTCAGGTCTCCGGCCGCGACGGGACCCGGGAGCGATCGATTCAGCGTTTGTGGAACTGGGAACGTGCCGTCACCGTTACCGATGAAAACAAGAAGTTGGTTCGCAGCCGGACAGGTAACGACCAAATCAACTCTCGTGTCGCCATTGAAGTCGGCCGCGGCCAGGCTACCGGGACTCGATGCCGTGGCGTACACGGCTGGTGGAGCGAAAGTACCATCTCCGTTTCCTAGCCGCACGAAGATTGCACTGCTAAAACCCAACCCGGCCAAATCCGCCTTGCCGTCTCCATTGAAATCTCCGGTCAACAGCCGGGAGTACTGGTCCGCCGCGGACTCGATGGCCGGCTGAAACGTGCCGTTCCCGTTTCCCAAGGCAACAGCAAGGGTCTCGGCTCCGGCAGAGGCGATATCTAAGTGTCCATCGCCGTCAAAGTCAGCGACAGCAAGCCGGCTTCCAGGGATATTCAAGGTAAGGGGAGCGTCAAACGAACCGTCCCCCTTCCCGAGGAACAACCGAATTGTTGCCCCCGAAGATACCGCGACATCGGGTCTAAGATCGCTATTGAAGTCCCCCGCGGCCACTGACCAGGGATTGCTTACCGGATAATCGACCGCCGGCTTGAGCGCGAGTGATGGGGCCGACGACACTTGGTGCTGCACGTTCGACGACAAAGATGGAGCGAACGATGCGCTGCCCGAATAGTAAGCGCGCAAGTTTCGATTACCCGCAGGTAGCTGGGCCGTGAGGAACGCCGCCGTGCCCCCGGTCAAGGATCGGACGCCTAGGAAAGTCGCCCCGTCATAAAAAGTGACCTTACCGGCCGCGCCGCTTGGTGCTACCGCTGCCGTAAGCGTCACGGGCTCGCCAAGCAGGGAAGGGCCTGGGGATACGGATAAAGTAATTGAGGTGACAGTCTGTGCCGCCGCGGTAGAGCAAAAGAAGAGCCCCAAGAACTTTCCAAATCCTAGTACCATAGTACTGAACTCCTGGACTGCAAACGGCGGCAGCGGGTCAATTCTGCATTCGACGGCCCTGATTCCGCTTATCCCTGAGGCATTCTACTCTGTTTTCATGATTCGCGAAAGAGTGTCCGCGTCAGGACTTCTGTAATGAGGACCGGATTAGCTGGAATTTCGTGCGGCGGATATTGGGCGAGCTCCATCGGATCGCGGGCGTCGGATACGGGGCTCAGACCCACCCTTGTTTGTCTTGCTAACTCTGAGTTAGCGGCTCCACGTGCCCATTTGCCGCCACGGCTGAATGACATTCGTGTGATCCACCGCCTGCAGGTAGATCCGCTTCAGCCCTGCGAACGCCGGCGCGAGTTCCAGGTTATAGGTAACTGTCAGGTCCGATCCCACCACCGTCCCGCCCGATCCCGTCCCCCTCAACGTACACTGGCTGTTCGACACCTGCCCGCCGCTACCGCCCACAAGACCCGACCACGACGTCCCGGCATTGTTCAGCAGGAAAAACGTATTCGATGCCCGGTCGTAGTGAATGAAACACCCGTTGAATCCGCTCAGACTCGCGTTCATCACCATCTGCACGAACGGAATCGTCGATCCACCATCTCCGTCCCGCACCACCGCCGTGAATGCCTGCGATGCTCCCGCTCCCGAACTCGGTGTGAGCGAAATCAGTTCCACCGCGCCCGGATTTCCCGTGTCGTTCCAGGTCCCCATTCCCTGCCACCCGCTCGTGTTGCCCTGCGTGTCCGCCGAGAACTGGTAGATGTTCTTCACTCCCGCAAATCCGGAACGGAAACTGAGGTCGATGTTGGTTACCAGGTCCGTGCCCGATCTCGACGACCCGCTGGTTGCTCCATGAATCGTGCATTGCGAGTTCCCCACCGTGCCCGCCGTCCCGCCCAGCAGGCCGAACCACTGCGTCATGTCATCGTTGAGCAGATAGAAGACATTGCCCACAGGATCGTGGCTGATATAGCAGGCGTTCGCCGCGTTCAGGCCGGACTTCGTAAACAGGAACTGCGCGTACTGAATATTCGTCGCCGCCGTAATGTGCCGCGCACGGAAGTTGAACACCTGCCGCCCCGCCGTGCCCGTCACCGGCGTCAGCGACACCGGAGCCGTGCCGCTGTTGAACACCGTGAAGGACCTCGTTGTTGAACTCGACGTGAAACTCCCCGCCTTGGCGACAACACGCCAGTAAAATGTTCCGCCGTTTGTCAGCGTCCCCGGCGCGAAGCTCGTGGTGGTTACGTTGCCCGCCAGTGGGGGCGGGTTCGTCGAGCCGAAGTACACATCATAGGACGTCGCCCAAGGCGCCGCCGTCCACACCAGCACCGGCGTGTTCGACACCTTCACCGCCAGGTCGGTCGGGAACAAGAGCGCCGGCGGATCCGCGGACGCCACAATCGTCGTCGGATCCGACGCACTCACCACAGGCGACCCGCCGCCCCACACGGATACCTGATTGATCACCTGCGCGGGCGCGTTCGCCGCAACGTTCACCGTCAGCGTAATTGGCGGATAGCTCGCACCTGCCGCCACAGTATCGGATCGCGAACATAATAGTGACCCGAGCCCGCACTGCCAACCGTCGCCGCTGATCGCCGTCGCAGTCAGCCCCGCGGGCAGCGTGTCCCTAACGCTCACCGCACCAACCGTCGGCCCCGGTCCTCCATTGCTGACGCTGATCGTGTACGTCACCCCTGTCTGCCCGGTGAAAAAGCTGGCCGCGTGCGTTTTCGTCACGCTCAAGGATGTGCTTAGAACGCCCAGGTAGATGGTGACTTCGTGGGTTCCCCAGTTGCACACGGCGACGTCGGGTCGGCCGTCACCGTTAAAATCGGAAACCGCGAGATCGCGTGGGTACGCGCTCGCCGGATAGGTGGCGGAGGAGGGGAATGTCCCGTCACCAACCCCGAATAGCACCCGGATCGAGTGACCGAAATCGTGCGTCCCAATGACGTCCAGGTGTCCATCCCCGTTCATATCGGCGACTGCAACTCGTCCAACAGCGCTCCCCAGGCTATGAAGCACGGGTGGGGTAAACGTTCCGTTCCCTTTTCCGAGCACAATGTTGAGGCCAAGATAGTCGCCACCCACCGCATCCAGCTTTCCGTCACCATTGAAATCCGCGAGAACAACGTGGTTGGGATAGAAGCCGATCCACGAGGGAGGTGGGTAATCAAAGGTACCGTCGCCCCTCCCCAGTGCGAAGTTTTGTGATACGACATCGTCGTGACCGTCGCCATTGATATCTCCGATATCCGGCAGGCCGGTTCCCACGGGAGGAGCCGCTGTGGGCGGCTGAAAAGTCCCGTTTCCATTGCCCAGGTAAATCAGCTGGGATTCAGGATGTGTGAAATCGATCCTCCCGTCACGATTGAAATCCCCGACTCTCACCAGGTTGAGCGGGAGGGGCCCACCCACGGTGGCTCTGGAAGGGAACCCTCCGGCCCCATCGTTCAACAAAACAATATTGCCTGCCGAAAATCGGTTTCCTACGATTACGTCAGGCTTAGAGTCTCCGTTCAAATCTGCAAGCGCCAGGGCGCGCACGGACGACCCCGCTGGGTAGTCTGCTTTGGGCCAGAAAGTACCATCACCTTTCCCCAGCAGCACGCTGATAGTTGTGTCCGTTGCATTCAAGGTCACCAGATCCGCGTGACCATCGCCGTTGACGTCCGCAGCCGATATCGCCGAAGGACCAAGGCCCGTTCTTGGGCTTGCTGCGGGAGCAAGGCTACTGTTGGCGACCGGATTGACCTGAAGAATCACATTGGGTGAACTTGCCGCTGTCCTCGTTGCATCGCCCGCAAATGTCGCCCAAATCGTTCGTTTCCCCGACCGGATCAGCCTGGTGACCAAAGTCGCTTGAGTTCCATCGACAACCGCGCTGCCAAGGAAATTGCTTGCCTCGAAAAACAGAACGGTTCCAGACCCGCGGTTTACCGTCGCGGTGAGAGCAATCGCCTGGCCAGCGGTCGCCGGATTGGGCGATGCGTTCACACTGATTGTTGTTTGGAGGATGACGAGGATCTGCTGCCCGGCGGTGTGGGTTCCGCCACTGAACGTCACCGTTGCGCTCGTTGTGACACTAGAGGCAGGCAGGTCCGCCGCCGCACTTATCACCATAGTCAGCGGCGGGTATGCGGTCCCCGGGGCAAGCGTATCGGAACGGGTGCACGTCAAAGTCGCCAAAGTACAAGTCCAGCCACTTCCAGACAGCCCTGTCGCCGAAAAGCCGCTGGGAAGAGTATTGCTCAGGGTGACAAGACCCGCGGAACTGGCAGTGAACAAGGGGTTGAAAACTGAGATTTCGTACGTCTTGGATCCTCCCGCTACCACCGGCCCCGTGGTGCTCAACTGAACCCTTAATCCGTCAAACTGCCCCGCGAGAAACACGTTCGGATACGTGGATCCGCCTGGCTCCATCGATACCAGGTCGAGCCTGCCGTCACCGTTCAGATCACCGACTTGAGACATTGAGAACGATCGGGCAATTCCATGACTGATGGTTGTGAAATTGCCGTCGCCAAGACCCAGGAGAAGCCTTGCTTCAGCTCCGTTTTGCACCGCCAGGTCCAGCTTGCCGTCTCCGTCGAGATCGCCGACAGCCATCCCATCTGGGAATGTGCCAATGATCCTAGGATTCCAGATGGTACCGTCAAGAGTTCCAAGCCCCAGATACCCTGCGTCCTGAGTAGCAACCACCACATCCGGCACGCCATCACGATTGAAGTCACCGGTTACGACTCCCCCTGTGAATAAGGTGTGCATACCCCCACGCGCATTCTGGAAGGTGCCGTCGGCGTTTCCAAGACGCGCGTTAGTGAAGGCGTTGGTTGTTAGAACGAGGTCGGGCTTACGATCCAGATTGAAGTCTGCCATCGTGAAGTACGAGACGGGTTGTATGATGACGGCTTCCTGGAAAGTCCCATCACCATTCCCTGCGGAAAAGCGAACGTTGAACGCATTGATGCCAAGCAGATCCAATCGGCCATCCAGATTCACGTCGAACGCAGCCGCTCTGTTCTCAGAAAAGTTGAAAGGGAGCTGTTGAGGAGCTTCATAGGACCCGTCACCCCTGCCGGCATAGAAGTAGACGCTGTTTGAGATCAGCACCATGTCCGGCTTGCCGTCTCCATTAAAATCACCCGCTACGGCGGCCTTGGCCAGGAAGTTATCCGGCACCGTGTAGGCATTGGCAAGTTCAAACCGTCCGCCTCCCAAGCCGCGCCAGATCTTTCCCTGGTCCACCAGCAGGTCCAGCCTTCCGTCCTGATCCAAGTCCTCCATGGCGAGAATTTGATACCGTATGGTTCCGACGGCGGACGGAGGAGCTTGTAGTTCCAGGCCATTAGCGGGCAGCGCATTCACGGTAAGCGCCACCGGTACCGAGGATACCGGCCCATATGAGGCATCACCAGCGTAGTAGGCTCTCAAGGAGCGCGAACCTGCGGTCAGAATTCTCGTCGTCAGCGTCGCATGGCCATTCGTTAAGGACCGAACGCCAAGAAACCGGATACCGTCATAGAATGTGATTTTTCCGGTGGCGGCAATCGGATTCAAGGTCGCAGTAAGCGTGACCGCCTCTCCGAGCTGCGACGGACTTGGCGACACCGTGAGTGTGATCGCCGGAGTGCTCTGCGCCCAAGTAAAGCCTATTCCGAAAAAGATAATGGCGACAGCCACGGACGGTTTCACGCTCACATGCCTCCCATCCAACATCTGTCTCCTGAAGACCAGCGCGTCAACTTGGGATTATATTTGTTTTTCAACGATAACACCATAGCCGACCCTTAATTTTTGTGTTCTGATCTGTCAAAAGGGACTTAGTACTTAAGCTGTCCGGTAGGGGACGTGAAGAAGGTCCAGTTGGCGGCGGCGCGCTTCCATCGGAGTTGGTAATCCTGTGTGCTTACATGCAAGCCCTAGCCAGCGCTGGAGGTGCCGTCCCAGCGGAGACTCGGCGCCTCAGAGGCGGATAATGACGATTTAATCCACGAGCGAGATCTCGTCGCCGCGCCGGATGGTCCCCTCCGCGAGAACGACGCCGTAGATGCCGGCCTTGCCCTCATGGGCGCGGGCCAGGCGGCTCATGACTTCCGGGCTTGCTTGCGCGGTATCGGGATCGAGGGTGATCATCTTGCAACGCGCATCACGGTTCACGACGGCGATGAGCGCCTTCGGGCCGATGCGCAGCGTCCGGCCCACGAATTCGTCTTCGGCGAAGCCGCCGCCGGATTCCAATTCGGCGTAAATGCTCGCCCGGAATCGCCGTTTGTCCAGGTTGATTCCTACCTCTTCGCTCAACTGGCGCACCGTCTGGATCGAGAAAATGGAGATGGGGCGGCAATCGGTCATGGAGCGATGGGAGCGAAGCAGGGTTAGCTCATGGCGGTCGCCAAGGCCATCGCGAAGAAGGTGAATCAGCCGCGGATCGTCGATGGCGAGCCGTTCACCCGACGGCGTGTGGACGTCCACCATCAGATCGGCCGGGTCTCCGTAGACCGGGGTCAGGCCGGAGCCGAGCGCCTCCGCGTCGGCCAGATTGTCGGGCCGCAGGGAACGCTCGGGATGCCGGTAGTGTGGGCGGTACAAGAGCATCTGCTGCTGCTCCCGCCCGGTGAGCCACGGAAATCCCTTGGGGGCGGCGGAACTCCGGAAGGCGTAGAGGCGGTCGCCATAGATGCCGGCGAATCCGGCGAAGGCTTCCTGCAACTCCTCCCCGCGCATGCTTTTGACGGGATAGCGCCAGAGGCTTTCCACTCGGGCCACTGTTTTCATGGTGATGAGCACATTGTAGCTGGACGCCGCGGCATGATCGACCGCGAGGAAACACTTCGAGAAGGCTGGGCGAATGGACGGAAGTGAACGTATTCACCGAGGCCGTTTGGTGACGGGTGACGGATCGATCATCCGCGCCGGCGCCAGGCACTGCCTGGCACGTTCAGACAGTGGCGCGTTCGCAGATCTTGAGAACCGGCCGGGAGGCCGAGCGCACGGCCGAACGAACCCGCCCTACCGCAGGGCCAGCCACAAGGTTTGCGGCACAGCCTGTCCCGCCACGGTCATGGTGAGCTGCACATCTCCACTAATTCCAGGTGGGACCACGATATTGAACTGATACAGGCCCACATACCCCGGAACGGAACCAGCGAATCGAACGCTGGCAACTACCCCGCCCACGCGAACTACGATATCAGGCAACGCACCGGACTGTGCAACAACCCGCCCAGCAGGTGTCGGGGGCGAGGTCGGCCCAAAGCCGACACCGTACAGCACGAGATTGTCCTCTGGAGCCGCTCTACGGAAGGAAGCTCCGGGGACCAGTCCCGGCGGACCTACGAAGGTTTGGTCCGGAAAAAGCGCGGCCACATACTGCCGCCCCGCGCTTGCAAAACTCGGGGGAGCGAGCAACCCAGGGGCGCGAGAACGAACCGTCACATCGAACGCGCCGGTCACCGCGCCGCCGTTGGTCACTATGACGGGAGCCGTCCCCAGCGCCACCTCATCCGGGATCTGAACATTGATTTGGCTCGGGCTGACATAGCCAACGTACGCAGGAAAACCGCCCACCGTTACGCGAATTCCATCCAGCGAAATGGGCGCCCGCGGACCATCGAAATCCGGGCCGTCCCACGCCCTGGAAACAGATCCGAAATTGCGGCCAAAAACCTCGATCCATCCGCCTGGCGTAACGGTTTGGGAGGCGCCGAACGCGCCGGCTGCGATGACCGAGGTAATCGCCGGGAAGAATCGGATGGGCAGGGGGTTGGTTACTCGAAGATTCATTGGGCCGCCGGCTTGTTGGCCCAGAATCTCGAACGATACTCCCGTCGCCGGATCGCGGAACGTTCCTGGCTTGCCTCCCTCCAAATGGAATGTGGCATTGTAGGGCGGACCGCACTGCGAGATTCTTGCCGCGTCGGAACCACCGGCCACCGCCCGCTGAACGACCAGCGGACCACTGCCGGAAGCGACTGAGGAATCGACGGAGTAAACCAGAAGCCCTTCGTCACAAAGTCCGGCATCTTGCCCCGTCCTGCGGCGGACTTCGGCAACCAGCGCCCTGGTGGGACTGGTCTGGACGGCTACGCCGCGAACGCCGGCACTGGATTCCAGCGGCGCCAGCTCCACCGTCATGGAGGGCGCGGTCGCACACAAGAACTGCGTGGCGTCCAGCCAGCCCAGCTTGCGCTTCTGCCATGCCGTGAAATGAGCTCCGGCCGTGATCAGGCCCATGTTGTCCCACGCGCCCGCGGGCGCATGCACATCGGAACCGGTGAACAGGTAGAGATCGGGAAGCCCCATCAGGTGACCCGTTTCGTGCGGGATCACGTGCCACCGGTACGTAGGAATCGCCAAACGTGTATCGGCGCCCAGGGTTATCACGTGTCGAAGCTCGACCCCGTCCACGCGGATACCCTGGCCCGGATTGGGAACCCAGGTAGGAGAAAAGGGAACCGCGGCGTCTTTCGAGGCGAGGATGTACACCCCATCGAACTGCGCGAAGTCAACCGCGGCATCGGCGGCGGTCGCGGCGTCCGAGATGTACTGCTTGTGCAAATCAAACGTCAATCCTCGCGCGAAATTGTAGTTTGTGGACGCACGAGGCATCCGGAACCAGCGATACACCGGGGTTACGCTGAGTCTCATTCGCCTATAGGAGACTTGGTCGAACCAAGATTGCGAGAACGGCACGAGAGCCCGGTACAAGAGCTCCGCATCCTCATTCGCTGGTGCGTCCGGAAAATCGACGAAAAGGAATGCCATTCGGACCTCGCCCGTAGATTTCAAGCGTGCCGAATCGGTCTCGCCGAGATGAAGGTTGGCGCCGGGTCGAAGGACGCATTGCCCCCAGACCGGGATGGAGAGCATGATTACAATCAGCCAAACCAAGCGAATGAGCCGCGCCACCCTGGGGATTCTAGCAAACGCTTTTGTGGGGACGCGACTTTAAGTATCCGGTCAGCAGGGCGCGCCCAAGTGTGGATCCAGAAGAATGAAATCACTCTTCAAAGCAGAGGGACCGAAGGCTGAAGACCGGGGCAATTTCTGCCTCCCCTCCCCCCGGCGAACCCCCACCCAAACTCAGGTGTTCCCCTGATCGGAACCGCCTCCCTTTGCCCGTAGGATCAGATCATGGGTATCCTCCGCCTGGCCGTCGTGTCACTTGCCGCCTGGACCGCGGCCGCGCAAACGCAGCCACCGGCGTGGGGTTACCTGCCGCCGGACGCCAAGGCGCTGGTCGGCTTCCACCTGAAAGGCTTCGAACAAGCGATCGGTACGCTGGCGAAGTCCATGGGGGCCACCAAGAAGACAGTCACCAGCAGCCCGGGCGCGGAACAGTGGGCGTCGATGGTTAACGAACTGGTCATGGTGGGCCCGGAGGAATACGGGATCGCCATTGGCAAGTTCGACCTGCTTACGCTGCGCGCCGCGTCGGCGAAAAGCGGAGCCACCGAGGAACGGTACCGCAACGCGGTGCTGCTGCTCGATAAGTCCAAGCCGTCGAACTCCGTGGCGTGGATTTCGGACGAAATCCTGCTGTTGGGCACGCGCGAGCGCTTGAAGCAACTGATTGACCGCGGACCTTCGCAGCAACCCAATCCGCTATGGCAGCGGTCGCGGCCGCTGGCGTCCAAGTACGAGATATGGGTGATCGCGAGCGACCTGCGGGCCGCCGCCGGAGTCCTGCCGGGCGGGAGCCCCTTCGACCTGAAGACGCTCGCGAACGGCGTCCGGGAAATGGAGGCAGGCCTGAGCTTCGCGGCCGGCTTCGGCATTCATGCGGTGCTGATCGCCGAATCGGAAGCCGCGGCGGAGAAGCTCGAAGGCCAACTGCGCGCGGAACTAATGAAGCAATCCGGAAAGACGCCCCCGCCGCCGGAGTTCGCCGACGCCATGAAACTGTCGCGCGCCGGCGACCGTCTTACCGTCGACTTCCACTTCGACCTCGCCGCGCTGTTCACCCAAATGGGCGCGGCACTGGCCGAAGGGCTGAAGCAGGGCTTTGAGCAGGCAGGCCGCGAACTGGAGCCGCCGCGCGAAGTCCGGCCGTCCAAACCCGGCGTGATCCGCATCCACGGGCTGGACGACGGCGTGAAGGAGATTAAGGTAGAACCAAAGAAGCCATGAAGACTCTGGCCACTTTGCTCGGCCTGGCTACCGCGATCGCGGCCTCCGCCCAGTCTTATCCCAAGGCCTGGAGCTACGCCGCGCCCGAAACGCGCGCCGTCGCGGGCCTGAACTATCCGGCGGTGGTTTCATCCCCGTTGGGAGCGGCCATCCTGGACGAACTCGACTTCCTGGACCGCGATTTCCTGAACGGCGCGCAGCAGATTCTGATCAGCTCCCGCGACTACCTGACCATGGCCACGGGCCAGTTTCCGGAGGCCTCCGTACGGCGGTTGGGCGCGCTGAAGAAGCTGCGCCCGGTCTCATATCGCAATGTCGAGGTGCTGAAATCGCCGGAGGCGGCGGGCGCCAGCGTCGCGCTGATTTCGGAACAGATCCTGCTGATCGGCACGTGGGCGGCGGTGCAGGCGGCGATTGACCGCTCCGTATCCATTCGCGGACGCGAGCCAATCGAGCTTTTGGGCCGCGCGGCGCAACTGGCCGAAGGCAGCGATTTCTGGATCATCGCGGAACGGTTCCCGGACGAGCTGGCGGCGGCGTTCGTGCCGCTGGCCGACGGCGCCAAACCGATCACGGCGCTGGAAGCCGCGGTGGTTCTCACCAACGGTTTGGCGCTGGAGGCGGCGCTGACGGCCAAGGACGAGCCTTCGGCCAAGCAGTTGCTCGCGAACCTCGAGGAGATCCGGCCGGCCCTGCCAGCCGTCGCGCAATCGCTTAGCTGGAGACTGGACGGTGGCGCCGTGCGGGTCTCGCTCTCCATCAACGCGCGGCAGCTTGCCTCCGGCCTTCGCGGCGCAACAGATGTCGCGCGGGCGGCGCCGGCGGCCGAGCACGCCGCGAAGTCCGAGCCCGGCGAGCCGGCGAAACCGGAAAAACGAGTCATCCGCATTTTCGGCCTCGACGAAGGCACCCGCGAAATCGAACTCCCACGCAAGCCCTGAAATCGGCGGATGAGCGATAATTGTGTCTTATGCGCTCCCCAGTCTCGTTCTGTCTCACGATGTGTCTCGCCGCCGCCTCTTTCGCGGCGGAGCTCAAGCTCGGCAAGCCCCTGGAGCTTGCGTCTCCGATGACCATCGAAAAGGTCCTGGCCGAGCCCGACGCCCTGGTGGGCAAGCAGATTCAGGTGAAGGGCAAGATCACGGAAGTGTGCCAGATGATGGGCTGCTGGATGGCCCTGCGGGGCGAATCCGGACAGGTGCTCCGGGTGAAGGTGAACGACGGCGAGATCGTGTTCCCGAAGGATTCCGCCGGCAAGACCGCGATCGCCGAAGGGAAGCTGACCAAGCGCGAGCTGACGCGGGATCAAGCCGCCGCCGAAGCCAAGCATGAAGCCGAGGAACAGGGCCGCAAGTTCGATCCGGCCTCGGTGAAGGCGGGCAAGACGGTGTATCAGATCCAGGGCTCGGGCGCGGTGATCCTCAACTAGGCCGCCATGACCCGACGCACTCTCGCTCTTCTGCTCGTATTGCGCGCTGGCCTGGCGGCGCAGCCCGCGCGGCCCAAACCCGCCCCCGGGGCGGCGGCGGCGAAGCCGAAGCTGATCGTAGCCATCACGGTGGACCAGTTCCGGCAGGACTACTTGACCCGCTTTCGCGCCGATTACACCGGGGGTCTGGCTCGCCTGCTGAATCAAGGGGCGGTGTTCACCAACGCCAACTACGCGCATGCGCCCACGGTCACCGCTATCGGCCATTCGGTGTTCCTCAGCGGCGCGCCGCCGTCGGTCAGCGGCATCGTGGGCAACGACTGGTATGAGCGTGAGTCCGGCAAGCGCGTGCAGAGCATCACCGACGAAGGCTCACGAATCCTGGGCGGCGAGGGCACGGGCGCATCGCCCCGGCGGATGCTGGTGTCCACCGTGGGTGACGAGCTGAAGATGTCCGGAATGCAGTCGAAGGTGATCGGCGTATCGCTGAAGGACCGGAGCGCGATCCTGCCCGCCGGAAGGATGGCCAACGCGGCCTACTGGTTCGACGAGAAGTCGGGGAACTTCGTCTCCAGCAACTATTACTTCGCGGAGCTGCCGCCGTGGGTGCAGGCCGTCAACAAGGCACGTCCCGCCGACAAATACGTGGGCGCCGAATGGAAGTCGATCACCAAGCCGGAGGCGATGTTCCTGAAGCTGCCCGCCGCGCCGGACGCCAAGTTCTACTCGCAGATCGAGGGCTCGCCTTTCGGCAACGACCTGGTATCCGAGTTCGCGCGGAAGGCCATTGTCGAGGAGAAGCTGGGCAAGGGCCCGGGTACGGATATCCTGGCGATCAGCTTCTCATCGAATGATTACGTGGGCCATCGCGTGGGACCGGATGCCCCCGAAGTGCGCGACATCTCGATCCGGACGGACCGGGTACTGGGCGAATTGTTGGATTTCATCGACAAGCAGGTGGGCCTGGCGAACACCCTGGTGGTGCTGACGGCCGATCACGGCGTGGCGCCGCTGCCCGAAACGCAGAGCCAGCGCAACATGCCGGGGGGACGGATCGATGCGAGGGTGCCGCGCACCGCGGTGGAACTCGCGCTCGAAAGCCGCTTCGGCCTCGACAAGTCGGTGATCCTGGACGCGTCCGCGCATCATTTCTATTTGAATCACGACATGATTCTGTCCCGGAAACTGTCCCTGGCCGACGTGGAGGAAGGGATCGCGCGGGCGCTGCAAACGTTCCCGAACGTTAACCGCGTTTACACTCGCAATCAAATACTGCGCAATCAGATTCCGTCGGACGCCATCTCGCGGCGCATCCAGAACGGATTTCACGCGCGGCGGTCGCCGGATGTCGTGGTGGTTTTCGATCCTTATTGGATTACCGGGACGGGGGGCACTACGCATGGATCGCCTCATAACTACGACACCCACGTGCCGGTGTTGTTCCTGTCGCCGCTGGTGAAGGCGGGAACCTATGACCGCGGGATCAGCGTCATGGATATTGCGCCCACGCTGGCCGTAATCCTGGGCGTGGAAATTCCCAGCGGATCGGCGGGACGGGTGCTGGACGAGATCGTCAAAAGATAGGTTGTGTTACGCTGGACGTTGAATTCACCCGAGGAGTAATCCACCTAAGATGTTGACCAGTTTAGCGATGCGCACGGCATTGGCGTGCGCCCTGGCGGTTGTTTCCGGAGTTCCGGCACTGGCGCAGGCGAAAGTGGCGGTGATCAACGGGCAGAAAGCCCTGCTGGACACGGCCGAGATGAAGAAGGCGCAAGCCGACCTGGAAGCCAGGTTCCGGCCGCGGGCGCAGGCGCTCGAAAAGGTGCAGCGCGAGTTGCAGGACATCCAGACGCAACTGGAGAACTCCCAGGGCAAGCTTAGCCCGGACGGGGAAGCCGAACTCCGCGGCCGCGGCCAGCGCCGGCAGCGCGAGGCCCAGCGCCTGAGCGAGGACCTGCAGGGCGACGTGGAGCGTGAGCGCAACGAAATCATCGGCCGGGCAGCACAGCGCATGAATGATATCGTCAAGCGGCTTTCCGAGACCAAGGGACTGGACCTGGTAGTGGACGTGACCACCACCATCTACTTCAAGCCCGCGCTCGATATCACGGCGGAAGCCACCGCGGAGTACGACAAAGCGCATCCCTTAAAGTAGAGGCGGCATGCCGTCGTATCTGGATCATTACGGCGCGGACGAAGGCCGCCGGGCTGCCCGGCGGCGGACCTTGATCCGAATCATCGCGGCGGCTGTGATTGTTGCCCTGATCGGCATCGCGCTGTACTTCCAGTTCCGCAATTACCGCCAGGAGGCGCTGGTCTCGCAGTTCATCGACCTGCTCCGCGCCAAGGAATACCAGAAGGCCTACGAGCTGTGGGGCTGCACCCAGCAGAACCCCTGCCCGGGGTATAAACCGGAGAAATTTCTGGAGGACTTCGGCCCGTCCAGTGCCTACGCCGACGCAGCCAGCGCGCGGATCGACCTGGTGGAAACATGCGGGAACGGGGTGCTGATCAGCATCCGGTTCTCCAAGGGCGACCCCCTGGCACTTTGGGTAGAGGGCGCATCGCAGACCATCGGATTCGCGCCGTGGCCAGAGTGTCCGGGCCGCAAGTGGCGATTTCGTCAATTCTTCGATCGCCTCTTCGGGCGAGCCTAGTTCCGAGCCGCGTGCGCAAAGCGCGGCGCGAACCAGAGGGATTGGCCGACGCCCCGCTGCCGGAGCGCGGCGATGGCCTCCAGTTCCAGCAGCGCAGCCTCGTGATCGGGTTCCAGCTCGAGTGAGTGGAACAAGGTCCGCTCCGCCTCGGTCAACTGCCCGAATTCCACCAGCACGAACGCTTTTTCGCGTAGGATCCAGGCGCGTTGTTGCGGCGGGGCCCAGGGGCGGATCCCTTCGGCCTTTTCAAAGCAATTCATCGCTTCGTGCAAGCGGCCCTCTTCAATCAGCCACGCCCCTTTGCGAGCCCACAGGAGCGGGTGATCGGGCTCCAGATCGAGAGCGCACTCCAGGAAGTGGAGCGCGGCCTTCTCATCCCCGCGGCGGTCGGCGAGGTTGGCCAAGCAGAAGTAGGCGAAGCTGAACGAGTCCGGCAGGCGGCGCGCCGCCACGCCCGGGTGATGCTTCATCCAGCAGCCCAGTTCGTCCTCGTCCCAGAGGGATAACGCATACACGCCGTTTTCGTCCCGATCCACGGCCTTCCAGCGGGGCGGAATGCGGCCCACAAGCTCCAACAGGACCTTCTCGGCGGAACGCTGATCCCCTTCCGCCAGCGCGTTCTGAACCTTATGGGACCAATTCCCTTCGCCCACGGGCCACCTCCTTCGCATTACTAGTGGCGGGGGCGGAAGCAAATTCTCCCTCAGATTTTGAGCTACCGCTACCCCAAAGGCCTACGGAATCAGCGGGTTTTGGGCGACACCGGCGCGGCGCGAGGTGAGCCGGCCGGGAAGCCGCTTCCAGCGCGGCTGGCGAAAAGCATAAGATAGAGCCTTCCGGACCCATGCTCACTATCCACGCCCGCCAGATGCGTGTGCTCGCGGAGGTCAAGCTCCAGATCTTCGAGGACCGGCTGACGCTCGCACTGCAAACCATCGAGCCCGCACGATCCGCGGCGGTGGGGGAAGCCGGGGTTCGCGCCATTGCGCGAAAGGCATTTGAGGAGGGCGGCGAGGTTGGAATCGAAAGCGAGCGGGACATTGCCACGTTCGCCCTGCTTCTGTTGCGGAACCCGGAGGAGACCGCGCAGGAGATCGCCAGCGGCTGGGGACGGAAGACGTGGCGCAACACCTCGATGCCGCCGGACCTGCGATTGGAACTGCTGACCGCGCGCGTCAAACGGCAGCCCGGCGACTGAACCGATGGCCTCCTTCTTCCAGTCTCTGTTCAGCCGCGGCGCGGTCAAGACTCCGGTGGAGGATTGCGCCAAGCAGAAGTGCTCGGTCACCGTGTTCGCCCATGTTGACGGCAGTGGCATCGGCGGCGTGGAGGTCACGCTGCAGCCCGGCGGCAGGAAGACCACCGGGGATGACGGCCTGGCCGAGTGGCCCGGCCTGGACCCGGATGTGAGCTACATCGCCAGCGCCGCGCTGTCGCCGGAGGACGCCAAGAGTTACCGGATCATTTCTCCATCCCCTCAAAACGCCACTGTCGGCAAGGGCGTGAACCATAAATTCCGCTTTGAGATCGAGGCGCTTTCATTTCCCCGTGTGAAGGTTACCGAAGCCGGAACCGGCACAGCCATCCCCGATGTAGGCGTGGTGGTGGGCGGCTTCGATCTCGGACCCACGGACCGCACCGGCATCACCGATTTCACCCGTGAGGCCGCCGGCATCCCCGCCGGCAAGCACCCCGTGCGGTTGACCCTGCGCCCCGAGGATCAGAAGGTCTACGAGTTCACCGGCACGCCGGACGTGACGGTAGCCGTGAACTCCGGCGCGACCTTCGAGTTCCAGGTCCGCAAGCTGGCGCGGCCGAAGGTGAAGGTTACGCGCGAAGACAATGGCCAGGCGGTCCCCGGAGTGGCGGTCCTGCTCGGCGACAAGGATCTCGGCGTCACCAACGCCCAGGGAATCGCTCAATTGGCGGCGGACGCCAACGGTATCCCGGCCGCCAACTACGACGTTTCACTAGCGCTGGACAAGGACGACAGCGACTGGTTTGTCTGGGCGGCGGCTAATCCCAAAGCGGACGTCCAGGCAGGGTCCACGGCAACTTTCGAGTACAAGGTCAAGCCCGTGGGCCAGATCGAGGTCATTGTGCAGCGCTATGACGCCAAGGTTTCGGCGGCGCGCGCCAAGTTCAAGGTGGACGGACCAACGCCATCGGCCGGCCTCGCGACGAACGCGCCCTCCGGCACGGATCCGGCCGATACTCAATACGTCCAGAAAGTCGCGCTGGGAGACTACAGCATTCAATTGGAAGAGCTGCAGGCGCTGCTGGATGCGCAGAAGAGCGGCTCCGGCAGTATTCGCGAGAAGTGGCGGGTGGGACCGGACAAGACCGGCATCATCAAGTTGAAGGTGGAGCATCGCAAGCCGGCCAAGGCCGAGTTCACGCTGACGAAACTCGACAAGGTGCAGTTCATCGCGTTCAACATCGCGCCGCCGGGGACTTACACGGGCGACCCAAATGCCTCCCGCGATCTGGGAATGCGCTGCCTGCTGATGAAGGACGCCGTCGACAAGGCCTACGCGCATCCCAGTGTTGTCCACGAAGACGAAGTTCTGAAGATCTTCATGGCGCCGGAGTTCTACTTCCGCGGTCTGGATGGGGCGTATCCGGAGGAGATGCTCTCCAGCATCATGGAGCAACTCCGTCCTCACGTGGCGCAGGCCAAGTTCAAGAACTGGCTGTTCTGTTTCGGAACGGGAATCGGCTATCTGAAGCACGGCGAGACCACCGTGGACTATGAACTGGAAGTGGTGAGCAGCGCCGGGAATAAAGTTCGCGTGAAGGATGGGACTTCGGACAAAGCAGAGATTTGCCGCGACATGAACAGCGGCTTTCTGTGGAACGTGGAGCAGGGTTCCACGCGCGTGCTCGCCGACAGGGCGGATCCCGTTCCTTCCAGTACCGATTTTGAGATCACGCTGAGAACCCCCGCTGCCTTCACCGCCGGCAAGATCACTTTGCTCAAGCCTCTGTACTTCGAACTGCAGGCCACCCAGACGAACACGAGTTTTCATTCGTCATTCAAGATTGGCGACGGCGTCAACAAGGCCAGCATCCTGTCGCGCGTGCCCTTGAGCGGTCCGAAATGGGCGTTGTTCCAGAACGGGAAGTCGCTTCCCATCACCTCCGCGGCGCCGCAACCGGACGGAACTTATCTGGTGAAGACCACCGTCTCCGGGAAGCTGACGAAAGGCCCGGTGTACATACTGGAGCCGCATACCACGGAGGTCTTCAATGTCGCATTCGTTCAAAAAGGCGGTCCGGAGGGCAGCGGAACAGGCTTGAGGGAGGCTGTCGTCTACAAGGAGACCACCTCGCACATTGATTACGCGTGGGGCGGCAATCAATCGCTGTCCGTGCGGGACCGGCAGCGCGCCTTCTACGATCCCAGCGGAATGGGCCGCCTGATTCAGATCCACGGTCAGGACCGGATCTTCCTGTCCACCACCGGAAGCACCGATATCCTGGCGCAGCAAAGCAATCCGGTAGGAAGCGCCAGCGAGCTGACGATTACCGGGCTCGGCGGCGGATCCCTGTTCCTGATGGATGGGATCACGTTCGGACTCGAAGTGTGCAAGGATCACTCCGAGAACAAGCTTTACAAGTTCTACCAGCATCCGAACTCGAAGGGGTCCCCCGAACTGCAGATACACCTGATCCCGTCCTGGGGCATGGAGATCAACATGGGCGCGATTGCCGGCGCCCCGGGCGTCCTAGTCTTCAACGTGGACGGCCCGGCCGGGTCAGCGGCGGGAAAAATGACGGCGACCGGCGCCGCGTGTCCGCATCACCCGGCGGTCACCTCGCCGACTCCGAGCGCTTGTCCGACGCAGCATTATGAATGCCCGGACAGCCACGCCCACTACCACACGGGAGCCGGCGCATGCTGGTATTGCAAGTCTCCGATCTCGGTGGAGCAGAGCTACTATTGCGACGAGGCCGAGCATTACACCGACACAGACACCTGCCCTTTGTGCGGAACGTCGGGGCTGCCGGAAGTCGGGAAAGTGTGCTCGAGCTGCGGGACCGCGGGAAGCGCCTCGACATGCTCCGCTTGCGGCGCCACCATGGATAGCATCTATAAGTGCACCAACGCGCCGCATTGGACTGATGCCGGACCAGGCTCTTGCGCCGATCCGAACTGCGGCAGCACTCTGATCGCGGCCGCTCCCGCCTACTTCTGCGCCAATCACAGTCAAGTAAGCCTGACCGCCGGCACCTGCTCCCGTTGTTCGAAAACCATGACGCCGGCATACCATTCCACCGTTCCGGACTGGACCCCGGAATCGGCCGCGGGAGCGGATGTTCCGACTTCGGCCAGCGTCACGGGATCGATTCCGATCATCGACACCAGGAAGGTCAGCACCGCCACGGAGACGGTGGTCGCCAAGGCGGCGGATTTGTTCGATGATGTCGGCAGCATTCGGGTGTATCCGGTGATGGATATCCCCGAGGCTTCGCTGCGCGCTTGAGATGATTGAGTAGGTCCACTGCCCCGCTGTCTGGAGGTCACTACCAGCCGGCGGCGAGAAAGCCGCCGTCCACAACCAGGTTCGATCCGGTAATGTAGGACGCGGCGGGCATGCAGAGAAAGGCGACAGCGCGGGCGACCTCGTCCGGTTCGGCGACGCGCCCGAGCGGAGTCCGGCGGACCACGCGGTCGTGGAACTCAGGGTTGGCGAGCAGGCCTTCCACCAGCGACGTTCTGGTATACCAGGGCGAAACGACGTTGACGCGAATCGCGTCCGCACCCCATTCGAGCGCGAGTTCCTTGGTGAGCCGTTCGAGAGCGGCCTTGGTCATGCCATAGAGGGCGCCCGTTCCGATTGCAACCGAACCGGCGACGGAGCCGACATTGACCACCGAGGCGCCGCGATTCAACATCGGGCGCGCCATGCGGCACAAGTGGAACGCGCTTTCCAGGTTGGTGCGCATCAGCCTGGCGTAGTCGTCCTCGCTGTAATCGTGGATCTTCTTGCGGATGTTGACGCCGGCGTTGTTCACCAGGATATCGAGCGGCTTGGGGATCGCCTGCAGCAGCGCGGAGCGGCCATCGGGATCCGAGACGTCGGCGGCGATTCCGGTTGCGCCGACGCGCGCGGCGGCTTCGGATACGCCGCCGGGATCGCGGGCGGCGAGAAATACCCGCGCCCCGAGGGCGCGCAGTTCCGAGGCGACGGAAAACCCGATGCCGCGGGAGGCTCCCGTGACCAGCGCGACGCGACCATCGAGGCGCCAGGGGTTGGTATCCGGCATGGATCTTTCAGGCTAGCAGAAGCTTCAGGATTTGCTCAGTGCGGGCTGGCTTGGCGGCGATCCCATGCACCCATTCGCGGTGCGGGTGGCCGTCGAGATCGCCGGGGAAGCCAGAGAGCACGACAATGCGGGCGCGGCCGCGCAAAGCCGAGATCAAGTCCAGGCCGTCGCCGGGATCGGGCAGACGCAGATCCATCAGCACGGTGTCGGGAGCGAAGTCGTCCATCAGCATTCTCGCCGTGAAGGGATTCGCGGCCGTCTCCACCTCAAAGCCGTGCTGTTCGAAGATGAGCTTACGGATATCGAGCTGCGCGGAATCGTCATCCACGATGAGCAGCTTCATGGCTCGAACCGGATCCCGGCAATGACCAATTGCGGCATCTGCTGGTTCCAACTTTGTGGAATGGCGTCGAAGGGCAGGCGGAAGGACTTGGTTTCCCCGGGTTTGAGGCCGCCGCGCACAATCGTGACGCGCTCCCGCAGCACGAGCTGGGAATAGGCGTCGTAGAAGGCGCAGTTGAGCTCGATGCCTTGCAGGCCGCGATCGCCCGCGTTGGTGATCTTGCCCTCGATTTCGGTAATCATCTGCGTCAGGTAGCTCTTGGTCGCCTTCATGGTGACTTCGGAAAGCCGCAGGTTGCGGACATACGCCTTCGCTTCGGGCGTCAGGGGCTCCGGCTGGGGCGGAGGCACGGGACGATTGAGGAACCACACCAGCCCCATGACCGCGAGAACCGCTCCGATGCCCACGATTGCCTTTGGGCTGACCGCCCGCGATTGGCTCTTACTTGCCACTGAGCGTCATCTCCCGGATCAGGATGGTGGGGGACGCGACGGAGCCGCGGAACTCCAGATCGTCCGCGACTTCGATCCGCCGCAGCATATCGCGGAGGTTGCCGGCGATCGTAATCTCGGAAACGGGGAACGTAAGCTCGCCGTTCTCGATCCAGATGCCGACCGCGCCGCGCGAGTAGTCGCCGGTTACGGCGCTGACGCCGGAACCGATCATCTCGGTGACGTAAATTCCCTTCTCCACGGAGCGGATCAGATCCCGCGGGCTGACCGGTCCCGCCTGCAGGAACAGGTTGCCATGGCCGACGCCGGCGTTGCCGGTGATCCCGCGGCTGGCGTTGCCGGTGGTTCTCAGATTCAGCTTGCGGGCGGTATACGTGTTCAGCAGATAACTGTTGAGGACGCCGGCGTGGATCACATCGGTGCGGCGTGAGATGACGCCTTCGTCGTCGAAGGGCGAGGAGCCGAACAGCCCGGGCATGGCGCCGTCGTCAATGACGGTGACACCCGGCGCGGCGACCGTTTCGCCCAGCCTGCCGGCGAGAAACGAAGCCTGGCGATACACGGACGATCCGCTGACCGCCTCAAAGATGTGGCTCACCAGGCTCCGCGCCGTCCGCGGCTCGAAAACGACTGAAGCGCTCTGGGTGGCGACCTTGCGAGGGTTCAGACGCCGGAGGGCGCGTTCGGCGGCGATCCTGCCGACCTGCTCGGCGGGTTCCAGGCGCGCGGCGGAGCGTGCCGAGGTATACCACCAGTCGCGTTCCATCGAATCGCCCGACTTGGCGACAGGCACCACGCTGAGAGAACAACTGGAGCTGCGGTAGCTTCCGGAGAAGCCGTGCGAGTTGGCGAACGCGCGGCGGCCGAGATAGCTGTCGAAAGAAGCGCCCTCGGAATTGGAGATGCGGGGATCAGCGGCCAGAGCCGAGCGCTCCGCGACGATGGCCTGCTCGATCTTCCACTTCGGATCGAGCCGCTCGATATCATCCGAGAACAATCCGAGGTCCGTGTCGATCTTGCCGAGATCGCCCGGGTCGGGCAGCCCGTTGAAGGGATCCTCGCTGGTGATTTTCGCCAGCGCCACGGCCGCTTGCACCATTTGCGCGATGCCGTCCGGGCTGAGGTCGGAGGTGTAGGAGGATCCGGCGCGCAGGCCGATCAGGACGCGGACACCCGCGCCGCGCGAGCCGGCCTCCGTCAGCTTCTCGATCTCGCCCATGCGGACGCCCGCGGAAAACTCGGCGCCCTCTGAAATGGTGCATTCGGCGGCGGTCGCCCCGTGGCGAAGCGCTTTTTCGACGATGGAGATCGCCAGGGTTTCGAGCGAGACGCGGATATCGGCCAGGGGAGCGGTCATCGCTGGGTACCGCCTACAGTCATGCGATCGACTCGGATGGTGGGGATGCCCACGCCGACGGGTACGCTCTGCCCTTCCTTGCCGCAGACGCCGATGCCTTCGTCGAGTTTCAAGTCATTGCCCACCATGCTGACGTATTTCAACGCTTCCGGTCCGTTGCCGATAAGCGTTGCGCCGCGCACGGGGCGGCCCAGTTTGCCGTCCTCGATCAGGTAACATTCGGTGGCGGAAAACACGAAGTTGCCGCTGGTGATGTCCACCTGGCCTCCGCCGAAGGTGGTGCAGTACAGGCCCTTGGAGACGGAGCGCACGATGTCGCCGGGGTCGCTTTCGCCGGCGAGCATGTAGGTGTTGGTCATGCGCGGCATCGGGATGTGCTGGTAGCTCTCGCGGCGGCCATTGCCGGTGGGCTCACTGTGCAGAAGCCGGCTGGAGAGCGTGTCCTGCAGGTAGCCGCGCAGGATGCCGTTCTCAATCAGCACGTTCCGCTGCGTCATGTGGCCTTCGTCGTCGACATTCAGCGATCCGCGGCGGTTTCCGATGGTGCCGTCGTCGACCACGGTGCAGAGCGGGCTGGCCACCTGCTCGCCCACGCGGTTCGAGAAGGCCGAGACTCCCTTGCGGTTGAAGTCGGCTTCCAGGCCGTGGCCGACCGCTTCGTGCAGCAGGATGCCGGGCCACCCGGGTCCAAGGACGACAGTCATTTCTCCGGCGGGGGCCTGGGCGGCCCCAAGCTGGACGATCGCCTGGCGCGCGGCTTCGATGGCGAAGTACTCGGGGGTCTTTTCATTCAGGAAGTAATCGATAGTGTGACGGCCGCCGCCGCCGGAGTAGCCCTGCTCGGGAGTCCCGCCGTCCTCCTTGGCCAGGGCGGAGACGCTCATGCGGGCCATGGGCTGGGTGTCGAAGCTAAGGCGGCCGTCGCTGGTGGCGACCAGGACGTGGCGTACGCTGTCAACGAAGCTGGCTTGCACCTGAAAGACACGCGGATCGTAGCCGCGGGCGGCGGCGTCGGCGCGGCGGACCAGGTCGACGCGCTGGGCCAGGTCGGTTTCGAGGGGGGACGGGACAGACGGATACAGGCTGCGGCGCGCGGCGTCGGTGAATCCGGTTCTTTCGACCTTCGCGGGGCCGCCGGCGATGCAGGCGGCTACCTGGGCGGCCTTTCGAATCTTATCCGGGCTGAGGTCGTCGGAATAGCCGTATCCGGTGCGTTCGCCCGAAATAACGCGGATGCCGACACCCAGGGAAACGCCCTGCGTGGCGCTCTTGACGATCTGCTCATCGATGCCGATGGAGCTGGTGGCGAGATATTCGAAAAACAAATCAGCGTAATCGCCGCCGCGCGACATCGCTTCTGACAGGTAGGACTCCAGATCGCGCTCGGTCAAGCCGAACTTCCGCGCGAAAAATGACTGCTGCAGGGGCATGACTCCAGGGTACCGCGATCCCCGGCGGGGCCTCTGTTACGATCAGGGGACCGTTATGAGAGCATTCGGCGTATTCCCGCGGAACAGGACGTTTCGGTTGGTCGAGCATCCGGAACCGGCGATCGAATCGGGCTCGCAAGTAAAGCTGAAGATGCTGGAAGTGGGCATCTGCGGCACGGACAAGGAGATTGTAGCGTTCGAGTACGGGACGCCGCCGGCGGGTTCCGAGTACCTGGTGCTGGGACATGAGTCGTTGGGCGAGGTGGTGGAGATCGGCCCGGATGTGAAGGATCTGCGTCCGGGCGACCTGGTGATTCCAACCGTGCGAAGGCCTTGCCCGCATGAACATTGCCTGCCCTGCCGGGCTGACCGGCAGGACTTCTGCACCACGGGCGATTTCACGGAACGCGGCATCAAGGAGCAGCACGGGTTTCTGGCCGATTACGTGGTGGAGGATCAGAAGTACCTGAACGTCGCCCCGCGCGATCTGCGCGAAATCGCCGTGCTGGTGGAGCCGCTGACCATCGCCGAGAAAGCGGTTTCGCAACTGTGGCAGGTGCAGGCCCGGCTGCCCTGGTTGTGCAAGTTCGAGCCCGGCAAGGCGGCGGGACATTGCCACACCGCGCTGGTTCTGGGAGCGGGTCCGGTGGGATTGCTGGGCGCGATGAAGCTGGTGCTGGAGGGATTTCAAACGTTCGTTTACTCCAAGATCAGCGGCTCCGCGGTGAAGCGCACGGTGGTGGAGCAGATGGGCGCGACGCTGCTGGACGCCGACGAATTATCGCTGGACGACGCGCACCGGGTCGCAGGGCAGTTTGACGTGGTGTATGAGGCGGTGGGAGCGTCGAAGCTCGCCTTCGACGTGCTTCGCCACCTGGACACCAACGCGGCGTTCATTTTCACCGGCGTGCCGGGACGCCGCGGTCCGGTGCAGGTGGATACGGATCAGTTGATGCGTGACCTGGTGCTGCGCAATCAGGTGCTGTTCGGAACCGTGAACGCGAGCAAGCAGAGCTTCGAGGACGCGATCACGGACCTGCGTGAGTTCCGGCGGCGGTGGCCGGAAGCGGTGCAATCGCTGATCTCCGCGCGCTATCCGCTGCAGGACACACACGTCCCGCTGACGGGCCAAGCGGGCGGGATCAAGAACGTGATCGCGATCCACTGAGGGATCAGAAGACTTCCAGTTCCACCGGGGCTCCGGCGCCGCACCCCAGCGTCCGGGCAGCCGACGCCTGGTTTGCCGCGACCTCGAAGTAGCCGGAGCTGCCGGCGATGACGAAGACCTCGCCGATAGCGGTCTCGGCGTAGTTCAGGGCCAGCCGGCGCAGGCGCTCCAGTCCGACGCGGAATTCGAAGGGGCGGGTAGGCAGGTCCGGAAACTCGCTGATGTGGAAGTTGGTGATCAGGTTCCCGAACCGGTCCACCTTCAGCACGGCTCCGCTCCAGACGCGGCGCGCGGTCCGCTGGGGTGTGAGAAGCCCCAACTGGATGTAGTCGCCGATCAGCTTGCCAAAGCGCGCGGGCGGCAGTCCTTTGCTGAGGTGCGCGGCGCAGGGGGCGAAGATGTCGCGCCCGTGGAAGGTGCGGCTGATATCGCCGCGGAACAGTTTGGACGCGGTGATGTGGCGGACCTTGTGTTTGGGCTCGCGGGCGTAGATCAGGGAGAAAACCCCGTTGTCCGGCCCGATGAAGCGATGGGAGCCGGCCTCCACCAGGATGGGGCGCCGGGAACTGCCCACGCCGGGATCCACGACGACCAGGTGGGTGGTATTCCGGGGGAAGTAGCGGTACGCCTCCGCGATGACAAAACCGCCTTCGTTCAGCTCATAGGGCTGGATATCGTGGCTGATGTCGACGATGTCCGCGGCCGGGTGGATTTGCTTGATAACGCCCTTCATGACCCCGGTGAAATGGTCCGAGGTTCCGAAATCAGTGGTTAAAGTGATGAGAGATCTAGGCATGGGTTGTTAGAATGGAAAGGATTCCATCGCCATGGACCGATTCTACTTCGATCACAACGCCACCACTCCGGTAGCCCCGGAAGTACTGGCCGCCATGCTGCCGGCGCTGCAGGACTGTTTCGGCAACGCGTCCAGCATTCACCGCTTCGGGCAGGAGGCGCGGCAGCGCGTGGAGAACGCCCGGCGGGAGGTGGCGGCGCTGCTGAACGCGGATCCGGGCGAGATCGTTTTCACCAGTGGAGGCACGGAATCGGACAATCTGGCGGTATTCGGGATCGCGGGCGCGGGCGGGCACGTGATCAGCACCACGATCGAGCATCCCGGAGTGCTGAACGCCTGCGGGCAGTTATCCGGAGTGACATACGTCCGCGCGGGATCTTCGGGAGTGGTCGACCCGGACGACGTGCGCAAGGCGCTCCGTCCGGACACGAAGCTGATCAGCGTGATGCACGCTAACAACGAGTTGGGAACCGTGCAGCCGCTGGCGGAGATCGCGGCGATTGCGCGGGAAGCGGGCGTCACGCTGCATTCCGACGGCGTGCAGGCCGCGGGCAAGATACCGGTGGACGTGCGCGCGCTAGGGGTGGACCTGTATGCGATCAGCGGTCACAAGCTGTACGCACCCAAGGGGGTAGGCGCACTGTACATCCGCAAGGGCGTGCAATTGAAGCCGCTGCTGTACGGGGGCCGGCACGAACGCGGCATTCGTCCGGGCACGGAAAATGTCGCGGGATCGGTGGCGCTAGGGGAGGCGGCTCGGATCGCGCGTGAGCACATGTGCGACTCGGCCTTGCGGGATCGCCTGGAGGCGGGAATCCTGGCCTCGATTCCGAACTGCCATCGGAACGGCACGGGAGAGCGGACTCCCAATACCGCCAACATCCGTTTCGACGGAATCGAAGGGGAAAGCCTGGTGATCGCGCTGGATCTGCGGGGATTCGCGGTATCGAGCGGCGCGGCCTGCTCCAGCGGCGCGGTGGAGCCCTCGCACGTGCTGACGGCGATCGGATTGTCGAAGGATCAGGCTCGCTCGGCGATCCGTTTTTCGCTGGGACGCTCCAACACCGTTGAACAGGTGGACGCGCTGGTCCAGGCGGTGACCAGCGCGGTGGGACAGTTGCGAAAGATGTCGCCGGCATATGCCTGATACGCTCATCGCCGTGGCCATGTCGGGCGGGGTGGACTCGTCCGTGGTTGCGGGAACGCTGCGGGCGCGCGGCGAAAACATCGCCGGGCTGACGATGCAGCTTTGGAACCAGCGTCGCCTGCCGGAGCTTCAGACCGCGGCCGGACCCACGGGACGCTGCTGCTCGTTGGACGACGTGTACGATGCCCGCTGGGTGGCGCAAAAGCTGGGAATCCCGTACTACGTGGTCAATTTCGAGGATCGCTTCGAGCAGGAAGTGGTGAAGCCGTTCGTCGAGGACTATCTCGCGGGACGCACTCCGATTCCCTGCACGCTGTGCAACAGCTTCATCAAGTTCGATCAGTTTCTGGAGATGGCGGCGGGAATCGGCGCGGACCGGATCGCCACCGGGCACTATGCGCGGATCGGCTACAACCAGGAGTCAGGACGCTGGGAAATGCGAACCGGCGTGGATCGGGCGAAGGATCAGACGTACTTTCTCTTCGGACTGACCCAGGATCAACTGGCGAAGACCATGTTCCCCCTCGGTGGCCTCACCAAGCCGCAGGTGCGCGAACTGGCGCGGGAGCTTGGCATCCCCACCGCGGATAAGCCGGACAGCCAGGAAATCTGCTTTGTTCCCAACGGGGATTACGCTCAGTTTATTGAAGCGTATTTCCGCGAGCAGGGGCTCCCCGCCCAGGCGACGCGCGGCGAAGTGGTGGATACCGAGGGCCGGGTGGTGGGCGAGCACGCGGGCGTGCATCACTTTACTGTCGGTCAGCGCCGCGGTCTGCGGATCGCCGCGGGCGAGCCGCTTTACGTGATCGCGACTGAACCCGCGAGCCAGAGGGTGATCGTGGGCAGGGGCGGCGATCTGCTGCGCGCCACCCTGACAGCACGCGACGTAAATTGGATATCGCTGGCGCCCATCGCGGCGCCGGTGCGCGCAAAGGTGAAGATCCGCAACAAGCACATCCCCGCGGATGCGACGCTTGTCCCAATGGCCGGCGGCCGGGTGGAAGTGCGCTTCGACGATCCGCAGCGGGCGGTGACGCCGGGACAGGCGGCGGTGTTTTATTCGGGCGATCTGGTGCTCGGCGGCGGGTGGATCGAGTAAATTGCGAATCCTGGAAGCGTGGGCGGCGGCCTTCATCCTGAACAGCCTGGCGGTTTTGCCGTTGATGCTGGCTCATCCGTTGGCGGCGTTGTACGCGAAACTTCTGGACCAGGCCGCGCCGCGCCTGCGCCGGATCGCGATCCGCAACCTGGAAATGGCGGGCTTCCGCGACGCGGAGGCGATCGCCGGGGGAGTGTTCCAATCGATCGCGCGGCAAATGCTGGTGTTCGCCCGCTTCCCGGCGATCCTGCGGCGCGGCGAACTCGACCGGTGGGTGCGGCTGGAGGGCCTTGAGAACTACGATCATGCCAACGCCAAGGGAAAGGGAGTCCTGTTCTTCGCGGCGCACTTCGGCGCATGGGAATTGAGCGCGTTCGCCCACGCGATCCGGCGCGCGCCCTTCGACATCGTGGTGCGGCCGCTGGACAACCCGGCGATCGACCGCATGGTGGAGGGCCGCCGCGAACTGCCCGGCAACCGCGCGATCTCTAAAAAAGACGCTGCCCGCGCGATTCTCAAGTCCCTGCGTGAAGGCCGGACCGTGGGCATCCTGGCGGACCAGAATACCGTGCCCGAGGAAGGCTGCTTTGTGGACTTTTTCGGCGTGAAAGCGTCCGCGAACACGGCTTTCGCACGAATGGCGGCGAAGACGGGCGCGGCGGTCGTGCCCGCCTATGCGCTGTGGGAGGAAAAGGAGCGGAAATGGGTGCTACGCTACTATCCGGAGATCCCGATAAGCGGGGACGCGGCGGCCGACACCCAGCGCCTTCATTCATTCCTGGAAGGTGAGATTCGCAAGTATCCGGACCAGTGGCTGTGGATTCATCGCCGCTGGAAGACGCGTCCCGCCGGTGAATCTCCGCTGTATTGAGATGTTTCGCGATCGCCTGGACGCCGCCCGCAGACTTGCCGAGTTGTTACAGCACTATCGCGGCGCGCGTCCCCTGGTTCTGGGCATCCCGCGCGGGGCGGTCCCGATGGCGCGGCTGATCGCGGATGAACTGGCAGGCGATCTGGACGTGGTGCTGGTGCATAAAATCGGCGCGCCGCATCAGGAGGAACTGGCGGTGGGCGCGGTGGACGACTCCGGCCATGCGGTGATCCTCTCACATGCGTTCCAAGCCGGAGCAGGTCGCGAGTATCTGCAGCGGGAAATCGACCGGCAGGTCGGCACGCTGCAGGCGAGGCGGGCGGCCTACGGCAAGGCGCAAACGCCCCTGGATCCGCGGGGGCGCATCGTGATCGTTGTCGATGACGGCGTGGCGACGGGAGCCACCATGGAAGCCGCCATCCGTGTGTTGCGCTCTCGCGGCGCGGCGCGGATCATCGCCGCCGCGGGCGTGATCCCGCGGGATACCGGGGACCGGCTGCGGCTGCTGGCGGATGAGGTGGTCGCTCCGGAGGAGCCGGTGTTCCTGGGCTCGGTCGGCGAATTCTTTCGTGATTTCGCGCAGGTCAGCGATGAGGAAGTGATTCAGGCGCTCGAGGCGAGATGACTTCGGAACAGGTATTGCAAGCGGCGGAATCGTTCGCGGACTCCAGCGACGGATCGGCATGGAAAAGTCGTGAGCTGGTTTTGCAATTGGTTACTTTGTCGCCAGCCCCGTTTTCGCGGCATCAATACGAGCCGGGGCATGTTACCGCCACCGGGCTGGTTTTGCATCCGGCGGGGCGCGCCCTGCTGCTGGTGCATCACCGGCGGCTGCGGCGATGGCTGCTGCCGGGAGGTCACGTGGAGGCCGGAGACCCCGAGATCGCCGCGACGGCGTTTCGCGAGGTGCGCGAGGAGACCGGCGCGCTGCTTCTGGCCGAGCGCGGCCCCGTGGTCGGCATCGACGTGCATGGCATCCCGGCGAAGAAGAAGGAGCCGTTTCACCTGCACCACGATCTGATCATCGGCTTCCGCGCGGCGAGCGAGGAATTGAGCTGCTCGAAGGAGTCGTTTGAGACGTTGTGGTGCGAGGAAGCCGACTTTGATCGCTACGACCTGCCGCTCAGCATTCGGTTCAGCTACCGAAGGGCAATAGCCCAGCTAGGCGCCTAGCTCCCGGGCGGGGTTCTTGCAGCGTCGTCCCGAAATGCTCCGGCTCCGCCGGGCTCGGCATCGGGTTCGAAAATCTCCTCGATTCGCGACCCAAACAGCCGCGCCATGGCGAACGCCAACGGCAAACTCGGGTCGTACTTCCCATTCTCAATGGTATTGATGGTCTGGCGACTGACTCCCAGGCGGGAGGCAAGTTCCGCCTGTGACCAGTCGCGTTCCGCGCGCAGGACGCGCAAGCGATTTTTCACCGGTATCTCCGTGCGGTTAGCCACCAGCCCAAAAATGCACACACGGCCACCCCGGCGAAGTACTGGTCGTGATCGATGGGTTGGACGACGTGCGCCTTCTCGAGTACCGGGAACAGGTAGACCCACGCCAGCGCGGCAATTCCCACAAAGCTGGTCGCCTCCAGAAACATCTGGCGCTGCATCTCATCCAGCGAGCGCTGAAACCCTACCGCGGCCCGGACCCACAACGCGATCAGGATCACCGCACAAGCCGCTCCCGCGTACCTCAGGGGCGCATTCAGATCCCCCATCCGGTCGCGGGCAAGCGACAGTAGGATTGAGAGAGCTCCCAACGCAAAATTCGCGGCCAGCCAAAGCCGCAGGGACCCTCCCGCACTGTGTTCCGATCGAAGTGGGGATGACATAACAAGAGAGTATAGTATCTTTTACTAAATGTCAAGTTACTTTGTCATTTCTTGCTTGGCGATTGTCCTGTAACCCGTTTCCCTCTGCCGGTTGAGTACACTGGAAAGAATGGCGGAAAAAACCAAGGCAGAAAGACCCGCCGTCGGCAGTTGGGCTCCCGCGGTCGCGCTGGGGTGGCTGATTCCGGGCGGCGGGCATTTCTTGCTGAAACGAACCTCGCGCGGAGCGGTGCTGCTGGGCACCGTTCTGATCACCTTCCTGCTTGGCTTGATGATGCGCGGCGCGCTTTTTGAGCCGCAGACCGGCGACCTTCTGACCACCGTGATCTACGTCGGCGGATTCATCGGCAACCTCGCCTCCGGGTTACTGTACCTGCTGACCGTTTGGTTGGGCTACAACCAGCCGGATGTCGCCGGTCACGTGCATGACTACGGGACCAAGTTCCTGGTAGCGGCGGGCCTGATGAACATTCTGGCGATGGTGGACGCGTTCGAGATCGCAACGGGGAAAAAAGACTGATGCCGAAGATGAACCTGTCGCATTTGGAAGTGGCGATCCTGTTCGCGATGCTTACTTCGATCGTTTTAGGGGTAGTGACCAAGCACACCGATCGCGAGCGTATTCGCTACGCGGCGTATTGTTTTGGTTGTTTTCTGGCGACTTTGTTCGGGCTGGCGTGGCTGATGAAGCTGGGCCACGGTTAATTCTGCTTGGGCGCGGGCTTCGGATCCGGCAGGCACTTGCCCTGACAGACGGTCTCCGAGATCTTCTCGGGCGTGCCGAGGCGGCTTGGGTCCGAAAGCGAGGGGCGGCGGACGCTGAGCGTCTCCACCACTTCGGCGCCGGCGGCGCGCCGGTCCACTAGCTGCTGCTCGACCAAGCGAGGCCCGCTGGTGGCGCTGCCCGCGACTCCCGGCGCTTCCACGCGGTAAAGCGTGCGTTCCACTGACTCGGTTCCATCAGCATTCTTGGCGACGGTCTCCACCGCCTGCGATCGCAGATTCAGCCGTCCCTGGATGTCGGGTTCGTAGGTAGCGGAGTTGACCCGCACCTGATCGCCCTGCTTGATCTCCTCGCGAGTCTCGCGCAGAGCCTCCACCAGGCCGCCGCCCCCGCCGGGGCGATATATGTAGGTGTTGGCGAGTTTGCCGCGGTCGCCGCGATCTTCGGTGACGATGGTCCGTTTCTCCGCGACAGCGAATCCGCCATTCAGGTTCGGGCGCTCCACGATGACTTCGGCATTGGTGGTGGAGCCGGAAGTGCGCGATTCGGTTACCGTGCGCTCGGCCGGGTTCAGCCTGCCGTTCACGTCGCCGCGAAACGTGGTGGTTCGGATCACGGAAGTGTTGCCGGACTTCTCTTCCTCCACCAGAACCTTCTCGGGGGGCAGCGGATTACCGGTCTGGTCGTAGCGGCGGACAATGCGCTCGATGGACTTGCCGGATGCGTCGTCGCGGAGAACCCGCTCCTCGACGCTTTCGAAGGGGACGCGGCGTCCGTTGATCGACTGCAGGCGGACGGTTTTCTCGCTGGCGCCGTCATTCCTTGCCGTTACGGATTCGCCGGCGACCACCTGCCGTCCGTTGAGGTCCCGATTGTAAGTTACCGTGCTCTGCTGCGCGTACGCACCCGTCAGGAAGGCAAGAGCCAAGATCGGCCGCATGGCTCCAGGCTAAGCGGAAACGCGGACGTCCGCAATTAGGGAAATCACTTACGCTTCACTTGAAATCCTCGAACAGCCGGACCCGGTTCACCCTGCCGCCCCGGAAGAAGTACGTGGAGAGCCGCTCAGTGGACTTGATATCGGCCACGGGGTCTCCGTCCAGGATAAGCAGCGTAGCCTCCGCTCCTTCGTGGATGCGGCCCAGGCGGGATGCGAGCCCGATGGCCGAGGCGGCGTGGAAGGTGGCCGCTTGCACAGCGAGCCGGGGATCGACGCCCGCTTCCACCCAGAGCTGGAGCTCGCGGTGGATGGCCGGGCCGTGCGGCAGCAGCATCGCGCCGGAACCGGTGCCGGCGGCTACGGTGACTCCCGCATGAACCGCGGCGGCGAGGTTTCTGCCGGCCAGATCGAGAATCGAACGGTCGCCGGAAGCCCGCAAGGCGGCGAAGGTTTTCCGCGTTGACTCCAGCAGCGCCGGCGGGCCCACCTGCCGCACCAACGGGCGATCGAGGAGCGCGAGGCTTCCCCGCCCCAGTTCGGCTCGGGCTTCGATGGAGGCAAGCATCGGGATGTAGGTCACACCGCGCGACTTCATTCGTTCCAGCAGATCCCGCGGGAGCAGTTCGGTGAAGGACCCGTTTTCGATCTGGGACGCGCCGGCATCCAAGGCGGCCGCGACGGCCGCGGCATCAGTGGTATAGCAAGCCAGGGGTAAGCCGAGCGCTGCCGCCTCGGCGGCGATGGCCCGGAAGATGGCGGGTTCGATGGGCTTGTCGCCGCCGGACCAGGCGCGAACCGAAGTTGCGCCCTGGTGCTTCAGGTCGCGGACCATCTGGCGGGCTTCGTCCGCGGACGCGGGGAAGCGGAACAGGTGAGTCTCCGCCGTGGATCGATAAGCCTCGGGAACGTCGCGCAGCATTTCGGCGCCGGCCCCGTCCTTACGAGCGAAGAGCACGCCCGAGAACACCGGCTCGGCGCCGAGCTTCTCTCCGGTAGCGATGCCGGCGGCGGTTTCTTCGAGCGCGCGATCGACGGCGCCGCCGGTGCGTACGGCGGCGACTCCGCTATAGAGATAGGCCGCCAGCGCGCGTGGCACGCTCTTCTGAGGCGAGTAATCGGCAGGGTTGGGGAGCGTGCCTCCGGGCGACATCAGGTCCACGCGGGCATCCACCAGGGCGGGAATCACCGTGCGGCCGGCGCCCTCGACCGGTTCCGCCTTCAGGCTGTCGGCGTCGGGTGAAGCGCCGGTGAAGATCCGCGCGATCCGGCCGGCTCGAATCAGAACCGCGCCCCGCTCCGTGACGCCGCCGTCGCCGTGGATGACCTTGACGTCGCGAATCAGCCAGCTTTGGCCGCGGGCGATGTCGCGCTCCAGGATCTTGGTGCGGGAAACATTGTCCCGCGTGTAAGCCTCCAGGACGCCCATCACGACAAACGGCGCAAGAACGGCGAGCACCCAAGCCTTAGCCGTTGCAGGCAGCCGCTCGTCCTTTTCCCAGCGGAACAGTTTCACGGCAAGCAGCCCTCCGAGCGCGGTGGTGAGGAACAGCGCCGCGACGGCCCGCCAGTGATCGGCAAGTCCTTCGCGGCCGCTGAGGATCGCCTGCATGCCGGTGAACAGGTGGGTGGACGGAAGGAAATTGGCGACAATCTGCAGCCACTGCGGCATGATCCCCAGCGGGATGGTCGCGCCGGAGAGCATCAGCATGGGGAAATAGAGCAACTGGATGACGATCTGGCTCTCCTGCATCGAATTCACGACGGAACCGACGATGCTGCCGAGGGCGCGGAAGGCGATGGTTCCCAGGGAGATGAACGCGAACAACGACCAGGGTCGCGTGGGCCAGGGCATGCCGTAGTAATAATGCGCGAGCACGATGGTCAGGAATACGTTTGGCAGATAAGCGATGAGACCGGTGACGATGGACGCCACAACCATCGGTCCCGCGCCGAGGGGGGCGACCTTGAAGCGGCGCAGAATGTTCTGTTCGCGGTCCATTACGCTGCGCATTCCGGCGCCGAAGAGGCCTGCTCCGAGGACGCCGATGGTCAGGACCATGGTGACCACCTGGCGGACCGTGCCTCCCTGCCCGGCGTCATAGAGCTGGCCGAACATGAAGAAAAAGATCAAGGGGAAGACGTAGTTGAAGAACAGGACGGTGCGATCCCGCATCATCAGCTTCAGGTGCATGCGGATGTTGGTCAGGTAGGCGTTCATCGGCTAGTCCCTCAGGGTCTTTCCGGTGAGCTCAATGAAGACATCCTCCAGCGTCGGTTTCTTGAGGCGGATGTCGACGAGTTCGATCCCCGATTGCTCGATCCACTTCACCAGGTCCACCAGGGTGCGCTCCGGGCGCGCGGAGGCGACGTGAAGGCTGGTGCGGGCGTCGTCCAGCGAGACCGCTTCCGCGTCACGCCAGGGGGGAAGCTCGCCTTCCGGGAGAGGATGCCGAACCTCGATTTCGATTCTCGATTGGCCCAGCGTTTTGGCTTGAATCTCGCGCGGGGTTCCGAGTGCGATGATCCTGCCCTGGTCGATAATCGCGATGCGATCGCAGAGCCGTTCCGCCTCCTCGATGTAGTGGGTGGTGAGGACGACGGTCTTCCCGGAAGCCCGCATTTCCTCGATCAATGTGTGGATTTCCAGCCGGACCTGGGCGTCGAGCCCGGTGGTGGGCTCGTCGAGAAATACGATTTGCGGGTCATTGACCAACGAAAGCGCCAGCGCGACCCTTTGCTTCTGCCCTCCGGACAAGGTCGAGTATTGCGCGCCGGCCTTGTCTTTCAACTGCAATCGGCCGAGTAGGTAGTCGGTAGGGAGACGCTTGGAGTAAAAAGCGCCCAGCCAGTCGAGCGACTCGGAGACCGTGAGCTTGTCCGGCAGGTTGGTGGACTGCAGGCAAACGCCGATGCGGTCCTTGAGTTCGTTCACCTGCACGCCCGGATCGAAGCCGAGAACGGAAACGGAGCCGGAAGTGCGCGGCCGCAGCCCTTCCAGAATCTCTACCGTGGATGTCTTCCCGGCGCCGTTCGGTCCGAGCAACGCAAACACCTCGCCCGGCTGGACTTCGAAATCAACGCCGCGAACCGCCTCGAATTCCCCATAGCTTTTGTGAAGACCCTGCACTGAAATGGCCGACATGAGTATGCCCAGAGTAACGGGTTTAAGCGGCGGGATGTTCGCAGGTGCGGATGAAAGGCCGCAAAAGCCGGACGAAGGGCGTCGTGCCACCGGCGAACGCCCTCGATCATGCCCGAAGCGGCACGGGTGTCAGAACGTGAAGCGAGCCTGGAACGAAACCACCCGGTTAGTGCCCGCCAGAGTCGAGTTGATGCGTCCGAACAGCGGACTGTTGATATCCGTCACGGGCAAGCCGAAGAACGGCGTATTTAGCAGATTCAAGGCGTCGGCGCGGATGATGAGATCGCGGCGTTCACCGACGCGGAAGCGCTTGATCAGGTTCAGGTCCAGGCGCATCACCGGCGGTCCGGTGAAGGAGTTGGGCGCCATGGTGCCCATTTGCCCCGGCACGGGATTCTGCATGATGAGGTTGCCGGACTGGTCGACAATGCCCCGCAGCGCGCTAAGCGGCTGGATGATCGCGGGCATCCGGGCGACGGAAGGATCCGTCACCTGGCGCAAGCCGTTGAAATACACAACCCCATTGCCGATGCGGCTGACCTGCCCCAGCCCGGAAGAAATAGCGGCGACAGAGACCGGAGTGAAATCGCCGGCTTCGGGCGAATTCACGCCAGCCTGGGTGATCTGGTTGAAAGACTGGACGCCGCCGGAAACGGTGATGCTGAACGGCACGCCCGACTGCAAAGTGCTCAAGCCGCCCACCTGCCAGCCGCCGAGTACCTGGCCGAGGAGGCCGCGCGTGTTGCGGCCGAACATTTGGCCGGGACCGAAGGGCAGTTCCCAGATGCCGTTCAAGCGCGCGATGTGGGTGCGATGGAAGCTGAGCAGCCGCCGGTCGAGCTGCCGGTCACGCAGAGTTCGCGAGCTGCCCCGGTAGGCGACTTCGTCGCCCTCGGCATCACCCAGGGCCTTGCTGAAGGTGTAATTGCCCTGGAATGTGTAGCCGCTGGAGAATCGCTTGGTGACCTCGACCTGAAGCGCGTCATAGCTCGAGTTCCCGAAATTCGAGACGTAGTAGGCGCTGGTGAACTGCGGATTGGCGGTGACGAAGTTCACGGGCAGGCCGGCGCGGCTGATGAGGCAACCCGGCACGCCGCACTGGCTGGGGTTGATGTTGATGAAGTTCGCCAACCCCGCGGGTGCATTGTTGGCCAGGAATCCCCGCGTCGCGGTGGACTGCCGGACGAACTCACTGCCCGTCAGGTTCACACCATCCACCAACCGTCCGCCGAGCGTGAATCCGCGAAACATCGCGTCAAACAACGGGGCGGAGCCTCCGGCCAGCGTGATGTTGTAGGCATCCAGAATCCCGTTCTCGAAAATGTTGGTCTCGTTCAGGTTCAGCGATCGCGGCAAGCCGTTGCCCTTGTTGCGGACGTAGCGCGCGTTGAGAACCCAGTCCTTTCCGATGACCCGATCCACGGAGAAGTTCCAGTTCTGGTAGTACGGGCTGTACAGGTTCGGATCGAAGCCGTAGGCGGGCGCGGATCTCTCCGTCAACGGGATCGTGCCGAGCGGGGGCGCCACGGGACTCAGCGGGCGGATGTCGCTGAGGTAGGTGGGCGCCGGCGTGTTGATGAGCCGTGACTGCGCATATCCGGAAGCGCCGAACGTTTGCGAGTTCACCAGGAAAATCGCGTTGCGGCCGTAGGTCAACTGATAGCCGGCGCGGATCACGGTTTTGTCCTTGCCGAACCACGGCAGCGACCAGCTCAGTCCGATCGCCGGACCGAAGTTGTTATTGTCGTTCGCCCACAGCTTCTTGTCCGGATTGGGAGTATTGGGTCCGATGGCGATGAACTCGGACAGCGCGCCGTTCAAATGGCCGGGCCGGAAGAGATCGGCGAAGCTGTTGCCGGAAACGCCGAACAGGCGGTTGCCGCCGCCTTTCCAGTCGACGCCCAGGCCCTGAGTCTCATACGGGGCGTTGAACCAGTCATAGCGCACGCCGAGGTTCACCGTCAGGTTCTGAGTGATCTTCCAGTCATCCTTAAGGAACCAGTTGAACTCGTTCTGTGACCAGCGGCGATAACGGGACAGTCCCGGAAGGAACGTAGGATCGGGGCCGCCCGGAGAATTGAGACTCATCCAGGTTTGCGCCACGGCTCCCGAAAGCTCGCTGGCGAGCTGCGCCGCGGCCCCCGCGTTCACGCCGATGCCCGGCAGGTTGAAGAAGTTCGCGCTGGCGGGCCATGCGGCGGCGGTGAAGATTTCGGCGCGCTGCATGGCGGCGTAGGTGTCGAAGCCGTAGCTCGACACGGCGCGGTAATCGAAGCCGCCGCGGATGCTGTGCTTACCCTTCAACCAGGTCATGGTGTCGCCGAACTGGTACACCGGCGTCATGCGGCCGAATGGCTCCGCGCCGTAGTTTACGGTGTTGAAGACCTGCGTGACGGCCCCGAAGTACAGGCCCACGATCAGGTTGTTGCCGTTGACCGAGCCGAGCACTCCGGGATCGGTCTCCCAGGGGGCCACCACGGCGGTGCGGGGGCGCAGCGCGCCGGCGCGAAACTCGTTGATCAGGTTGGAGCGCAGCACCGAGGTAAACCCCGCCGAATACGTGTGCGTCTTGATCGGACCCCGCCCGGGCGCCACTCCCGGAAACGGCTGGACGCCCACGGTATTGACGTTGTCGTTCTCCTGATTGTTGTAGGAGAAGTTCAGGCGATGATTGATGGAGAAGTTATGATCCAGCCGGAAGCCCCAGATGTCGTAATCCTGCGCGATGACGCGTTGCCACTGGTAGCCGCCGGTGTTGAGCCCGTCGCCGACGATGAAGTTGTTCGGCAGCGGCATCAGATTCATCAGGCGAGAGATGGTGCCGGTGGGGTCCAGGCGGCCGCGCAGCGGATCCTGGGTCATCACGTTGACCGACTGCAGGGGTCCGGTGGCGCCGCGAGGCTGGATCGGATTGCCTGCGAGATCCACTGTGGGATTCGCGGCCAAGGCATTCGCCGTCTGCACGCCAGGCCAGTAGCGATAGATCCCCTGTCGCGCGGTTTCGCGATAGGTCACCGCGTTGAACAGGTTGTGCTGCCGCTGTCGTTGCCCCTCGTAATAGGCATTGAAGAACGTCCGGTTGCGGAAGATAGGCCCGCCGGCCCGCGCGCCGAACTGGTTCCGGAGTAGGAAGTTGCGCGGCTGGCGGTTGAAGTTGTTGTGCCAAGTGTTGGCGGTGAAGAGGGTGTTGCGGTGCTCCCAGAAGACGCTGCCGTGGTATTGGTTGGTTCCGGCGCGGCTGACCATGATGATCTGGCCGGAACCGCGTCCCAACTCAGCGTCGGCGGGCGAGGTGACGATGCGGAACTCGGCGATGCGGTCCACGTTCACTACTGAGATCGCCTGCGAAGCGCCCACTCCATCGAAAAGGTTGTCCTGAATGTTGGCCCCGTCCAGCGTGATGTTCAGAGCGCCGCTGCGCGCCCCATTGAAGTTCTGGTTGTTGGTCCCGCTGACGCCCGCTGTAGTTCCGATCAGGTCGTAGGCGCTGCGTCCGACCAGCGGGAGCTCTTCCAGCTTCTTCCCGGTGATCACATTGCCGATGGAACTGGTGACCTGCTGGAGGTCGGCCGCGGTGGCCTGCACCTCCACCGATTCCGAGGTCTGGCCGAGGGTGAGGCTGATATTGAGGCTCTGCTGCGCGCCCACGTCCAGCGTCAGGGAGTCGAACACGTAGGTCTTGAATCCGGATTGCTCGGCGGTAACGCGGTACGCGCCGGGAGGCAGGCCCGCCATCAGGTAAGTGCCGGAACTGGTCGTTGCGATGCTCCGGGCTACTCCCGTGGAGAGGCTGGTGACGGTGACCCGCGCGCCCGCTACCGGCGCGCCGGCGGGATCCAGCACGGTGCCGGAGAGCGCCGCATCAGTGGTCTGAGCGGACCCGACCAGCGGCAGAAAAAGCGACAGAAGGACAGTGACACGCAAGCTCGGCATAAGACACCCCGCAACAATTTGACAACTTGGAGGGAGTCTATACGGGTGGGTGAATCGAGTCAAGGGCGAAACTAAATACCAGAACTAGTCAGCGCGGGACGCTACCTGCCGTCCACCGAAAAGGCGATTACAACATTTCCCGGCAGCCCGCCCCAGACGCCGTATCCACTCGGGACCAGCACCAGGCCATCCGAGATCACCGGCCCGGGCGCGTCCAGCGAACCGCCCTTGGCCGGGACCTTGTTCACGGTCTCGAAGTCGCGAGCCGTGTCGAAATCCCAGATGATTTTGCCGTCCGCGGCGGCATAGGCGCGCAAATGGCCATCGACCGACGCGGAGAATACGGCGCCGGGCATCGCGCTGGCGGCGGCCGACTGCGCCGGGCTGCAGTTCTTCCGGCCTTCGCAGGACGGCGCCGGCGTCACCCAGATCTTTTCTCCGTCGCGAATGCGCAGCGCGAACATACCGCCGCCCTTCGAAGGGTCCAGGATACGCTCACCCACCCACGCGATGTCGGAAAGCGGGACATAGACGTTGACGGAGTCGGCGGCGGAGCCCCACTGAATGCCGCCCAACAATCCGCCCTTGCCGACCCGGGTCTGCCACAGGATCTTGCCCCGCTCATCGGGATCCACTGCCGTCATCACGCCGGACTTCTGGCCGGCGAGCAACGCTCGCCTGCCGTTCTCCATCCTCACCAGGATCGGAGAGGATCCGAAGTCGTGATCCGGGCCCGAGTCTTCCGGGCAATTGGTGGTGTCGGGGCGAACGCAGGCAACGTTGTAAGCGTCCTTCTCCGTTACCTGCCGCTTCCAGAGAATCGCCCCCGTATCCATGCGCAGCGCAATCACGGCGTCGCTCGTATCCGTTGTCGGGTTGGAATGGTTGTTGCCGGTGGCGACGTAGAGCGCATTCTTTTCCGGATCGAGCGTGGGCGAAGACCAGATGCTCGCGCCGGACGGCCCCCAGAGCTGCGCGCCGGCCCGGTTTCTGCCCGTCTTCTTCGGCTCCTGCTCGATCGTGTGGGTCCGCCAGATGAGCTCCCCGGTATGGGCGTTCAATGCCACGACGCTGGGGCGCGAGCGGCAGCATTCGTACTTGGGATTCACGGCGAGTCCTTCTTCGATAATGGAAACCGGCACGTACAGGCGGTCGCCGTGCAGCTTCACCGAACCGGTGATGCGCGCGCTCGGGAACGTTTCCACCTTCTTCTTCCACAGAAGCGTTCCTCTGGAGGCGTCGATCGCGTAGACGTACGCGAGTCCGTCGCCGAAGTAGGCGACCTGGCGCGCGAGACCGCCGGGTTGTCCCACCACGATCGCGGACCGCACCCCGGCGCTCGCGCGGTAGGCGTAATGAATGCATCCGGTGGCGGCATCCAGGGAATAAACCACGCCGTTCGACGTTCCGAAATAAGCACGCCCGGCAGCGACCGAAATCGCGCCGTTGGCGATGGTCGCGTTGGGAATGCCGAAGGCCCACTTCACCTTGAGACGCGGCACGTCCCCGGCGCGGATGCCGGGGTCGGGCTGATAGCGTGTGTTCGCCGAGTCCGGGCTCCAGCCGTTCCAGCCGGGCGCCCTGGCCGCGACGCCCGCCTCGCCGGATGAGGCGCAGAAGCCCTCCTTGGAGTTCACATCGAGAGCCAGCCCGAATTCCTTGCCGGAGACGAACAGCGCCAAGGCTCGCCGCTCGGCTGCCGACAGGCCGGCCGCCATCGGCTTCATGCTGCCCTTCTCCAGCGACTCCAGCACCGTCTCCGGGAACATGCGACGCATCAGGCTCGTGGGCGGCGCATGGCTCACCGCCGCTTCATGGCAGCCCGCGCAGCGGCTCTTGTACAGCGCGGCGGCATCCGGTGGCTGCGCCGCAAGCGGCCGCAGGGCGGCCAGCGCCGCGATCCTGATCACGAACTTCATGTTGTCGCCCTCCGTCGGGACATTACTTGGCGGGATCGCTCTTCAGGTACTTCTGGAACCACTCGATGGCCAGGCGGTTGGAGAGCCGGCGAGCCTCCAGGTTGTAGTAGATGCCGTAGTGATCGATGTCGGGGATCACCACCATGTTCCTGGGGCCCTTGGCGCGCTCGTACGCGGCCTCGCCGTTGGCCTTGTTGTCCACCAGTTCCTCCTTGCCCGCCAATACGAACTGCGTGGCGACATGAGGGATGCGGTGGATTTCCTCTACCGGAGTCCAGGAAGCGAACTGGTAGCGGATCGGGGCGCCGATGAGCCGGGCGACGGTGTTGGCGCCGGGCGAGGGATAGCCCAGTTCCCCGCGCGCCCGCCTGGTCGATTCCTCCCAGGTGAGTTGCTTGTCCTTCGCCGTGGCCATGGTCCAGCGGCCGTCCAACGCGGGGACCTGGCTGTGGACGGCCTTCACGCGCGAGTCCCGCACCGCGGCCGAAACCACCAGGCCTCCGCTGAGACTTGTGCCCCACAAACCGATCCGCTCCGGGTCGCACATCGGTTCACCCGCCAGGAAGTGGATCGCGTTCTGCCAGTCGACGACGAAGTCCGCCGGGCTGACCACTTCCCGGATGCTCTGCACCTCGGCGCTATAGCGGAAGTTCTGCTTGTCGGCGGGTTCTTTCTTCCCGGTAAGGATGACGCGGGCGTCACTGGCGCCCCATCCCCGGTAATCGAAGGTGAGCACCAGGAAGCCGGCCTCGGCGAAGACGGCGGCGTCACGGCGCAGGCTGCCGGCGGTGCCGCCCCAGCCCTGCGCCATGATGATCGACGGCAGTTTCCTCCCGGCGTTCTCCTTGGTGTGGAACAAGGTCCCCGCCATGCGAACGCCCTCGCTATAGATATCGACCTGCCGGACCTCGATCGACTCCGGCATCGTAAACGGCGGCAAGGCGCGGGCGCTGTTGTTCTGCGCCGCCAGTGGAACTACGGCGGTCCAAAGGGTGATTGCAGCGGCAAGTCTTCGATTCATGGCGGTTCTCCGATCCTTCTTGTACTACAGCGCCGCGGCGACGCGGTGGGCCGATTCTGTCTACCACGGCTACTTAGTTCTCGGCTTGGAACCGGTCTCGGGGCCGCGCGCGAACAATACAGCGTGGGGGTCCATCTGGATGATCTTCTTGCGCAGCGCATCGGCCTTCAGGCTCCCGGCACGCTGGTACACCATATACAGGGCGTATGCCGCCAGCACGCGGCCCATGGTCAGGCTGATGCGGCCGAGCGTGCCTAGTCCCTTGTCGGGGATCGCCATGTACTCGCGGTAAAGCGCTTCCAGATCCTCGGCGGACGGAGGGTTGAAGCGCAGCGGATCGGCGACGCTGAGGCTATCCAGCGCCAGATCCAGCAGAATCCAACGGCGGATGGCGGGCTTGCGGCATTCCCGCAGCGCCTCCCGCGCCAGCTCCTGCTTGCGCGTGATCGCTTCCAGCATATCCAGCGTTCCCATCCGCCGCGCCCGCTGCACCAGGACCTGCCCCAGCCGGAACTTCAGCAGGGGGTCCGATCCCTTGCGGAGGTTGTCTTCCAACAGGTGGATGGACTCGTCCGTCCGGCCCAGGTAGACCAGGGCGCGACTCATGTCGGCGACGGCCCGCGTGTTTCCCGGGTCAAGCTCATGGATTCGCTGTGCGACGCTGTACAGGTTTAGCCAGTCGGAGCGCAGATAATAGGCCCGCCCCAGGTCCACCAGGGCGGCCAGATCGTCCGGCTTGCGATCCAGGCTCGCGTGCAGGCGATCGATTTCCTGGTTCAGCCCGCTCTTGGCCAGAAACGTCTCGCTGGGGAAGATGTGCTTCTGGTTGGGCCCGATGAAGATCTGCGCGGACCGGCACGTCTGTCGCACAAAGAGCGCCTGCATCGAACCGCGGCGCGTAGCCTGCTGGAACTCCTCGAAGGCCCGGATCAGTTTCGCGGCGCTGGGGTAGTCGTGAACGGACTTGCCCAACGCGCGCAGCATTTCGTTCAGGTCGGCCTCGGCTTCATGATCGGCGCGAGAGCGGAAGCTCTTGAGCTCCTGCGGCCGGACGCCGAGCTTGGCCAGCTTCCAGGCGGCCCGCGCGACCTCGGAGGCATCCACCACGGAGCTGGCTTCCGGCGCGAGAACCCCGAACTTCTGCAGTTCGGCCACGAAGCTCGCCGGATAGGGGTGATCGGACCCGGAACTGGCTGCCGGCGAGGGCCGGGGGCTGAGGGCGGCCACGGAGCCGGTGTGACCCCCATGATTCCCCATCTCGAATCGGATCGCCTTCACGGAGTACTGATGGCGGGCGAACAGATCGGCGATCTCGCGCAGCGAAAGCCGCAGCTCGGTCTGGCACTCCCCGATGAGGTTGAGCAGCTCGATGCACTCGGAACTGTATAGCGAATAAGTCCGGCTGGTCCGAACCGGACGCGGCAGCAGGCCGTTGCGAAGGTAGAAGTGTACCGCCTGACGCGTGACGCGGGTGTGCTGCAGCATCACCTTCATGCTGATCAGGCCGCCGCCGGCGGGCTTGGAAGCGATTGCAGTAGCCATTCTGGTAGCTACTGTTTGTATTTAGTTTTTTCCAGATTGTCAAGCGGGGGGCGGATGGGAAAGCGGCGGATCGCGGGGGCGAAGCCCGCGATCCGCCGGATGGGGAAGTTAACGAACCGCGATGGTCACGCCGGAGACGGATCGCCGTGCGCCGGACTCGAGGACGATCGGAACTTCGTTGCCCGCGGTGAGTCCCGTGGGCACCACCGCGTTGATCTGATAGACGCCCTGCACGAAACCTGGCGCCGGACCCGAGTACAGCACCTGAGCCTCGCGCCCGCCGATCAGGACGCGAACCGGAGTGTTCAAGGTGGCGAAGGGAGGATTGGTGCTTGTGATGCCGCCGTCGGTGCAGGCCTGGCTGGTCTCGCCCAGTCCTGTCGCGTAGATAGAGATGATCGACCCGGCTGTCGCCTGCTGGCTGGGTCCGTTCACCACGTAACTCTGCGTTGGCTGGTTGTAGTTCAGCACCGCTGCCTGGCCCTGACCCGAGGCATTCAGCGTGAAGATCGCCGGACCGGTGGTCTGCACCGGAACCGTGATCGCGTTCGAGAAGGCGCCGTTATTCTCCACGGTTACCGACACCGAGGAACGCCCGGCAATCGAGCACGGAACCATCACGTTGATCTGGCCCCGCGTTCCGAAGAGGATCGGCGCCGGGACGCCGTCGAAGAACACGCGTGTGTTGGCGTTCACCGTGGTCACGCGGTTGTTTTCGATCATCGTACCGATGTCGGTGGTGGGTCCGATGTTCAATCCGAACAAGCTGACGATCTGCCCGGGCGCGATGGCGGCCGAGCTGTAGCTGCCGGTGTTTCCAACACCCCGCGGGAACAGGCAGACGCCGCTCGACGACAGCACCTCCACGCGGGTGGCGGTGAAGCCGGTGTTGGCATCGAAGGGACCGGATACCAGCACGCAGGACCCCACCAGCGCGTTGCCGCGGGCGGTGACGAACTGCGTGTTCGAGGTCGTGGTCACATTGCGGCCGCTGATGGTCCAGCTTCCGGTGGCGCCGGTGGTGGGCGCCGTTTCGATGATGCCGGCGTACTGGAATGCGTCATTGTTGCCCGAGCATTCGGTGGCCGGGATCACTTCCAGGCGGGTCGCCTGCAGCACGCCGGATTGCAGCGTGCCGCGGACCTCCACGCAGGCGCCCGATTGGAACTGACCGCGATCCGAATCGAGCCTAGTGGTGGTGGTGACGTTCACGGTTTGTCCGCCGATACGCCAGGCCCCGGTGTTGCCGGAGGCGGGAAGCTGATCGATGCGCGCCACCAGGCGCGGAGTGTCCTGCTGCGGTTGCGGCTGATTGCATACGCCGCGGCCCAGGATCTGGATGCGGGTAGCAAGAATCGCGCCGTTGCTCTGCACGTCGCCGCGAACATCCACGCAGTCACCCAGCGCCGGAACCTGGTTGTTCGGCTGGATATTGGTGGCCGCGGTGGTGATCACGGTGCGTCCGGCGATCACCCAGGTGTTGTTGCTGGTGTTCCCGCTCTGCTGCGGAATCGCCTGCACCACGCCCCGGAAGTCCGCGCTCCCGCGCTGATTCACGGAAGCGAACTGGCAGTTGGAGGCGGAGACCACCTGAACCGTCGAGGCGGCGATCGCCCCGGTGGAAGTGATCTGGGGCGCGCTGACCAGCACGCAGGATCCCACGCTGAGGGGACCTGAACCCTGGTTCAGGGTCGTGTTGGTTCCAAAAGTGACGCTACGGCCGCCCACGGTCCAGGTGCCGGTGGTCCCGCCGGAGGGCAGCGCCGTGACGGTTCCGAAGAAACCGACATTCACGGGTGTCGTGCCCTGCTGCGCGGGACACACCGCGGCGGGTTGCGTCTCAACCCTGGTGGCCGTGAACTGGTTGTTGTTATCCAAGGTGCCGGTGACTACGACGCAGCCGTTCTGGGCGAAGTTCCCGTTTGCCTGAACGAGCGTGGTGTTGCCCGTAACCTGGATGGTCCGATTCCCAACCGTCCAGTTTCCGGCGTTTGTGGGAGTTCCGGGAAAGCTGCCGATCATGCCCGCGAACTGGAACGCGGTCACGTCCTGGCCGCCCGGTCCCTGGGCGAACAGAAGCAACCCTCCGAGCAGTAGAGAACTGCAAATTGAAGTCTTGATTTTCATAGTTAATTTCATTCAACCCCTTTGAATTTCAAAGTGGACAGTACTAGTGTTTCTTCCGGGCTAGATACGGGCAATACAGTTCCAAGCCCACCGGGGTGCGGCCCGACACTATACTGGGGTCACCACCATGGCCTGGGCGTGGCGTATCGCACTGCTTGCTGTCGGAATTCACCTGATCTGTAATCAGCGGTACGGCTTGTTCCGGGATGAGCTGTACTTTCTGGCCACCGCGGAACACCTGGATTGGGGGTATGTCGACTTCGCGCCGATGGTGGCGTGGATCGCGTGGCTCAGCCGCAAGCTGTTCGGGGATTCGCTTTCCGCCATCCGCATCTTCCCCGCCCTCGCTCATGGAGCGCTCGTCGCGCTGGCGGGCCTGCTGGCCCGGGAAATGGGCGGCGGGCGATACGCCGCCGGACTCGCCGCCGGATGCACGCTGCTGGCGGGCGGTTACCTGCTGCTGGGGAACTTCCTTTCGATGAACGCGTTCGAGCCGCTGTTCTGGATGGGCTTCGTTCTGTTCATCCTGCGCGCCATCGAACGTCGCGATCCCCGCTGGTGGCTGGCGGCCGGTATCGCCGCCGGACTGGGGCTGCAGAACAAGCACTCGATGCTGTTCTTCGGCGCGGCCGTCGCCGCCGCGCTTGCTGTTTCACCCCACCGCCGTCAGTTCCTGACGCTGTGGCCGTGGCTTGGCGGCGTAATCGCCATCGCGTTGTTCCTCCCCAACCTGATCTGGCAGGCGCAGCGCGGATTTCCCACCATCGAGCTGCTGCGCAACGTTCAAGCGACTGGGAAGAATGTGGTCCTGAATCCGGTGGAGTTCTTCGGGCAGCAGATCCTGGGCATGTCCCCGGCGACGCTGCTGGTCTGGGGCGCCGGGCTGATCTGGCTGCTACGGTCCCGTTTCCGCTGGCTCGGATTATCGTTCCTGTTCATCCTGGCCCTGCTGATCGCCATGAAGGGCAAGAACTACTATCTGTTTCCCGCGTACGGGATGCTGTTCGCCGCGGGCGGGATCGCCTGGGAACAGCGGGGACGCTGGGCGCGGATCGCGATCCCGGCGGCCGTGGTAGTGCTTACCCTGCCGATCGTGCCCATCGTACTCCCCGTGCTGGAACCGGCGGCGCTGGTAGCCTACATCGAGAAGATCGGCATCCAACCTCCGAAGACGGAGGTCGGGCACCAGGGTCCCCTCCCGCAGCATTTCGGAGATCAGTTCGGCTGGCCGGAGATGGTGGAGAAGGTAGCCGATGTGTATCGCGAGCTTCCGGCGCGCGACCGGGCCAAGGTCGCGATATTCGCGTCGAATTACGGCGAGGCCGGCGCCATCGACTTCTTCGGCCCGGCCCTGGGGCTGCCCAAGGCGATTTCACCGCACCAGCACTACTGGGTTTGGGGTCCGCGCGACGCAACCGGCGAGGTGGTGATCGCAATCACCCGAACGCCGCCGGATCGCCTCGCTCAGAGATTTGCCAGTTGTGAGGTGAAGGCCCGCGCATCGCACCCGTTCGCCATGGCCGAGGAGCAGGTGCCCATCTATGTCTGCCGCGGCCTGAACCAGCCGATGCACGATTTGTGGCGCGAGATCCGGGTCTGGAACTAGAAGCTCACCTGGCGATCGCGCCAGGGTCCATATCCTTGCCCAGCTCAAACACCGCGCCCACCGCGGCGACGGACGCGGCCTTACGGCCCAATCCCAGAAGCTCGCGAAGCTTGTAGGTGGCTTCGATCCCCGTGCAGTGCGCGCCGAGGAAGCTCCCGGTTCCAAACTCGCGCAGCTTCCGGGCAGTCCAGCGCAGCGTCTCGTCATTGGCCTGGAACAGGTGGAAGCCGCCGATGGCGGCGTGGACCGGCTCGTCGCGGATCGTCTTGCGGGCGTGCTCCAGGGTGTTGACAATACCCGCGTGTCCACATCCGGCCAGCACCACCAGACCTTTCGCCGTTACGATCACCAGCGACATATCCTCGGGCAGATTGTCCTCGACCATTCCGTCCGTGGTGCGAATCCGGCTGGAGCCGCTCCAGTTGCGCTCTGGGTGGGGGCGAGGCACCACGCCGGTCAGCCACACGCCGGGCGCGATCTCCACCGGTTTCTCATGCTCCACGAACTTGCCGCCCGCGGCTTCGTACTCCGGCTTCATCTTCAGGATGTACGCGGTCCCGCGGTCGGCGAACATTCCCTTGCCGACATGCGCCCGCGACAACGCCTCCGGGTTGCGCGCCATCACATCCTTGCGCAGTGTCATCAGGCCGCCGGTGTGATCCTGATGGTTGTGGCTCAGGATCACGTCCGTGACGTTGCTCAAATCCACCCGCAGCTCGCGCGCGTTCTGCAGCACAGTGTCCGGGCGCGCTCCGGTATCGAACAAGATTCGGCGGCCGTCCGCTTCCACCAGCGCGGCGAAACCCCACTCGCCGAGACCGCGATCGGCGAGCATGGTGGACAGCACCTGGATCCTCAGTTTCTCCACGCGGTGATCCGAGCCACATGCCAGGGCGGCCCCAACGCAGAGCAGCAATGCGATTTTCATACGACCTCCAACGGGTAGGGCGCGAACCGCCGCCGTCCCAGCCACATCTTGAGTTGGTGCGGCCCGGTCGGCGTAGCCGCCGGAACGCGGAAGTTGAATTCGTACCGGTGCAGCCGGGGCGCGGTGCAGAAATGCTCGATCGATTCGACCGGCCGCCCTGCCATTTCCGCTCCAAATTCTTCCGGACGCAGCACTTCTTCCATGGTGACTTTGACGCAGCCGGTTTCGATTCGGGAGCCTGAGACGAGATTCACACCGTCAGTAACGGAAAGCAGAAAGGGCACCGAGGGTCCCGGCGGGATCACGCGCAGCGTGCCGGGCGTCGACACCGGCTCGCCCAGCCACAGGATCTCCACCGGCAGCAGGCCGGTCGGCACAACCTCCGGCAGCAGCGCGTTCACCTGCTGCGTGCCGCCGGCATCCGGCGGGCCCAGATAAGTGATCACCGCGGGCGCCCGCCCGATCCGGACCTCCAGGTGATGCAGGCCCGCGTCGCCTGGCAGGCCGCGAACCCACATGGAAACGGAGGCGAAGCGGCCCGACGCCGGCGCTACCGGTTCCGAATTCTGGGCGTTGGTGATGGCCAAAATGGAAGCCACCATTCCCGCCGGACGCAGCGTCGCGGCCCAACCGGGGGCTCGCTTGTACCACGCGGTCCATAAATACTGCGTGGACGCACCCTCCATGGTCAGCACCTGGAAGTCGTGCGCGGCGGCGAAATCGAGCAATTCGGGCACGGAGAATCGCACGCCGCTCCAGGTGTCGTAGCGGTCGTCCGGCGCCAGGCCGTTGAATTGCGCCAGCAGAAGCCCTCCGCTCTTCAGGACGCGGTGAGCGTCGCGGAGATAGCCGTAAACCACTTCCTTGGACGGAATGTGCTGGAATACCGCGTAGGAATACGCGACATCGAAGGACTCGCTCGCGAACATCCCCAGCGACGACCCGCCGCCGACATGTACATGGGCGTGTGGAATTCCGTTGAGGTTCCGCCGGGCGCGGGCGATCATCTCATCGGAAACATCGACTCCGTGGATCTCACCGAAGTGCGCGCTCATGGGGCGCATCAGCCGGCCCGGACCGCAACCGATCTCGAGCGCCCGCCGCGACCGCGGATCGGCGGGCGGCAGCCGCTTTAGCTCGCGCGCCAGACCCTCGGCCGTGTCCTTGGCGGTGGCGAAAAACTCATCCTCGGACTGTCCGCGCGCGCCGAAGGCGACATAGTAACCCGCGTCTTCCCGCGCGCGCGCGTTCCAGTCTTCGCGCATCCGCTGATGAACGTCGCTCATCCTAGTTGGGACGCTTGGTGGCCGAATGACGGCTGAGCGCGGAACCAAGAGGATCGCTCACCTTCAGTGCCGGCCCCTTCCCCGTCAAGATATCGCGATTGGGCGCCTTCTTGCCGTAGAGGGCGCGCGCCGCCTCGTCATCGGGACGCAGCGTGGAACCGGTCAACGCGATGCCGCCGAACACGCCGCGGGAGCGCGAGTAGGTGAGAATCTCCGCGCGCATGGCCGCATCGGTCTGCGCCGTGGCGCTACGGCCTACGGGTCCGGCGGCTACCGTGCCCTCCCCGCCCAGCGTAAACTTGCTCGAAAGCAGCTTGTCCATCCCCGCGCGATTCATCACCAGCATGATGATGTCGACCTCCGCGCCGCCGATCTGTAGCCCGAAGCTCCCCCCTTCCATGCGCACCGGCGCGGGCGCGCTCCAGCCCGCTCCCTTGCGGCACTCGGCGAAGCCGCGGCCATACTTGCCCGCAAAGACGAATCCTCCCTGTTTCATCCCGGGAATTACAACCGCGCAGACTGCCTTGTCCAGCAGGTCCCGCGGGATAGACTTGTCGGCGGCGTCCATGATCTCGTTGACCGTCTGCGCCGCCGCATCCAGTCTTTTGGTGGTTTCCGTGTCGGCCGCCAGCGCCAAGGCGGGCAGCAACAGCAGTTTCGTGATGGTTTTCATATTGCCGAGCCCTCCGAAAGCTCGTACACCATCCATGATAGCTCTTACTTCCCTCTTGACAACTCGTATAATTCATTATACGGTCTGAATGAGACTTACAATGTCCCTGAAAGTAGCCGCAACACAAAAGGTAAGTTCGCAGGAGAAACTCTTTAACCGCCTCGGCGTGCTTCGGGCGGAGCGCAATCTCAGCCGCCAGGAGCTGGCCGATGCACTCGGCGTGAACTATCAAACGGTTGGTTACATGGAGCGGGGCGACTATAACCCCAGTCTGGAACTCGCGTTCCGCGTCAGCGAGTTCTTCGGGCTGCCGGTGGAGGCGATCTTCTCCAGAAAACCGTTCCGGCCGCTGAGCGAGCAGTTGTATCCCAACGTGAAACGGGAGGGCATGTGAAAATTAAGTGGAACCGCCGCATCACGCGGCGTTATCTGGTGATTGTGTTGTACGGAGGCTGGGCCGCGATGCTGGCGTCGTTGTGGTCCGCAAACCGGCTGGAACCCGCATTGGCGCTGCTTGCGCTCCCCGCGGGGCTGGCGTTCGCGGGGGCGCTGGGATGGCTGATGCATTTCGGACGCACTTATGGGGAGATCGACGACACCCGCGGGAAGTATCTCGATGAGCGGCAGACGAACGTCCGGAACGCGGCGACCACTCAGGCATATCACCTGTTCACGGGAACAGCGTGCCTTTGGCTGCTGTACGAATACATCGCCCGGACGGCCGCCAAGCTCTCGCTGTGGACGCCTTCGCTCGACGGGGAGTATCAGGCGATCATGGGAACGGCGGTGGTGCTGGCGATGACACTTCCGGCGGCGTTAATCGCGTGGCATGAGCCCGACGGTGAGGAATTCGAAAACGAGAAGATGCGGGAAACGGCCTGAGGCCGCTTCCGTCCAAAGGATGGATATGAAAATCGTTCTGTTTCTGCTGGCGGCCGCGTCCGTGTTCGCTCAGGCGGGCCGGACACTGACGGCCGAGCAGATCGCGCTCAACGTGGCCAGCTTCGACAAGGTATGGTCGACGGTCCGGGATAAGCATTGGGAAAAGAACCCCGGCGGCCTCGACTGGAACGCAATTCGCGAGGAATACCGTCCGCGGGTGGAGAAGGCGGCCACGATGGAGCAGGCGCGCGCGGCGATGTCCGGCATGCTGGCGCGGCTGAAGCAGACTCACTTCGGAATCCTGCCGGCTGGAGGGTACAGCGAGGTGGGGAGCCCGACGGGCAGCGGCTGGACCGGCATCGACCTCCGCGTGATCGGAGACCAGGCCGTGGTCAAGTCGGTGGATGCGGGCTCGCCCGCGGCCCGCAAGGGCGTGAAGCCCGGCTGGATCGTGGTGTCGGTGGACGGCCGGGAACTGGCCCCTCTCATCGCGAAACTGCGGAAGATGGACGAGCAATCCCGCGAGTTGATGCTGTACCGCCCGGTGCAGGCGAGGCTTTCCGGCGCGCCGGGATCGACGGCCAAGATCGCATTTCTGGACGGCGGCTCCAAGCCCGTCACCGTTGAGATCGAGCGGGTGGACGCCAAGGGCGAATGGGCCAGTTTCGGCTACCTGGGCGCGATGCCGGTGTCGCTCGAGACGCGGCGCCTGGGCAACAGCGGATATGTCGCGCTGAACATCTTTCTCGATCCGGGCCGGGTGATGCCGAAGTTCGGGGACTTCATCTCCAGTTGCCGCGATTGCGACGGCATCGTGATCGATCTGCGCGGCAATCCGGGTGGCATCGGAGCGATGGCGATGGGGATGGCGGGCTGGTTCGTCGACAAAGCCGGGCTCCGGCTGGGTACGATGTTCATGCGCGATAACGAGCTGAAGTTCGTGATTTTTCCTCGCGCCGAGCCCTTTGCGGGTCCGGTGGCGATTCTTGTGGATGGAGCGTCGGCTTCCACCTCCGAGATCCTGGCCGGCGGGCTGAAGGACATCGGCCGCGCCAAGGTGTTTGGAACCAGAACGGCCGCCGCGGCCCTGCCGTCGTCGATCGAACAGCTTCCGAACGGCGACGGCTTCCAGTACGCGCAGGCAAACTATATTTCGGAGGGCGGAAAACCTCTCGAGGGACTCGGGGTGATTCCCGATGTGGTTGCGCCGCTGACCCGCGAGGCGCTGCTCGCGGGCGGCGATCCGGCGCTCGATGAAGCCCTGAAGTGGATTCGTACACAGGAGAAGAAAACAAAGTGAAAACTTTACTGGGAATGTGGATCGCGCCGGCTCTGATGCTGGCCCAGGCTCCAGCGGCGGCGGAACTGCCCAAGGCCGAAACCGTCCTCGACCGTTTCGTGGAGGTGACCGGCGGCAAGGCGGCTTACGAAAAGCGCAAAACCGAGACCCAAACGGGGAGCGTCGAGTTCGTGGGGCAAGGGGTGAAAGGCACGATCACGGCCCATGCGGCCGCGCCCGAGAATTCCTATATGTCAATGGAGCTCGAGGGCGTCGGCAGGATCGAACAGGGTTTTGCCGCCGGCGTGGCCTGGGAAAAAAGCGCGCTGATGGGACCGCGGGTGAAAACCGGCGGCGAGCTGGCTCAGGTGCGTCGCGAATCCACCTTCAACGGCCCCCTGCACTGGCGTAAGCTGTACACGAAGGTGGAGACAGTTGGAGTGGAGCCGGTAAACGGCGAGGATTGTTACAAGATCGTGCTGACGCCCGCCGAAGGCAAGCCGGAGACGGATTACTTCAGCAAAGCCTCCGGGCTGATGGTGAAGCGGGTCATGGTGGCCAACACCCCGCTCGGCGACATCCCCACGGAAACGGTTCTCAGCGATTGGAAGCAGATGGGCGGAGTGCTGCAACCGGGCAAGCTGGTGCAGAAAGCCGCCGGACAGCAAATCGCCATCACCATGGATTCGTCCAAGGTGAACGAGCCGTTACCCGACGGGATCTTCGACTTACCGGCGGACATCAAGAAGCTGATGGAGAAGAAACAATGATTCGCACTGGGATGGCGGCTCTGATGCTTGTGGTCGCGGCTTCCGCGCAGGAGGCGCCCCCCGCGCCCTCTCTCACGCCCGCGGAGAAAGAATTTCAGGAGTCGATGAACAATGTGCAACTGGTGGGCTTCTTCACCACCGGCGATTCCGAGAAGCTCTCCGGCGACAAGTACACGATCGAGCGGGTCACCAAGGTGAAAGACGACACCTGGAAGTTCGAAGCTCGCATTCAGTACAACGGCAAGGACTTCAAGATGGGCCTTCCGGTTCCGGTGAAGTGGGCGGGCAATACGCCGGTAATCGCGGTCGACAATTACACGATCCCCGGCTACGGAACCTTCAACGCCCGCGTCGTCATCCACCAAAGTGACTATGCGGGCACCTGGTCCGGCACGGCCAACGGCAAGACCTGGGGCGGCAAGATGTTCGGGAAGATCGTGAAGCTGGACGCCGCGCCCGCCAAGTAATCGTGACCCGCAAAATCTACCTGATCTCGACCGGCGGCACCATCGAGAAGGTGTATCACGAGCCCACGGGGGCGGCGGTGAATCAGGAAAGCAGGATCAAGAAATACCTGGAACGGCTGCGCCTGCCCGATACCGAGATCGAGGCGGTCAGCCTGCTGAACAAGGATAGCCTGGAGATGACCGACGGCGATCGCGACCTGGTGCTGAACGTCGTGAAAGCGAAACTGCAGGATCCGGCGCCGGTGGTGATCACGCACGGGACCGACACCATGATCGAAACCGGACGTTACCTGGAATCCGGTCTGGCGGATCTGACGGCGCCGGTGATTCTGACAGGGGCCATGACACCGCTCGGCTTCGAGAACACGGACGGTCTGCAGAACCTGACTGAGGCGTTGTTCGCGACCCGTTTCCTGCCGCCGGGGGTCTGGCTGGTGATGCACAACCAGGCTTGGCCCGTCAGCAAAGTGCGCAAGAATCGCGCACTGGCCCAATTCGAAGCGGTCTGACCGCGGACGGCTATTCCTGCCTCAAGGCGATCATCGGATCGATGCGCGAGGCTCGCCGGGCCGGGAGATAACAGGCGAGCGCCGAAACCACGGTCATCAGTACGCACACTCCGGCGAAGGTGGCGGGGTCGGCGGGCTTCACTCCGTACAACAGATTGGCCATCAGACGCGTGGTGGCGAACGCCGCGGCGACTCCGGCCGCCAGTCCGATGACGGCAAGCTGAACGCCCTGTCCCACGACCATCGCGACCACGTCACCCGCCCGCGCGCCCAGCGCCATGCGCACCCCGATGTCGCGCGTGTGCAGCGTTACCGCATACGACAGTACGCCGTAGATCCCCAGGCAAGCCAGCACCAGCGCCAGAGCCGCGAATACGGCGAGCAGTTGGACCTGGTTCTTCCGCCCGCCGACCTCGGCCGCGACGATCGACTCCATGGTGCGAACATTGGTGACCGGCTGGTCCTTGTCCACCGCCCATACGGCCTGGCGGAGCGCGCCAGCCAACTGAAGCGGATCAACGCTTGTTCTTACCGCGATCTCCGACGGTACGGCCCATGTATCCGGCTGTTGCGAATAGGGGAAGTAGAATCCGGCCTTGGCGCTTTGCTCCAGCCCCCGTTCCAGGAGGTCCCGCACCACGCCGACCACCACAAAAGGTTGGCTGCCGTCCACCGTGATACGCTTGCCCAGCGCCGACTCATTGGGGAAGAAGGCCTTCTTAAATGTCTCGTTCAACACGATCACTCTCTGCGTGGTGGCGCGGTCATCCCGGTGAAACAGGCGGCCCTCCACCAGGCGCGCGCCGATGGTGGTCAGGTACTCGTTGGTGCACGGGCGGATGAGCGCGTCCGTCGTGATCGGCGGCAGCCCTTCAATCTGGAATCCGGTGCTGTTGCCGCGCTGCAGGAACGGCAACGTTGAGACGTATCCGGCGCTCTGCACGCCGGGGAGAGCGCGCACGCGATCGAGGACCCCGTCGAAGAACTCGACCTTCTTCTGGTGGTCGCGATAACGCGGCAGCGGAAGGCGGGTGCGGGCGGTGAGGATGTTGGAGGTCTCGAAGCCGAGATCGGTGTTCTGCAGGTTCCACAGCGTCTGGATCAGAAGCCCCGCGCCCACCAGAAGCGTGCTGGCGAGAGCAACTTCGCCGGCCACCAGGACATTGCGGAACAGGCGGCTGCGGCGGGACGACCCGGCACGGGCGCCCTCGCGCAGCGCATCCCCCAGGCCGGCTCGCGACGCCTGCCATGCCGGCGCGATCCCGAACAGCAGACCGGTCAGCACGGAGATCGCGAGCGCCAGCAGCAGCATTCTCCAGTCCAGCGACGGAGAACCCATTCCGGTAAAGCTCTCCGGGATCATGCCCGCGAGAACCCTCATGCTGCCGTAGGCGATCGCGATGCCTGAGATGCCGCCGAGCAGCGCGAGCGCCAGGCTCTCGGTCAGCAGTTGCCTCGCCAGCCGGGTTCCGCCCGCCCCCAGAGCGCTGCGAACGGCCATTTCCCGCCACCGCGCCGACGAGCGCGCGAGCAGCAGGTTGGCGACGTTCGCGCAGGCGATCAGCAGCACGAAGGCGGAGGCCGTAAGCAACACCAGGAGCTGCGGTCCCGTGCGGCCCAGCAGCGACTCGCGGAACGGCTGCAGCGTGGCGCCGACTCGAGTATTGGTGCGCGGATACTCCTGTTCCAGCCGCTTGGCGATGGTCGTCATCTCCGCCTGCGCCTGCTCCAGCGTTACCTCGGACTTCAGGCGGCCCACCACCTGGAGGAAATGCGATCCCCTGCGGCTGAGATCGGCGGCCGTCAGGCCCGATGGGGCCCAGTACTCGAACTCATGAGTAGGATAACGGAAGCTCGCCGGCATGACGCCCGCCACGGTGTAGTTCAGGTCGCTGAGGGACACAGTCTTACCGACGATGGCGGGGTCGCCTCCGAATCGCCGCTGCCATAACGCGTAGCTGATCAGCACCACTCGCTCCTCGGACGTTTCGTCGCGCTCCTCGATCCAGCGGCCCAGCAGCGGCTTCACTCCGAGAATCGGAAACAGGTTCGGCATGGTTCGCAACCCGCGGATCTGCTCGGGAGTGCCGTCCCCGGTCAGGTTCGCCATTTGAAAGCGATAGGCTGCCAGGTCCGTAAACACCGTGTTCTGCTTGCGCCAGTCGACGAAATTCGCGGGAGCGGGCGTATTGCGGGCGAAACCGATGTGGCTCGCGTCCTCCCAGATCATCACCAGGCGTTCCGGGTCATGAAACGGCAATGGCCGCAGCAGCACGGCGTCGATGGTGGAGAAAATCGCGGTATTGGCGCCGATGCCAAGTCCGAGAATCAAAATGACGATCAGAGAGAAACCCGGGCTCTTCAGCAGAAGACGGGCGCCGTAGCGGAGGTCCGCAAAGAGGTCGTGCATAACACGTAATACTCCCCAGCAAGCGGACGGTTCCGTTGCCCCGCGGAAATTTCTTCAGGAGTGCGGGCCGGCTTTTCGCCAGTACTGCTCAAAAAGCCCGTGCATGGCTTCACCCATGCCCGGATGCTCGAATACGACCGCGGTCCAGGTGGGTTTGGTGATCACCGGATCCAGCAGCGCCAGCATCCCCCGCCGGCAATCGAACAAAGCGAGCTTCATTGGAAGGGACGGAACTTCCCGGATGTCCACCCCGGCGGAACGGTACTCCGACAGCCGCTGGCGGTGGGGTTCGTCCAGGCTGCCCGCCTCCAGCAGCAGGCGGCAGTTCACCCCTCTGACGCGAGCCTGCTTCACCAGTTGCTCATCCAACGGATCCACCGCGTAGGGCGGGCGCGAAAACTCCAGGTATTCATCGCTCACGTCGCTAAGCATCCGCTGGTATTGGGCGGCGGTCTGGCCAGGTTCGCTCACGATGCGGAGATAGTCGAGCGTGCCGCGCCCCCCTTGTCCCTCCGAGTATGCGGCCATCAGATCTTCCACCAGCCCTCCCGCCAGCCGAGCCTGATCGGTAAGTTCCTGTTCCAGCAACTGCTGGCGGCGGGCCACGTAGCTGGGGATGGCCAGGTCCGGCTCCACCGCGGAAAACAGCTTCGTTTTTTCTTGAACTACCTGGGCAAAGCCTTTCTCCACCAGGCTGTCCAGAACCTCATAGATCTTCTGCCTGGGCACATGGGACCGGGCCGCGAGTTCGAGAGCCTTGAAGCGCGGATGCCCCACCAGCACCATGTAGGACCGCGCCTCATAAGCATTCAGGCCGATTTGCTGCAATCTCCGCCAGAATCTTTGAAACTCGACCTCTGGTAACTCATGGTTGTTCACGTTATTGGTTCACCTTGTATGAGAACCCGGATCATATCAGAATCCCGGCGCGACGCCGGGCACTCTTTTACGCGATTCCGGATCCGCCAGTCAAGGTCCAGCCAGCCCCGGCGCGGGACCGCGGCCAGGCCGTCCAGATCGCGATTGGAGGGTTCCGCTCCACGCCCCGGAACCTGTAGTTTGAAGGCCGTTTTCTCGCCCACCGGTGCGCGGCCGGCGCCCGGTCCGGGAGCAGGAACTGCGCCGATTCGCGGCCGATGCGCCCTCCGAAGCGATTCGGTAACGTCGATCCGGTTGCGCTCCGCGCAGCCGAGAATCCCGGAAAGTCCGTCAGACTTCGACTTCGTCGGCGTAGCACCAGCGCCAGTCTTCCCCAGGTTCAATCGATTGCACGATGGGATGGGAGGTGGATCGGAAGTGCCGTGTCGCGTGCCGGTTGGGCGAGGAGTCGCAGCAGCCCACATGGCCGCAACTCAGGCACAACCGCAGGTGAACCCAGCGGCTGCCCATCTTCAGGCACTCCTCGCAGCCCCGGCTGTTGGGTTGTACGTCGCGAATCTGGTCTGTATGAGTGCACTGCTTCATGTACCGTTCTCCTTGGGCGGCTGCAAGGGCAGCCGCACCGTGAATCGCGTGTCCCCGGGCTCCGATTGCACGTTGATTGAACCGTGATGCCGCTGGGTGATGATCCGCCAGGTGATTTCGAGTCCCAGGCCCGTTCCCTGCCCCACCGCCTTGGTGGTGAAAAAAGGCTCGAAGATCCGTGACTGGATTTCCTTCGGAATGCCAGCGCCTGTGTCCGCGATCTCGACGAAGATCCCGTCGGGATCGGGCCCCGTGGTCAGGGTCAGCGTTCCCTTCCCCTCCATGGCGTCGATCGCGTTGTCGATCAGGTTGGTCCACGCCTGGTTCAATTCGCCGGGGTGCGCGCAGATGCGAGGCAGGTCCGGATCATACCGCCTGTGGACGGTGATGCCTTTTCGCAGCTTGCCGGCGAGGATGGCCAGCGTGTTTTCCAGGCCGCGGTGGACATCCGTCGCCTCGAAGTCTGCGCGATCCATGTAGCTGTACTCTTTCATCGCGCCCACCAGGGTGGAGATGCGCGCGGTGCTCGATTCCAGCTCCATTGCAAGATCGCGAACGCGCACGGTCGATTCCAGCCAGCCCAGCACGGATTCGAACTCGCCGCCGTCCAGTTGCTCCACCAGGCGCTCCAGTTCAGCGGCGGTGACGCCGCCCGAAACCAGCGTATGTGCTTTCTCCCACGCATCAGAAACGCCGTGCTCCTCCAGCCAGGCGCCGGCGGCTTCCTCCCGGTCGGAGCGTTCGAGGGGATCGAGCGGGGGGCGGGGGGCAGCCTCCAGCCCCTCGTAGAAGTCGCACGCAATGCGGCGGCTGGCGGCGTCCAGGCGATCGTCGTGTTCCAGGGAGTTCTTCCGCAGGGCCACCACGGTTTCGCGCAGCGCCTGCGCCGTGCGGACCGCGGCGGCGGCAGGGTTGTTGAGCTCGTGCGCCAAACCGGCCGCCAGCTTGCCCAGCGCGGCCAGCTTTTCCTGCTGCCGGGTCTGCGTTTCCACATCGCGCGACCGTCCGGCCATCGCGGAAAGCACCATGCGCGCCCGCGGCGATCCTTCCGCCGCGAATTTCCGGAAGTCGTTGTTCGAGATGCGCACCACGCGCGTCATACCGCATGCGAGCCCGGTGGCGATCGCCGGACCGCCGGTCAGCATCGAGATTTCGCCCGCGAAATGCCCGCGCTCGTGCGTCGCCAGCGTACGCACCTCCTGCCCGAAGCGCTTCACGATGCGAATGGCCCCGTCCAGGACCGCGTAGAAGGGGTAGTCGACATCGCCCTCTTGAAACAGTACGTCTCCATCCTGGAATTCGACGACTTCGCCGTAGCGGGGCAGCTCCTCGAGCACCTCGTCCGGGAGTTCCGGGAAAAGCTCCTGTTCGTCTGGATCGTGAAGCGTCATCGCACGTTGCTCAGGTACTGATGCACCATCTGCACGCAGATGGATCCTTCGCCGACGCTCGACGCGACGCGCTTGATCGAGCCGAAGCGGGTATCGCCGGCGACGAAAACGCCGGGCAATCCGGTTTCGAGCAGGTAAGGCTCGCGATCGAGAGGCCAACCCTTGGGCCGGGCCCCGCCGTCCCGCGGCAGGTCCGGACCAGCCAGCACAAAGCCGTGATTGTCCAGCGGGAGGACACCGCGCAGCCACTCGGTGCAAGGCACCGCCCCAATGAAAACGAAGAGGGCGGAAGCCGCCACTTCACACCCGCTGCCGTCGCCGTGCCGGATGCGCAGCTTCTCCAGATGCGTTTCGCCCATCGCCTCCTCCACGCCGGCGCGATTCCAGACCTCGATGTTCGGAATCTGCTCGATCTGCTCCACCAGGTACTGCGACATCCCTTCCCGGATGCTTTCGGAGCGGCAGAGGATCACCACTTTGCGCGCGTATCTCGCAAAAAAGACCGCGCTCTGCCCCGCGGAGTTCGCGCCGCCCACCACGTAGACATCCTGATCCGAGCAGGAAAGAGCTTCCGTCATGGCCGCGCCATAGTACACGCCGGCTCCGGTAAGACGGTCGACACCCGGAACGTTCAGCCTCCGCCACGTCAGGCCGGTCGCGATCAATACGGCATGGCTGGTGATCTCGGCGCCGTCGCGCAGCGTCAGAATCCGGTACGGACCGTCCGTCCGGAGTTTCACGGCTTCCTGCGGGGCAAGGATCTCGGCTCCGAACCGGGAGGCTTGAGCCACGGCGCGCCGGGCCAGGTCGGCCCCGCTCAGGCCGCTGGGAAAACCGAGGTAATTCTCGATGCGCGAGCTTTGCCCCGCCTGCCCGCCGGGACCCTCGCGGTCCACCAGCAGCGTCTCCAAGCCTTCCGACGCGCCATAGACGGCCGCCGCCAGACCCGCGGGTCCGGCGCCGACGATGGCGAAATCGTAGAACGAGGTTTCCGCCGTCGTCTTCAGTCCCGCCTTCTTCGCCACTTCCTGAGGCGCGGGGTTACTCAGCGCTTGCCCGTCGGGGAACACCACCGCGGGCAGCGTTGTCCCGGCGGGAAGCGATTCCAGCAGGCGGCGGGTCTCCGGATCGCGCTCCCGCGCTTCAGCCTCCAGCCACTGAAACGGAATTTGATTGCGCCCGAGAAAATCCTTCAGTTCGTGGGCGCGAGGCTCCCAGCGGAAGCCGATCACGCGGAGCCCTTCAAATGGCGGCCTGTGGCTGGCCTGCCAGTCGTTGAGAAGATCGTCGAGCACCGGATACAGATGTTGCTCGGGCGGATCCCAGGGCTTCATCAGGTAGTGGTCCAGCCGCACCTGGTTGATGGCGCGGATCGCCGCGTCGGTATCGGAGTAGGCGGTCAGCAGCACTCGCCTGGCTTCCGGCTCCAGCTTCATCGCCCCGGCGAGGAAGTCAACGCCGCTCATTCCGGGCATCCTTTGATCCACCAGAAACAACGCGACGGAATCGCCGCGGAGCTTGAGCTGCTTCAGCGTCTCGAGCGCCTGCTCGCCCGAGTCGGCGCGCAGAACGCGGTACTCTTTCGCGTAGCGCGTCCTCAGGTCCCGCTCAACCGACTTGAGAACGTCCACATCGTCATCGACGGCCAGTATCGCGGGTTTGGCCATTCCTCATTGTCGCAAACCAGTCAAGCGCCGCCCTGCCGCTGCTCCTTGTACGATTCGAGCTCCTCCAGCGTGCGCGGCCAGTCCCGGCCCAGCAGCCGCGACAACGCCCGGTCCGCCAGCAGCTTGCCTCCGGTCTGGCAGCCGGCGCAGTAGTTGGTTTCGTTGGAGGCATACCGGATACGCTGGATGCGGGCGCCGCATCTCGGGCAGGGCTCGCCATGCCTCCCGTGCACGGCCATCCCTTCGCGGAACGCAGTCACGCCTTCCGGAAAACCGCCGCCGGCTTCCCGGCGCAGGCGCGCGATCCAGTCTCGCAGCACCTCCTGGATCGACTCGTACAGCCGGCGGACCTCAGTGTCCGAAAGCTTCCGGGTCAATGCCGCCGGCGATAGCATGGCGTGATGCAGAATTTCATCCGAGTAAGCGTTGCCGATCCCGCTGCAGATCCGCGGATCGGTTAAAGCGCGCTTCAGCGTGTGATTCGCCGCCCGCAGCCGTTCGGCGAACGCTTCCGGCGGCGTATCCAGCGGCTCCAACCCGCCGGGATCCAGGCTCTGTAATCCGGCATCGCCGCGCACCAAGGTCAGGGATGCGCGTTTCTGGCTGCCCGCCTCGGTGAGAACCAGCGATCCGCTGTCGAAATCGAACGCGGCGATCGCGTTGCGGCCCGATAGCGCCGCCCCCGGTTTCTTCCAATGCAGCCGCCCCGCGATCATGAGGTGCAGCACCAGCCAGACTTCCTCACCCGCGCGGAATGCGAGCCGCTTGCCCACCCGCCGGAATTCCCGGATCGTTCGCCCCTCGGCTTCGCAAAGCGGAGGATCGACACTGCGCAGCAGAAACGGGCTCTGAATGCGAACCCGATCCAGTGTCCTGCCGCTGAGCCGCGCTTCCAGCGCCTCCAGATACACGACAATGTCCGGAAGCTCCGGCATGACTTCCTATACTACGAATATGGAAGAATTCCGCGTTCTGGCGCACAACTCCGCGTCTCAATCCGACAACAAGATTCACGACGACGCGGTCGCGGCGCGGTTCGGATTTCGCGGCGGGCTGGTCCCCGGCGTGGTGATCTACGGATACATGACCACTCCAGTGGTGGCCGGACTCGGCCCGGAATGGCTGGAACGCGGCGCGATTGACGTCCGCTTCCAGCAGCCGTTTTACGAAGGTGAGGTGGTGGTGACGCGCCTGGAACCCGGCATGACCATCACCGCCGCCGGAGAGGACGGCGTGGTCCGGGCCAGCGGCAAAGCCTGGCTGCACAATGATCCCGTTCCGGTTATTCCCGTAGCCGCGCCCGTTCCCGCGCCGCGCCGTCAGCCGGTGGACGCCGAGTTTGAAGCTGCCACCCTGCTCGGCAGCTTCCGCCGCAGGCTCGACGATGTCCACCAGGATCTGCGGACCGCCATTCAGGATCCCCTGGATTGCTACCAGGGCCAGGACGCGGCAACCCACCCTGCCGTGCTGCTCGGCCTCGCCAACGAGATTCTGACGCGAAGCTACGAGCTCGGCCCATGGATTCACGCCTCCAGCGAGGTCCGGACTTTCCGCAAACTTCGCGTCTGGGAGCAGGTGGAGGTTCGCGGACTGGTGGAAGGGCGATTTGAGCGAAAGGGTCACCGCATGGCGACCCTCTTCGTGGTGCTGCTCGACTCCGAGGACAAAGTTTGCCAGTCCGTGCGCCACACCGCGATCTATCAACTGCGCGGCGCGTAAAGAACGCGCGCCAGCCGTAGCCAGGCCTGCACGTCCCGCGGATTGGCGAAATCCCGCCCCGCCCGATCCCAATCCGGATCCCCCGGGTCGGCCCCGATCCCCCGCACAAATTCGTGTTCGCAAACGAAGTACTGGTTGCGGAATGGAAACAGAAACCCGCCATCCCGCTCCCACGCTTCCCGTGCAGGCGGATAGGCCCGGAACCACTGGTTGAACGTCCCGCCGCCTCGCGACCCGGCATACACGCCGTCCGCCGGCAGTGTTTCCAAAAAATGCTTCAACTCAGCCCAGGACGCGAAACCGCATTCCCGAGCGATCACTTCGAGTGCGTGCTTCAAGGCAGGTCTGGCCGGGACCGCCTCCAGAGCCGCTTCGAAGCGGAGAACGGCTTCGGTTTCCGCGGCCCGCTTGTGTAGGATGGCCGCCTGGGATTTCAGTTTTTCCAGGATCAGGGTGTTCACGTGTTTGCTCCCGTTCGCTGTCGCTGCCGCGCACCCGGAATGCGGCCGAATGGGAGTTCACAAGGAACTCAAGTTTCAAGGAAAACGGGGAAGAGGGTGAGCTGCTCTTTTCCGGGTGGAGGCGCCCCTCGGGAGCCTCTACTCCAGGATACTCGATTCAACGCCGGTTCCACCCGCCCCCGGTGATCCTGCCTCCGGAATCCACGGTCAGCGAGAGAATCAGTAATCCCGTCCCGTCCGGAAGCACTTCGTTCGGCGGCGACTTCCATACCCACAAGCTCCGTCCGCTTGTTCCGTCCACTACTTCATGCGGCGGACCCAGGCGGTGCTCCGCGATCCGGATTTCCCTCCCGCGCAAATCCTGCACCAAAGTGCGAAGCTCGCGTTTCTGCCTGCGGTCCCGCGTGCACCGCAGCACCAGCCGCATCATCCCCACGACGTAGAACGCAAGGAAGAAGAAAATGAAGACAAGTAGTTCCATCAGGTCTCGACCGGCGCGGCCCGCGAAGCTACTCCACCGGAATCGTCGAGCCCCCCTGGGCGGCGCTGCCCCTTGTCTGCATCCGCTCGATTCGCTCGTCGATCAGCGATCGCACTCCGCGTAAAAACTCGATGTGAGCCTGCTCGAAATGGCGCCTCGCCCGCTCCGGAGGTCCCATCTGCCGCATCATGTCGCGCATCAGCCCGGACGCTTCCTCGCACCAGCAGCTACGGCGCTCCCGGTTCTCCCCGGCTTTCGAATCGTGTTCCATCAGGCGGCCTCCTTCATTTCCACAATCAGCAGTCTGTCTTCCAGGCGAGCCCGGACCGGAGCCAGCGCGGCCATCGAAGTCGGCAGGCCCACATGCCTCCGGAAATTTCCGATCTCCACCACCAGTTCATCGCCCTTCTTGTACAATCCTACTTCGCTCTTGGCGGCAAACGGCAGCCGCAGGCGAACTTCGTAGTGGTCGTCCTTCTTGCCGAACTCGTAGGCGGGTTCCGTCCGGGTGACCGCGGCGGGATCCTCGCCCGCCCCGTACAACACATCGGCCAGCCGCCGCAGACGCTCGATTCCCAGCACCTCGGTCTCGAACAAAGGCACTCTGCGGGCCGGCACCGGCGCGAAATATCGCTCCACCTCGGCGAGCACCTCCTGCTGGTTCCGGCGAGCTTCGGCGAAGAACCCCTGCCCGGCTTCTTCCGGCAGCAGCCGGTTCACGATAATCTCGTCCACCGTCAGGCCGTGCAGCGAGAAGTAGACGAAGGCCCGCTGCGTCTCCTTCAACACCATCTTCTCGGCGTTCGTCACCAGCCGCGCGCTCGTCTTCACCGGATCCGCAAGCAGCGTGTCGATGCCTTCGATCTTCTTGTACAAATCGTAAATGTTGGCGAAGTAGGAGTCCTGCGGCAGTTCCACCGGAGATACGCGGTTGGCCAGCGGGCGCATCAACTTCAGCAGCTTCCGCTCCGTGGGAAAAATGTGCTTGATGTACCACTCGAGCGTGGTCGGCATGCTGATGAAGCGAAGCGATTCCGCGGTCGGCGCGCAGTCCAGTACGATTACGTCATAGCGGCCCTCCCGCCGGAACTGATTCACGTACATCATCGCGCTCAACTCCTCCATGCCGGGAAAAATGGCGAGTTCTTCGGCTTCGACGTCCGCCAGCCCCGAGGTTCGCAGCAACCCGATGATGTAAGTGGAGATTTCGTTCCAATGGCGCTTGATCTCCTTCTGAATGTTGACTTCGTGGATCTCCAGGTTTGCGACGATCGGGACCGGGTCCGCCGTGCGCGAGGAGAACAAGCCGGCTTCCAGATCGAAGGCGTCGGAAAGCGAATGCGCGGGATCGACGCTCATCACCAGCGTCCGGTACCCGAGAGACGCAAGCTTCAGGCCGGTTGCCGCCGCCGTGGAGGTCTTCCCCACCCCGCCCTTGCCGCTGAACAGTAGGATTCGCACACCTTATAGATGCGCGCCGCAAGCTTTCGGGGCTACAATGAAGTTTTTGTAATGCACTCAAGACATTAGGGAGAACGACGCATGGCTACCGAAACCACGGTGAATCGCCGGGGCGTCGCGCAGGAAACGCAGGTTCTCGACCCCGCGATTGAAAAGCTGCGCGCCGCGCATCAGTTAAAGCTTGTGGAAAAAAATGAGGAAGGCGAATCGCTTCTGAAGCTGCCGCCCGGTAGGTACGGGTTCAGCTATGCGCCACAGCATGGCGAGGCGGGACTGTTCTCGAAGAGCTCTTACCTCGCTTTCGAAGTGCATAAGCGGGCTGACGGCGAGGTCGTGATCCTGGCCTACGCAACGCCGGCCAATGCCGCCAGGCTGCGCGATGCCAGGGAAGACTTCGAAATCGAAGTCCTCCCCGTACCTACATCCGAGGCTACGGAGCTGGTGGAAGTCCACCAAGCCAGGTTGTTTCGTCCCAAACCCCTCGCCCGGGACCGGCAGAACGCGTTGAAATCATTCCTGCATCCGCGGTAGTCTTCAAGCCGCTGCAGCGGCGGCTTCCACTTCCTCGGGAGCGGCGTCCCGGTAGGACTCTACAAAATGCGAACGCATCGGAGAGCACGCGGAATCGGAGTAAATTCGGAAGAACAACTGCGCCGCCTCGCCATTGCTGAGCGGTCCAGAGATCTGGGCCAGCTTGCGGGCCGTGTTGCCGCTGCATTCCGCGCACTCCAAGCCGGCCCGGTAGCAGCTTTCCGGCCGGCTCTCCGCCATCATGAAGTCCATACACCCTCCCTCCAGGGCTTGCTTGGAACTGATTGACTGCTTTGGTGATCCCCATTATGCTGGCGGTCTGAGTCTTACACCAGTCCCCATACGTGGAGTACGACTCACTACTTTGCGGGTATTACTCGCTGGTACGATTCAGTACGCTACGGGACTATTCAATAGAGAATTCGCGTCCGAAGCGTGCCCGGAATCTGTTCCAGACGCTTCTTCAAGCGAATTCCGGCGCGTTCCCCCGCCTCGACATCGATCACCACATAGCCGATACGGGCGTTGGTCTGGAGGTACTGCGCGGCGACATTGATCTTGTGCTCGGAGAAAACGGAGTTGATCGCCGAAAGCACGCCGGGTTGATTGCAGTGCACGTGCAGCAGCCGGTGCAACCCCTTATGCTCCGGCAGCGAAACTTCCGGGAAGTTCACCGCCGAAAGCGTGGATCCGTTGTTGGAGTACTTCACCAGCTTCCCGGCGACTTCGAAGCCGATATTCTCCTGCGCCTCCTCGGTCGACCCGCCCACATGGGGCGTCAGGAGGACGTTGTCGAACTCGCGCAGCGGGCTGACGAACTCCTCCTGGGCGTTCTTCGGCTCATAGGGGAACACATCGAGCGCGGCTCCCCCGATGTGGCCGGACCGCAACCCGCTGACCAGCGCGTCGATGTCCACCACGGTGCCGCGCGCGGCGTTGATGATCCGGACCCCCCGCTTCATGAGGGCCATCTCGTGCGCGCCGATCATGTTCTGGGTCTGGGGCGTTTCGGGCACATGCAACGTAATGATATCGGCCGCCGACAGCAGCGCCGGAAGGTCCGCCGCCGCGCGCGCATTGCCCAGCGCCAGCTTGGACACGATATCGTGATAGATCACCTGCATGCCGAGCCCTTCGGCCAGCACCCCCACCTGCGTTCCGATGTGGCCGTAGCCCACGATGCCCAGCGTTTTGCCCCGCACCTCGTAGGAACCCGCCGCTGACTTCACCCATTCGCCGCGATGGGCTGCCGCGTTCCGCTGCGGGATATTGCGCATGAGCAGGATCGCCTCCGCAAGCACGAGTTCCGCCACCGACCGGGTGTTGGAGAACGGTGCGTTGAACACCGGAATCCCGCGATCCTGTGCCGCTTCCAGGTCGATCTGATTCGTCCCGATGCAAAACGCGCCCACGCCGGTCAGCTTCGGCGCGCATTCGAACAACTTCCGGGTCAGCGTGGTGTTGGAGCGGATGCCCAGGAAATAGGCATCGCGGGCGGCCCGGATCAGCTCCGGCTCGGGCAGGGCTTTGGCGTGCCGCTCAATGTTGTCATATCCCTCCTTGCGGAAGGTCGCGACCGCGCTTTCATGGATGCCTTCCACCAGAAGGATCTTGATTTTGCCCTTGTCGAGCGAGTTTCGTTGCATGCGGGGTTCCTTCCATCATAGAGAAGACCTCCCCGCCCTTACCGGACGGAAAGCGTGACCCCGGCCGGACTCTCCACTCCGCCGGCGATCCAAGTGACGGGCGTGGCGCCGGGCGGCGTCGTCGCGGGAATTCGGACGTTGATTTGCACGGCGCCCGAGATCAAGCCAGGCGCCGCGCCCGCGTACTCGGGTTCGATTAATACATTGCCGATTCGCACGCGAACGGGCGCCGCCAGCAACCGCGCATCCGCGGCCACTGAACCGTCGCTCGATGGCGGGCTGGTGCCGCCTCCACCGGCGCCGAACAGCGCCACGATGCTCCCGCGGGGAGCCGGATTCTCCGGAGAATTTACCGTGTTGTCCTGATTCAGAGCGGCCGCGTTGCCGGTCCCGGACCGGTTCGCCGTGAACAGGGCTGGAGCTGTCGCCTGCACCGGAACGATGATGGGCAGAGTCCGCGAGCCGCCGAATTCGATCTCCAGTTGCAGCGACGCCGCGCCGGCCGTGGAGTAGGGCGCCGCGATTCCCACTTGTGTCGCGCTTGCATACAAAAGAGGGGCAGGCCGTCCGTCGATCCACACGCGGGTCCCACCCACCTCCTCCGGGAACCGTCCCGCGGTGGTCAGAAGGGCTTCCTGCAGGGTTGCCGGTCCGATGGCCCGGCCAAAGATCGCCAACAGCCCGCCCGGGGCGACCGCCCCGGAACGGAAGCTGGCGGCGTTGGTGACGCTTAGCGGAGTCACCTGCGCCTCGGGAACGATGCGCGCCACGGTTTCGCGCATTTGCACGTTGTACGGCTGCCAGGCGCGCAACTGGCTAACGATCGAAACCACGCCGTAAAGGTTGCGTTTCAGATCCACCCAGGGGCTGAACCCGAATGCCCCTTGCGAACCAACCTGCGCGGGCTTGCCGTTGGCTTCCACCACCTCCAGCCACTGCCCGATGCCATAGCGCGTTTCCGGCCGGCCGGCTCCGTCATAGGGACTCTCCACGATGCGCGCGCCGCGCGTCTGATCCTGCTGCATCGTCTCCACCGCGTGCGCCGAAAGCACCCGCCGCCCGCGGAACACCCCCCGGTTGGCGATCATCTCCAGGAATCGCATGTAGTCGCCGGAGCAGGAGACCCCGCCGCCGGACACCCACGGATTGTCCTCGTCCCACCGCGTGCAGGTGAGGCCCAGCGGCTGGGCGATCTTCTCCCGCCATAGCTCGATCCAGGGCTTGCCGCCGGCGATCTCCGCCACGCGCGCGCCCACGTGCATGGAGTTCCCTCCGTAAGCGAAGACCGTCCCCGGCTCGGCCAGAAGCGGCAGCGACAGCAACTGGGCCGCGCATTGGGCTAGCGTGAAATCGGCGCGGCCCTGACAGACCGCGTCTCCCGCGCTCATTCCCGAGGTGTGGCTCCACAACTGCCGCACGGTAATCCGGGCTTTGGACCCGGTCAGGCTGGGAAAATAAGGTCCGATCTCCTGATCGAGCGTCAGCTTCCCTTCATCCACCAGCGCCATGGTCACCGCCGCCGACAGCCACTTGCTGGCCGACGCAATGGGTACCGCGGTGTTGGCGCCGTAAAGACCGAAGGTCTTCTGGTAGATGGTCCGGTTGCTCTGGGCGATGGTCACGGAGAATCCCGTGCCCCCGCCCGGAACGGCGCTGCTCAGGATCCGGTCCAGCTCGCTGAAATCGTAGCTCTGGCCGGAGGCCGCGGCGGCCGGTATCAGCAACAGCAGCGGCCGGATCTTCAGGTGGAGTTGCTTCATGAAGAAATGGCCGGCCCGTCAAGCCGGCCATGCCTCTCAGACGTTCGCCGAAGAGCTTAAGTTTACTTCCCGTTGAAGCGGTCCTCGGCCGCCTGCCAGTTGACCACGTTCCACCACGCGGCCAGGTAGTCCGGCCGGCGATTCTGATATTTCAGGTAGTAGGCGTGTTCCCACACGTCGCAGCCGATCACCACGTGCTTGCCCTCCATCACCGGAGTGTCCTGATTCGCCGTGGAAGTGATCTCCACTCCGCCTCCGGTCTTGATCAGCCAGGCCCATCCCGAGCCGAAGCGCCCCACGCCGGCCGCGTTGAACTTCTCCTTGAAGGCGTCGAAGCTGCCAAACGCCGAGTGGATGGCGTTGGCCAGGTTCCCTACCGGCGCGCCGCCCGCGTTCGGACCCATGATCCGCCAGAACATCGAGTGGTTCCAATGCCCGCCGCCATTGTTCCGAACCGCCGTGCGAATGCTCTCCGGCACGATCGCGAGGTTGTTCGCCAGCAGTTCCTCGATGGTCTTGGAGGCCAGTTCCGGCGCCGATTCCAGCGCTTTGTTCAGGTTGGTCACATAAGCGTTGTGGTGCTTGCCGTGATGAATCTCCATCGTCATCTTGTCGATATGCGGCTCCAGCGCATCGGGGGCATAAGGCAGGGGAGGGAGGGTGAAAGCCATGAATTCTCCTATGTCTAATCTGTGATCGGGGTTTCAGTACCAGTCTATCCGATGCCGGACGGTCGTCCGCGAATTCTTTTGCGCCGTCGAAAGGATTCTCCCGCGGGAGGCATACCCTGCACGGAGGATCTCCAATGAAATCCACATTGCTGAAGACAGTGTCCTGCTTAGCCGGGCTGGCCTGCGGCGCCGCAAGCGCGAAGACGCCGCCTACGATCACGGAGGGCTCACTCGCGCTGGTCGACCGTGACGGTCAGGCGCGCGAGTTCTGCCCGCTCAAGCAAACCAACGTGAACGCGGAAATCAGCGGACCCCTCGCGCGGGTCACCGTGATGCAGCAGTTCGAAAACCCCTCAAACGAAAAGATCGAGGCGGTTTACACCTTTCCCCTGCCGCACGATGCCGCGGTCGACGAAATGACCATGAAAATCGGTGACCGGGTGGTTCGCGGCCTGATCCGGCGCAAGGAAGACGCCCGCCGCATTTACGAAGCCGCCCGGCGCCACGGCCGCATGGCCGGTCTGCTCGATCAGGAGCGTCCCAACATCTTCGTTCAATCGGTGACCAACATCCCGCCGGGGGCCAAAGTGCTGGTCACCATCCGCTATATCGAAACGGTTCCCTATGAAGCCGGTTCTTATAACTTCGTCTTTCCCATGGTGGTGGGTCCTCGCTATAACCCCGCCGGCACGCCAAGCCATAACCCGCCGGTGGCCGCCAAGGGCGCCCGCGCGGGTCACGACATTACCGTTGACGTCTCCATTGACGCCGGCATCCCCCTGCGGGCCATCGCTTCCCCCACCCATGAGATTGACGTGGTGCGATCCGGGCAGTCGCAGGCCTCCGCCCGTCTGAAGAACGCCGCCGTCATTCCGAACAAGGACTTCGAACTGAGGTATTCAGTAGCCGGCGCCCGGATTCAGGACGCCGTCCTCTCCCACTCGGATTCCCGGGGTGGCTTCTTCACTTTGATTCTGCAGCCTCCGGACCGCGTTCGGCCGGCCGAGGTCGCGCCCAAGGAACTCGTTTTTGTCATCGATACTTCGGGCTCCATGCACGGCTACCCGCTGGACAAGGTGAAGGAGACGATGCAGCTCGCCTTCGCGGGGCTGAATCCCCGCGACACCTTCAACCTGATCACGTTCAGCGGCGATGAGCACATCCTTTTCGAAAAGCCGGTCCCCGCGACGCCTGAGAATTTGAAGACTGCCTGGGAGTTTTTGAAATCGCGCTCGGGGCGCGGCGGCACCGAGATGATGAAGGCGATTCGCGCCGCTCTCGACCCGTCCGACCACCAGGAGCATGTCCGCATCGCCTGCTTCATGACCGACGGATACGTCGGCAACGACATGGAGATCATCGCGGAGGTGAAAAAGCATCCGAACGCGCGGGTCTTCGCCTTCGGCATCGGCAATTCCGTGAATCGTTACCTGCTGGACGGCATGGCTCGCCACGGCCGCGGTGAAGTGGAGTACGTGGCGCTGAACGCCGACGGCTCCGCCGCCGCGAAGCGCTTTCATGAGCGCGTCCAGAATCCGCTGCTCACCGACATTTCCATCGAGTGGAACGGGCTTCCCGTGTCCGAGGTGCTCCCCGCCCGGCTGCCCGACCTCTTCTCCGCCAAGCCCCTGGTGATCTCCGGACGCTACCGGGGCACGCCGTCGGGCACAATCCGATTGAAGGGCAACCTCGGCGGGAAGCCTTTCTCGCGTGACATCGCCGTGAAGTTCGCCTCCGAGGGCCCGCGACACGAGGCCCTCGCGACCCTATGGGCGCGCACCAAGGTAACGGAGTTGATGTCCGAGGATCTGGCGGGAATTCAGCGCGGGACCGCCTCGACGAACCTCAAGGAAGCGATCGCCAAACTCGGTCTGGACTACCGCCTGATGACCCAATACACCAGCTTTGTCGCGGTGGAGGAAAGCGTGGTGACCGAGGGTGGAGCGCCGCGCGTGATCCAGGTCCCCGTGGAAATGCCCGAAGGCGTCAGCCATGAAGGTGTGTTCGGGCAGAAAACCGCGATGTCCCTGGCCGCCGGTCCGGTCCCCATGGCGCACCCCGCTCCGCGTTCCTCCGGCCTCACGGCGGATCTGTCCCGCCATCGCGAAGCGGAAGTGAAAGCCGTGCCGCGGGAGCTTCACAAGATCGACTCCGCGCTCCGCGGGCGCCAGCCGGGAACCGTGGTGGAAGTCGAAATCCAATTGAACGACGTCTCCGCCGCCACCCTGGCCAGGCTGAAGGCTCTCGGGGTGACATTGCTGACCCAGCCGAACCAGTCCCGCACCTGCATCGCGAAACTTGACTCTGTCAACCTTTTGCGCGTCGCCAGGCTTGCGGAGGTGCGGTTTATCGCTCCTTCCCGCGCATAAACTCGCCCCCGCCCACCGGGAGCCGGCGTAAAAGCTGGCTCCCGCTTTTTCGCCAGTGGGCTAAGAAGCTGCGTCCTTCTTCATCTGCACTATAAAGTCGTCGGCTTCCTTGATGGAAGCGTCGATATCTTGTACCAGCGCTTCGACTTGGGTGTCCATCTGAAACGCGGTTTCCTTCAGCGACCGGATAGCCCTCGCGTTCAGGTTGTGCTTCAGGAACAGCACCTGATCGCGAAAAACAGCCAAAACGGGCGCCATTTTGCGCTCAGACTGCTTCATTTTGGCGATTAAGACCCCGTAGCGCTGCTGGGTGTCGCGCAGCATGCGGCGGCTTTCCGCCTTGTATTGCGGGTTCTTCAGGAGCTCGATCTCGCGCGACCATTCCTTGAACATATCACCCGCAACCTGTTCAATCGAGGCGATTTGCTTCTTAAGATCCGAGGCCCGCGATTCGCTGTCCTGGTACTCCCCATCCAGCTTTTTGTAAACGCGCTCGAGGTCGCCGCCCTGGAACCCGGTGACTTCCTGGAAGGCTTCGAGCGTGGTTTTGATTTGTTTTTTGGCTTCTTCCTGGTCCTTCCGGCCCGCCTCGACGCGCTTCACCAGGATGTCGCGTTTTTCGTTGCCGATCTTTTCCTGGGCGGCGTAGTAGAGACTTCCGCAGCCGGAGGTCAGGGCGAGGCCGGCGAGAGCCAGCATCGCCAACAGGGGTTGCCGCATCCAAACCATAGCAATCGCTTTCAGCCTAGCACGCATATTGGCTGCTATGATGGAAGCTGAGAGGGGGGCGTCACGGATTCGACGGGATCGAATCGTTCTGGGAAGTCGTGCCGGGTTCCGAGCTCCCGTAAAACGATCGGAAAACCATAACTGCCAACACGCAGTTTGCATACGCTGCTTAATTAACTGAGTAGCCGCCGGGGCTCACAGGCCTGAATGGGGGTCACACGGCGTCATTTGTCAGGATGGGCCGAAAGCTTCTGCTCGGAGCTGGCAGGCTGACATCAATCGGGCTAAGCCGCTGCTCTCTTGCCGGTTCCGGATGTGGCGGCCGACAACTACCGAATCGGAAACGCACGTAGTCTTTTCAGGGCGGACTTTCTCGGACGCGGGTTCAACTCCCGCCGCCTCCACCAGCCTTCGCCAAGGCTTCGGCTGGCAAGCCGGAGCCTTGACGAAGGCTGTCCGCCATAGCCCGAAGGGCGGCGGCGGACGTGTTTGCCAACCCGAAGGGCGGCGGCGGACGTGTTTGCCAACCCGAAGGGCGGCGGCGGACGTGTTTGCCAACCCGAAGGGCGGCAGACACGTAACGCTGTGGCCCGAAGGCGGACTTGTTCGTCCTAGCCCGAAGGGTGGCGAACTTGCCTGACATCGGATGCACTATGTCTATTTGCTGCAAAGCGAATCGCACCCTGCCGAACGATATGTCGGCCTCACGGGCGATCTGAACAACCGGTTGGCAAAACATAATGCGGGGGAGGTTCCACACACCTCGAAGTTCCGGCCGTGGGCTCTC
>JAIEPW010000055.1 GCA_019748195.1 Bryobacteraceae bacterium
ACCGGAGGCACAATCATGGGCAGCAGCAGCCCGGCGCGGAAGAAGCTTCGGGCACGGCCGAGGGAATCGACGAGAAGGGCGAGCGCCAGGCCGAGGACGAACTCGAACGCGAGGGCTACGGCGGTGAAGAGAAGCGTTTGCGCCAGCGCAACGCCGAAGTAGCGGTCCTGGAACAGGCGCGCGAAGTGGGCCAGCGTAAGGCTGCCGTCAGCCGAGGTCAGGCTGACGTAAATGGCGTAGAGCAGCGGATAGATAGAAAGAGCGCCGAGGAGCGCGACGGCGGGGAGGATCCAGGGGAGGCCGGGCCAGCGCGAAGTCATCGGCCCCGTTCGACGATGGCGCGAATGTCGCGCGCGGCTGCGGAGAGCGCATCCCTGGGGGACAGGCTCCCGGTGTTGGCCTTGGAGAGGGCGATGCCGAAGGCGTTCTCGATTTCATTCCACTGGGGGGTACGGGGGCGGGGGCGCGCGGATTCGAGGGACGCGAGCTGCGCCGGGAAGGCGCGGAACTGTTTCACCAGTTCCGGATTCTGGAAGACGCCGCGGCGCGTGGGCGGGTTGCCGGCTCGGGCGGCGAGGGTCATTTGCTCGGGCGATGTGGCCCAGTAGATGAACTCGAGGGCGCGATCCTTGTTCGGGCTTGCGGCGGGGATCGCCAGCAGCCATGCGCCCAGCTCGCCGACCCCGGCGGCTTTCGCGGACGGCATGCGGGCGAACTCGACCTTGCCGACCACCTTCGACTTGGCGGGGTTGTCCATGGCGGAGATCCACGCGGGCCAGTTGATGCTCATTACCGCGGTGGACTGGAGCAAGTGGGCCGCTACCTCGTCGGCATTGAAGCCGGTGTAGCCGGGCGGCGAGACCTTACCCAGCTCGACCATGAACTGTAGGGCTTCCACGGCCTCGGGCCGATCGACAATCACGGCGCCCTGAGCGTCGAAGATGTCGCCGCCGAAGGCCCACAGGAGCGGCATGAAGTCGGCGACGACGGCATTGCCTGGGGCGGCGCGCATCACATAGCCGAACATTTTTTCGGCGGCGCCGATCCGGCGGGCGGCTTCGAGGACCTGGCGCCATGTGCCGGGGGCGCCCAGGCCGTACTTGTCGAACAGGTCCTTGCGATAGAAGAAAAGCTGGGAATTGCCGACGTAGGGGAGCGCTTGGAAGTTGCCGGTGCGATACGGGACGCGGCAGACGTCCAGCGCGGGCGCGGCGAAATCCGCGTCGGGCGGCCGAGGGAGTGGGGTAAGGCGTCCCCCTTCGCTGAGCCTGGGGAACCAGGGATCGTCGATCATGAGCACGTCGTAGGCGCCGCCGCCGCCGGCTAGGTCCATCATTTCCTTTTCGAAGAGGTTGGCGTAGGGGAGCTCGACCACCTCGATGGGGAACCGGTTCTGTTCACCCCAAGCCTTGGCGGCGGCTTTCAAGGCGCTGCCCTCCACGCCCGCGTTCACGGCCACGGTAAGGGGCTTTGCCGATTGCGTCCGCGAGCAGGACGCGAGGATCAGGGCGGCGGCAAGGAAAGCCGTTCTCATGGAATGTTCACCCAACTTCGCGACTCGGCGGAGATCAGCGCGGCGTCCAGGACCGCCTGGCAGCGCACGCCGTCGGCGAGCGAAGGCGCGCGGGATTCTCCGGCGCGGACGCTGCTGACGAACTGCCACGCCTGGTCGAAGCGATAACCCCAGCGGGGGTCGTGGGCGTGGATATCGCGGGGGGAGCCCGGGATCTTCAGGAACTCGTCGGGCACATTCACACGCTCGAGCGGAGAAGAAGGATCTTTCGCGGCCTGGCCCAGGTTGACGCGCAACCCCCAGGGGTCCTGCAGGGTGAAGCAGGCGCTGCCGGCATCGCCGTACAGTTCGAGGAAGATATCCTCGGTGATGCCGGCTCCGCGTCCGGCGCAGACGCGCGAGATCTCGAAAACAGCCACAGCGCCGCTCTTCATTTCGGCGAGGAAGGAGAACCAGTCCTCGACATCGCTGGAGGGATCGTCGCGGAACTTGCGCTGCATCGCGCACAGACTGGCGATTTCGCCCGCGACCAGTTCGGTGATGTGGATGAGGTGTGAGCCGATGTCGGCGAGGACGCCAGAGCCGGCCCGCGCCTTCGTCGACCGCCATCCCAGCAGATGCCCGCTGAGCGCCATCAGGTAAGCGGAGCGCACGCTGCGGATCTTGCCCAGCGCGCCGGTATCCACCAGGTGCTTCATGTATTGGAGCGCCGGAGTGTAGCGGTAGGTGTAGGCGGTCATATGCACGACGCCGGCCTTGGAAGCGGCGATCAGCATGTCGTGGGCATCGCCGAAGTTCAGGGCCAGCGGCTTCTCGCAGAGGACGTGCTTGCCGGCGGCAACGGCGCGCAGCAACAGGTCGCGATGCAGGTCGTTGGGGGTGGCGATCACGACGGCGTCGATGTCGGAGCGAGACAGCAGTTCGCCGGCGCTGAAGGTGACATCCGCGATTCCGGCCGCCTTGGCGGCGTCCAGGTTGGGATCGCAGATCGCCTTTACTGCGACGCCGGGGACTAATTGGAAGCCGGGCAGGTGAATTCCGCGGGTCGCGCCGCCCGCCCCCAGAATGCCGATTCGGAGTGGTGTCACAAGTGCGCTAGTTTAGCGCAACCGGTAGACGGCCGAGTACTTGGACCGGGCCACCTCGCGATAGGCGGACATCCACTCGGGCAGCCACTTGCGGACCTCCATCGCCGGGTTGAGCGGGCCGGCGGCATCGACGATCCAGTCCGGGCGGGATCGCAGCAGTTCCTGGCGCTGTGGGGCGACGAATTCGGGGGCGACCGCATCGGAGCGGAACAGATGCCGGTCGGCAAGGACGCCGCTGACGGCCTGGCTTTCCAAGAAACGCGAAGCCGGGCGCAAGCCGGAATAGAGGTAGATCTCGGAGCGGAAGCCCCATACGAAGAGCGACCCCTGGCCGAGCATCGCCGCGACTTCGCGGGAATCGCGGTCGAGGGCCAAATCCCTCCATTGGGTTTCGCGTCCGGCGAGGGCGTCGGCCGCCAGCGTGAAGTAGCGGGGCCCAAAGCGGAGGGCGGGGATCGCGAGCAGGAGGAGAATCAGCGCGAGGCCGGCGCGGCCGCGGGTCAGGATCACGCATCCGCGCGAGCCGGCCAGCGCCAATGGCGGCAGCAGCAGGAAGTAATAGCGAGGGAAGAAGCGCAGGCCGGCGGCGACCCCGAGCATTGCGAGGATCAACCACAGGATCCAGCGGGTGCGATCCCGCGGCTTTTCGCGTGCCAGACCGATGAAGGCGGCGATCGCCGCGGCGGAGTGGAATCCCAGCCAGTTTACGGTGCGAGACACGCCTTCGCGCAGGGGATGCTCGACGAAGGTATTCGCGGCGTAGATCCTGCCCCATTCCCATGCCTGCCTCCAGAAGTCGGCGAGCGACCCCTGCGTGGACATCCAGAGGATGGCGGCCAGATTCGGGATCGCGAAGCCGGCGATCACGGGGAGGGGGGATCGGATTTGCCACAAGACGCATACGGGCAGGATCAGGAGAGCCTTGGAACTGGCCAGCAGGCCGGCTCCGGCGGCTGCCCCGCTGAGGAGGGCGTGGCCGCGCCAGGCGAACAAGATCGCCGCCAGATGCGGCGCGAGCAGGAGGGAATCCGAGGCCAGGGGCAGGACGGCCGAAGGCAAGCCGAAGATCAGGAAGAAGGCCATCAGAAAGGCCGCCCAGCGGCCCTCGGCATCGCCCCAACGAGAGCGGGCCGCCAGGAAGGCGAGCCATGCGGCGACCCAGGCGAAGAGAGCGCCGGCGAGCCGAAGCGGCCATCCTCCTTGCGCACCCCACATGAGGTAGATCCAACTGACCAGGGGTGGCTTGTCGAACCAGACGTCGCGGTACAGGGTCGCGCCACGCCAGACCTGCTGCGCGGAGGCGAGCGGCAGCGTGTCGTCGGCCCAGAGGTGCGGAGCATGGGCCAGCCGTGACGCCGCCAGAGCGATTCCCAACAGCAGCAGGTATGTCCTGTTGGACATCCTAACGAGAATAGCGGGAATGAGCATGTCACAATGGAACGTTTGACGATGACGTTCGACAGCACTTGCTACTCCGCGGAAATCGCCGAAATCCTCGCCCTGGACGGCCACGGTTCGCGGCCCTTTCCGCTGGTGGCGGGCCAGGCGCCAGGCGCGGCGCGGGACCGGATTTCGGCAACACAATTGCCCGCGGCTGTTTTGGCTGGCTTGTGGATCTACTTCGCCGATTTCGACGGTGCTCATCGCGCGGCGCCGGGCGATGCTTCGCGCGAGGGCTCGTACTGGCACGGGATTCCGCATCGCATGGAGCCTGACGCGGCCAACGCGATGTATTGCTTTCGCAGCGCCGGCCGGCATGCGATTCATTCGGACCTGGCGCGGGAGGCGCGGGCCGTCTGGCCGGAGTCGCCCGTGCCGTGGGACGGGGAACAGTACGTGCGTTTCCGCGACGAGTGGCGGGAGCCGGTGGAGGAAGACACGGCGCGCGCCGTGCAGGTTGTGGAATGGCGGCTTCTGTTCGACTATTGCGCGAGGAGGCGATAGTGGGCCGCGCGATCGCTGTTATCGGGGCACTTGCCGCCGCGGTGTTGATTGCGTGGGCGGTGCTGAATCGCAACCGGCCGCCGGAGATTCCCGTGGTGAAGGCAGGGCGCGGCACTCTGGTTTCCACTCTGTCGACCAACGGCAAGGTGGAGCCCACGGATTGGGCGACGGCGCGAGCGGAGCGGCCGGGAGCGGTGCAGAAGTTGCGCGTGGAGCGCGGACGCCATGTGGGCCAGGGGGATGCTCTGGTGGAGCTCAACGCGGACCAGGCTCGCGCGGACCTGGCGAACGCCGAGGCTCGCATCACCCAGGCGCGGGCCGAGCTGGAGACGGTGGAGAGCGGAGGGCGGGCTCGCGACCTGGCGGAGATCGCGGGCAGTCTGGAGCGCGCGCGGCTGGACCTCGCGGTGGCGCAGAAGGAGCTCGCCGCGATGGAGCGGCTGGAGGCGAAGAACGCCGCCACGGGCCAGGAGGTCCGCGCCGCGCGGGAGCGCGTGGACCAGGCGGAGTTGCAGATCCGCAATCTGCAGCAGCGGAGAGAAGCGCTTTCGGTCGCCGCGGACAAGACGATCGCGCAGGCCAAGTTGCGGGAGGCGGAAGCCGCGGCGCGCCTGGCTCGCGAGCAGTTGGAGGCTGCGATCGTGACGGCGCCGGTGGCGGGAACGGTGTACCAGTTCGATCTGAAGTTGGGGGATTACCTGCAACCGGGCGATCTGGTGGCAACCATCGGACGCCTGGAACGCGTTCGGGTTCGTGTTTTCGTGGATGAGCCGGAATTGGGGCGCGTGGCTCGCGGCATGCCGGTGGTGATCACGTGGGACGCGCGGCCCGGGCGCCAGTGGAAGGGCGAGGTGGAGAAAACGCCGACGCAGGTGGTGGCGCTGGGCTCGCGCCAGGTGGGCGAGGTGGTAGTAATGATCGACAATCCGGGCCTGGATCTGCTGCCGGGCACGAACGTGAACGCGGAGATCCGGTCCCAGGTGGTGGAAGGCGCGATCACGGCGCCGAAGGAAGCGGTTCGCCGGGAGAACAACGAGACGGGTGTTTACGTCCTGGACAAGGACGTGTTGCGATGGCAGCCGGTGGTGACGGGGGCGGCCAGTGTGACCGAATACGAGATCCGTTCCGGGCTGAAGGAGGGCGATACGGTCGCCCTTCCGTCGGAGCAGACGTTGAAGAACGGGCTGCGGGTTCAGCCGATCGCCCGCTAGGCGGCCTTCCAGGCGAGCGCCACCAACTGGACGTTGATGTTGGTTTTCCTGGCCTTTACGGAGATGACCTCCAGATCCTCGGTTGCCGGATCGATATTCGATTGCAGCGCGGCGACTTCGGCTTCGAACTCCTGGTTCAATTCCTCGATCTGCCGGGCGAGGACCTCGGCGGTCTCCCGGGCGCGGGCGACGTCACCGGCCTCCTTCCGAATGCGGCCGGCGGCCTTGATGGAAGAGGTCGCGCGGCCGAGATTGGTCGCGCTGATCGTTTTACGTCCCAGAAAGGCGCCCAGCACGTTGCCGGCGATGGACGCGATGGAATCCATGGTCTGGCTGGATTGCTGTTGCTTCTCTTTTTCCACCGCCTGTTCCGCCTTGCGCTTGCGCTCCTCCAGCACGGCGAGCTTGGGGCCGTACTTGCGGCGGAGCTTCTCGGCTACCAGGTCGCGCTCCTCGCGCGCCTGCTGCTGCAAGCGGATGCGGAAGTCGCGTTCGCTTTCGCCGGGCGAGGACGTCACGCCGAGCCCTGGGCTGCGAAACAGGTCGATCTTCTGGGTCCGGAACAGCCATGCGGCGAAATTCTTCTGCCAGGCGGCGTAGTTTTTCGGCTTTGTGGCTATTGCGGGCAATTCGTTGAACGATGCGCCGTCCGCCGGCTCTTTCTCCAGCTCGGACAATTCGATTTCGGCATCTTCGGCCTGATCCCAATCGGGCCCCGCGGGATCCTCGCGGAGGGGCGTGGTGAAGACGAGTTGGCGGGTCGCGTCTACCTTGGCTTTAGCGTCCACGAAGTGGACCTGCGCCGCGCCGAGCAACACGGGCTGATAGGCAACGCCGCCCGAGGACCGGGACGGGATGTAGAACTGCGGCACGTCGGGAGGCAGAACGGGCGCGGCGTTGGCGGCCTTGGGGTAGCCGGTGGGGGCCGGGGCCGGCGGGGGCGCGGGGACGGCCGCGGGGGCCGCCGGCGCCGTGGTCTTGCGCGGGTCCATCAACTGCTTGATCTGCGTCCTGGCCAGCGGACCTCTCAAGTACGAGAGCGTCCACCGAGTCTGGAACAAGGACGGCTGATCGTCATGCACGTTGTTCATCAGGAAGACGCGATTGCCCAGTCCGGCGAGGGTCTGCTCCATCGCCTGCTTGTCGAATCCGCGGCCGGATTCAGAGGCCGCGCCCTCGAGGCCCTCCAGCACACGGGCTTTGTCCCGCTCGGTTTGCAGGCGTCCGATGAACCAGGTCCCGGTGTTCGCCAGGCCTTTGTAATCGAGGTCCACGGGATTCTGGGTCGCCAGCACCACGCCGAGGCCGAACGCGCGGGCCTGCTTCAGCAGCGTCAACAGCGGCTTCTTCGAGGGTGGATTCGCCACCGGAGGGAAGTAGCCGAAGATCTCATCCATGTAGAGAATGGCGCGGAGGCTAGTGGTTCCGGATTGGGCGCGAACCCAGCTCAGCACCTGGTTCAGCAGCAGGGACACAAAGAACATGCGCTCGGCATCGCTCAAGTGCGCGATACAGAATATCGAGTGACGCGGCCGGCCGTTCGCGGTATAGAGCATGTTCTGGATATCCAGCGGATCGCCCCGCAGCCAGGACTCGAATCCAGGCGAGGCGAGCAGGTTGTTGAGCGCCATGGCCAGCCCGAAGCGATCCTTGGCCGGATAGAAGCTGTCGAGGTCCATGACGCCGACGCGGGCCACGGGCGGATTCTGGATCTGCGCGATCATCGCGGCCAGATCGAGGTCGCGGCCTTCGTTCCAGGCTTTGTCGAGCAACGTGGACAGGAGAACGTGCTCGCGGCTCTGGATGGGATCGGCGTCGATGCCCACCAGGCCGAGCAGGCTGGTGGCGGTGGCGCTGATGCGGTCGCGGATCAGTTCGCGGTCCGCCATGGCCTCCGGTCCCGGCGCGGCGAACGATTTGAGAATGGAAACCGGCAAACCGGAATCGCTTCCGGGCGTGTAGATGGTGAACTCGGCGGAGTCGCGGAGGCGCTGGACGCGGGCGCCGTCCTGACCCCAACCGGCAAGGCCCTTTTTCCAGAGTTCGGCCTGCTGCGCCGCGAAGGTGGGGACCTCCAAACCTTTGTTCCGTGCTTCATCGGCATTCACCCAGGGCTCGAACTCGCGAGGCTCGAGCGAGGGGAAGTTCAGCAGCAGGTTGCCGAGGTCGCCCTTGGGATCGATGATGATCGCCGGGATGGAGTCGATGGCGGCTTCCTCCAGCAGGCCGATGCAGAGGCCCGTTTTTCCCGATCCGGTCATGCCGACGCACACCGCGTGCGTCACCAGGTCCTTGGAATCGTAGAGAAGGATCTGGCCGTTGTCCTTGTGCTTGCCCAGATAGAACTGCCCGAGTTTTTCGAAGTCCGTCATGCTCAGGACATCATACTTTGCCGGGCGCCGCCCGGAAACGGGCGAGAGTGCTGTAAACTCAGGAGATACGAATGAAGAACGCGCGCTGGGCGGTCCCCGTCACGGTTTTGTCCCTGGTTTTATTCGCGGCCTGTTCCCGATCCGCTCCGGCGAACGTTGCAGCCACTGTAAACAGCCGGGCGATTACGTTCGCGGAACTCGACAAGCAGTTTCAGTCGCAGTTTGTCGGCGCGGGCGAAAAGCCCAGCGACGATCAGGTCACCATCCAGAAGCTGGAAGTGCTGCGAAGCATGATCGACAACGAGATCATGCTGCAGCGGGCAGAGAAGCAGGGCCTGATGGCCGCGGACTCCGAGGTGGAAACGAAGTTCAACGAGTTGAAGGCGCCGTACACCCAGGAGGAGTTCCAGAAGCAGCTTGCCAACCGCAAGCTGAGCGTTGAAGATTTGAAGGCGCAACTTCGCCGCGATCTGAGCATTCAGAAGCTGTTCAACAAAGAGATCACTTCGAAGATCAACATCGCGGACAAGGACATCACGGATTTCTACACCTCGAACAAGGCGAGCTTCAACCTCGCGGAGCCGCAGGTGCATTTGGCGCAGATCCTGGTGACGCCCCAGGCCGATCCGAACGTTCGCAATTTGAAGAACGACAAGGCGCCGAACGACGAGCAGGCTCGCAAGAAGATCCAGATGCTCGAGTCCCGTGTCCGGCAGGGTGAGGACTTCGGGCAACTGGCGCAGAATTATTCGGAGGATTCGCAAACGGCTCCCAATGGCGGCGACATGGGATTCATCGCGGAGTCGACGTTGGAGCGCGCCAATCCTGAGTTGCGCAAGGGGATCATGGCACTGGCACCGGGACAGATCACGCCCATACTGAAGACGCAGGAGGGGTATCGCATTTTCAAGCTGGTTTCGAAGGAGCCTGCCGGACAGCGGGAATTGAACGACCCGAAAGTGCAGCAGACGATTCGCGAGACCTTGATCAACCGCAAGGACCAGTTGCTGAAAGCGGCGTACTACGAAGTCGCGCGCAATGAGGCGAAGGTTTTGAACTACTTCGCCAGCCGCGTGGTGGGCGGCGACGCGGCGACGGCAAAGAAGAAGTAGCTCCTAGCGCCGGGCGAAGTCGAAAACCTGCAGCTCGACCTTGCCCTCGCGGAACACGATGACGGCGTACTCGCCGGGCTCCAGGGGAGATTGAGGCCACAGCTTGAACAGGTCGGGCGCCACCTGGTGCCGGAACACCGGCACTTCATCGCGCTCCTCGATGGTCTCATTCGCCACAGGGATAATTTGCAGATTTTCCACGATACGCGCGCCCTTTTTGGGCTTCATGCGCACGATGCTGAAGCGGAGTTCCTCGCCCACGCGGACGAAGAATTCGGGGCGATCCATGGGCAGGATGGTCTTGGAACGTTCGCCGTCAACCTCCACTGTGCCTTTGCCGGGAATGATGGGGATGGGCGCGAGCACCTGCAGCACCTTGCGGCCCTTGCTGGTGGTCACCTTCATTTCCGAGGCAGTAAGGGCGGTGATCTTTTCGCCATCCGGCAGGTACACGCCGGGCTCCACCGGGATGCGCTCGATCTCCTTGCGGATCTCGCGTTCCGCAGTTTCCTCGGCCTGGTCGGCGGCGCGGCGGTCTTTCTCCTCCGCGGCGCGCTCCTGGCGGATCTTCTCGGTGCGCTTCAGGTCCACCAGTTCCGCCGGGATTTCCTCCCAATCGCTTCGTTCGACGCTGTAGTAGCGGACTCGATCGCCCTGGACGCTGTACTCGCGCACCAGGTGGTGCGTCCCGTCCTTCAGAAAGAGGCGGAAGTTGCCCTCGGCGAGGAGTGCCGAAACCAACGCGAGGAACGCCAGGATGCGATACATAGCTGCTGACTTCATTATCCTGGAAAAATGCGATACCGGCCGCTTGGCAAGACGGGGATGGAGGTCAGCGAAATCGGCTATGGAGCCTGGGGCATCGGAGGCAAGCTGTGGCAGGGCAACGATGACCAGGAGTCCCTGCGGTCCCTGCGGCGGGCCATTGAGCTCGGCGTCAACTTCATCGATACTGCCCTGGTTTACGGAGACGGGCATAGCGAGAGGATCGTGGGGCAGGCGGTACGAGAGGCTCCGGGCAAGATCTATGTGGCCACCAAGACGCCGCCCAAGAACATGCGCTGGCCGGCCATACCCGGCGTCCCGATCGCCGATGTTTTCCCCTACGCTCATATCATCGAAACGACGGAGCAGAGCCTGCGGCACCTGAATCTGGAGACGATCGACCTGCAGCAGTGTCACGTTTGGGACCCGGGCTTTGCCGCGAGTGACGAGTGGCGCCGCGCCGTGGAGGATCTGAAACGGTCCGGCAAGATTCAGGCGTTCGGGATCTCGATCAACGATCATCAGCCGGACACGGCGCTGGAGGCGATCCGCACCGGGCTGGTGGATGCCGTTCAGGTGATCTACAACATCTTCGATCAGTCCCCGGAGCGCAACCTCTTTCCGCTGTGCCAGGAAGGTCGCGTGGGCGTCCTGGCGCGAGTGCCGCTGGATGAAGGGGCGCTTACCGGAAACATCACGCCGGAATCCACGTTCCCGGAGGGCGACTTCCGCAATCGCTATTTCGCCGGCGACCGGAAGAAACAGGTGGCGGAGCGCGTGCGCGCGCTGCAGGCCGATGTTCCGGGACCGCTGCCCGAGCTCGCGTTGCGGTTCGTGATCTCGCATCCCGCGGTTTCCACCGTGATTCCGGGAATGCGCAAGACCGCGCATGTCGAGGCGAATTGCGGCGTATCGCGGAAGGGTCCACTCGACCAGGCGACACTCGAAAAGCTGCGCAAACATGGCTGGGAGAAGAACTTCTACGGAGCGCCTGCCTGAGAATCGGACTGCATACTTCGATCTCCGGGTCGCTGGAGCACGCGGCGGCGCAGTGTGTGGAGGCCGGGGGCAACACGTTTCAGATCTTCTCTTCCAGCCCGCGACAGTGGAAGGCCTCGGTCCCGCGGCTCTCCGACATTCTGGCGCTGCGCCGGGCTCGCGAGAAGCACGACCTGTTTCCGCTGGTGATTCACGACAGCTATCTGATCAATCTCGCCGCCGCGGAGGATGAGATCCGAGCCAAGTCGGTGGAGGCGTTCCGGGGCGAACTGGAACGCGCCCTGGCGATCGGCGCCGAATATCTGGTTGCCCATCCGGGTAACCACCGCGGCCTGTCACTCGAACAGGGGGTGCTCCACGTGCTGGAGTCGATTCAGGCGGCCGCGGCAGGACTCGACACCACGGGACTGACGCTGCTGCTCGAAAACACGGCCGGCGCGGGAACGCAACTGGGCGGCTGCTTCGAGGAACTCGCGGTGCTGCGCGATTACCTGACCGGGATGACGGAGCTGAAAGTTGGTTTCTGCATCGACACCTGCCACACCCTGGTTTCCGGGTACGACATTCTTTCCGACACCGGGTTCCAGCAGACGATCGCGGACATGGATCGCCTGCTGGGGCTTGGCAACATCCCGGTGATCCACGCGAACGATTCCAAGTCGCCGAGGGGCAGCCATGTAGATCGGCATGAGAATATCGGCAAAGGCTATATTGGAGAGACCGGGTTTCGCCGCTTTCTCCAACATCCCAAGTTGCGCGCCAAGGCGTTCATTCTCGAAACACCACGCGAGACCATCGAGGATGCCCGGAAAGACGTGGAAGCACTGAAACAGCTATGCCGGAAAAGTCGTACGACCACAACGAAATCGAGTTGAAGTGGCAGCAGCGGCTGCAGGATTCGCCGCACTACCACGCCGATGACGACGCGCCAGGCGAGAAATACTACGTCCTGGAGATGCTGCCGTATCCGTCCGGCAAGCTCCATATGGGGCACGTGCGGAATTACTCGATCGGCGACGCGCTGGCCCGCTACATGTGGATGCGGGGCTACAACGTTCTGCATCCGATGGGCTGGGATGCCTTCGGCCTGCCGGCGGAGAACGCCGCGATCAAGAACAAGCGTCCTCCGCGCGAATGGACACTCGAAAACATCGCGACCATGAAGTCGCAGATGCATCGCCTCGGCTTCGGGATCGACTGGCGGCGCGAGGTCTCGACCTGCGAGCCGGAGTATTACCGCTGGAACCAGTGGTTCTTCCTGAAGATGTACGAGCGCGGGCTTGCCTACCGCAAGAAGGCGCTGGTGAACTGGTGTCCGGAGTGCGCGACGGTCCTGGCGAACGAGCAGGTGGTGGACGGCTGCTGCTGGCGTCATGAAACGACGCCGGTGGAGCAGCGTGCGCTCGATCAGTGGTTCCTGAAGATCACCGCCTTCGCCGACGAACTGCTGGAATGCATCCGCTCGCTGGAAGGCGGCTGGCCGGAGCGCGTTCTGACCATGCAGCGCAACTGGATCGGCAAGAGCGAAGGCGCGGAGGTGGATTTCCGTTTGGAGACGGGCGATACCGTCCGCGTGTTCACCACGCGCATCGACACTATCTTCGGCGCCACCTGCGTCATTCTGGCGCCGGAGCATCCCTTTACCGGCAAGCTCGTCGCTTCTCCGGAGACGAAGGCTCGTATCAAGCAGATGATCGATGCCCGCGCGCAGCAGGGTCCCGGCGATGTTCCCAAGGAGGGTGTGTTCACGGGCGCGTACGCGTTCAACCCGTTCAGCGGGGAGCGAGTGCCGGTATGGGTGGGCAATTTCGTGCTGATGGGCTACGGAACGGGTGCGATCATGGCCGTGCCGGCGCACGACGAACGCGACTTCGAGTTCTGCAAGCAGTTCGGGATCAACATTCGCGCCGTGGTTCGCCCGGCGGATAAGGAATTGCCCGATATCGTCAAACAGCCGTTCACCGACTACGGAATCGTGGAGAATTCGGGACAGTGGTCGGGTCTGAGCAGCGAGGATGCTCGCGTCCGGATGGCGGAACACGCGCGATCGAACGGCTTCGGCCAGGCTGCCACCACGTTTCGGATCAAGGATTGGGGCGTGTCGCGCCAGCGGTATTGGGGTACGCCGATTCCCATGATCCACTGCGAGGCCTGCGGCGTTCTGCCGGTGCCCGAGTCCGACCTGCCGGTGCTGCTGCCGCTGGATGTCGAGATCACGGGGCAGGGGAAATCGCCGCTGGAGAACGTTGCGAAGTTCCGCTCCGTCGCCTGTCCGAAGTGCGGCGGCGCCGCGCGCCGGGAGACCGATACCATGGACACGTTCGTCGATTCGTCGTGGTATTTCTATCGGTACTGCGATCCCCACAACTCCGCGGCGCCGTTCGACTCTGAGATCATCCGCCGCTGGTTCCCGATCGACCAGTACATCGGCGGCGTCACTCACGCAATCCTGCACCTGATCTACTCGCGATTTTGGACCAAAGTGATGCGCGACATCGGCCTGATCCAGAACGATGAGCCTGCGGCGAACCTGTTCACGCAAGGCATGGTGCTGGGCGTGGATGGCTCGGCGATGTCGAAGTCCAAGGGCAATGTGGTGGATCCGGACGAGATGGTGGCGAAGTACGGCGCGGACACCTGTCGCCTGTTTGTGCTGTTCGCCGCTCCCCCGGAGAAGGACATGCCGTGGAACGAGGCGAGCGTCGGCGGGCAGCGCCGCTTCCTGGACCGCGTGTACCGGCTGGTGACCCGGAACGCGGACCGCGCGCAGTGGGCCTCTGATCCCGCGGCGGATCGGAAAGCCCTTCGCAAGCTCCACCAGACGATCCGCAAAATTACCGACGACTTCACCGATCGCTGGCATTTCAACACGTCCATCGCCGCGATCATGGAGCTGACCAACGAGCTGTACGCGCAGGAGGAAAAGCTGTCGCGCGAAGCGATGGGCCAGATCCTTCCCGCTTACATCCAGTTGCTGGCGCCGTTTGCGCCGTACATCGCCGAGGAACTGTGGGAGGAAATCGGGCGTACCGGGCCGGTGTTCCGGCAGCCGTGGCCGGCGTTCGATCCGGATCTGGCGCAGGAGGATGCGGCGGAGATCGTGGTTCAGGTGAACGGAAAGGTTCGCGGGCGGTTGATGGTCAGTTTCGGATTGCCCAAGGAGGATGTGGAGCGCATCGCGCTGGCGGATCCCAAAGTGCAGGCCTACCTGGACGGCAAGCAGGTGGTGAAGGTGATCGTGCTGCCGGACAAGCTGGTCAATCTCGTGGTGAAGTGACGGACCGGCTTCCTTTCGCCGCCACGCGCGGCGCCGCGGTCTATGAAGGCCTGAAGCTGCCGGCGGCCGTCCTGCTGGACAACGTCCGCAGCATGTACAACGTGGGCGCGTTCTTCCGGGCCGCCGACGGAGTGGGGCTGGAGCGCCTGCATCTGTGCGGCATCACCGCCTACCCACCGAAGAAGCAAATCGCGAAAACCGCCCTAGGCGCTGAAGACTGCGTCCCATGGGAGCATCATGTCGAGGCGTTGGAGGCGGCGCGTTCGCTGCGGCGGGCCGGTTACGAAATCGCCGCCGTGGAAACGAGCGTCCAGTCCGTTGACCTATTCGACTGGCAGCCGCACTTTCCAGTTTGCGTGATGTTCGGACATGAGGTGGACGGTCTCCGTCCGGAATTGCTGGCGTTGTGTGACCGGCATATCCGGATTCCCATGCTGGGGCGAAAGCACTCCTTGAATGTCGCCACGGCGGGCGGCATCGTGATGTACGAGCTGTTGCGGAAGTACCGCCGCCTGTCGGAAAGTAGGACGATAACAACATGAGCCATCTCCACCGCTCGCTCGCAGTTCTGGCGCTTCTGGCCGTTGACCTGGCCGCGCAGCGCTCCACGATGTTTCCTCCGGTGCGCGGCACGCGGGAGATGATCGGCGCCGCCAATAACCAGGAGGTGGAGGCCGGTTATCGCCTGCTGACATCGGGCGGAAACGCCGTCGATGCCGGAGTGGCCGCGACCTTCGCGGCGGGCGTTACCGAGCAAAGCCGGTTCGGCCTGGGCGGCGAGATGCCGATCCTGATCAAGATGGCCGGCAAGCCCGTTGTCGCGATTTCTGGCATCGGGGTCGCGCCGGCGAAGGCGACCCCCGAGTTCTTCAAGGCGCGCAAGAGCGAATTCTGGGAAGACCCGGGCGGCATGCCGCCGATCCCGGTGCAGGGTCTCCGTTCCGCGATCACGCCTGGCGTGGTGGACGGGTTGTTGCTGGCGCTGGAGAAGTACGGAACGAAATCGTTCGCGGAAGTGATCGCTCCCGCCATTGAATGCGCCGAAGGATTCCCGATCGCGGAGGAGTTCGCGGGCATGTTGGCCAGTCCGGGCTTCCGGCGCACCATGAACTCCTGGCCGGATTCCAGCCGCTTCTTTTACCCCGAGGGCGTGATGCCGCGGCGCGGCGAGATCGTGAAGATGCCGACTTTAGCGGCCACCCTGAAGCAGTTGGTCCAGGTGGAGAAGCGGGCTCGCGGCAACCGGGCGAAGAAGATTCAGGCCGTGCGGGAGGCTTGGGCCAAGGGCGAAGTTGCAAAGAAGATCGCGAAGTTCAGCGAGGAGAACAGCGGCCTGATCGCCTATGAGGATCTGGCGAAGTTCCGCGCCGAGGAAGACCAGCCGCGATCGGTGACTTATAAGGGGTACGAAATCTACAAGCCCGGCTTCTGGACGCAGGGTCCGGTGATGCTGCAGGCGCTGAACATTTTAGAGGGCTACGACCTGCGGGCTATGGGGCACAACTCGGCGGAGTATCTGCACACCGTGATCGAGGCGGTAAAGCTGGCCTTCGCCGATCGCGACGCATACTACGGCGATCCGAAGTTTTCCACGATCCCCGAGGAGAAGCTGCTTTCGAAGGATTACGCGGCCGCGCGGCGCAAGCAGATCCAGCCGCAGGCGTCACTCGAGTCGCGGCCGGGCGAGATCGGCTTGCCGATCCGTCTTCCCGAGAAGCCGTCGGGCGTCAGCACGGCGCAGGACACCACGAGCATCAGCGCTGTCGATCGCTGGGGCAATATGTTTTCCGGAACTCCCAGTGGGGCGTGGCTGCCGAGCGTAATCGTGGGCGACACCGGGATTCCATTGTCCACCCGGCTGCAGAGCTTCGTGCTGACTCCCGGACACGCCAACGAGCTCGCGCCGGGCAAGCGTCCGCGCGTGACCCTGTCGCCGACTCTGGTCACGAAGAACGGGAAACCCTTCCTGGTGATGGCGACGCCGGGCGGCGACAATCAGGATCAGGCCATGCTGCAGGTGCTGCTGAACATCATCGAGTTCAACATGACTCCGCAGGAGGCCGCCGAGGCGCCGCGTTTTCAAAGCGAACATTTCTACAGCTCGTTCGGCTTCCACGAATTCACGCCGGGACGCGTGAATCTGGAAGGCCGCGTTGCCAAGACGGTGATCGATTCCTTAAACGCGATGGGTCACAAGGCTCGCGGTGCGGGGGACTGGTCCAACGGCTCGTCGCCCACAGTGATCCTGGTTGGTGACGACGGCGTTCTGCACGGCGCGGCGGACCCGAGGCGGGCACGGTTTATCTTTGGTCGATGAAGGCTAAAGTCTGGCAAGCGGAACGACGCGCGACGCGAGAAGATTGCGATCGCGCGTTACCAGCGGAACGTTGTGATGGAGACTAGTGGCCGCGATGATCTCATCGGCGGGGTCTGCGCGAAAATCGAGCTTGCCGAGCGCGCGACAGATGTCCACAGTGATCGGCCATACCTGCACTCGGGCGAATGCCGAGGCGACATTCGCATCGTCAAGCCCCACCGATATTCGCCCTAGCTGCGCAAGCTCTGTGATTTCCCACAGAACAATCGCGGAGATGCTCCACTGGTCCGCCGAAAGCACACGGCGTTCCGCTGGTCTAAGATCGCCGGTCAAAGCGTGCAGCAGAATGTGCGTGTCAAGATTCAGCATTCCAGCGGATTCCGGTGGAGAGTATATCCCCGTGAATCGTGAGCTCGCCTTTAGCGGATCCGATCAGGTCCGCGCAACTCGTTTCCGCGGGCAGCAGGCGAGCCACTGGCTTGCCCCGCTTCGTAATCAGAATGCCCTCCCGATCCACGGAGCTAAGCAGCGCCAGACAGTGCTCCTTAAATTTGGCGGCCGCGATTTTCTTCATGCTTCCATTATAGTCACTTGAGATGACTATCTGCACGCGATGGCGCTTCTCGACTCCGCTAGGATAAGAGAGCAACCCTCCATGGCAACCCCGGAGTCTCAGTCGCTTGCAGTGAAGCGCGCGCAGGTGGAGTTCCACAACTTCGCCTCGCTCGGCGAGCCGGAGCGCGTTTTTCGCGTCTACGCCGAGGAGAACGCCCGCCGCGGAGGGCTGATCCGCAAGCACCTGGATTTCCTCCAGCCGCTCTCGCCATTCCTGGAGATCGGCGCGAACGCCGGGCACTCCTCCTACATGCTTGCCAATGAGTTCGGCGGCGAGGGGTTCGCGCTGGACATTTCGGCGGATTCCCTGCGGCACGGGCTGGCGCTGCGGGAAGCGATGGGATTCGAGAAATCGCCCGTGCGGATCGCCGGCGATGCTCTGCGGCTGCCCTTTCGCGACGGCTCGCTGCGCCTGGTGCTCGCGTTCCAGATGCTTTCGCAGTTCCAGGACATTGACGCGGTGTTTCGCGAGGTAGTGCGCGTGCTCGCGCCCGGAGGCGCGTTTCTTTTCGCCGAGGAACCCCTGCGCCGCATGCTGTCGCTGCGGCTTTATCGTGCTCCGTACGTCGAACAGATGACGCCGCTGGAGCGCTGGCTCTTCCGGTCCGGGCTTCTGGGGTTTGTGGTGAAGGACGTGATCGGCGCGGATCAGGAGGAGAGCTTCGGGATCCACCAAAACCACACCATGCGCCTCAGCGACTGGCATGCGCTGGTTACGAAGCACTTCGCGGAGCATCGCTACGACGTTTTCGTGCCGCAGCGGGGATGGGCGGAGCGTTGGATGCGCGCCGCGGGACGCAGGATCGACAGGCACGGCACCGATTGGGTGCCGGCGCGCCTGCTGGGAGGAACGCTGGCCGCGGCGTGCCGCAAAGCCGGGAAGAGCGACCTCGCGTTTGCGCCGGACCGGTTCGAGAGCGTGCTGCAGTGCCCCGATTGCGGCAAGCTGATGGAGCGCGACTCCACCCAGTGCCTTCGATGCGTTGCTTGTGACTATGCAGCCGCGAATGAGGGCGGCGTGTACAATCTGCTGCGCTCTACCGATAAACAGGAGCTATATCCGGGCGATCGCTCCGACATCATCGACTTCTCGCTTCCTGGCCATGAAAGCAAGCTGGGAACGGGGTGGCATGCGCTGGAGGGCGTTTTCGGAAACAAGTATCGCTGGATGGGCTCGCGCGCTTCCGTAATCCTGGTTCCCGCGGCGCCCGGTCCGCAGACGCTGCGAATCCGGGGTCACGCGAGTGAGGGTCACGTCCCGGTGGAGTTGCGCGCCCGAGCGAATGGCGCCGATTTGCGCTGGGACGTCAGCCGTCCCGGTCTATTTGTTGTGGAAGCAATGCTCCCGCCGGCGGGCCTGTACGATATCGAAATCAAAGCCTCGCCGGTATGGAAAGCCCTGGGCGATCCGAGAGACTTAAGTGTGAATATCGGCTTGATCCGCCTGATTCCAGCTCGCTGACTTGATTTGGAAAACAAAGGGCGCACCCGCGGGTGCGCCGGCCTTGCTGTTGCCACCCGCTCGGATTAGTTGGTGATGTCGTTGGTCCGGCTCTCCTCGCGAGTCGGGAGATACGACTTGTAAAATTCCTTCTGGGCGGGCGAATCCGTGTACTTCTGCAGCGCGGCTTCGCTTTCGAACTCCATTACGATGGCCATGTCAAAATCCGGCTTCATCTGGAACTTGATGTTCTTGGTCCAGACGCGCTTGATTCCGGGGTACTTCGAAGGCAGAGCCTCCGCCGCGGCCAAAGCCGCCTTGATCTGCTCCGGCTTCGCGTCCGCCTTCCACTTCACGTTGATCACGTGGATCACGGTAGTAGGCTTCTGCGCGTAGACAACTGAGGCGCCGGCCAGAAGGCCGATCATCACCAGGAAAGCTGCAATACTTCGTCCAAGTTTCACTTTGTGAAATTCTCCTGCGTAATATGCTACCGCAGGAAAGCCCGGTTTACAGCACGGCGGCGCAACGCGAGCGCAGCCAGCGCCACTCCGGCCAGGCCGAGTGTCGCGGGCTCGGGTACGTTCTCCGCGCGCACGGTCAGATTGTCAATCGCGAAATCCGGGGCGGTCGAGGAGATCTGGATCGAGTTGAAGGTTCCGGTCTGGCATCCGATGGACCCCTCGGGGAAGTTGGCCCCAGGGGGAATTCCTCCTGAGGTTGTCGCCGTGCAAGTCTGCTGTCCGTTCAGAAAGGCGGTTAGAGTCAATGTGCCGATTCCGTTGGTGGCAAAGCCGAAGTTCACGACCGCCAGGTTCTGGTTGAAATTCACCGTCAGAACGCCCAGTTGGTCATCGGCGTCCAACAGCACATTTCCAGTCAAGGTCGCCAGAAAGGTAGACTCGACCAGAAAGGTGGCGCCGGTCTGAGTAAAACTGGCGGTGATGCCGTCTTGAGTGTCGGTGAAGGGAACCGCAGTCCCTTCAGTCAGGTTGTCGAAAGTGAAAACCGCCGCGCCCATCGGCAGACAGGCTAAAAAAATCCCCGCAACGAACGGGTTCGTTCTTATCACGTGGAGTTCCTCCGTGCGACGATTATAGATTCGACCATTTGGGACTACAAGAGAAGTGAGCAAGAGGAAGTACTAGTACAAGCTTCTTCACGACCGGTCTACTCTTCCGAAACCTTCACCAGCAGTTTCCCCGTATTCGACCCGTCAAAAAGCCTGCGCAGCGCCGCCGGAGCGTTGTGTAGGCCGTCCACCATGTCGATCTTGAACTTCAGCTTGCCCTGAAGAATCCAGGGAATGATCGCTTGCGCCGCCTCGCCGAATCGCGCGCCGTAGTCCATCACGATGAATCCCTGCACCTTAGCGCTCTTCATCAGGATGTTGCCGAACGCGTACGGGCCAGGCTGCGGTTTGGACGAGTTATAGCCGGAGATCATGCCGCACAGCACCACGCGCGCGAACTTGTTGATCCGCATCAGAACCTGGTCCATGATCGGGCCGCCGACATTCTCGAAGTCGATATCGATCCCGTTCGGGCAGTGGCGATCGAGGGCCTTGCCCACGTCTTCAGTCTTGTAATTGATGGCGGCGTCGAAGCCGAGCTCGTCCACGATCCAACGGCACTTGTCATCGGATCCGGCGATCCCCACCACGCGGAGGCCGTGAATCTTGCCGATCTGCCCGACCAGCGAGCCCACCGCGCCGGCCGCCGCCGATACCACCAGCGTTTCGCCCGGCTTGGGCTGCCCGATGTCGAGCAGCCCGAAGTACGCGGTGAAGCCGATGTGTCCGAGAGCTCCGAAGTAGGCGGTCAGCGGCAGCCCGCCGGGCAGCCGCGGCGTCTTGGACATCCCCGCGCCGTCGCCGACCCAATAGGTCTGCCAGCCGCCGAGCCCCTGTACAATGTCCCCTGGCGCGAACCCCGGATTCCTCGACTCCTCCACGATGGCAATCGTGCCGCCGCGCATCACGTCACCCAGCGGAATGGCGGGCAGATAGGAGGCTGCTTCGTTCATCCACACCCGGTTCGTGGGGTCGAGCGAAAGGTACAGGTTGCGAGCCCGCACCTGACCCTCGCCCAGCGGGGGAAGCTTGGCTTCATTCCAGCGGAAGTCGGAGTCCTGGATGTCGCCCTTGGGCCGGGCGGCCAGCAGCCATTGTTGGTTCAACATGGCCTACTATGATGCCAGATCGGGGAGGGGTGATTTACGAACAGGAGGGTGGTGCGCCCGGCATGACTCGAACATGCGACCTTCTGGTTCGTAGCCAGACGCTCTATCCAACTGAGCTACGGGCGCGCACTTCTCATGGTAGCGGCTCGCCTGGGTTTGCGCAACTTGAGGGCGGTGTGCGTACAATGGGAGAGGCCCGGTGAGGTGCGAGAGTGGTTGAATCGGGCGGTCTCGAAAACCGTTGAACCTTTGCGGGTTCCGTGGGTTCGAATCCCACCCTCACCGCCATTGCCATCGTATCCGCTGCGAAAGCCAGGTGTCTTGGTGCGGAGCGCCCGCACGCCTGCGGCGGCCATCCGATGAGCAGCCACATTAACATCCCCGTTTCCGATGTCCCGTCCCGGCGCGGAGCGTCCTCCGTTATCCTGCGGCGGGCCGCAGAACTCCGTTCCACCAATACAGAACTAAGAGGCAGCCGGAAGAACGGGAAGCTCAGAAATCTGATATTTCAGACCCCACGGTAGATGCGATAGTGAACGTTTTCGTTCCCCGGAAGGGAACCAAACTCCTCTTCCGGTCCGGCTAGTCCTTCCCGATCCACGGCACGAATTTCTTCCGGAATTGGCAATTATCGGCTCGGCGCTTGTGATCCTCACGCGCACTGCGAGGGGTCGGGCGTTCTGGGGAACAAGTCCTGACGCCGTTAGCGTCCAGCGCTTCCAGATGCTCTTGAAATGTCCTTCAACTTGGGTTAGCATGGAATTCGTGCAATATAAATCCAAATGCGGCCGCTCGGTGGAGAACAATCCTCTATACCTTGCGAATCGGGGCTTCCATGGGGTGACCTGACCGTTCTTGGATTGATCAAGTTTCCAGAAGGGCGGCCACCGAGAAGGCCGCCCTTTTTGCATTTTCGGGATGGGTTTCCGGTGAGATTCCTCCTGCGGGGGAGACTGTCCGAAGTGTGCTCGAGGTAATGGCCTGAAGCTCATGAGGATGAGCAGGCGGCTCTTAACCGCCCGGTAGCGGGTTCGAATCCCGCCGGGCCAACCAGGATATTGTAGGGTAGCCAAACTGGTAAGGCGCCTGACTGTTAATCAGGAGACTGCGGGTTCGAATCCCGCCCCTACAGCCAGAATTCGCAACAGGCGAAGGTGTAACCGTGCTTTTCAGCATCACGAACGAAACGACCCCGGCAACCGATCTCGGATACCTTCTGCACAAGAACCCCGCGAACTTGCACACGTCGGACCTGACGTTCGGGCGGGCGCACGTCTTCTATTCATCGGCGGAAGCAGACCGATGCACGGCGTGTCTGGTTCTTGAGATCAACCCCGTGGAACTGGTGCGCGGCGCTCAGCAGTTGGAAGATTACGTTAATGACCGGCCGTATGTCGCTTCCTCATATCTCACCGTCGCCATGGGACGCATGTTCAGCACCGCGCTCGCGGGACGCTGCGGCGCACGTCCCGGTCTCGTGGAGCGAAAGCTGGCGTTAAGCGCCGCTGTTGAAGTAGTCCGTGCGCGAGGGGGCGCGCCGGTGCTGCGGAAACTGTTCGAGCCGCTCGGCTATACCGTGGAAGCAGCGCCGTTGCCGCTGGACCCTGCTTTCCCGGACTGGGGCGAGAGCCGCTACTTCCGGCTGACGCTAGTTGGAGCGGCAACGGTACATGATCTCCTTTCCCATCTCTACGTGCTGCTGCCCGTGCTCGACGACGACAAGCATTACTACGTCGGGGATGCCGAAGTAGACAAGCTTCTCCGCCATGGCGAAGGCTGGTTGAACTCCCATCCGGAGCGGCAGTTGATCGTGACCCGTTATTTGAAGCGCCGGTCATCGCTGGTTGACCAGGCTTTGGCCCGTTTACTGGAAGACGAGTCTGCCTCCGTGGAGGCGGCGGAAACCCGCACTGAGAAGGCGACGGCGGCGGAGAGGGATCTGGAGCGGCCTCTTACGCTGCACACGCAACGGCTGAAGACGGTAGCCGCGCGATTGAGCGAATTGGGGGCCAGCACCGTGGTCGATCTCGGATGCGGGGAAGGCCGGCTGCTTCGCCGCCTCCTGGCCGATCGAAGCCTCCAACGGCTCGCGGGCATGGATGTCAGTCACCGATCGCTGGACATCGCCCACCGGCGGCTGCGTCTGGATCGCATGCCCGAACGTCAGCGTCGGCGAATCGAGCTGTTCCAGGGCTCGCTGCTCTATCGCGACCGCCGGCTGAGCGGATTCGATGCCGCCGTCTTGACCGAAGTGATCGAGCACCTCGATCCAGCGCGCCTGGCGGCCCTGGAGCGGGTGCTGTTTGAGTTTGCTCGCCCCCGTCACGTGATGATCACCACGCCCAATCGCGAGTACAACGTCCTTTTTCCGACCTTACCGCCCGGACGGTTCCGTCATGCGGACCATCGCTTTGAATGGACCAGGGCGGAATTCGCGCAATGGGCGGAGGCTGCGGCTAAGCGCTTCGGATACCGCGTTCGGTTCGAGCCGGTGGGTCCGTTGGATGAGGAGCACGGCGCGCCGACGCAGATGGCTCTCTTCTCCATTTCCGAAGAGCCGGCCGCTCGAAAAGAGGTGGCATGAAGACCATCGAGATCCCCGAACTGGCCTTGGTTGCCCTGGTGGGCGCGTCGGGGTCTGGCAAGTCGACATTCGCCCGCAAGCACTTCCTGCCCTCCGAAGTACTCTCATCGGATTTCTTCCGCGGGCTCGTAAGCGACGACGAAAACGACCAGGCAGCCACGCTTGACGCGTTCGACGCGCTGTATTATCTGGTCGACAAGCGCCTGGCCCGCGGCAAGCTGACGGTGGTGGACGCCACCAACGTGCGCCGGGAGGACCGCAAGAAGCTGGTGGATGCCGCCCGGAAGCATCATTGCTTCGCGGTCGCGATTGTGATCGATACGCCGGAGAAGGTATGCCTGGAGCGGAACTCCAGCCGTCCCAACCGCGATTTCGGACCGCATGTGGTGCGCCGGCAGTTGACCGAAATGCGGCGGGGCCTGCGCGGCCTGGATCGCGAGGGCTTCCGGTATGTCCACATCCTGAGCGGTGAGGATCCCGCCGCGGAGATCCGCCGCACCCCTCTGTGGAACAACAAGAAGCACGACAACGGCCCCTTCGACATTATCGGAGACCTGCATGGCTGCGCCGCGGAGTTGCGCTTCCTGCTGCGTCAGTTGGATTGGTGTCCGGGTGAGTTGGAACAACTGGAGTCACCCTGGGGAAACGAAGTGTGGCGGCACCCGTCGGGCCGCAAGGCTGTCTTTGTCGGCGATCTGGTGGATCGCGGACCCGCGGTGCTGGATACCGTGCGCATCGTCCGCAACATGATTCAAGCGGGGCAGGCATTCTGCGTCGCCGGCAATCACGATGTCAAGCTTGTGCGATGGCTGCGTGGAAAGCAGGTTCAGGTAAGGCATGGTCTGGAACAGTCAATCGCGGAGCTGGAAACGCTCCCCGCGGCGGACCGCGCCCGCGTTGCCTCGTTCCTGGACGGCTTGATCAGCCATTACGTACTCGACGGGGGCCGCCTGGTGGTCGCCCACGCAGGACTTCGCGAAGAGATGCATGGCAGGGGCTCGGGAGCGGTCCGCGAGTTCTGTCTCTTCGGAGAAACCACCGGAGAAACGGACGAATTCGGGCTGCCGATCCGTTATAACTGGGCGGCTGAATATCGAGGCAAGGCCAAGGTCGTGTACGGGCACACTCCCGTCCCGGAGCCCGAATGGCTGAACAATACGGTGAACATAGACACCGGAGCGGTGTTTGGCGGCAAGTTGACCGCGCTCCGTTACCCGGAGCTGGAGTTTATTTCAGTGGTCGCCGAGCGGGAGTACGCCCATCCGATCCGCCCGTTCCGGACCCCCGCGGCACGCACCAGCCAGCAGATTGTCGACGATGTTCTCGATCTGGAAGACGTCACCGGCAAGCGCATCATCGAGACTCGTTTGCAGCGGAACGTCACCATCCGCGCGGAAAACGCCGTGGCCGCGCTGGAGGTAATGAGCCGCTTCGCAACCGATCCGCACTGGTTGATTTATCTGCCGCCCACCATGTCGCCGAGCGAGACTTCGACGCTGCCTGACTTTCTTGAATATCCTTCCGAGGCCTTTGAGTACTTTCGCAAGAACGGCGTCGCCAGGGTAATTTGCCAGGAGAAGCATATGGGGTCCCGCGCGATCGTCGTGGCATGTCGCGACTCCAGCGCCGCGCGCCGTCGCTTCGGCGCTGCGGATGGCCGCGCCGGAGTGTGTTTTACCCGAACCGGTCGGCCCTTCTTCTCCACGCTGACGGACGAGGCCGCGTTCATCGAACGCGTTCAGTCCGCGATCTCAAACGCCGGATTCTGGGAGGAGTTTCAGACCGACTGGTTTTGTCTGGACTGCGAACTGATGCCGTGGTCCGCGAAGGCGTTGGACTTACTGCGTCTTCAGTACGCGTCGGTCGCCGCGGCCGGTATCCATTCGCTGGAAGCCGTGGTTCGGGCCGCGGAACGCAGTCCGGCCGCCTCGCACCTGGCGGCCGGCTACGCGCAGAGGTTGGAGCGGGTACGCAAGTATCGGCAGGCGTATCGACGCTACTGCTGGCCAGTCCATTCCCTGGCGGACTACCGTCTTGCGCCTTTCCACTTGCTGGCGTCTGAGGGCGCGGTTCACAGTGGACAAACGAACCGCTGGCACATGGAGACGCTTCGCCGCCTCACCGCCGCGGATCCAGACTTCCTGGTTTCGACGGCCTTCCGGGAAGTCGACCTTGCCGATCCCACCTCCGTCGCGGATTCGTGCCGCTGGTGGGAACGTTTGACCTCCGGCGGCGGCGAGGGAATGGTCGTGAAGCCTCTCGATTTCCTGACGCGAGGGCCAAAGGGATTGGTTCAGCCCGCGATGAAGTGCCGGGGGCGGGAGTACCTGCGTATCATCTATGGACCTGAATACACGGCCGACGACCAGTTGCCGCGGTTGCGAAAGCGGGGACTCGCGGCCAAGCGTTCTCTTGCGCTCCGCGAGTTTGCGCTGGGCATGGAGGCGCTGGAACGTTTCCAGGCTCGCGAGCCGCTGCGAAGGGTTCACGAGTGCGTATTCGGCGTGCTGGCTCTGGAGAGTGAGCCGGTCGATCCCCGGCTGTAAGTGTTTACATCTCCCCGCCATACCGCTTGAAAATCTGCGGCAGGTTCTGCGAGAACGCGCTCCGCGCGAGCACCATGTCGCATCCCGCCTCCTGAGCCTTCTGCTTCAGCTCGCCTTGCACGTGCGACAAGTAGCCGATCACGCTGATATCCCGCGTTTCAGGCGCGCTCTTCAGCTTCTGGATGAGATCCAGCGGCTGCACGCCCGCGAAATTCAGATCCAGGACAATCAGCGCTGGCCTGCTCTCGGCGCCCTGCAACGCGTCCACCGCGCTCTTCACGGTCTGCATCCGCAACCCGGACCGCTTCGCCGCCTCATGAATCTTCACGGTGAAGAAAAGGTCTTCGACCACAGCCAGCACCGTCTTGTTCGCCTGATTCTCCATAGATTGAGTTACGACAGCTTTCGGGGAAAGGGGGATCAGCCTGAGAATAGCATGCCCCGGCGCCTCTCGCCGGATTGCTATGTTGTTAGCCATGGCCCAAGCAGAAACGCTCGCGGACGCTTCCCGGCATCCTCTGGAAGACCCGCTGCGATTCCATCGCCGCGTGCCGCCCTGCGCCGTGGTGATTTTCGGCGCCAACGGCGATCTGACCAAGCGCAAGCTGGTGCCCGCCTTGTACCGGCTCGCTTATGAGCGCAGGCTGCCCGCCGCGTTCGCCATCATCGGAAACTCGCGCACCGAAATGACCGACGAGCAGTTTCGCGAGAAAATGCGCGAGAGCGTCGAAAAGTACCTGGAAAACAGCCCCTTTGACGCCGGCCTCTGGGAAAGCTTCGCGCGCGAACTCTACTACGTCCCCGGGGACCTCGGCGATCCCAAGATGTACCAGGCACTCTCGGCGAAACTGTCCGAGATCGAGAGCGCCGAGCAGATCGAAGGCAACGCTCTGTTTTATCTCTCCACTCAGCCCAGCTACTACGCTCCCACCATCGAACAGATCGGCGCGGCGGGCCTGAATCGCGGAAAGGGCTGGCGGAGGCTGGTGGTGGAGAAACCGTTCGGGCACGATTTCCGCAGCGCGGCCGAGCTCGATCAATCGATTCACAAGGTGTTTCCCGAGTCCGAGGTCTACCGCATTGACCATTACCTGGGCAAGGAGACAGTGCAGAACATCCTCGCCTTCCGCTTCGGGAACGGCATCTTCGAACCGCTTTGGAACCGCCGCTATGTGAACAATGTCCAGATCACCGCGGCGGAATCGATCGGCGTCGAAGGCCGCGGCGCGTATTATCAGGAAGCCGGCGCCCTGCGCGACATGATTCAGAATCACCTTCTGCAGGTGATGGCCACCATTGCCATGGAGCCGCCGGCCACTTTCGAATCGAACGGCGTGCGAGATGAACGCTCCAAGCTGCTGCGCGCCATTCGCATCTGGAAACCGGAGGAGGTCGGCAAGAATTCCGTGGCCGGGCAGTACGGTCCCGCGCGCGTCGGCGGAGCCGCCGTTCCAGGGTTTCGCCAGGAGTCCGGAGTCCACCCGAAAGCCCAGACCGATACCTACGCCGCGGTCACCTTCTTCGTCGAGAACTGGCGATGGGCCGGTGTTCCGTTTTACGTCCGCAGCGGCAAGCGTCTGGCGAAGCGTGTCACCGACATCGCCATCCAATTTAACGAAGCGCCGCATTTGTTGTTCAATAACGACGGCGGCGTGCGGCCCAACCTGCTGATCGTGCGCATTCAACCGGAAGAAGGGATCTCGCTGCGCTTCCTCTCCAAGCGCCCGGGCTCCGGAATGCAGTTGCGGCCGGTGTCGATGGACTTCAACTACGGGTCGAGCTTCGGAGAGCGATCACCGTCCGCCTACGAGACGCTGCTTGTGGACGCCATGGTCGGGGACGCCACGTTGTATACCCGGCAGGACATGGTGGAAGCGAGTTGGCGAGCGGTGCAACCGATTCTGAACCATTGGGGACAGCGGACCTTCGACTATCCCAACTACGCGGCCGGAAGTTGGGGTCCCGCTGAGGCCGACGAAATGCTCGCCCGCCGGGGCCATGTTTGGCGGAGGCCCTAATGACCCAGGCTGCCGTGAATCCCGAGAAGTTGCTGAGCGAACTGCGCGAGCTGTGGGTGTCGCTCGGCGAGAATGAAACGGACAGCGGCGGCGTCCTTCGCGCTTGCTCCATGACGCTGGTGGTGGCCGCCGAGGATGAAGAGGACGCCCGCAAGGCCTCCGAGACCCTGGCCGAGCTGATGCCCGAGCATCCCAGCCGCGCCGTGGTCCTGCGCTTCGATGCGGGTCATGACGACACCCTGGAGGCGCGGGTCTTCGCGCAATGCTGGATGCCGTTCGGACGCCGCCAGCAGATCTGTTGCGAGCAGATCGAGATTACCGCCGGGACCGGCCAGATGAGCTCGGTGCCCGGCCTCGTGCTGTCCATCGCCGCGCCGGATCTGCCGGTTGTTTTGTGGTATCGCGGACCGCGCTGGATGTCGCCGGAAACGGCGGCCGGCCTGTTCCCCATCGCGGGCAAGGTTGTCGTCGATTCGGCCGCGTCACCCCACCCCGAGGGCGCCCTTCGGATCCTCGACGGCTTCCGCGCAAGCCGGATCCGCATCGCCGACCTCGCCTGGACGCGGCTCACCGGCTGGCGCGAGACGGTTGCCCGCATCTACGCTTCCCCCGAAGAACGGCATCGCTGCGCCGCGGTCGAGACCATCCGCATGGAGTATCGCGGCGAGGTCCCCAGCACCGGCGCCTGGTATCTGGCAGCCTGGATGCGATCGGCTTTCCCCAACGCCGTGACGCACCTCGAAGCCAGCCCGGCGAATCGCAACCGCATCCTTATCAGCGGACGCGCCTGCCAGGAAGTCAGTATCGAAAGCCCCGACGGGGTCAGCGCCGAGGTTCGGGTGGATGGCCGTTCCTTTCACACCATGTTCTCCCCCGATTCGGAAAAGCAATTGATGCATGAAGAATTGTCGGTCCTTACCGCGGATGAGGTGTTCGAAGCGGTGCTGCCCGCCGCGGCGGCCATGGCCGTTGAGGGCCGGTCGTGACCGAGCAGTACATATTCGAGTCGCCGCAGACGGCGGCCGAAGCCTGCGGCGAGCACCTGCTCGCGATCCTCGAGGCCGCGGTCCACCGTGGCGGGGCGGCCCATCTGGCCATCTCCGGCGGATCCTCGCCCAAGCCGATGTTCGAGCTCCTGGCGCGATCTGGCTTCGACTGGAGCCGCGTTCGGATCTACTGGGTGGACGAGCGCTGCGTTCCGCCCGATCACGAACAGAGCAATTACCGAATGGCACGTCAGCACTTCCTGGAGCCCGCCGGGGTCCCCACGTCCAATGTCCACCGTATCCAGGCCGAACTGCCGCCGCGCGATGCCGCCGCGCGCTACCTTCGCGACCTTCCGGCCGCCTTCGACGCAATCCACCTCGGTGCGGGCCCGGACGCGCACACTGCCAGTCTGTTTCCCGGTGCTCCGGAGATCTTGGATCGCGAACAAAAGGTAGCCGCCGTCTACGTGGAGAAGTTCTCCCAGTGGCGCATTACTCTAATGCCGCGGGTGCTGCTGGCCTGTCCGGAGATCGCCGTGCTCGCATCGGGCGCCGACAAAGCGGAGGCCATCGGCCGAATCCTGGGTCAGCCGCCCGCTGATCCGCTTCAGTATCCCGCCCGAATTCTGCGCGCCACGCCCGGCCGCGTGGCCTGGTTCCTCGATCACGCGGCCTCGTCGAAACTGCGGCCATGAACCCGCTAAGCCGCGTGCAGAGCGGGGCCCTTGTACCAGCGGATCAGCAGCAGTCCCGTTCCAATCATGAGCAGGGAAGCGATCTCCGGCGTCTCCTCGCCGGGCGGGGGCTCCTGTCCCTGATCCCGCACGCCGAAACGGAAGTTGTCCAAGGCTAGTTGCGTGCCCACTGGTGCGCCGGAGAACTGGAACTCTACTCGCGCGATTTCGACATCCGAGGTCGCGCCGAAGAAGGTAAGAGCATTCACCGCGGTCGGCGTCACGACGTTGCTGGTGTTGATGGACGCCGGTCCGCCCGAAAGCGCGATGAGGTTGAATGAGGCGTCATAAAGCCGGATCACCACCGTCTCCGCGCGGCCCTGCAGGCTGCGCCATGCGCCCAGGTCAGCCGCGATCGAGGTGATTCCGGTCGGCAGGTTGATGCGCAAAATCGGATCGGCGGCCACCTTACCCGTGGATGCCAGCAGTTTGCCCGTTCCGAAGTTCCAACTCGTCTGGCTGGGCGCCGCCGGGTCGATTTCCACCAGGAACCGGTCCGCATCCTCAATCCCCACGAACTGCACGCCGCTGATCGTCACCCCCGCGGCGGTCGAATAGAAGTTGTATCCGGGGCTGAGGGGAATCGTTCGATTGTTGAAGTCGATGGCTGAGTACGCGCCGGTTACCGCGTCCCAAGAACCTGCATCCGTATAAGTAAAGGCTGCGCCATAGGCGGAGCATGCTGCGAATCCCAATACCGCTGGTATTATCCAAGCCGATTTCATCTGCTGATCTCCCTCTCCTCGAAAGAAGCCCGAGGCCATACGCCTGGGGGGCGTCCGGAAGCTGCTCCGATTCAGGACGTTGTGTGTGTTTCTCTTTGCTTAAGTAGTCGCGGGACCGGGCGAAAGCTCTCCGCTGATGGGACTCGGAATTGCTCCTACTCTCCCTTTTCTCGCGGTGCAGGCAAACAGGAGGGGAAGGGGAACCCAGGCGGGATGCTGATAGTGGACCATTGGTTGTAAGCTAAAGGGAGTACGCTTTGCGGCAACTTACCCGTTGCACGCTGTTGCGCTGGGAGGGGGAAGTCACGATTTCGCCGCTCCGAGCCAACTGGCCGGAGGCTCCGGTGGAAGGGGAGCGCCGCCAGCACAATCGATCGATCAGCCATGGAGTGGATAACATCCGGAGAACGGCGCGGCCGCAAGGAGTTGCTTGCCGCCGCCGTCCAATCGACAACCGAACGGCATAATCGCCAGCGCGAGGCTGCTTTCAATGCTGCTTCGGCGTTGCTGGAGTTGCAATCGCCTGAAGGATATTGGTGCGGGGAGCTGACCGCCGACTCGACGCTCGAGTCCGACTACATCTTCCTGCAGTTGTGGCTGCATCCACCGGATGCGACCGGTGCGTGGAACCCGCCTTCCCGCACTCGTGTCGACAAAGCGGTTCGCGCCATACTCGACCGGCAGCAGCCCGACGGCGGCTGGTGGATCTTCCCCGGCGGCGGAGCCGAGGTGAACGCCACCGCGCGCGCTTATGCGGCGATGAAGATCTCCGGCCTCGACATTGACTCGGCTCCCATGCGCAAGGCCCGGGAACGCATTCTGGCCCTCGGCGGGCTGCAGGCCTGCAATAGCTATACCCGGTTGAACTTCAGCCTGTTCGGCTTGTATCCGCGCCAGTACGTGCCCAGCGTTCCACCGGAGTTGGTGCTGGCGCCGAGTGACTTGATTTATGAGATGTCCAGTTGGACCCGCGCCATCGTGGTTCCTCTGTCGGTGGTTCAGGCGCTTGGCGGCACCCGCCCGGTGCCCCGCGGCATGGACCTCCAGGAGCTTCTGCTGCCCCACAAGCGCCTGACACTGCCCAAGAAGGATGCCGTTTCGCTGATCTTCAATCAGGTGGATCGCGCGGTGAAGATCTGGGAGCGCCGGGGCTTGCGCAACATCCGCGCCCGGGCCATTCGTGAGGCCGAACGCTGGATGCTGGAACGCACCCGCTATTCCGATGGCCTGGGCGCCATCTATCCCTCCATGATGTATCTGATCATGGCGCTGGAGGCGATGGGCTACCCCGAGGATCACCCCGATCTCATCGACGCAATCCGGCACTTCGAAAATCTCCTGATCGAGACCGAAGACCGCTTTCAGTTTCAACCTTGCGTTTCCCCGGTTTGGGACACCGCCATCTGCGCCTACGCGCTCGGAGAACTCGGCGAGTCGTCTCCGCTGCAGGTGGATCGGGAAAAACTCACCCGCTGCGCCGACTGGCTGCTTTCGAAGGAAGTGCGCCGCAAAGGCGATTGGAGCGTCAAGCGTCCGGATCTGGAGCCCTCCGGATGGGCGTTCGAGTTCGCCAACGAGTACTACCCCGATATCGACGACACCGCGATGGTGCTGCTGGCGCTGCGCCACGCCAAAGCCAGCGATCCCGCGCGCCAGGCTCGCGTCGAGAAGCGCGCCATCAACTGGCTGCTCGGCATGCAGTCCAGCGATGGCGGCTGGGCGGCCTTCGATGTCGACAACAACTGGAACCTGCTGAACAAAGTCCCCTTCGCCGATCACAACGCGATGCTCGATCCCACCTGCCCGGACATCACCGGGCGGGTGCTTGAGGCATTGTGCCGCTGCGGCCTGACCCCGTCCGATGCGGCGATTCAGCGCGGCGTGGCTTACCTGATCCGCACCCAGGAGCGGGATGGAAGCTGGTACGGCAGGTGGGGAGTGAATTACATCTACGGTACGTTCCTGGCGCTGCGCGGCCTTCGCGCCGCCGATGCCGCCCACGCCGGCGACACCGTGCGCAAGGCGGCGGCCTTTCTCCGCAACGTTCAGAACGCCGACGGCGGCTGGGGCGAGAGCTGCGCGGGGTATCGCACCAATCACTTCGTATCGGCGGTTTCCACGCCTTCGCAGACCGCCTGGGCCCTCCTCGGACTGGCCGCCGCGGGCGAGCGCGAATCGCCGGCGATGCAACGGGGCGTTCAGTGGCTGCTCGATCGGCAGAAACCCAACGGACGCTGGGATGAGGACCTGATGACCGGTACCGGCTTCCCGAACGTCTTCTATCTCACCTACCATCTGTACCGCGATTACTTCCCGCTGCTGGCGCTCGCCACTTTGGAACCCAAGGCCGCGGCGGCTGTGGCCTAGTGATGTTGGCGCTGTTGGTCCTGCTGCTGGCCGCGTCGTCCGCTCCCGCGCAGGTTCTGCGCGTGTATTCCGAGTTCTCCCGGATCGGTCCGCATGGCGAAATCGTTGACCTCGACCGCGGCGGACCGCCCCGCGAGATCCTTTCGCCCGCCATCCCCCGCAACGCCTGGTCTACCTTCCAAATCGTGATCAACCTACCCGCCGGCAAGCGCTACACGCTGCATGTGGGTCAAAACCCCACCGACGCGGTGCGCGTGCGGATCTACCGGCCGGTGCAGCAGCAGTTCGGCAATCGCACCCTGCCCGACCGCCTGGAGCCGGTCGCCCTGCCCGTGGAAGGCAGGAGCGAAGGTCCCGCCGTCTACTGGATGGACCTGTGGGCGGATGCAACCGCGCCCGCCCAGAGAATCAAGGTGGAGCCCGAAGTTCTGGTGGACGGCGAATGGATCACCTACCCCATGGAAGTGCGCGTCTCCGAAGCCGTCGCGCCGGAAACGGGGCGGCTGATGGTGAATCCTCCACCGCCCGATAAGCCCAGCGACACCGGCGCCCTCGCCATCCTGCGGACCCGGCTTTGTGACTCTCGCAACATGGGCAAGCCCGCGCTAACCGAGCCGAAAACAGTACGGGACCTGATCCTCCGCAATGTATCCCAGGATATTGCGCTCGCTGCGTCCCCCGAGGTTTTATGGCGCATCGCCGGCGCAACCGACCGGAGAGCGTGGTGCGCCGCCGTTCCTACCCCCCGCCCGCCTGGATCGCAGGGTCCCGAATGGTATCTCCGCGCGCGCGACCGTTTGGTGCAAGGACGCTGATCCTACCGAACTACGGTGAAGCGGATGGAACTCGGCATCGTCCTGGAGCGGTAAACGCGATGCGTGGCTTTCACGAATTCGTCCGGCTTTGCGAAAGCGATGTTCGCGACGAACTTCTGGGGATTACGGTCCGTCAGCGGAAACCAGGAGCTTTGGACTTGAACCATGATCCGGTGTCCCTTGCGGAAGGTGTGCATCACGTCCGGCAGCGCGAACTCGATTTTGTCCGGTTTGCCCGGCGTAAACGGCTCCGGTTTCTCGAAGCTCTTGCGAAACTTGCCCCGGAACGGCTCACCTCGCACTAACTGCTGGTAGCCGCCCATTCTCACTTCGTTCGCCGGCGGATTCGGGTTTGGCTTCTCCGGCGCGGGCGTCAGGTCGGGATAGTCGCCGGGGTAAACGTCGATTACCTTCACTACGAAATCCGCGTCGGTGCCGGTCGTGGAGACGTGCAGCGAAACCTGGATCGGCCCGGCGACGGTGACGTCCTCCGCCAGGGGTTCGGTTTCATAAACCAGTACGTCCGGGCGCGCTGCGGCGAACCGCTGGTCCTCGGTCATGTAATCGCGCGTCATTCCCGATACCGTATAGCCCACATAGGGCACCGGCTTATTGGGATCGCTGAGGTACTCGTCGAACGCCTCCCCCGCCTGGGGCGCGTCCGTCTTCAGTCCGCCGCCTTCGGACAAGTACATGGTGCGCCGATCACCCGCCGGAGGCCACTTGGCGAATTCCCGCCAGCGGTTTGTGCCCGTCTCAAACATGTAGGCGTCGGCGAATTTGCCGTCGCCCTTGCCCTTCAGGAAATGAGAAAAGAACGGAAATTCGATCTTTTCCCGATAGTATTCGGCCGTCTTGAAAGCAAAATGAAGGTTACCCACGCGATCGCCCGGCGTGCGCGCCCAGCTTCCATGCGTCCAGGGCCCCATCACAACGCCGTTATACCCGCCCGGATTCGACTTCTCAACAGTTTCGTAAACCCGAAGGGGCCCCGCCAGATCCTCCGCGTCGAACCAGCCGCCCACGGTCAGCACGTTCGGCTTGATGTCGCGGAAGTGCCTCCAGATGGACCGCGACTTCCAGTACTCGTCGTAGTTCGGATGCTCAATCTGGCGGCTCCAGAACGCGCTGGTTCCCTTCAGGTACTTCTCGTCGGCCATGTACAGCGGTCCCATGCGCAGGAAGAATTCGTATCCGTCCGGCGTCTTGTAGTTGAATCGCGTGCGATCCTGAGGCGGTTCGGGCGCGCCCTTGCGCTCCACGAAGTTGGCGTAGAAGCCGAAGTTCGCCGCCAGCATGAACGCGCCGTTGTGATACGAATCGTCGCCCAGATAATAGTCGGTGACGGGCGCTTGCGGCGAGGACGCCAGCAGCGCCGGATGCGCGTCGATCATGCCCGCCGATGTGTAGAAGCCCGGGTAGGAGATGCCCCACTGCCCCACTTTCCCGTTGTTGCCCGGAATGTTCTTCACCAGCCAGTCGATGGTGTCGTACGTGTCGGTGGACTCGTCCACATCCTGCGGTCCCTTCTTTGCCGCAACGTGCGGCCTCACCTCCACGAACTCGCCCTCCGAAAGGAAGCGGCCGCGGACGTCCTGATAGGCGAAGATGAACAGGTCTTTGGAGAAGTGCTCCGACGGTCCCAGCGATTCGCGGTAGTGATCCACTCCGTACGGCGCGACGCTGTACGGCGTCCGGTTCAGCATGATCGGCCACTGCCCGGGCTCCTTCGGCACGTAGACCGACGTGAACAGCTTCTTGCCGTCGCGCATCGGGATTTCGTACTCGAATTTCGTGTAATTCGCGCGCACCCAGTCGCGGCCCTGTCCGAAAAGGGAGACCGCGATCGCCGCCAGCAGAAACAGACGCATATTCGAGCTATCATAGCGCGCGTCTGAGCTACCTTGGTAGGGATGAATTCGCCCCCGATCACCGTCCGCGAGGCCCGGCCCGAGGAGGGGCCGAGGCTGCTGGAACTGATTTGCGCCCTCGCCGAATATGAGAAGCTCGACCCTCCGGACCAAGCCGCGCGGCAGCGTCTGCTGAACGACATCTTCGGGCCCAGGCCCCGCCTCGGCGCGCTTCTGGTCTTCGCCGGCGAGTTGGCCGTGGGCTACGCCCTGATCCTGGAGACCTACTCGAGCTTCCTCGCCCTGCCGACGCTGTACCTGGAGGACATCTTCGTGCTCAGCGACTACCGCGGCGTTCATGCCGGGTCGGCGCTGTTCCGCGCGGTGGTCGCCGAGGCGAAGAAGCGGGGGTGCGGCCGCGTGGATTGGGTGGTCCTGGACTGGAATCGCCTGGCTCAGGACTTCTACCTGCGCTACGGCGCGAAGCATCTGAACGACTGGCAGTGCTGGCGGCTAAACCAGCAAGACATGGATCGTGTCCTCGGGGTAAACTAGCAGAGAACCCTAGCCGGAGAGATGGCCGAGTGGTTGAAGGCGCACGCTTGGAAAGCGTGTATAGGGGAAACTCTATCGAGGGTTCGAATCCCTCTCTCTCCGCCACCTCAACGCTCTTTCCGATCGGCGCTTTACTTGCTCAAATATGCCCTTGCGGCGGTACTGTGGCACGACTTCTCTCCTGGCGCCAATTCCCCAACAATACGGCGACGTGCTCGCCGCCGGGCACCCGGAGCCGTGTAGAATCAAAGAGGGGAAGGTCAATGATTTACGAAAGGGAGGGTAACCATGCTGAAGACCGTACACGTACTCCCGAGCGACGGACGATGGGCGGTGAAGCGCGAGGGGAAAGAACTCCGCGTGTTTACGACCCAGCGTGAAGCCATCGAGAAGGCGAAGGCGTTAGTCAAGGGCCAGGCTTCCGGGCAGCTTGTCATCCACGACCGTAACGGGAGGGTAAGAGAACACACGGCTTATGGCATGCCTCAGATTCAGGCCCCCCCCGGCAAGAGGTCTTCAAAGATCTCGAAGGCTGTAGCGAAAGTTACCCGCTCCCGATTGCTTGAGAACGAGCCGCTCCCTTCGCGTGTCTAGAGCGCGGCAGATTTTTGTAAACTGTCCCTTCGATTCTGGCTACAAGCCACTCTTCGACGCTATCGTTTTCGCGGTCACCGACCTCGGCTTTGTTGCACGCTCAGCCCGTGAAGATGATGATGGCGGAGAGATTCGGCTAGTAAAAATCCAACGAATCATCGGCCAATGCATGTACGGCATTCACGATATCTCCGCGGTTCAGCTCCGACGCCCAGCATCAATTGCCGCGTTTCAACATGCCGTTAGAGCTTGGACTGTTCCTTGGCTGCAAGATCTTTGGGAGCAAAGCGCAGCGCAAGAAGGTCGCCCTAATCCTGGATTCCGAGCGGTTCAGGTATCAAATCTTTATGTCAGACATCGCCGGACAGGACATCCACGCTCATAACGCCGACGTCGAAACACTGGTCGGAGAAGTCAGGGGTTGGTTAGCAACCGCATCAAAGCGAAAGAACCTGCCTGGTGGCAAGGTCATCTTTGAAAGATTCCGGCGTTTCGAAGCCGACTTTCCCCAACTGTGTGCCGCCGCGAAGTTGCAACCGGCAGAGGTGACGTTCGAAGAGCTCCGTCAGTTCATTGCGGATTGGCTCATTCAGAACCGTTAGTTGGAGCACGGACCGCCGTCTCAAATCCGGATCGGTTTCCTTGACCGGCGCCGTCGCCGGCAGACCAGGCCGCGGCGCAAGCCGCAATTAAGACATCAATTCCAGTTTGATTTCCGCAAAAAGAACTTCGCTTCCTCTCGGGGAAGATTCAGCCGCCAGTGATCTGGACGCTCAAGCGCAGCTTCAAAATCGTCCCCACAATCACCCACCCCGCCCGCAGGCTCGCCTTCCAGTTCCCCGACACCTTATTCACCCCCCCCGTCCGCCGCCCATACTTCACCGGGACTTCCATCACCCGCAACCCCTTCTGCAGCGCCCGGACCTGCATCTCCACCGTCCACCCGTAGTTGCGATCCCGCATCCCCAGCGCGTCCAGCTTGTCCCGCCGGATCGCCCGGAACGGACCCAGATCGGTATAGACATGCCCGAAGAGCACCCGGATCAGGAACGACGCCAGCCAGTTCCCGAACTCCTGGTGCGGCAGCAGCGATCCCGGTTCCGCCTTCCCCATCGTGCGGGAACCAAGCACCAGATCCGCGCGTCCTTCCAGCAGCGGCTGCATGAGTACCTTGGCTTCGGAAGCATCCTCGGACCCGTCCGCCTGCAGGAAAACCACTACGTTGATCTCCGGCGGCAGCGCCGCGATCGCGGCCAGGCACCCCGCGCCGTACCCGCGCACCGGGGTGCGGACCACTGTGGCTCCCGCCGCGGCGGCGACCTCCGCCGTCCGGTCCGTCGATCCGTTGTCGGCCACCAGAATCAGCTCAAAGAGCCCCGCCGGGATCGATTTCAGGGTCGCGGCGATCACCGGTTCCTCGTTATACGCGGGTATGATCAGGGCGGCCCTTGCAACTGGCGAATCCGGCATGATTACAATATTGGCGAAGCAGTTGGTAGTGTCCCATGGTGCCTGACTCGAACGGAACCGTAAACCCGGAGCCCGCGTCCGCCGCCCGGCCGCCCCGCGTCCGGACCTGGAAAGCCGCCCTTTACTGGCTTCGCGACCTGACGCTTTCGGTCACCATCGCCATGGCCGTGATCCTGTTTCTGTACCAGCCGGTGAAGGTGGAAGGCACCAGCATGATGCCGGCCTTGGTGGACCAGGAACGGATCTTCATCAACAAGTTTGTTTACCGCTTTGGAATCAGTGACATCGATCGCGGGGACATGGTCGTCTTCTGGTTCCCGGGAGACCCCACCAAGTCCTACATCAAACGCGTGATCGGCCTGCCGGGCGATGTCGTCGAGGTCGACCGCGGAGAGGTGTTCGTGAACCGTAAGCCGTTGGAAGAGAAGTATGTTCCGCCCGAGTACCGGGATCGCTCCTCGATGCCGGAGCGAATCGTGCCCCGCAACGAGTTTTTCGTCCTGGGAGACCACCGCAGCTCCTCGAACGATAGCCGCGCTTGGGGTATGGTCCCCCGCGAGTACATCTACGGGAAAGCCGTCTTTGTCTATTGGCCGCTGGGCCGAATGGGCGTTCTGCGCTGACTTACTGAACGGCCGTGGTGACCCAGTCCACGGTCCACGGCTTCCGGGCCGCCGCTGCCGCCAGACCCGCCTTGTGCTGCTGCTTCTCGATGTACATCCGTCGATCCGCCTCGGCCAGCAACTGCTCCGCGTCCTGCCCGTCGTTGGGAGAATAAGCGCGCCCGACGCTCAGGCCCAGCGGTTCATTCAGCCCGCGCGCCGCCTGGGACACGATATCGCGGAGTTGTTCCACCTTGGTCTCCACGGCCGATTGCGGAATTCCCGGCAGGATTACGACGAATTCATCGCCGCCCATGCGCGCCACATAATCGTACTCCCGGCATACGCTCTTGAACCCGCTCGACACCTCCCGCAGCACGCGATTGCCTTCCAGGTGTCCGTAGCGATCGTTTACCTGCTTAAAGCCATCCAGGTCGCAAACCAGGACGGAAACCGGCGTGCCCTGCCGCCGCGCCCGGTTCAGTTCGCTGTCCAGATGCAGGAATAGCGATCGCGCGTTGGGCAGCCCGGTGAGGTAGTCGGTGGTGGCGGAGCTCTCCGCCTGCCGGTACTTCATCGCGTTCTCGATCGATAGCGCCACCTTGGAGCTGATCGCCAGCAGGATGCGGAGATGGTCCTTGGTGAACGCATCGCGATCGGCGTGGTACAGAGTCAGCACGCCGAGCACGCCGCGGACGCCTTCGAGCGGCACCGCCATCGCGGATCGCAGCGTAGAAAACTTCGACGGATCATTCAGGTAGCCCGGCTCCACGGACGGATTTCCGTTCACCACCGGCTTGCGATTTTCCGCCACCCAACCGGACAGGCCTTGTCCGGACGGGATCTCCAGTGACGTGAACAGCCGAAAATCATCGCCCGAGACGTAGTCCGGAATCAGCTTGCCGTTCTTGAGCATCCAGATGGCCATGGAATGATGCGGGACCATCTTGCGGAGCCGGACCGAGAGCACGCTGAGAGTCTCGTCCAGGCTGAGCGAGTTGCCGAGATCCTGCGCGAGCTCGAACAGCGCTTGCACTTCCTGGCGCGCGGCGGCGATGGAGCTGAGGAAGTCCGGCCGATCGCCGGATTCGCTCTTGGACTTCCCTGCCACCTGCTCGAAGCCGGCGCCGGGGGCCGCCCCGCGCTCCACCTTCAACTCCTTCGACAACGGCTTCGAGTTGGCGGCGCGGCTGACGGCTTGCGCCATTTTTTCGAGCTCAATATGCCGCCGGCTGAGAATGTCCACGATTCTCGGATCGAAGGACTTGCCCGACTCCTTCACTACCACTTTCATCGCTTCATCCAAGGGAAGCGCGCGGCGATACTGGCGGTCGGTAGCGAGAGCGTCCAGGCAATCGACGACCGCCAATATCCGCGCACCCACCGGGATTGCGTCGCCCGCAAGCCCGTCCGGGTAGCCGGTGCCGTCCCATTTCTCATGATGGGAGCGGACGATGGGAACCACCGGGTAGGGAAACTGAACGCGCTCCAGGATCTCGGCGCCCACCACCGGATGGATCTTCATCTTTTCGAATTCTTCCGGCGTCAGCCGCCCTGGCTTGGAAATGATGTGCTCCGGCACCGCAAGCTTGCCGATATCGTGGAGCAGGGAAGCCGCGCGAAGCGCATCCAGCGCTTCCGCCTCCAGGCCCAGTTCCTTGCCGATCTCGATCGCGTAAATTTGAACCCGCTGCAAATGGTCGTGCGTGGTGTGATCCTTGGCGTCGATGGCGAGCGCCAGCGCTTCGATGGTTCGCAGGTGCAGGCTGGACATCTCCTCGGCATGCTTCTTCTCATCGTCCAACCGCTCCAGATAAAGACAGTAGGAGCGGTAAATCAGGTACACCACCGGAACGATCAGCAGCGCGGTCTGCCAGCCCACATAAGCCGACGCCAAGCTCGCCCCGTAGGCGGCGCCCGCGCTCAGCAGGTAATAGGGCAGGCTCCAGAAATAGCCCTCCTGCCAGACCTCCCGCAGGCTTCTGCCCCCCGAGAGCGCGATCACCGCGGCCACCGGGAACGTGTTCACCACAAAAAACGCGAATGACGCCAGAAGCATCACCACCATGGGATCCAGATAGGCACGCAATGCGGGCGACCGGTACACCAGGTTCGTAAGCCATACCGCGCTCGCCATGCTGGTGACGTTGAACAGGATCTGGACCGCATTGGGCCGGTGCTTGGGATGCCACAGGCACTGCACCAGCGTCGCCAGGCAGCCCATCACCACGGCCTCCGGCAGCGAAAGCTCCACGATGCCGAAAAGAATGAAGACCACGCTCACCGAGATCGCACCCGGCATCGCCGGCAGGCTCACTCGCAGGGATGACGCCAGGACGCCCACCACCAGGTAGCAGAAGTACTTCGCGAGATCCTGGCTCTCCCAACCGATCAACTCCGTCACCAGGACGGCGATCCCCAAAATGGCGATCAAGTGTACGAACGATCTGGCTTTCGGCGGCAGATCGACCGTGTGAGTCTTCACAGACATGAAGCGCTGTAGTCTGCACGGGGTATGCCAACCAGTATTGCCACCTTAAGTCCTTTCCCTTTAGGAGATTGGCGGCGTTTATGCAGTGTTGGAGTGCTGGGACAAAATGTCACATTCTCCGGCTTCACCCTAGTCCTATTGGAATAACTTATTCATTCCATTAAAGTTTTGCTTGTTCGTTGGGTGCCCCGTGGACCTTGGGGAGTACTGATCCCCAACCACGCTACGCGGATTTTGGAGCCCTTACTAAGTGTTTCTGTCGAGCCGCAGGGGCCCGATTGGGATACAAAATGGAAGGGCAGCGCAAACAGTAGATGGCCGAAATGTCCCAATTGCGGAGTTTCCTCGGGATGCCCGCCGTGTTCGAGAGCCCCGCCATGGAGCGGTTGCTGGAAACCGTCCAGCGGGTCGCGGTCACCAGTGCTACCGTCCTCATCGGCGGCGAGAGCGGAGCGGGTAAGGAGCTGATCGCCCGCGCGGTGCACCATCACTCCATGCGCGCCAACAAGCCTTGGGTGGACGTAAGCTGCGCCGCTCTGCCGGAGCATCTGATGGAAAGCGAGCTGTTCGGCTACGAAAAGGGCGCCTTCAGCGGCGCCGATTCCCCCAAGCCTGGCTTGTTTGAGCTCGCCCACACTGGCACGCTGTTCCTGGACGAGATCGGGGAGCTCGATCCGAAGATGCAAGTGAAGCTGTTGCGCGTGCTGGATGGCGTTCCCTACTATCGCCTGGGCGGAACACGCAAGGTGGCCGTCGATGTCCGGGTGGTGGCCGCAACCAACCAGGACCTGGAAGCCGCGGTGCAGCAGGGGCGCTTCCGGTCGGATTTATACCACCGGCTGAGCCAGATCACGCTCCGCGTGCCGCCCCTTCGCGAGCGCCCGCAGGACGTCATTCCCGTAGCCCAGTATTTCCTGTCGCAGCACAACCCGCGACTGCGCTTCTCCCGGGACGCCCTGGATTGCCTGTTGCGTCACGAATGGCCCGGCAACGTCCGGGAATTACGCAACACGGTGCTGAAAGCAGCCGTGCTCTCGCAAGCCGACGAGATCACCGCGGAGCATCTGCCGATGGTCCGGACCATGTTGTTCGAACGTAACGACAGCGTTCCGGTTTCCTCGCTGGACGGAATGGAACGCAAGATGATTCTCCGCGTCCTTGAACAGACCGGAGGCCATCAGCAGAAAGCGGCGGCGCTGCTGGGCATCTCCCGCCGTACACTCTCAAGAAAGTTGAAGCTCTATGGAACGGAAGCCACAAATCTCAGCCGCGCTTGCTGAGGCGGCCGAACAGCGAAGGGAAGCCCGGCGTCCCGGCAGCGGCGCCGTCCGCATTGCCTTCGCCGATCCCGTTCCGCTGGAGATCGAGGGCCGCCTGGTGGACGTAAGCGATCACGGGTTTCGCATGTCCCACCAGTGCCCGGAACTCGCCACCGGGCAGGTAGTCGAGTTCCGCCACGTCGAAGGCAAGGGCCAGGCTCGCGTGGTCTGGAATCGGATTTCTATCGAAAGAATCGAAAGCGGATTTCTGGTGTTGAGCGCCTGACTTAACGGTCCCGTTCCACGCGCAGTTCACTGGTGACGGAGAAAACGCCCGGAACCCCGTTCGCCCGCAGTTCGGCCATCCCCCGTTCGGTTTCATTGGCGACTACGCCGGCCAGCGTGACGTGACCGCCCTTCACCACGATCCGAATGGGCGCCAGCGGGTTGCCTGCGTAGCGGTTCAGCGGAAAGCTGCCGTAGATCGCCCGCGCGCTGCGCAGCCGGATCTCATCATCGAACCGGGAAAGCGGCAGAACTTCAATCTGGTTGCTGACGCGCCGAATGCCTTCCACTCGTAGGACGGCATCCTCCGCGTTGCGGGCAACCACCGGCCGCGCCACCTGGCCCAGCAAGATCACTTTGTTGCCTTCCACCAGGCGGAACGCCAGGTTATCGAAGACGCTGTAGTGCGAAATCCGGGCCAGTTGCCGCCGGACCTTCTCCGCCAGCACCGTCTCCGGCGTCGCGCCCGAAGCGGGAGCCACCGCCATTACGATTCCCAACCATGCAACCAGCCGTTTGTTGTTCATGCGTCCTCTTGGGAGATAGCGCGCGGAACGGCGGAAAACGGTCTCAAGAAATCGGAAACCCCGGACCGCAGGTCACGCTTTTCTGAGAACCTCTCTGGGTAACTGATCTACGTCTACCCCTCGTGATCGGAGCACATGAACGCGATGGTGTCCATCGAGCATGGTTCCATCCGGCCGTGTCTTGAGGCAGTTGGGCTGTCCCGGCGCCAGCGACTTCTCTATATCGGCGGTACTCAATTTATGGAAGATGTCGAGCTTGCTCGGAATCAAGGCGCCGTGCAGCGGCTTCAGAGGATTCATCTCACGCTGGCCGCGACTTCGTAGATGTAGCTTTCTTGTTCCGGAGTCTCCGGCACTGCAAGTCCGCGTACTCTGGAGACCTGTTCGATGGCGGACTCCGGCCTCATCCCATTTCGCACCAGCAGGGATGCCGCGACCAGACCCGTGCGGCCGATTCCTTGGCGGCAATGAACCAGCACATTCTTGCCTGCCTGTAAGTCGCTATAGATCCGTTCCAGCAGATCGAGGAGCCCGGATGTGTCAGGCGGAACTCCCCGGTCCGTAATAGGGTATGAGACGAAGGTTACGCCCTGGCTGCGGGCTTGCAATGCTTCGTTTCGCAATTCGAGCTCACGCTCTTCCTCCTCCGTCAAGAGCGAGACGACCGTATCGATATCGCGGCGCCGCCAAGCCGCAACTTCATCCTCGAGCCAATCGCCGCCGCGAGGACGGGCCGACAGCAAGAGCTTTCCGGGCCAGGAACCCTCAATTCGATATAGATTCGAATTCATATTGCTAGTCGAGCCGCCTGACCTCACCAGTCCTGAGACCAGTATAAGCGGTCATTCCCAAAAAAAGGCGGGGCTCCGAGGAGCTCCCGCCGCCAAATGGACACTATCGCGTCAGTAACTTAGCGATCGCTTTGCGGTTTGACCACCAGTACCCGGATCTCCGGCATGGTGTGCGCCGCGGCCAAGCGATTCAGATCGGATCGCACCAGCGACCACGAATCGTTCGCCGTGCCAAAATCCGAGCGCAGCATCATCCGGTTCACGCTCTCTGCCAGTTCCATAACCTTCCACAACTGGTTGTGAGCCTGATCGAGTTTGTTGGCTTCATAGTTGTCGTCCAACTCATCGATCGCCCGTTCCAACTGGTTCACGGTGCGCATCAGCCCGTCGCGCTCGTCGATCTTAACGGTGCTGGAACGCAGGGCCTTCTCGAAGTCGGACTTGAACACTTCCGCGTGCTTGTCGATCACCTTCCAGGTGGTCTCAATGGACTTGGCCTGCAGGGAGCCGGGAAGGGGCTGAGCCGGGCCCATCACGCCGTACCGCGACCAGGTCTTGCGGGTCTCCACCCACTTGGGGTCCTTGGCGCGCTCACTCTCCACCACCATCCAGCGCTGCTGATCCATTTCCTTATCATCGGGACCCCAGACATAAACCCGGGCGGTCTCGTTCCACTTCGGAGTCTCCTTGGCGTCGCGAACCCGCAACTGCCTCAAGGATTCGTCGTCCGCGGTCCACACGCCCTGACTCGACCGCTTGGCGATCGTCCGGGCTTCATCGCGCGGATAAACGAACTGCTGACCGGAGCTGTCGCCGGGGTAAAACCAGGCGCGCAAGGCAGGCGGCTCGCCCGCGGGAGTCTCATAGAAGCTCAACTGCGTGTCGCCGGTGACCTCGTCGTTCATGCGCTGGTTTGGAATCGCCAGAACGGTCGTGATCAGACGGCTTTGGTCTTCATTGAAGATTTGAACGATGTTGCGGTTGGCCGGAGAATCCATCAACCGCATCACATATTTTCCCGGAGGCAATGTCGCGCCGGGAACCTGGATCGTCTCATGCACTGTCAGCCGGGTGAGCTTGGTCCATGGGTCGGCTTTAGCCGGTACTGCTAACATCATCGCGAACAAGCCGCCCGCCAGTGCGCTTCCCAGTATTTGGAATCGTGCCATAATACCTCCGCTCGTAAGAAGGTACGGGGCCGCTTTTCGTTTCCCTTTGATGCCAAATCAATGCTGATGCGGGTGAGGATGTTTCTGGTAGTGTTGACGGAGTAGATCCTTGCCGTAGTCATTTCCATTAGGAGTCCGGACTACAGCATGGATGTGCTCCCGGTTCGGCTGCATGGGATCCCGGGCGAGGTGCCGCAGGTTTGCCGGGCGCTGGTGGTCGAACTCGATCAGGATCACCGGGCTGTGAATGCGGTAATAAAACACACTTCCGGGACTGGCGTCGCCGATCCAGGCGAAAAATGTCCGGTCCAGGTGCTTCCGTACTTCCTCCATGCGCACCTTCGCGTGTCCTTCCTTCATGTTCCGGACGTACTCATCAATCAGGTCCAGCAACTGTTTCTTCTGAGCCTGCGTGAGATCCTTCGCCGCGATCCCGGCGTAGTCGAGCACCAGGTTGTCCTTGAAGGCCTCGCCCAGGTTGTCATTGCCGGTCTTCGAGGTCCGGATTACCGCCTGGCGCCGCTGCTCCGCCGAGAGGCCGTTGATCATGGCCAAGCCCTTGTTCTGCTCGTCCTGCAGGATCGTGGTTCCGCGGAACTGGCCAGATTTCGCGGTCACCGGCTCGCTGCCCGCGAAAAACGGCGTCATCACCACCTGGTCGCCCAGCACAAAGTAGTTGATGATCAGGTGATGGCCGTCCATCTGCCAACCCCAAGGCTCCTTGGACGAAGGCTCGCCCATGATGGTCAGATGATAGAGCCACTGCCCGTATTCCTCGAAGTTGTTGTTGTTCAACTCGCCCAGCGTGTGGTTTAACTTCATGATGTCCTGGCTGAGCTTCAGTCCCTTCGCGCTGAGCGAGGCGCGCATCAGGCCGAAGGCGGCGCCCCGCTGGCGTTCCGTCATTTCCTGAAAGCTGACGCCCTGCCGGATGTAGAAGGACTGGTTCATCCACTTCCGCCACTCGTCCGAATCGACGGCGAACACGGTCTTCGCCCGCTGACCCGGCGTCAGCGCTTTCAGAAACGCTTCGGCCGCCTGGCGAACTGGCTCCGTCGATACGCCCGTGGATCGGATGGCGAACAAATCCGGCTCTACCTTGCCGTCCCGAGTGACACCCAGAAACGCATTCGCCAGGCCTTGGCTCTCGGCTTGGGAAGACATCTGCCTGGCCCGCTCCAGGCGGTTGACTGGTTGGCTTTGGGAGAAGGCGCACGCCGCGGCGAGAAGAACAACCCGTATTCTCATCGCCGCCCAGCGTATCACTTCCGGACGAGGGCGGGGTACGTTTTCTTCAGTTTCTCCACCTTGGGAAGCGCGTTTACCACCACGTAAGGATGGTTGGGATTATTGCGCACGAAGTCCTGATGGTAACCCTCCGCCGCATAGAACCCGTTCAGGGCCGCGATCTCCGTCACCACCGGCTTGCTGAACAGCTTCGCCTCCGTCAACTGCCGGATGTACGCCTCCGCCGCGCTCTTCTGATTGGCGGTGGCGTAGAAGATCGCCGACCGGTACTGCTTGCCCCAATCGGGACCCTGGCGGTTGAGCTGGGTCGGATCGTGCGCGACGCTGAAGAAGATCTTGAGCAATTGACCGTAAGTGATGCGCGACGAATCGTAGGTGATCTCGATCGCCTCCGCGTGTTCGGTCGCGCCTTCGCTCACCAGTTTGTAGTTGGCGTCCTTCGGTGACCCGCCGGCGTACCCGGAAATCACCTTCTCGACCCCGGCGACGTTTTCAAACACCACTTCCGTGCACCAGAAGCACCCGCCGGCGAACACGGCGGTCTGTCTTCCGCCGGGCTTCACGTCCACAGCCGGATCTGGGAAGTCCGCGGCGCCCAGCAGGGCAGCGGTCAGGAGAATACTCAAGATTCGCTTCATCGTCATTTAGATACCCGTCGGCACGGTTTTGATTCCCTCATTCTACGGCGATGCACATCGAAGCGAAATCCAGAGTCACGCGTTCGGCATCGGCGAACATGTCCATTCCCACCCTGCCCGCCAGCCTGCTCTTCTCGTCCAGCACCAGGCGGACATCCTGCAAGGTCGCGGTGCGGCCCCCCAGCGCCAATGAGAACGACGGCAGGCGGGCCGCCTTGGCCTTGCGGCTGGATGCGATGCCAGTCACATCCACGGAGGCGGATTTCTCCAAACCCCTCGGGAACCGCTTGGCGAACGCCGGCCAAAGAGAAGTGCGGGTTGCGCCCGTGTCCAGTTCGAACGTCAGGGGTACGCCCGAATATTCGCCGCGAACCAGCGGCATAGCGCCGGCGAATACCATGTTGGCATCCGCGCAGCCGGACGAGGCGCCGCCCGTGGCCACGCCGCCGTCCTTCGACCAGCTCAGCACCCCCAGGGCGATCAAGACCGGAATCCCCAGGACGCCTCTTTTTCCTTCGGGCAGCGCGACGAAGGGCTGCTGATCGTCTGAGACGATGCCGAACGCGGCGTTCTTCAGGACGACGCCACCCAGCCGCATTTCCGGGGCAATCGCGGCCCGCACCGAAACCTCGCCTCCGGCCGCATCCTTTAATGGTCCTCCGAGGGAACCGGCTGAAAGTCCCAGCCGGCGCGCTTCCGAGGCGCTCAGCAGGGAAATGTTGGCCCCGGTATCCACCAGGTACTCGCCCTGCACACCGTTGATCGATGCGGCTGTGAACAGATTCCCGTCGATCATTCTCCAGGCGCCGCGATCGGGCGCGCTGGAGGCGACCGCCAGGTCAGCCCGCATCGCCGCGAACATCGCCCGAGCGCCGCGCAGGTCGGCGCGGTTCGCGTTTCGCTGGATCGCCTCTTCCGTTTCGCGTAGCGCGGATGCATATCGCCCGGCGCGGAAATGAAGGTTGATCAACAGGCTGCGGGCCTCCTCGGCTTCGCGAGGAGAGCGCGCGCCGGCGATCACTGCCTCAAGCAGCGGCACTGCCTGCGGATCGCGATGGAACACCGACGCCAGGGCCGCCTTCACGCGCTCCGGGGCGGCATGCGATGCCGCAGCCTTGCGCAGTTCGAACCAATCCTGCCGGTCCAGCAGCCGTTGCCAATCCGGCGCCGCGGCCGCGCATACGGCAGCGGCCGCCAGGGTAAGCGACAGACCCTTCACTTGCGATCCCCCGCCGCAAGGTGAGCGGTGATCGCGCCGCAGGCGTCTTTTACGGCGTTGCCGAGCGAACGGGTAGAGCCGGAGTACAGAATATCCCCTCCCTTTTCGAACACCGCGATCTTGTTATCGCGGCGCACCAGAGCCTTGCCGCCCTCGCGGTCGAAGAGCACCATATAGTCGGCTTTCGCCCGGTCCATGGTGATGATTGCCCGCGGGCAACGTTCTCCGAATGTCTTGATGATCTCCACCGTTTGCGGGCGAGCGCCGCCGCGCGTGGAGCCGCCGAAGCCGCCCACGCCGCCGGCCGAGCCGCCGCCGATCTCGCCGGTGATCTCCCAGGACCTGCTGTCCTCCACGAAAACGCGGACGCGTTCTCCGGGAGAGGTTGCCGCGAGAAAACCAACTAGTGCCACAGAAGCCGTTAACATGCCCCTCTAGATGCGACACCCTGCGATCCGGTTTCGGCTGGCAGCGCTTACAACCGGGCGATCAATTCGCGAAACTTTGCATGATTCGCCAATGGGGCGAATGCCCCCTCGATCGCGCCCCGGTCCTTGAACCCCGCGTGGACGGCGCGCTCCAGCGTCGCGATCGCCTCCTTCTCCTTTCCCGCCTCCAGGTACACGCGGGCCAGTTCGAACCACACGCCCGGGCGGGCCGGGGGAATCCCGGCCGCAAGTTCCATCCTCCAGATCACCTCGGTGTACTGTTTCTTCCGCAGCAGCGAATAGCGAGCCTCAAACAATCGCGCGAACTGGCCCTGCAGGACTCTCCGCGCGAGGCGGCGATCGTCAGACGCCTCCGCTTCCCCGGCCCGCTTAGCCCAGCGCCGCAATTCCGCGGCGAGATTCGCGCGATCTTCCCGCTCCAGGCGTGCAAACTCGGTCTCGGCGGCGAGCTGCTTCTGTTCCAGGCTCTGCTCCAGAGCGAGTGCTTTGCGCACCGCCTTGGACTTCGCGATCGCGGCCGCCTTCGCTTCCCATTCCTCGGGGAAGACAAAGGCGAGCGCTCGCGCCAGGCGAAGCTGCGCGGCGGGGGGCGCGGCGGCGATCCGCTCCTCCTGGCGCCGCTTGTACTCCAGCAGCGCCGGGGTCCGCTCCGCGCGTCCGGTCGCCATCGCGCGCGCCTGGAACCATTCCATCGCGTCGGCGATCACCGGGGCGGGAGCCCAGGCGTGCGGGCCCTCGTGGAACACGAACTGGTGCGGCGATTTGAGTTTGTCCACGTGCCGCTCCATCATCTGCATCTCGGAGAGGTTGAAGTCTTCCTCCCCGGCGGATCCGAAAACATCCACCCCAATCTTGGAGGGCGGATCGAACGGGCCATTTGGAAATCCGCCTCCGGAAGCGATGACCCCCGCGAAGGAAGCCGACCCGAGCGCGAACCACATCGCGGATCGCGCGCCGCCGGAGAAACCAGCCGTGTAAGCCCGCCTTCCGTCAAACGCGAAGCGGGCCCGCGCATCCTCCCACATCGCTTCCATCGCCTGGCGGCTCGATTCGAAGGAACCGTTGCGGCTGTTCCAGGAAACCAGCACGATGTAGCCGTGCGCTTCGGCCCCGGGTTGGAAGTGCTTCATGGCGAGCAAGGCTCGCGCTCCGGGGTCAAACACGAACATCACCGGCCAGGGACGCTCCGGCGTATAACTCGAGGGAAGATACAGCGCGTAACTCTGTTCGGGCCTCGCCTGGCACGTCAACCGCTCGGTCACCTGGCCGGGAGTCTGGCCGTTTGCCACAGCCGCCAGAACGGCCGGGGCGATCCACTTCCACCACATGGCCGAATGTTACCAGACCTTGTACGGCCGGTCTCCCGGCGCGGGGCGAACCGCGGACCGCCTATCGCGAACACCGCCGGTGTGGACTTACACTGATGAGAATGACTCTGTGTGACATTTTCCAGGGCCTGGGAGAGGATCGCTTCCATGCACTGGTCCGCACCATGTCCATCGGCAAGCTGAAGACGTTCCAGCTTTACGAGCGCCTGAAGATCCGACTGCATCTGAATAAGCTGAATTCCGAGAACCTGAAGCGCTCCAGCCCGCGATTCTGGGCTCGCGTGCGCGAGCAGGATGAGGAGTTCGCCGCGGAGTTGGCGCAGGGCATTCTGATTTCGCATCTCGAGATGATTCAGGAAGTCTTGAACTTCCTGGGAATCCCGCATGACCAGGGTTTCTTCGCCAAGGATGCGGACATTCGCGCCTTCCTGACGGAAGGCTGGCAGCAGCGGACATTCACGGAGTTCCAGGGCCGGTTTCCCCAGCAGGCGCTGTTGTTCTACATCAACCACCTGGACTGGGAAGTGGGCAAGAGCGAAACGATCTTCGCGCCCGCCGCCTAGATGTCCTGCTAGACTGAGAAATTAACCTGTTGCGGCGCGTCAGCCGCAGCCTCATTTATGAAGGAGCTTTTCGAAGCAATCCGGGCGGGCGATCTCGGCCGCGTCAGCGAGTTGTTGCATGCAAATGCGACGCTTGCCAACGCGCGGGACGAGCACGGCCATTCGGCCTTCACCGCGGCCGTCTATCACGGGCAGAACGCGATCGCGGACCTGCTGGAGGAACGCGGCGCCGTGGTGGACGTTTTCGCCGCAGCCATGAGCGGCCGCACCGGCAAGCTGCAGGAAGTGGTGAACGGCAATCGCTCCTGGTTGAAGAGTTTCTCCGCCGACGGCTGGACGCCGCTCCATCTGGCGGCGTATTTCGGGCATCGTGACGCGGCCCTCTTTCTGATCGGGAAGGGCGCGGACGTTCATGTCCGCTCCACCAATTCGCTGAAGAATACTCCGCTTCACGCCGCCGCCGCCGGACGCCACCTGGAACTGGTGAAACTGTTGATTGCCGCCGGCGCCGCCGTTTCCGATACCCAGCACGGCGGATTCACGGCGCTGCACGCGGCGGCGCAAGGCGGCGACCTGGAAATCGCCGAAGCGCTTCTGAATGCCGGCGCGGACCCCGCCATACAGGACGACAGCGGTCAGACCCCGCGCGATCTTGCCGTGACGCACGGCCACCTCGCGCTGGCGGAAATTCTCGAAAGGCAGGCTTAGCGAACGCCCCGTGTTAGCGGAACGAATCGCCCGCATTCAATCCACCGCGCTGTCCAAGATCGAAAGCGCCGGCAAGCTGGAAGAACTCGAAGCGGTGCGCGTGGAGGCGCTCGGCCGCAAGGGCGAGCTTGCGTTGCTTTCCAAGGAACTCGGTAAGCTGGCGCCAGAGGAGCGCGCCGAGGCCGGCAAACTTCTGAACGCCGCAAAGCAAGCACTCGAGTCCCGCTTGGAGGATCGCAAGCGGGTGTTTGCCGCCGCCGCGCTGAACCTGCGTCTGGAATCCGAGTGGCTCGACCTGACGCTGCCCGCTCCCGGCATCCGTCCCGGATCGCTGCATCCGGTCACCCGGATCCAGCGGGAGATCGAGGATTTGTTCACCTCGCTCGGATTCACCGTGGTCGACGGCCCGGAAGTGGAAACCGAACACTACAACTTCGATGCGCTGAACATCCCGCCATCGCATCCGGCTCGCGATATGCAGGATACGTTCTGGCTGACGGATGGACATCTTCTCCGGACGCACACCTCGCCCATGCAGGTCCGCGCGATGGAGAAGTTCGGAGCGCCCTTGCGCGTCATCGCGCCCGGACGCGTGTTCCGCAACGAGGAAGTGGACGCGTCCCACGAGCATACGTTTTATCAACTGGAAGGCATGATGATTGACCGCGACGTCTCCGTCGCGCACCTGATTTATTTCATGAAGACGCTGCTGTCGCACGTTTTCCGTCGCGACGTCACGGTCCGCCTCCGCCCGGGTTATTTTCCGTTCGTCGAGCCCGGCTTCGAGCTCGACGGCCAGTGCATGATCTGCGGCGGGTCGGGCTGCCCGGTGTGCAAGCAGTCGGGCTGGCTGGAGCTTTTGCCCTGCGGCCTGGTGCACCCGAACGTGCTCCGCTCCGGCGGCATCGATCCGGAGCAGTGGAATGGCTTCGCCTTCGGGCTCGGCCTGACCAGGCTCGCGATGATGCGCTACAAGATCGACAACATCCGCCTGCTGCTTGGAGGAGACCTGCGCTTCCTCACGCAGTTCTAATCCCATGAAATTCTCCTACCGATGGCTGTCTGAACTCGTCGAGGGACTCGACACCGATCCGCGCGAGCTGACCAGGCTCATCACCATGAAAACCGCCGAGTGCGAAGGCGTCGAGCACGTCGCGACTCTGCTCGATCAGGCCAGTCCCGCCAGGGTCATTTCCGTGGAGCCGATCGGTGATTCCCACAATCGCAGGGTGGTGGTGGAGACCCCCGCTTACGGCGTCCGGACTCTGGTGTGCGGCGCGCCGAACTGCCGTCCTGGCCTGATGACCGTGTACGTGCCCGTAGGCCGCAAGGTGATCGAAGGGGTTGAGTCCGACGGCATGCTCGCCTCCGGCAAGGAACTCGGCGTTAACAATGATCATGAGGGGATTGTGGAGCTCGATCCGGAGTTTCCGTTCGCATCGGATTGGATCATCGAGGTCGACAACAAGTCATTGACGCATCGTCCCGACTTGTGGGGTCACCTGGGAATGGCCCGCGAAGTCGCCGCCATCACCGGCCGGCGCGTAACGGACCCCGTCCGCATGAGTCTGCTCCCGCAAGGTGAATCCGCGATCCTCGTCGAAATCGAAAACTATGAACTGTGCTCGCGATACTCGGCGCTGCTTTTCGAGAACGTCACGGTTCGGCCGTCGCCTTTGTGGCTGCAGTACCGGTTGGAAGCGATCGGTCTGAATCCGATTAACAACATCGTCGACGTCACCAATTTCGTTCTCGCGGAGCTGCCGCAGCCGATGCATGCCTTCGACGCGGCGAAGTTGCGCGGCGGCAAGATTATCGTCCGTCCGGCGCGTCCAGGGGAAAGCGTTCCTGCCCTGAACGGCGAAACCTACGCCACCGACTCCTCCAACCTTCTGATCTGCGATGCCGAAGGCCCGGTGGCGATCGCCGGCGTCATCGGCGGCATGGAAAGCTCCATCAGCGATTCGACCACCTCGATCGTGCTGGAAAGCGCGAACTTCAACGCCGCGTCCATCCGGAAAACCTCGACCAGGCTGAAGCTGCGCACCGACGCATCCATGCGCTTCGAAAAATCGCAGGACCCGCTGAATACGGCGCGAGGATTGGCGCGAGCAGTCGAGCTGCTGCAGCAGGTGTCGCCTGGTATCCGGCTGGTGGGAGGGCTGGTGGATAACTGGCGGCAAGCGCCCGCCCCGCCCCCCGTAACCTTGCCCCTCGACTGGATGGATCGGAAACTGGGCACGGAATTGCCTGCCGATGAAGTGCGGCGAATTCTCGAATCGCTCCATTTCACGGTGAAATCGAAATCGGATCGCGTTTTGTCCGTGGCAGTTCCGTCCTGGCGCGCAACCCGCGATGTTTCCATCAAGGACGATCTGGTGGAGGAGGTCGGCAGGATGGTTGGCTATGCGTCCATTACGCCGGCGCCGCCCCAGACGCCCACTGTTGTTCCGCCCGGCAACCCGGAGCGCGTGTTCGAGCACCGCATCCGAGACCTCGCGTCCGCGCAAGGGTTCACTGAGGTTTACAACTATTCGTTCTTCTCCGACGAGATGCTGAAGGCGTTTCGCATGGATGCCGATTCCCTGGTCGAGGTAGCGAATCCCATCGCCAGCGACCGGCGGTTTCTCCGGAATTCGCTGGTGCCGGGAATCTGGAAAAACATCGTCGATAATGTCCGCCATCTCGATTACTTCCGTTTCTTCGAAATCGGCAAGGAGATCCACCTGCGACCCGGCCTCCCTCCGGAGGAGCGCCCGCGCTTCCTCGCGGCGATTTACTCCCGCCAGGACGCCACTCCGGCACTGTTCGAACTGAAGCGGCTGGCGGAATGCCTTCTGAAAACGGTTCGCGTTGACATGGATGCCGAGCCTCGCGAGTTCGAGCACCCGCGCCGGGTAGGGCTGGTACGATGCGGCGATAGCGATGTGGGCCGTTTGTTCGAATTTCACCCCAACCTGGTGGAAACGGGTCGCGCGGCGGTGCTGGACCTGGATCTGACGATGCTTCAGGTTCTTCAACCTCCGGTAAAGCCGTACCAGCCGCTACGGCGCTTCCCAACCTCCGCGTTCGATCTTTCCGTGATCGTGCCCCCTCGCTCCAAGGCAGGCGATTTGCACTCAGTCCTGGCGGCCGCGGCGGGGGAATCCCTGGTGGAAATCGACTTTCTACGAACCTTCGCCCTGCCGGACGGGTCCAACTCCATCTCTTACCGCATAACGATCGGGGCATCGGAGAAAACTTTGTCGAATGAAGATGTTACAGCAATTCGTGAACAACTGATCGCGGCTGTTCAGGCCCGCGGCTGGAGTATTCGGGGATAATCCTCGGTGCAACTTCCGGGTGATTCTCGGCGTCCGTTAAGGGTGAAACCCGTGGCACCTTAGTACCAGCGGTTCATGACTAGTACCGGATCATTCCGTATTCTCGGTATCGAGGGTATATCGTTGCGGAACACGATCTTGTGCGCGTCTCTCTTCCTGGTTTCCGGGCTTACCGGTGCTCCCGTGATAACCGGTCCTTTCACGCCCACCAATACCGTGGATTTTGAGGGCCAGCCCACCGACACGCTGTTGACCAACCAGTTCGCCGGCTTGATTATCGCCGGAGGCTTGTACGCCGACGGTATCAACAGCATCTTCTTGGGTGGAGGTACCTCGGCTTCCAACTTCCTTCCCAGCGCCCCGTCCGTCTTTGGCTACTACACGCTCACGTTCGCGACCCCCGTCTATTTCCTGGAAATGGAAGTGATCTCGAACCCAGGCGTGGTGCGAATCGCGAACTCCTCGGGCAGCGTCGATTTCGCGGTCAACCTGACGCCGACGTGGGCTCGAATCTACGACCCCGCGGGATTTACGCGCGTGACCGTAAGCCGTCTGGCAATCGGACCATTCACGATCGATGACCTGAGTTGGAGCACCCTGGACATTCCCGAGCCCGCCACCTTCGCGATGCTGGGCGTGGGACTGATGGGTCTGGCGGCATTGCGCCGCAAGCTCTAGCCGTTTCTCCCGCAACCGGGGTCTGGCCGCCGCATCCGATCAGCATGTTCGAGATCGGCCACCTTTTTGAAACGCACCTGACGGTGAGTAACCTGGAGAGAGCCATGAAGTTTTATGGAGGCGCCCTGGGCCTGCCGCTGGCGAAGGCCTTCCCCGATCGGAAGGTGGCCTTCTATTGGGTAGGCGGCGCGGGGCAGGGAATGCTCGGCCTCTGGGAAGCTGGCTCAGGACCCCAGCGGATGCATCTGCACACCGCGTTCGCGATGAAACTCGAGGATGTGTTGGCCGCTCCAGCGCGCCTGCGAGAGGCCGGAATCACGCCGCTGGACTTCGACGCCGCAGCAACGGATCAGCCCGTGGTGTTGGGTTGGATGCCGGCCGCTGCCGTCTACTTCCACGATCCGGACGGTAACCTGCTGGAGTTTCTCGCGATGCTGCCCGAAACGCCTCGTCCCGGGCGCGGCGTCGTGAACTGGAGCGACTGGGATCCGGCCTAGACCTGCGCCAATTGATCGGCGGTCAGGACGCGCTCCGCCATGGCATGCTTTAGTTCCTCGATCCCTTCCCCGGTCGCCGCCGAGATCTTGAAGAACGGCAACCCGCGCCGGGTGCAGAGCGCTTTCAGGGAAGCGACGCGTTTCGGATCCTGGGCGATGTCCATCTTGGACGCCACCACGATCATCGGTTTGCGGACCAGTTCGGGCGAGAAGGCTTCCAGCTCCTGCATGACGATCTTGAAGTCGTCGATCGGCTTGCGGGCGCTGAATTCGCTGACATCCACCAGGTGGACCAGGAGGCGCGTGCGTTCGATGTGGCGGAGAAACTGGATGCCCAACCCGTGTCCCTCATGCGCGCCTTCGATGAGGCCGGGAATGTCGGCGACCACGAAGCTGAAATCCCCGTAAGGAACCACGCCCAGATTCGGTTCCAGCGTAGTGAACGGATAGTCGGCGATCTTCGGGCGCGCCGCGGAAACCACCGAGATCAGGGTCGACTTGCCGGCGTTGGGAAATCCAACCAGGCCGACGTCGGCCAGCAGCTTCAACTCCAGGCGAAGGAACTTCTCGTCGCCCGGGCGGCCTGGCTCGTGTTCGGTCGGGGCCTGATGCGTCGGGGTGGCGAAATGCTGATTGCCGCGTCCGCCGCGTCCCCCGCGCGCGATCGTGAACTTCTCGCCCGGCGTCGTGAAATCGTGGAGGACCTCTCCGGTTTTGTCGTCATAAACCACGGTTCCGACTGGAACCGGGACCTCCGCGGAATGGCCGTCGCGACCGGTGCGTTGGGAGCCTTCGCCGTGCCGTCCCCGCTCTGCCTTGTGCTCCGGGTTGTAGCGGAGATGGAGCAGCGTATTGTAATGGGGATTGGCCACGAGAATCACATCGCCGCCGCGGCCGCCGTCGCCTCCGGAGGGTCCGCCGCGGGGCACAAATTTCTCGCGGCGAAAGGCCATGCAGCCGTTGCCGCCGTCGCCGGCCTTTACCCAGATTCGTACTTGATCAATGAACATTTTCTTATGGGGCCACGGACTCCTGGATTCACCCGCTTTTACGGTAGTTTTCGGCCAGGACGACGTGGCTAGGGCCAGAAACACGAAGAGCAGGCGGGGTCGCCTGCTCCTCAGACCACTTTTCGACCGGCGAGCGTTACTCTGCGGCGCGGACGTTGACGAACTTGCCCATGCGGCCGCGATCTCGGAACTCGACGGTACCGCTGATCTTCGCGAACAGGGTGTCATCGCCGCCGACGCCGACGTTCACGCCCGGCTTGATCTTGGTGCCGCGCTGGCGAACGATGATGGACCCACCCGGAACCACTTGACCGCCAAAGACTTTCACGCCGAGACGCTGGGCGTTCGAGTCGCGCCCGTTGCGGGAACTGCCGAGACCTTTTTTGTGTGCCATGACGTAACTCCTTAGGCCTGAATATCTTTCACCACGATGCGGGTGAAGTTCTGGCGATGTCCGATGGTTTTCTTGTACTGTTTCTTGCGCTTGAACTTGAAGACGAGGATCTTGTCGGCGCGGTCATGGCCCACAATCTCGGCCGTAACCTTAGCGTTTTCAGCATCTTTGCCAGTCCGGACGTTTGCGCCGTCGACCACCGCCAGCACTCGCGCAAACTCGACGGCGGAGCCGGCGTCGCCCGCCAGCGTTTCCACTTCCAGGGTGTCGCCCGGCGTTACGCGATACTGCTTGCCGCCGGTTTCAATCACTGCGTACATACTCGTTCCTTGATAACGGGGTGCGGGGTACCTACCAGCGGACACACGAAACCACTAGGTGGGACACCAAGATCTGAGTATACAGCATGGGGCGGGAGGTTGTCATCTGGGTGACGGAGCGGATTGCTGGGCCCCGTGCCTGGTCCACTCCCGGAGTTTGGCTCCGGTGGCGCAAGTTTCGTTTCTGCTTCGATTGAGGCAAAAGTGCTTCCCCGAGGAAGAAAAAGCAGGTAGAATGCAGTTTCTATTTCTTTGACAACTTCGCGAAAGGCTGGGTGTTCGCGTCGCGAACGAAACGGATTGGGGGTACAATGGTACTAGTCCACCGGAAACCCGGCGCGGCCGCACTCGCTCTTTTTTCACTCTTCATTTCAGGAATCTGTTCCGCGCAAACTGCTACTTCGATCGCTCTCTCAGCGTCGCCTACGCCGTCTCTTTTGGGTGAGCCGGCAAATCTGACCGCCACAATCACGCCCTCCGCCGCAACCGGCAAGGTCACGTTCTACGACGGCACCACCATTCTGGGCGTGGCGACGATCACGGGCGGAACGGCGTCGTTGACCACGGTGATGCTGCCCAGCGGCGCCAGGTCCCTGCGCGCCTATTATGCGGGGGACAGCGGACACTCGGCCAGCACGTCGACGGTGGTGACGCAGAATGTCACAGCCGCGGCGTCGCTGGGATTTAGGCCAGCGGTGAGTTATAACGCTGTCGCTTTTGCCAGTGATATCGCGGTCGCCGATTTGAACGGAGACCTCAAGCTGGATCTAGTGGTGAGTGCCACGAATGCAACTGCCGTTCTCCTGGGTAATGGAGATGGAACCTTCCAGTCCGCCTTGAATGTGACGGGCGGAGGCGGAGCCATCGCTACCGGAGATTTTGACGGCGATGGCCGGATCGACCTGGCTCTGGCGAATTCGGGCTCTTGGCGGATAGTCACTCTGCTAGGTAACGGCAATGGAGCTTTCCAGCCGCCATCTGAAAGCAACGCGTTGTACCAACTCGTGGTTAGCGTGGCAGATTTGAACCGTGACGGTCGGGCAGATCTGCTCTCTGCGGACTACGGTGGTTTCGTAGTTCGCCTGGGTAATGGGAATGGAACCTTTCAAGCAAGCGTGAACTACCCGAACTCTTTGTCGATCGGCGGGCCCCGACGCTTCGCGACGGGCGACCTCAACGGGGATGGGATCGTGGATCTTGCGTTCTCGTCTCACGCAACACAGATCGGTACACGACTCGGAATCGGTGACGGCTCCTTCGCGGCGGCTCAAACCCTGAATTCTGTTGGATTGATGAACCCAATCTCCATCGGTGACCTGAATGGCGACGGTAAAGCGGACCTTGTGGCCGTTCAGGCGGATTATTCTGGCCTGATTCGGTCCTGGCTGGGAAACGGGGATGGAACTTTCCAGTCGGCCTTTGTCGGAATCAGCTCGGGTCCCCCGTCAGGACTGCACATCGCCGATTTCAATGGCGACGGCTATTTAGACGCTGTGGTTTTTCCCTCATCCCGGCTTCATCGTGGGCTCGGTGACGGCAATTTTGCTGCGGGTGTGCCCATTCTTCCCTCGGATTCACCGGGAGCGCTCGTCTCCGGCGATTTCAATGGCGATTTCCGAACGGACGTCGCGTTTGTGTCCGGTTCGTCCGTGCGAGTTGCTTTGGGAGGCGCAGTGCCGGACCTCGCGTTGACCATGACCTCCAGTAACGGACTCACCCAGGGGGAGGCCGGGGCCTCTTACCTGCTCAGTATTCGCAACATGGGGGAGGTTGCTACTGCCGGTTCGGTCGGGGTCACGGCCACGATGCCTGCCGGCCTAACAGCATCCGCCATCTCCGGAACCGGTTGGACCTGTCTGTTGGGAACTCTTACCTGCACACGCACGGATTCAATTAACCCGCAAGCCAGTTTTCCGGACATCCAGATCACTGTGAGCGTTTCACAGGGTCTTACGGGCAACGTGACGGCCACCGGAACCGTTTCGGTAAGTGGAGACACCAACCTCGCAAACAATGTTGCTTCAAACACCACGTTCGTGCGCTTCGCCATCTCCACCGCCCTCACCTCGACACCTAACCCATCCTTAGCGGGGCAAGCTGTAACCCTGACCGCCACGGTGACCGCAGGGACTGGAACCGTCGCTTTTGAGGATGGCGACGCTGTCTTGGGGTACGCCGCGCTCGTAGGGAATCAGGCCACCCTGTTCACGACGCTCGCCGGTTCGGGTGCGAGATCGCTTACGGCACGCTATCTAGGCGATTCCACCAATGGGCCAAGCCGGTCGCCGGCTCGCATTCACACGGTGAATGCAGTGGCGGCGGATGGGATGCAGCCCAAGGTGGTACTGGAACCGGGCGTTGCAATCATAGTCGGCGGGGATTTCAATCGGGATGGCAAAGCGGATGTTGTTCTGTCCTCCGGGGTTGCCTTCTTGGGAAACGGCAACGGCACCTTTCAAAAGATAAGTGGGTCTTTCTCGGGGCCGGGTACCGTACCGAACGACATTGTAGCCGGAGACTTCAACGTCGACGGTAAGCTCGATCTAGTGATCATGACGTGGTCCTCGCTGCAGTTCTTCGCCGGTCGCGGTGACGGAACTTTCCAGGCTCCCGTGAGCACTGCTGGAGGAGGGCGATCGCTGTCGGTCGCTGACCTTGATCAGGACGGGTTCCCAGACCTTGTCGGCTCCTTTGAAGACTTCCTGAGGTTCCGACTTGGGAAAGGTGACGGATCGTTCGGGACAGCGCGGAACTTCCTCAGCTCGACGGTGCCAGCCGCGGATTTCAGGATTGCCGACATGAACGGGGACCGCAGGCCAGATCTCATCTACGTAGTGAGCGTATCGGGTAACGCGGACCTGCGGATCGCTCTGAACACCGGGAACGGGAACTTCCAGCCGGGCGCATCGGTTGCAACGTCGTTTTTCCCTTATGCAATGGCGGTGGCAGATTTCAATGGCGACGGAGTGCCTGATGTGCTTGCAGCGAGCTTTTCTAGTGTCGACCTTTTCCGCGGAAATGCGAACGGTACGCTGCAACCAGCAATCCGAACGACCATCGTCAACCTATCAGTTGCAGGAAAGTCAATTACGGGCGATTTTAATGGCGACGGCAAGATGGATTGTGCGATGTCAAGATACTCCTCTTCCAGCGGCCTGTGGTTTATCTTGGGAAACGGAGACGGTACTTTTCGGACACAGGCTGCCCTGTTTCCAACGGATGGCAGCTTTCCATCTGGTTTTGCCGCAGACTTCAACAGTGACGGGCGGCTGGACGTCGCGGTGGGACATCCGTCGAGCTCGCTCGGGGTCAACCTGCTTTTCGGCGCACAGGCCGGGGGACTTACTGTAACGGTAAGTCATCACGGCAAGCTTACGGAAGGTCAATCCAAGTGGTACGAAATCGAGGTGGCAAATTGGCTGTTCCAGCAGGCTGCCGGCGATGTTTCGGTAAGCAACGCGGTTCCTATCGGAATGATCGTGACGGCTATCTCTGGTTCGGGCTGGACTTGCACCCTTGCTACCGCAACTTGCAGCCGTTCCGACACGCTGGATACGGGAAGTGCTTTTCCGATCATCTCGATGAGTGTGCTGGCCGCGGGAACACTAAGTCCGGGCACGCTGACAACCAGTGCCACTGTAACTTGGAACGGAACCAGCAGAACAGGTTCGGACCAAACCGTGATCGTTTCCTACGTCGGCATAACCCTGCAGGCTACACCACTTACCACAGCCCTGAGCCAGCCAGTCACGCTGACAGCCACGCTTGGCGGCGGTACCGGATTGGTTTCCTTCTTTGATGAAGACATCCTTCTCGGCGCCGCGCCGGTGGTGGGAAATCAAGCTACCATCTCCACTGCCCTGATCCCGGCGGGACGCCGCAGGATTTTCGCTATTTACGGAGGCGACTCCACGAGAGGAGCCGGCAGATCCAACACCGTGACGGTGACAGTGAATTCCAATCCGTCCAGCGGACTCGTGGCTGCTGCCAGCCCTGCTACGGGAGGATACCCCGCGCAGATCGCCACGGGCGATCTGAACGGCGACGGGAAACCGGACCTGGTGACGGTGAATCAAACTGCCCGGACTGTCAGCATTCTGGCGGGAAACGGCAATGGAACTTTCCAGCCGAAGGTTGACTACTCGATTGGCTTCGAGCCATCCAACTTAATTTTGGGCGATTTCAGTTCAGACGGAAAGCTGGATATTTTGGTGGCTGGTAACTCCACGTCTTTCAGCGTACTGATCAATAACGGTAGCGGGACGTTTGCTCCTGGAATTGCCGCAACAGAGTATATCGGCGCCACTACCCGTCCTGTTGCCGACTTCGACCAGGATGGAGACCTCGATATAGCGAGATTCAGTTATGGAACGTCCACAGTACTCATGGGAAACGGCAACGGCACCTTCCAGTCGAGAACGGTTCCCTCCCTCTGCTGTTACGTCGTGTTCCGCACGGGAGACATGAACAACGACGGCAAGATGGATCTGGTGACGCACTTCACGTTTCTTGGGGCTGGGGATGGTACCTTCCTATCCACCGGAGTTTACAATGACCTTGAGCCTTTGTTGCTCGGCGACTTCGATCGTGATGGGAATCTGGATATAGCGGGAGGGTACTACAGTCTCGTGGCCAAGCGGGGCAAAGGAGATGGCTCCTTTTACCCAGCAAACACGACGAATTTCGATCAATACATCGCCGCGATGGCTGCGGGGGACTTGAACGGCGACACCCACCTCGACGTTCTCGCAGTCGGGAACTCCGCGCACGTTTTCCTGGGCGCCGGAAACGGGACGTTTTCGTCAGCCATTTCTTATGCGACCGGCACTCAACCCTCCAGCGCCGTCATCGCCGACTTCAACGGCGACGGCCGCTCCGACGTGGCGACCGCGAATGCGGGGTCCAACAACATCACGGTCCTGCTGGGTGTCCTGACCCCGGTGCTCAGCGTCAATAAGACGCATACCGGCAGCTTCTTCGCCGGGCAGACTGGCGCAGTATACACCATCAATGTCTCGAACCAGGGCCCGGGCCTGACCTCGGGCACCATCACGATGGTCGACCAGCTTCCGATCGGGATGACCGCTACCGCGATCAGCGGCACCGGCTGGACGTGCGTTCTGGGAACGCTGACCTGCACTCGCTCGGATACGCTCACCGCGGCGGCCAGTTATCCGCCGATCACGGTGACCGTGAACGTCTCCGCCGGCGCACCAGCGCAGCTCATCAATCAGGTGACGGTTTCGGGCGGCGGATCGCCGACGGCCTCTGCCCTGGATCCGACAGCGATCCTGGCAGCCGCCAATCCACCCACGCTGTTGTACCCGCCCGATGCGGCGATGAAGGTGTCGACGACGCCGGCTTTCGGTTGGGCACCCGTGGAGTGGGCGGCAGTCTACGATGTTTACTTCGGCACCACCAATCCGCCCACCACTCAAATCGCCAGCACCACCAATACGCACTACGTTGTGCCCAGTCCCGTGGCTAACGGCACGGCGTTCTTCTGGCGCGTTGTGGCTCGCAACGGGGTGCATACGGCCAGTTCCGTGACGCGATCCTTGACCACTAATGCAAGCGGGACCGTGCCCGTTTCCGTAGCCCCCGGCGCCGGGACGGCCGGACGCCAGGCATTTACCTTCCGCACCCGCCACCTGACCTCCGCGAACAGCATCCAGTACGCGCAATTCCTGTTTGCGAAGGGCGGTGTGAGCGCGTGGAACGCCTGCTACATCAGCTACGATCCCGCGGTGAATGTTTTCTATCTGCTCAGTGACGACATGACGCAGTGGTACGGACTGCTCGGCGGATCGGCAAACAACATTGGCAATTCGCAATGCACACTGCACGGCGCGGCCAGTGCCTCCTCCAGATCGGGTACCGACCTTACGACGGTGATCGATGTCAGCTTCCGCCCAGGATTTGCCGGGGCTAAAAACATTTATCAATTCGCGGCGGATGCGGCGAGCGGTGGAAGCGGCTGGCAGCAGATCGGTACCTGGAGCGATACGGGCGATGCCAAGATGGTGGAGCTGATCTCAGTGAATCCGAGCTCTGGCTCAGGAATCTCGCAGACGTTTACCGCGGTGGTTCGCGACGGCGACGGCGCCGCCACGATTTCCTTCGCCCAACTGGTGATCAACGGAACACTCAGCGGGACTAACGGCTGCTTCGTCCACTATGACCGCGCCTCCAACGCGTTCTTCCTGCTGAACAACACTGGTACCGCATGGTCCGGACTGCTGGGCGGAAGCGCGGGGCAGGTGTCGAACAGCCAGTGCACGCTGCGCGGCACGGGATCCGGCGGAACCGCCGTAGGGTCGAACCTGACCATCACATTCAACCTGGAGTTCGCGCCCGCGTTCTCCGGTCTGAAGAGGTTTTACATGCAGGCCGTCGACAACACCAACGTGATTCAGGTGTGGCGGCAGATGGCCACCTGGACGCGATAAAGCGTCAGCCGGCGAGTGCCTGGGCGAGGTCGGCGGTGATGTCCTCCACCGCTTCGATTCCAATGGACAGGCGGATCAGGTTGTCGCCGATGCCGAGCCGCTGCCGCTGCTTCGGCGCGAGGTCGCGGTGCGAGGCGATGGCGGGGTAGAGGACCATCGTGTGCACGTCTCCCAGCGAGGTGGCCCGCACCACCATCTTCAGCCGGTCCATGAAAGCGAAAACGTGCTCGCGTCCGCCGTCCTTCAGCTCGAAGCTGATCATCGCGCCGTACTTTCCGGCCGGGAAGAGGCGATGGATCGTTTCGCGGTCGGGGTGGCGGGGGCAATCCGGGAAATACACCCGCTCCACATTCTGCTGACCACGGAGCCAGTGGGCCACGGCGACGGCGTTGGAACATTGCCGCTCGAAGCGGAGGCCGAGCGTCTTAATGCCGCGCATGGTCAGATAGCTTTCGAAGGGGCTCATCACCGGGCCGATGGTGCGCGCCATCATGATGATCGGCTCGGAATGTTCGGGATCGGACACGATGATCCCGCCAAGCACGTCGCCGTGGCCTGAGAAGTACTTTGTGGCCGAGTGCACCACGACGCTTGCTCCGAGTTCCAGGGGACGCACCAGAAGCGGCGTTGCGAACGTAGAGTCCACCACCACCGGCACTCCGGCTGCTCTTGCGAGCGTGCAAATGCGATCGAGCGGGGCAACGCGCAGCAAGGGGTTGGAGATCGTCTCCAGAAGCAGAAGGCCAGGCTTGTGCTCTGCAAGCGCCCGCTCCACCGCGCCCGTGTCGCACATCTCGACGTAGCTGGTTTCGACGCCTATCGGCTCCAGCAGCGTGTTGAGCAGCTTGGTTGTGGCGCCGTACAGCATCGTAGCCGCCAGCACCCGCTTGGGGCGGTCGAGCAGCACGGCCCGGATGGCGAGATCGATCGCCGACATGCCGGAGGCGCAGGCTCGCGCGGTCGCGCCGCCTTCCAGGTCCCGCACCAGCTCTTCCAGCGCCAGCGTGGTGGGATTGTCGTACCGCGCATAAGAGGGCCCGGAGATCTCGCGGGCGAACACGCGATCCAGTTCCTCGGTGGTCTCGTAGAAATAGCTCGCGGCGGTGTAGATCGGCGTCGTAACGGGGATGAACGGTCCGGATTTCTTGCGATCGCCGGTATGCACCAGCCGGGATTCGATTTTCACTTCCTCCTCCAGCGGACGCCGTCCTTGGTGTCCTCCAGTATGACTCCCTGCTGGTCCAACTGGGCGCGGATTTCGTCGGCGCGGGCAAACTGGCGCGACTTTTTCGCATCCGTGCGCTCCGCCACCAGCGCGTCGATCTCGGCGTCGCTCAAGCCACCCTCCGCTGCGCCTGGCGTCACCACATCGAAGATTTCGTCGAACTGGCGCAACAGATCCTGGGCGGCGGGCACATTACCGGCAAGAAACGTGCCGGCATCCATGGCGGCATTGGAGTCGCGGACGAACTCGAAGATGACGCCCAGGGCGCCGGCGGTGTTGATGTCATCGTCCAGGGCCTCACCGAAGCGCATCGCCGCGGACTTCGCTTTCTCCGTCCAATGCGGATTCTCGCCTTCGTTAAATCTCGCCGTTTTCAGGCGCAGGGCGTAATTGCGCAGACGGTCCACCGCGGTCTGGGCGGCTTTCAGCCCGTCGAACGTGAAATTCAGTTTGTTTCGATACGGCACCGACGCCAGCAGATAGCGGATGCTGTCGGGCGAGTACCTCATATCCAGCAGGTCCCGCAACGTATAGAAGTTGCCGAGCGACTTGGACATCTTCTGGCTGTCCACCAGCAGATGTTCGGCGTGCAGCCAGTAGCGGACAAACGGCTTGCCGGTGATCCCCTCGGCCTGGGCGATCTCGTTCTCGTGATGCGGAAACGTCAGGTCCACGCCGCCGGTGTGGATATCCAGCGTATCGCCCAGATACTTGCGGGCCATCGCCGAACATTCGATATGCCAGCCGGGACGTCCTTCGCCGAAGGGTGTTTGCCAGCTCGGCTCGCCCTCCTTCTTCATCTTCCACAAGACGAAGTCGCGGGCATCATCTTTTTCGTACTCGTCCACGTCCACGCGGGCGCCGGCGATGTTGCCGCTCAGGTTGATGTGCGAGAGCTTGCCGTAATCGCTGAAGGACGCAATCCGGTAATAGACGGAGCCGTCGCTGCGATAGGTGTGACCCTTGGCTTCGAGCGCCTGGATATCCGCCACCATTTCCGGGATGTGGTCGGTGGCTTTCACCACCTGCTCCGGCCGCTCGATCCGAATGCGTTGCGTGTCTTCGAAGAACGCCTGTGTGTATACGGTCGTGAACTCGAAGATGGACTTGCCGGCGCGGGCGGCGTCGCGGATGATCTTGTCCTCCACGTCGGTGATGTTCATGACGTGGCGCAGTTCATAGCCGCGGGCGCGAAGCCAGCGCCGCAGAATGTCCTGGAACGTGAAGGTGCGCAGGTTCCCGATGTGAACGTAGTTGTAAACGGTGGGCCCGCAGGTGTACATGCGAACCAGCTTTTCCTGCTGGGGGACGAAGTCCTCCACTTTTTGCGTCAGAGTGTTATAGAAGCGGAGCGCCATTTGCGAGAGGTTTTCTCATCGTAGCGCAGTCGCGCGCCCGGCCCCGGTCAGCGCGCCGGTACGAACGCCGGCGGCTTGGGCGCATCGGCGAAGTGGAATCCGGTGAGATACGCCAGCTTCAGGATTTTCTCCAACTTGGGGTAGTTGATTCTGTCCCAGGTATCGGTGGTCTGGTGATAATCCGGATGGAAGCCCGTGAACCACCACATCGCCGGGACGCCCTTCTGAATGAACGGATACTGGTCGCTTCGGAAGAAGACGTTCTGCGTTGCTTCGTCATCCCATTTGTAGCTCAGGCGAAGTCCGATGAACTCGTTCCATTTCTCCACCTGGGACTTGTACTCCGGGCTGTACTTGGCGCCAACCAGGTTCATCTCGTTGGAGGTGTCGGGGGCGATCTCGATCGCGTCCTTGGTGGCGGAAATGTGCTCCTCATTGCGCCCGATCATGTCGAAGTTGATCACGGCGCGCGTGGTGGCCAGGGGACGGAGCGGTCGCGCCGCGTAGTAGTAGGACCCCAGAAGCCCGCGTTCTTCGGCGGCGAAGAGCGCGAACAAAAGGGACCGCTTCGGCTTCACCGGGTTGGCGGCGAAGGCTCGGGCAAGCTCGATCACGCCGATGGCTCCGGACCCGTCGTCGTCCGCGCCGGGGTAAAACCCGCCCTCAGGCGCGGGGCCGTCGTGATCATAATGCGCTGAATAGATCACGGTCTCGTTGCGAAGCGAGGGATCGGAGCCTTCCAGAATGCCGACGACATTGCCGGTGTCCATCCGCCGCCGCTCGGCAATCACCTGCCGCACCTCTACTTCCCCGAGCTCGATTGGCTGCCCGATCGGCTTGCCGGCGGAGTCGATCGCGGACTGGAGTTCAGCGGCGGGCCGCGGCGCATTCTGGAACAGAGCGGCCGCGGCTTTTTCATCCGCGACCGCCACCGGGATCGCCGGTCCGCCCTCGGCCAGCGCCTGAGTGGAGCGGCGAGCCAGCCGCTGCACGCCGGTCTGCGCCGCTGGGCGCGGGGCCCGCTTTGCGTTCGGCGCCGGAATCACGACCAGAGCGATGGCCCCGCGCCGCTGCGCCTCGAACGCTTTGTAGATATTGTTGCGGTACCGCGTGGCGCCCTTGCCGTTGAAAACGGAGGCGGCGTTCTCATCCTGGGGCTCGCCCGTGAACACGACAGCGATTTTGCCGCGGACATCCACGCCCTGATAGTCGTCGTACTTCAATTCCGGCGCGCTAATGCCGAAGCCCGCCAGGATTGCCCGGCCGCGAATCGCGGCGTCGTTGGGAAACGAAATATTGGCGGGGAAGCGTTCCGTCTTACCGTTGACCGCAAGCAGGACGCCACTGGCCTCGCGATCCGCGCGGTAGTCGACGAGCGGCACGGTCTGGAGGAAGCTGCCGCCCGCGGCCGGTTTCAGGCCGATCTTGGCGAACTCGCTGGCCGCCCATTCCATCGCGGCGTCAGCGCCTTTCTGCAGCGACAGCCTGCCGTCCAGGGCGGGTGAAGCAAGGAACTTCAACTCGATCCGCAGCCGTTCTTGAGAAATCGCGCGAAATCCAGTCTCCAGGTGCTGGGGAACCTGAGCCTGCAAGCCGGCCGCGAGCAGCCAGACGGGGACCATGGCGAACCGCATGGACCACCATTGTAATGCGTGCGAAGCTAGGTACAGTGTTTCGTTTCGAACTTCAGGCGCAATGCCCGGACACGGGCGCCCGCGCCGGCCTTCTGCATACAGCGCATGGAACAGTGGAAACGCCGGCGTTCATGCCGGTGGGCACCCAGGGCACGGTGAAAGGCGTTCTGCAGCGCGATCTGCAGTCGGACCTGGACGCGAAGATCATCCTGGCCAACACGTATCACCTGTATTTGCGGCCGGGCCATGAACTGATCCGCCGCCTCGGCGGGCTGCACGGGTTCATGAACTGGGATCGCGCCATTCTGACGGACTCGGGCGGGTTCCAGGTGTTCAGCCTGAGTGACCTGAACAAGGTGACCGACCGGGGAGTCGTGTTCCGGTCCCACCTGAACGGCGATGAGCACCTGTTCACGCCGGAGTCGACCGTGGACGTGCAGATGGCGCTCGGAAGCGACATCATGATGGTGCTGGACGAGTGCCTGGAGTATCCAGCCAGCCACGAGCGAGCGCGCCATTCCATGCGGCGCACTATACGCTGGGCGCGTGAGGCTTTCGCGCATTTCAAGCCTCTGGACGATGCGCGGCGAGCCCTGTTTCCGATCGTCCAGGGTTCGATGTTCGGCGACCTGCGCCGGGAGTGCGCGGATGCCCTGCTGGACCTGGACGCCCGCGGTTATGCCATCGGGGGACTTTCGGTGGGCGAGCCTCGTCCGCTGAGCCTGGAAATGGTCGAGATTACGGCTCCGCTTCTGCCGCAAGACCGGCCCCGGTACGTCATGGGCGTAGGGCTACCCGAGGAGCTTCCCGAGTACGTGGCGCGCGGAATCGACATGATGGACTGCGTAATGCCCACCCGCAACGCACGGAATGGAAACCTATTTACATCGCAGGGGCGAGTGGTGATCAAGCAGTCGCAATACCGCGAGGACGCCGGTCCCCTGGACCCGAATTGCTCCTGCTACACCTGTAGGAACTTCTCGCGCGCCTATCTTCGTCACGTCTTCCAGGCGGGTGAGATGGTGTTTTCCACCCTGGCGAGCCTCCATAACCTCCGCCACTACCTTGACATCATGAGTGGGATGCGAAATGCTATTCTTTCTGGGAACTTCGGCAGTTACCTGGCGGAGCGGCGGGCAGTTCGGGACGCCGCGGCCGGCGGGCTCCCATAATCCGGAATCCGTGAAGGCGGATCAGTTCGCAGTACAGCATGCTCATTTTCGGGTTTCTTCTTCAGCAACAGCCGGGAGGCTTGACTTCGCTGCTGGGGTTCCTTCCCCTGGTGGCGATCCTCGCCATCTTCTACCTCCTGGTTTTCCTTCCGATGCAGCGGCAGAAGAAGCAACAGGCGGAGATGGTGAGGGGTTTGAAGGGCGGCGATGTAGTGGTTACCTCCGGCGGCCTGATCGGAACCGTGCATAGCGTGTCCGATGAAGCCGTCGTACTGCGCGTGAAGCCGGATAATGTGAAGCTGCAAGTGGCGCGGACCGCCGTGAGCGGGTTGCTCAACGACCCCCAGGGAAAATAAGCGCCGGGAACGAATCCAGACTGACAAGAGCATTGACGCAATGACCGGAAACATCAAAGTACGCACCCTCTCCGTGGTGGCCGTGATCCTCATCTGCATTTACGGCATCATCGGTCTTCCCACCTCCCTGGACGAGTTGAAGCAGAACATCCAGAAGAACATCCGCCTGGGCCTGGATCTGAAGGGCGGAAGCCACCTGGTGCTGCAAGTGCAGCTTCAGGACGCCTTCCGTGCCGAAGCCGACACGCTGATCGAGCGGATGAAGGAAGAGCTGCGGAAGGCGAACGTCGAGTTCGCCGACATGCAGCGCAACGATCCGCAGACCCTGGCTGACGCCGAAAAGATCCAGATCGACGTGAAGGGCGTGCCCGGTACCAAAGCGGGCGACTTCCGGACGGTCTTCAACGACACCATGGGCACCGACTGGCTGCTGACCGCGGTGAACTCCACCGACTACCGCCTGACCATGAAGCCCTCGTCCGTGCTGAAGTTGAAGCAGGATACGATTACGCAGACGCTGCACACGCTGGAGAAGAAGATCAACGGCCTGGGATTGGCGGAATCCACCGTGCAGCCGCGCGGTCGCAGCGACGCCGAAGCCGAATTGCTGGTGCTGCTGCCCGGCGTCGACGATCCGGCGCGCATCAAGCAGATCCTCAAGACGGCGGCCATGCTGGAACTGTTGGAGGTAAAGGACGGCCCCTTCAACACGCGGGAGGAGGTCCTGGCCAAGCACGGCGGCGTGCTGCCCTTGAATACTCAGATTCTGCGGGGCGAAGCTCGCGCCGGGGGCGGATTCTACCTGCTGGCCCGGACCGCCGTGGTCACCGGCCGCGACCTGCGCGACGCGCAAGCCGTTCAGGGCCAGTATCCGGCGCAGTGGGACACGAATTTCGTGCTCACCCAGGAAGCCGCCAAGCGCTTTGAGCGGTATACCGAGGCCAACGTGGGCAACCGCCTGGCCATCGCGCTGGATAAGGTGGTGATTTCGGCGCCGCGCATCGATTCGAAGATCTCCGATAACGGGCGGATCACCGGCGCGGCGTCGGCCGAGGAAGCCTCGGACCTGGCGCTGAATCTGCGGGCCGGTTCCCTTCCCGCCGGGGTCGAGTATTTGCAGGAGCTGAGCGTCGGCCCCTCGCTGGGCAACGATTCCATCCGCTCCGGGCTGATCAGCGGCCTGATCGGTCTCATCGCGGTGGTGTTCGTCATGCTGGCCTACTACAAGAAGTCGGGTATCAACGCCACCCTCGCCCTGATTCTCAACGCCCTGATCCTGATCGGCGTACTCGCGTACTTCAACGCCGTCCTGACGCTGCCCGGCATCGCCGGAATCATTCTTTTGATCGGCATGGCGGTTGACTCCAACGTGCTGATTTTCGAGAGAATCCGCGAGGAGTTGCGGGAGGGCAAGAGCGTCCCGGCGGCCATCCAGGCCGGCTTCTCCAAGGCCTTCCTGACCATTATCGACACCCACGTCACCACGGTGGTGTCTTGCGCTTTCCTTTTCATCTTCGGCACCTCGGCGGTGCGGGGATTCGCGGTGACCCTGGTGGTGGGTTTGATCGCAAACATTTTCACGGCCGTCTTCGTGTCCAAGCTCATCTTCGATTGGGAGCTTTCGGGCAAGAGGCAGGTCCAGACCCTGAGTATTTGAAGTCAGGATAGTTGCGTCCCGCACGGGGACTTGCGATACTGTCCGAAATCTTCAGAACCGCTCGGGAACTTTTTGGAGATCGCCGGTGTCAGTGGTATCGATGCCGGCATTGTAAGGTTCCATGGAGTTATTTAAGAACACCAACTTTGACTTTCTGGGCAGGAAGTGGCCCTTTATCATCGCGTCGCTGATCCTGACCGCGGCCGGTCTGGCCAGTCTCGCCATGAAGGGCGGCCCTCGTTACGGCATCGACTTTAAAGGCGGCACCAACATCTACGTGCGCTTCAATCAGGAGCCGCCCACGGACCGCATCCGCGCAGCGGTTTCCGCCAAGATCCCGGGTGAGATCTCGGTGCAGCAGATCACCGGCAAGCCCGAGGTGCTGATCGGCACGGAAATCCGCGACGAGAAGCAGTTGAACGCGGAGCGCCAGGTGCTGGTCGATACCCTTACCGAGACCTTTGGCGAGAAATCCGGCAAGCTGGACGTGAACAACGCGGGCGCCGAGGCCATCGCCAACCGCCTGCGCGAGCCGTTGCAGCGCGCCAATGTGGCCATGCCGGAGGAAGACCTGCAGAAGCTGGCCAAGGACATCGCCGGCTACCGCGCCAGCCACGGCGGCCTGTACCGGACCATCGATGAGCTTTCCGCCGCGGGCGTGAAGCCGGAAGTGATCAACGTCGCGAAACAGGAGATGTACGCCGGTCCGTTCACCATTCTGCAAACCGATGTCGTGGGCCCCAAGGTCGGCGGGGAGCTGCGCAGCCAGGCGATCCTGGCGACACTGTACGCGCTGGCCGGAATGCTGGTGTACATCGCGTTCCGTTTCGAATGGATCTACGGCGTGGCCGCGGTGATCGCGGTGTTCCATGATACGGTCATCACCATCGGGTTGTTCTCCTTGTTCGACAAACCCATCGATCTGACCGTGGTAGCCGCGCTGCTGACCCTGGTCGGCTATTCGATGAACGACACAATCGTGGTGTTCGACCGCATCCGGGAGAACCTGAAGACCAGCCGCCGCGAGGGATTCGCAAAGATCGTGAACAACTCGATCAACCAGACGTTGAGCCGGACCGTGCTGACTTCCGGCCTGACGTTCCTGAGCGCGCTGGCCTTGTGGTTGTTCGGCGGGCAGGTGTTGAACGGATTCTCCTTCGCCCTGGTGGTGGGAATCCTGGTGGGCACCTACTCCTCGATTTTCATTGCCAGCCCGATCCTGATATTCTGGCAGGACCTTGTGGAGAGCCGGAAGAAGCTTCCGGCGGCCCCGGCCCGGACGGACGGCCCGGGAGCGAAGCGGGAGAAGGTCGCCCGGTAGCAGTCCGAGCGCGGCCCAGAGGGAACTTTTATGGAGTGTTCCGGTTCTTAAGGAAATGAAGACCGGAGAGGGAGGATAGGCGATGTTTGAGCAATCCTTGGTGGACGGCACCGGCAAAACGAACAAGAGTTGGACGGTGATGGTGTCGTTCCTGAGTCAGATCGCGATGATCGCGGTGGCGATTCTGATTCCGCTGATCTACACCGACACCCTGCCGCGAGCGACGCTGACCAGTTTTCTGGTGGCGCCTCCGCCGCCTCCGCCCCCCCCGCCGCCGCCGCCGGCCGCCGCTCCGGTGAAGATCGTCAAGGTAGCGCCGCGCCAGTTCGACGCCGGCCGCCTCATGGCGCCGAAGCAGATTCCGAAGGAAATCGCCCAGATCCGTGAAGAAGACATTCCCCCGCCGTCGGCTTCGGCCGGCGTGGTAGGCGGCGTTCCCGGCGGCGTGCCGGGCGGCGCTCCCGGCGGCGTGATCGGCGGGATCATCGGCGGCATCCCGTCCGCCGCGCCCCCACCCCCGCCCAAGGTGGATGCTCCCAAGCCCGCCACGCCCCAGCGCATCCGGGTCGGCGGCAACGTCCAGCAGGCGAATTTGATCCGGCGCGTGACGCCGCAGTACCCGCCCCTGGCAAAACAAGCTCGTATTCAAGGAACCGTGCGGTTCACCGCCGTGATCGGCAAGGACGGCACGATTCAAAACCTGCAACTGGTCAACGGACATCCGCTGCTGGTGCAGGCGGCGCAGGACGCCGTGAAGCAGTGGCTGTATAAGCCGACTCTGCTGAACGGCGAACCCGTGGAGGTCATCACGACGATCGACGTGAACTTCACGCTGAGCGCCTAGAAGTTTCGAGGGTCCGGACGCCTGACCGCGTGCGGGCCCTGGGAAATTGATCGAATCAATTCAACTCGCAGGAGAAAATGATGCTTTTACAGATGCATGTTTGGGCTTTCTTCCTCCTTCAGGAAGCCCAGGTTGCCTTCGACGTACGCTCCATGTGGAATCAGATGGGCTTTCTCGCGAAGGCGGTCGTGGTAATCATGTTCCTCATGTCGGCGTGGTCCATCGGCGTGATGATTGACCGTTTTCTGGCCTACAACGCGGCTCGCAAGCAGTCCCGCCTTTTCGCACCGGCCGTGGCCGGCGCGCTGAAGGACGGCAAGCTGGACGAAGCCATCAAGATCGCGGACCGGTTCCCCAAGAGCCACCTGGCCAAGGTGGTGGTGGCCGGTCTTCAGGAATTCCGCGCGCATGAAATGAGTACGGAGATTCCAGGCGAAAAGATCGAAGCTTCTGCTCGCGCCCTGGAACGCGCCGAAGCCATTGTTCACGCGGAGATGAAGCGCGGCGTTTCGTCGCTGGCCACCATCGGCTCCACGGCTCCGTTCGTGGGTCTGTTCGGAACGGTGGTCGGCATCATTAACGCGTTCAAGGGCATCTCCACCGAAAAGTCGACCGGCCTCGGGGCGGTCGCGGGCGGTATTTCGGAAGCGCTGGTGGCCACCGCCATCGGCCTCTTCGTCGCCATCCCCGCGGTTTGGATGTTCAACTACTTCACCAACCGCATTGAGGCGTTCGACGTGGAAATGGGCAATTCGAGTTCGGAGCTGATCGACTACTTCCTGAAGCGGTCCCAGCGCGCGACCACGAAGAGCTAGTTTTCGGGCTGGAATTGTGCGAGTTGAATCGGGCAACGGCGCCGCCCACCGGCGGCGCCCGAACCCAGCAAAGGCAAAACGATGCGAAAGCTGAAGAACCCAACGCCCCCCACCGTCGTCAGCGACATCAACGTCACCCCCATGGTGGACGTGATGCTGGTGATGCTCATCATCTTCATGGTCATCACGCCCATGCTTTCCAAGGGCGTCAGCGTGGACCTGGTCAAGACCAAGAACCCGATCGCCATGCAGAACGCCGACAAGGAAGACGCGGTGATGGTGGCGGTGACCCGCGATGGCCGGGTCTTTCTGAGCCCCGGCAATGACCAGCTTCCCGTCGATGTGCTCCCCACCAAGGTCAAGGACCTGTTGACCAACAAGCTGGACAAGACCGTTTATATCAAGAGCGACGCCCGCGCCCAATACAAGATCGTCACCGACGTGATCGATAACCTGCGCGCGGCGGGCGTGGATCAATTGGGACTGCTCACCGAGCAGAACAAGCAAAAGGGCGAGGAAAAACCGGCCGAGAATCCGCCGGCGGCGCCCGGTCAGTAAAAGACCTTTTCAAGGACAGCGAGGGACGCACTTATGGCAATGGCAGTAGGCGGGAAGGGTGGACCTTCCGCCGACATCAACATGACGCCGCTCATCGACGTGCTGCTGGTTCTGTTGATCATCTTCATGGTGATCACGCCGCTGACGCCGCACGGACTCGAGGCTCTGGCGCCGCAACCCCCCAATCCCAATCAGCCTCCGCCGGATCCCAGCCAGGATCGCACGGTCGTCATCATCATCGAAAAAGACCGCAGCATGAAGATCAACACCGAAGTCACCGACATGAGCCGCCTGCAGAAGCGCCTGGAAGACATCTTCAAGACGCGGGCCGAGCGGGTGGTCTTCGTCAAGGGTGATCCGGATCTCGAATATCAGGAAGTCGCCAAGGCGATCGATATCGCCAAGGGAGCCGGCATCGATAAAATCGGCCTCATGACTCCCCGTATCGAAGCCGGCCAGTAAATCCAGCGGGACGAAGGAAGAGAGCACAATGACCCGGATCATAAAATACAGCCTGATCTCCACAGCCGGCGTGATGATGCTTTTGGGCACGGGCTGTGACAAGCTGAAGTCGCGCGACGAGCTGAATAAGGGCGTCCAGGCCTATAAGAGCGCCCGCTACCAGGACGCGGTGGAGCACTTCAAGACCGCCATCTCGCTCGACGACTCCAACCCCAACGCCCGCCTCTACCTGGCAACCGCGTACATGACGCAGTGGATCCCCGGCGCCGAGTCGCCGGAGAATCAGGCCCTCGCCAAGGGCGCCCGCGACGAGTTCATGAAGGTGCTCGAGAAGGACCCCAACGACAAGACCGCCCTGGCGTCGCTCGCTTCCCTCAGTTACAACGAAGCCACGGCGCTTTCTCCCGAGCAAAAGGTGGTGAAGTTCGACGAAGCCCGGGACTGGCACCTCAAGCTGCTCGCGGTCGACCCCCAGAACAAGGAATCGAACTACTCCCTGGGTGTGATCGCTTGGGCCAAGTGGTATCCCGCGTTGATGACCGCTCGCGCCAAGCTCGGCATGAAGCCCGAGGACCCCGGTCCCATCAAGGACAAGAAGGTCAAGGAAGAATTGAAGGAGAAGTACGCGGCCGTCATCGAAGAAGGCATTAAGAGCCTGGAGAAAGCCGTCGAGACGGATAAGGAATACGACGACGCCATGGCCTACATGAACCTTCTGATTCGCGAGCGCGCCGACTTGGCCGACACTCCGGAACAGTATAAGAAGGACATCGACACCGCCGACAACTGGGTGCAGCGCGCGTTAGATACCAAGAAAATCAAGGCCGCCAGAGCCTCCGCCGCCGCTGCCGCGGGCCAGATCGTTTCCGAGGACGACAAGAAGTAACCCCGTCCCTTACCGTGCTCACGGGCGGAGGAGCCCCAAGGGTTCTTCCGCCCTTCGTGTCTCCGACCGCTTGTTTCCGATAAACTGAAAGCATAGGTATGCCCCCAGACATCACCGGCGGCGCCGCTCCGGGCGACCCGGCCCCGGCACCCCCGCCTCCGGTACCAGCGCCTCCCGATCCCGTGGAAGCGCTCTTCGAGCAATTGGTGGCGAAAATCCGGGCCATGCGCCCGTCCGAGGACCTGCGCCCGCTCGAAAAAGCGTTCCGCTTCGCCGCCCGTCTCCACCAGACGCAGAAGCGATCCTCAGGCGAGCCGTACATGATCCACCCCCTGCACGTCACCCATATCCTCGCGGACATGCAGATGGATCTGGTGTGTCTGGAGACCGGGCTGCTCCATGACGTGGTAGAGGACACCTCCACCACCGTCGACGAGATCCGGAAGGAGTTCGGCGATCCCGTCGCACAGTGCGTCGACGGCGTCACCAAGCTCGCCAAGCTCAAGTTCTACTCGAGCGAGGAGCGGCAGTCCGAATCCGTCCGCAAAATGCTGCTGGCCATGGTGAACGACATCCGGGTGATCATCGTCAAGCTGGCCGACCGCCTGCATAACATGCGCACCCTGGAGCATCTTCCGCCCGAAAAACAGCAGAAAATCGCGCAGGAGACCCTCGAGATCTATGCTCCCATCGCGCACCGCCTGGGAATGGGCAAGATTCGGGGGGAGTTGGAGGACTATGCGTTCCGCTACCTCGATCCCGAGCTCGCCGAGAATCTTAACCGCGAGATCGAATCGAAACGAAGCGCGAATGAGGCGTTTCTCGCCGAGATCTGCCGCTCCATCGAAACCCACCTGAGCCGCGAGGGCATCGTGGCGCGCGTCGACGGACGCGTCAAGCGGCCCTACTCGGTCGCGCAGAAGCTGCAACGCCAGAAGATCTCGCTCGATCAGGTCTACGACCTCCTCGGCGTCCGCATCATCACCGATTCCGTGAAGAACTGTTATGCGGCTCTCGGCGTGATTCACAATGAGTGGCATCCGATTCCCGGCCGCATCAAGGACTTCATCGCCATCCCCCGCCCGAACCTGTACCAGTCCTTGCATACCTCCGTCATCGGACCCGGCGGGCTGGCCTTCGAAGTCCAGATCCGCACCGAGGAGATGCACCGCATGGCGGAGGAGGGCATCGCTTCCCACTGGAAATACAAGGAGGGACGCAAGGGGCCCGGCGATGACGACCAGCGCATCGCCTGGCTGCGGCAGTTGGTGGAATGGCAGCGCGAGATGCGCGACCCCGGCGAGTTCATGTCGACCCTCAAGGTCGACCTCTACCCCGAGGAAGTCTACGCCTTCACCCCGCGCGGAAAGGTCGTCGTCCTGCCTCGCGACGCCTCCCCCATCGACTTCGCCTACGCAATTCACTCCGAGGTTGGCAATACCTGTGTCGGCGCCAAGGTCAACGGCCGCATCGTGCCGCTGAAGTATCCCCTGCGCAACGGCGACGTTGTCGAAATTCTCACCCAGCCGGGCCATGTCCCCTCCAAGGACTGGCTGGCGATCGCCAAGACTTCAAAGGCCCGCAACAAGATCAAGCACTTCATCAATACGACGGAGCGCGCCAAGGCGATCGAGATCGGTGAGAAGTACCTGGAGAAAGAAGCGCGCCGGCTCGGCGTGCAGATGGCCCGCATCGGGCGAAAAAGCCTGGACGCCGTGGCCGAGGAGTACGGCTGCTCCAAGGCGGAGGATCTGTACGCCGCGCTCGGATACGGAAAGTTTTCCGCCCGGCAAATCTTGCAAAAGGTCGCGCCGGAACTGGTCGAACAGCCTCCTGTCGAGGAGCCCAAGCCCGAGTACTCGCAAACCCAGCAGGAGATCGCCGACGGGGACCTGGTCATCAAGGTGCGCGGTATCGATGATCTGCTCACCTATCGCGCCAAGTGCTGCAACCCGATTCGGGGCGAAGCCATCGTCGGCTACATTACGCGCGGCAAGGGCGTCGCCGTCCACTCCACCAACTGTCCCAACGTGCAGAACCTGATGTATGAGGTGGAGCGCAAGATCGACGTGGAATGGGCGCGCGCGTCCAAGGACACATTCGACGTGCGCATCCTGGTCTACACCGACGATCGGCCGGGAATGCTGCAACAGCTCACCACCGCGCTGTTTCACGAGCAGGCCAACATCCGTACGCTCGAAGCGCGCCCCGATGAGAAGCGCTCCGATGACGGCGCCATCATCGACACCACCGTGGAAGTCCGCGACAAGAAACAACTGGAACGAATGATCGTCGCCATGCGGCGCATCTCCGGCGTGCGCGACGTGGAGCGTGTGAACAAGTGAGTCCCCAACCGGAGCACATCGCCATTTCCAAGTCCAAGGGCGTCACCATCGACTGGAAGGACGGCCACAGGAGCGTCTATCCGCTCCCCTGGCTGCGCGATAATTGCCCTTGCGCCACCTGCAGCGGCGCGCATGGAACCACGCCCCAGAAATCGAACTACTCCCAGGACGCCGCGAACCCGTTCAAGATGTACCAGCCCGCCCTCAAGATGCTCTCGGCGGAGCCTGTCGGCGAGTACGCGATCCGCATCCAGTGGTCCGACGGCCACAACACCGGCAT
>JAIEPW010000069.1 GCA_019748195.1 Bryobacteraceae bacterium
GCCCGCGGCCGCGGAAAAGCCCGCCGACAAGCCCGCGGCCCCGCCCCCTCCCGCCGGTGGACACGGGCACGGTCACGGACATGAGCGTCCCAGCCGCAACGGCGGGAATACCTTGGACCTGGTGGAGCTCAAGGACATGAGCATCCAGAACCTGAACCAGGTGGCCAAGGACATGGGCGTCGCCGGCGCCGCCGGCCTCCGCAAGCAGGAGCTGATCTTCAAGATCCTCCAGTCGCAGGCGGAAAAGAGCGGCCTCATCTTCTCCGAAGGCGTCCTCGAATGCCTGCCCGATGGCTTCGGCTTCCTGCGCGCTCCCGAGTACAATTACCTGCCCGGTCCCGATGACGTCTACGTCTCACCCTCGCAGATCCGCCGTTTCGACCTGCGTACCGGCGACACGATCTCCGGCCAGATCCGCCCGCCCAAGGAAGGCGAGCGCTACTTCGCCCTCATCAAGGTCGACGCGATCAACTTCGAGCCGCCCGAGGAGGCGCGCAACAAGATCTTCTTCGACAACCTCACGCCGCTCTATCCGAACGCGCGGCTGAAGATGGAGACCGCCCGCGACCACTATTCCGGCCGCGTCATCGATCTGCTGACCCCCATCGGCAAGGGCCAGCGCGGACTCATTGTCGCCGCCCCCCGCACCGGCAAGACCATGCTGCTGCAGGCCATCGCCAACTCCATCTCCACCAACCACCCGGAAGTCTCCCTGATCGTTCTGCTCATCGATGAGCGTCCCGAGGAAGTCACCGACATGCAGCGCAGCGTCAAGGGCGAGGTGATCTCCTCCACCTTCGACGAGCCCGCGTCGCGCCACGTCCAGGTGGCGGAAATGGTGATCGAGAAAGCCAAGCGGCTGGTGGAACACAAACGCGACGTCGTGATTCTGCTCGACTCCATCACCCGCCTCGCCCGCGCCTACAACACCGTCGTTCCCCCCTCGGGCAAGGTCCTGTCGGGCGGCGTGGACTCGAACGCGCTGCAGCGTCCCAAGCGCTTCTTCGGCGCCGCGCGCAACATCGAGGAAGGCGGATCGCTGACCATTATCGCCAGCGCCCTCATCGACACCGGATCGCGCATGGATGACGTGATCTTTGAAGAGTTCAAGGGCACCGGCAACATGGAAATTCATCTTGACCGTAAGTTGATGGATAAACGCGTGTTTCCGGCGATCGACATCACCAAGTCCGGCACCCGCAAGGAAGAACTGCTGCTGGCCCGCGAGGACCTGAACCGGATCTTCGTCCTGCGCCGCGTGCTGAATCCGCTGTCGCCGGTCGAAAGCATGGAATTGCTTCTCGACAAGCTGGGCAAGACCCGGACCAATGCCGAATTCCTTGCGTCCATGAGCGCATAGGCGGAATCCAAACCGGGAAGCGCCACGCCCGCGGGATGAAAAGAAAGTCTTGCCGCTGCCATAACTTCGGCGGGGGATTGTTCGTCCTTCCAATAGCAGGGTTCCGGGCGGTTAGGGCCGGAGCCCGGGCGCCAACGAGCGACTCATGCAGGCTTCGAACGTATCGAACGTAACACTCGCGCCGCCTCCCGCGCCTCCGGCGCCGGCTTCGCCCGCGCCGAGCCCGGAAAAGCACCGCCCGCGGCGCGGCAGATGGATTGCGCTGATCGTCTTTATCTCCTTGATAGCCGGCGGGTTGTACTATTGGCGGCAGGCCGGTTCGGCGAGCTCGAAGCAGGGCGCCGCCACCGCCGTTCGCACCGCCGTGGTGACCCAGGGCCGCCTGGAGTCGAGCATCCGCCTGACCGGTTCGACGGCGGCCGAGCGCTTTGTCTCGCTGATCGCCCCGCAACTCCGCGGCAGCCGCGGCGGATCCGGACGCGGGGATCGGGCCATCAACCCGCAGCAGCCCTCCAGCGCTGTCCAGCCTAAGTTCACGCAAATCACGCCCGGCGGCTCCAGCCGCGGCTCCATGTCCAGCTCCATGCGCTCCGCCACGGGCCGGGGCTCGGCGAGCACGCAGACCTCCGGCGGCCTGCGCGGTGTCGGCGTCGGGAACTCCATGGGTTCCACGGGCTTGGGTTCCACGGCGCAGCAGAGTGGAATGGGCATGTCCGCGGCGCAGATCGCCGCCATGATGGGCGGACCGGGCGGCGGGGGTCCCGGGGGCGACTTCGGCCTGGTGCTGCAGGATCTGGTGAAGCCCGGCTCCATGGTGAAAAAGAACGATGTCGTGGCCGAGTTCGACCGCACCAACATGCTCACCCGGCTGGACGATTACCGCGCCTCGCTGGTGCAGGCCGAATCCTCGTTCAAGCGGCAGATGGCCGATCTCGAAGTCCGGCTGAACGCCCAGAAATTGAAAATCGCGCAGGCCAAGGCGGATCTGGACAAGGCCAACGTGGACCTGAAAACGATCCCGGTGCTGGGCCAGATCGACGCCGAGCGCCTGAAGTTGAACGCGGAACTCGCCAAGGCCCGCTACGAGCAGTATCTGAGCGAGGAACGCTGGGTACGGCAAAGCGAACGCGCGCAGATCCGCAATGCCGAGATCGATCTCGAACAGACCCGCAACGAATTGAAGCGGGCCGAGCAGAACGCCGACCGGATGCTGCTGCGCGCGGCGATCGACGGCCTCACCGTGATGCAAAGCACCTTCCGCGGCGGCGAGTTTTCCCAGATCCAGCAGGGCGACACGCTGATGCCCGGGCAGTTCTTCATGCAGATCGTGGACCCGAGCTCGATGGTGGTGAACGCCAGCGTCAACCAGGTGGACGCGGAGCGGCTGCGGATCGGGGCCAGGGCGCGGGTTCGCTTTGATGCCTACCCCGGCCTGGAGTTGCCGGCCAGGGTGTATTCGGTGGCAGGGATCACCAAGGCGGGCGGCGCGCGGGCTTCGTTCGTCAAGGAACTGCCGGTGCGTCTCAAGCTGGAAAAGATGGACCCGCGGGTGATTCCCGATTTGTCCGTTTCCGTGGACGTGATTCTGGATGAGCAGGACGGCGCCACGATGATCTCGAAGGCGGCCGTGTTCCGCGACCAGGACGCCAAGCCTTTCGTCTGGGTGGAGGGTCCGGGCGGCTGGACGCGCCGCGCCGTGGAACTGGGCGGATCCAGTTTCACCCAAGTCGTGGTGCGGGGGGTGAAGCCCGGCGAAAAAGTAGCCCTCGATCCGCCGGGCGCGGCCGCGGGCGCGGGCAGTGAGGTTCAGCGCGCAAGCCGGTAACCCGGGCGCGATTGGCGCCCCGCGAACCGCGCGCGGCATTTTCATCGGCAGATCGGACCAATTGAATCGCTATGTCTAAAGAAGTAAAACCCAAGCAGAGAATCGGCCAGAAGAAGCGGCCGGCCTGGCAGAAGGCGCTGCTGTGGCTGGCGGGGCTGGCCGTGCTCGGCGGGGGCGGATACTACGCCTATCAGCAGGCGATGCCCACCAAGGTGGAAGTGCCGGTGGCGAAGGTCCGCAAGGCCGAGTTCACCATCAGCGTGCGGACGCGAGGCGAAATCCGCTCCACGCGCAGCTCCCTGCTCACCGCGCCGCAGGTTCCCGAGCTGCGCATCGTCCGCCTGGCGGAATCGGGCAAGCCCATCCGCAAGGGCGAGGTGGTGGTGGAGTTCGACGCCGCGCAGCAGGAGCAGACGCTGCTCGAGCGCACCACCGCGGTGCGCACGGTGGACAGCGAGGCGGTGCAGGTGAAGGCCTCCCACCGCATCGTCGACGAAGCCGACAACATGAACCTGATGACCGCGGGCTATAACCTGGAGCGGGCCAAGCTGGAGGCCTCCAAGGCGGAGGTGCTCAGCGAGATCGAAGGCGCCAAGAACCGTATCGACGTGGGCATCTCGGAAGGCGAGCTGGGCCAGGTGAAGACCACCGTGAAGGCCCATGACACCACGCAAAACGCCGACCTGGCCCGCATCCAGCAGCGCCGCGAAAAGGCGCTTCGCGATGTCGAGCGCACGCGCGGCTACCTGGGCAACATGGTGATCCGCGCGCCGATCGACGGCGTCGTGAACATCCTTCCGAACGCCCGCGCCTCCGGCTCCTTCGGCTCCGCGCCGCCGCCCTTCAAGGAAGGCGACCGGGCCTGGACCGGGGCGCAGATCGCCGAGATCCCGGACCTGTCGCAAATGCGCATCGAGCTGAAGCTGGACGAAGTGGATCGCGGCAAGCTGCAACTCGGCCAGCGCGCCAAGGTGCGCGTGGACGCGGTGCCCGACAAGGAACTGCTGGGCGAGCTGGACTGGATCAGCCCCATCGCCAGCGTGGTGCAGCGCGGGCCCTGGTCCAGCGAGAAATCGTTTCCGGCGCGCGCGACCCTCACCAACCTGGACCCGCGCCTGCGTCCCGGCATGAGCGCGACCGCGGAGATCGTGCTCGAAAGCCAGCCGGATTGCGTGCTGATTCCCGCGCGCGCCAGCTTCCTGTCCAACGGCAAGCCGGCGGTGTGGGTGCAGAAGGGCGAGAACTTCGAGTTGCGGCGGATCGAAGTGGGCAAGCGCAATGACACCGACATCATTGTGCTGAAGGGCCTGTCGCCGGGCGAGATGGTGGCGCTGGAGAATCCCGCCGAAGCGGCGAAGAAAGCGAAGAAGCTCTAAGGAGCGGCGGCTATGAAGAAATGGATCCTGAGGCTGTTCCTGGTCGCGTTGATCGCCGGCGCGGCGTACGGCGGCTTCGTGGTGCTGCAGCGGATGCAGGACAACGAAACCTCCAGCATCGCCACCACGAAGATCCGCAAGGGCGACGTGGTGGTCCGCAGCTACGCCCGCGGCGAGCTCCGCGCGGTGCGTTCGGTGACGTTGACCGCCCCCAACCTCTTCGGCACGGTGCAGGTGACCAAGCTCGCGCCGCTCGGCAGCTTCGCCCGCGAGAAGGACCTGGTGGTGGAGTTCGACGACGCGGAACTGGTCAGCCGGCTCGAAGAGAAACAGCTCGAAGTGGACCAGATCGACGAGCAGATCAAGAAGGCGCAGGCGGACCTGGCGATCCGCGGCAACCAGGATCAGGTGGATCTGTTGAACGCGCGCTTCTCGGTGCGCCGCGCCGAACTCGAAGTGAAGCGCAATGAGCTGCTGAGCGCCATCGACGCGAAGAAGAACCAGTTGAATCTCGAAGAAGCGAAGCGGCGGCTGACGCAACTGGAAAGCGACATCAAGAGCCGGCAGGAGCAGGCGCAGGCGGAGCTCGCCGTGCTCCAGGAGCGCAAGCGCAAAGGCCAGTTGGAGCTGTCGCGGGAGCGGATGCGGCTGATGCAGGTGAAACTGCTGTCGCCGATCTCGGGCCTCGTTGCCGTGCGCCAGAATCAGACCACCTTCCGCTTCCCGGGCATGCAGGTGCCCGACATCCGCGAAGGCGACCAGGTGCAGCCGGGAATCCCGGTGGCGGACGTGCTCGACATCTCCGAAATGGAAGTGGTGGCGCGCGTCGGCGAGCTTGATCGCGCCAATCTGCGCGAAGGCCAGGAGGTCCTGATCCGGCTGGACGCGCTATCCAACCGCGAGCTGCACGGCAGGATCAAGAGCATGAGCGGCACGGCCAGCGCGAACACCATGTCCTTCGATCCGGCAAAGAAATTCGACGTGACGTTTTCCATCGACATGCGGGAGCTGCTGACATCGCTGGGCGCCAAGCCCGACCAGATCGGCAAGATCCTTGCCACGGCGGAAGCGAACCGGCGGAAGCCGGTGGTATCGTCGAGTTCGTTCGGCGGCATGGGCGGCGGTCCCCCGGGCATGATGGCCGGCGGTGCTCCGGGTGGATTTCCGGGCGGCGGCGGATTCCCCGGCGGCGGAGCCCCTGGTGGAGACGGCGCGCAGCGCATGGCTTTCGGGGGCGGCGAACGCGGGGGCGGGGAACGCGGCGAAGGCGGCGGACGGCGGGCCGGCGGCGGCATGCCTCCGGAAATGCGCGCGGCTCTGGACAAAGTCCTGAAGGGCCGCAGCATGGCCGACCTGTCGCCGGAAGAACGCCAGAAAGTCATGGAAGAAATGCGCAAGAGCCTGCCCGCGGACATGCAGGGAATGCAGTTCGGCCGCCAGGGCGGACGGCGCGCTGAAGGCGGCGGAGCTCCGGCGGCGGCCGAAGGAGCGGCGCCCGGTGGACCCGGCGGCGGACCCGGCGGCGGACCCGGAATGTTCGGGCCCGGCATGTTCGGCGGCGGCCGCCCCTCCCAGTTCTCCGACAAGGAAATGAGCGAGGCAAAGCTGCCTCCTCCGCCCGAGGAAGACAGCCAGTTCGACGTGCTGCTGCGTCCCGGCCTCCTGGCGGACGTCGAGATCATCGTCGAAAAGGTACCCGACGCGTTGAACGTTCCCATGCAGGCGGTGTTCGAGCGGGAGGGCAAGCTGGTGGTGTTCGTTCGCAACCCCGCGAACGGCGCGTTTGAGCCTCGCGAGATCAAAGCCTTGAAGCGCAGCGAATCGGTGATGGTGATCGCCAGCGGCGTGAAGGAAGGCGAGACCGTGGCGCTCGCCGACCCGACGGCGAAGAAGGGCCAGAAGAAGGAAAACAAACCGGGCGGCGCCGGCGGAGCTCTGGGCGCCCTGGGAGGGAAGTCGTAAATGCTTTCGGGATATCTTCCGGAACTGATGATGGGGCTGCAAAGCCTCCTGGTCCACAAGCTGCGCAGCCTGTTGACCATGCTCGGCATGATCTTCGGCGTGGGCGCCGTGGTGGCGATGCTCGCCATCACCGCCGGCGCGCAGAAGGAAATGATGAGCTACATCGACCTTCTGGGCGTGAACAACATCATCATCGAGGCCAAGGAAGCGGCGGACCGCAATGAACTGCAGGCGCGCCGCGCCGTGTCGCCGGGACTCACGTTCCGCGATTTCCGCGCCATCAGCGAGAACGTGCAGGGCATCGAAGCGCTGACGCCGCGCAAGCGCTTCAAGCCGCTGAAGGTCCTGCCGAAGCCCGCGCAGGAGCCCCCGATGCTGGTGGGCGTCGAACCCAACTACCTGGCCATCAACTCGCTGAAGATCGTGGAAGGCCGCTTCTTCGACGACGAGGACAACGCCCGCTCCGCGCCGGTGTGCGTGCTGGGCGAATCGGCCAAGGTCAACCTGCTGGGCTATGACCCCGCGGTGGGCAAGTACGTGAAGATCAACGACACCTGGCTGCAGGTGATCGGCGTGCTGGCGACGCAGGCCACCGCGGACTCCGACATGGAAGGCCTGGAAGTGGTGGACCGCAACAACCTGGTGATCGCGCCGCTGAACACCGTGATGAGGCGTTTCGAAGACAACAACAGCTACCTGAAGGACGAAATCGACGGCATTTACATCAAAGTCGGCCCGGACGTGAAGTCCATCGAAACCGCGAGCGTGATCAGCGCGATCCTGTCCACCACGCATAAGGACGCCGGCGACTTCAACGTCGTGGTGCCCGCGGGCCTGCTGGAGCAACGGGAGCGCACCAACTTCACCTTCAAGGTCGTCATGATCTGTATCGCCGGCATCTCCCTGCTGGTGGGCGGCATCGGAATCATGAACATCATGCTGGCCACGGTGCTGGAGCGGACCCGCGAAATCGGCATCCGGCGCGCCATCGGCGCGCGCCAGGCCGACATTATCCGGCAGTTTCTGACAGAAGCCGTCCTGATTTCCATGCTGGGAGGGCTGATCGGGATTCTGTTCGGATTCACGCTGTCCCAGGTGATCGCCGCCGCCGCCGGATGGTCTACCGTGGTAACCGCCACCAGCATCGGCGTCGCCTTTGGAGTATCGGTGGGAATCGGGCTGGTGTTCGGCATTTATCCGGCCGTGCAGGCAGCCAAACTCGATCCCATTGAAGCGATCCGCTACGAGTAGGAATTCATACGCGATGAGAACGTTTCTTCTATCCGCAATCTTCGTGTGCGCGCTGCCCCTGGCCGCGCAACCGGCGCCGGCGGGCGAGCCCGGCAAAACCAGCTTCGCCATCTCGAGCGACGCCCGCAAGCTGGAGAAAAGCGATCCGCTGTTCCCCACGCCCGCGTACTTCAAGCGCCGCTTCGAAACGCCCTCCACCCGCGTGGAGCTGCGCATGCCCGTGCGCCTGAACGAGTATGTGGCCGGGGGCAAGCTGGAGCTGTCGCTGAAATCGTACCTGGACCTGGTGCTGGCCAACAACCCGGACGTTTCCGTGATCCGGCTGCAGGTGGAGACGGCGCAGAATGCGATCACGCGCGCGGCGTCCCTGTTCGATCCGCTGCTGGTGGCGCGCTTCAATACCACGCGATCGTCCACGCCCACCGCAGATACCCTGGCCGGAGCGGCCGTTCTCAGCCAGTTGAACCAGCCCCTGAACATCGCTTACACGCACACGATGGACACGGGAACGCAGTTGAACTTCGGCTTCACGGGCACCAAGACCTCGAATAACAACGCGTTCCAGTTCCTGAACCCGAACCTGTCCTCCAGCCTGGGCTTCAACGTCACCCAACCGCTGATCCGCGGCTTCGGCCGGCAGGTGACCCGGCTGCCCATCACCATCGCGCAAGGCCGGCTGCGCAACGCCGAGTTGAACTTCGAAGACAACCTGATCAACCTGCTGGTGGCGGCGGAGAACGCCTATTGGGACGTGATCGCCGCGCGCGAAAACCTGCGCGTGCAGGAAGAAGCATTGAAGCTGAACGATACCTCGCTGAAGCGCTCGCAGCGGGAGTTGGAGCTGGGCGCGATTTCCCAGCTCGAAATTTACCAGCCCCAGGCGCAATACGCCAATGCCGAAATCTTCGTCACCCAGGCGCGTTTCCGGCTGGCGCAAGCCGAAGACGCCCTGCGGCGGCAGATCGGCGCGGACATCGACGAAAGCGTGCGCAACCTGCCCATCGTTCTCACCGAATCGGTGACGGCGCTGGCCGGCCCGGCCACTTTCAACCGGGAGGAGCTCGTGGCCACCGCGATCCGCAAGCGGCCCGATCTCCGGGTGGCGCGCCAGACTCTGGACATCGACGATCTGGGGATTCGGAGCGCGACGAACGCCCTGCGCCCGGACGTCTCGCTTACCGGCGGCGTCACCGGCTTGGGCCGTTCCGGCGTATTCACGCGGCCGATCACTCCGGGCACGCCCATTCCTCCCGCGGCGCTGCTGGCGGGCGGCATCAACACCGCGCTGGGGCAGGCGTTCGGCTTCGACTATCCCACCTACACGGGCGGCCTGATCGTGCGGTTCCCGGTTCGCGACCGCCGCGCCGCGGCGGATTTCGCCGACTCGCTGGTGGCCAAGAAGCTCGACACCTACCGGCTGCGCGCGGCGGAACAGAACGCGCGGCTCCAGGTGCTGAACGCCATCAACAACGTGGAAAACAGCCGGGCTTCGGTGGAGCTCGCCAAGAACGCCCGGGACCTGGCGCAGAAGCGCGTGGAAGCCGAACAGAAGCGCTATGAGCTGGGCGCCACCACCATCTTCTTCGTGCTGGCGGCGCAAACCGATCTCACCACCGCCGAGTCGAACCTGGTCCGTGAAACCGTCAACTTCCGGCGCAACCTGCTGCAGCTCTTCCAGCGCACCGGGCAGCTCCTGGATGAGCGCGGAATTGTAGTCCAGTAATCCAAACACTGCTAGACTGATCGGGAGCGGGCGGCCTTCACCGGCCGCCCGTTCGCGTCTCATGGGCCGCATCCGAATTCTTTCCGACGTTGTCGCCAACAAGATCGCCGCGGGCGAAGTCGTCGAGCGTCCCTCCAGCGTGGTGAAGGAGCTCCTCGAGAACTCGCTGGACGCCGGCGCGGGCGACATGCGCGTGGAGGCGGAAGCCGGGGGGCGGCGGCTGATCCGCGTCGCCGACGACGGCTGCGGCATGATCCGCGACGACGCGATGCTCGCCTTCGAACGGCACGCGACTTCCAAGCTGGCCGACGTGAAGGACCTGGAGGTCATCTCCACGCTCGGGTTCCGCGGCGAGGCGCTGCCCTCCATCGCGTCCGTCTCCCGGCTGGTGCTCGAGACCGGAACCGGAGACGGAAGCGCGGGCACGCGTATCGAAATCGCCGGCGGCAAGCTGCTGAAGGTGGATGACCTGGCCTGGCCCGGCGGCACCGCCATCACCGTCCGGGACCTGTTCTTCAACGTGCCCGCGCGCAAGAAGTTCCTGCGCAGCGACCAGACCGAGCTGGCGCACATCGCAAGCCTGGTGACGCACTATTCGCTGGCGCATCCCTCCAAGAGCTTTCAGCTCACCCACGAGCGCCGGGAACTGCTGAACGTCACTCCCGTCGAGACGGCGCGGGAGCGCGTCTATCAGGTCTTCGGCAGCCGCGTGGTGGAAGAGCTTGTCGAACTGGAGGGCACGGAACGCAGCATCCTCATCCCGGCACAGAACGAGCCGGAGGAACGCGTGTTCCTGCTGCGCGGTTTTGTTTCCGGCCCGCGGACGCAGAAGCTGAATCGCAACTCGATCTTCCTGTTCGTGAACGGGCGGCTGATCCGCGACAAGCTGCTGATGCACGCCTTGACGTCGGCGTATCATAACCTGACGCCGCCGGGCACCTATCCCTTCGCGCTGCTGTTTCTCGATTGCGACGCCGAGGAGGTGGACGTGAATGTGCATCCGTCGAAGACGGAGGTCCGCTTCCGGCACGGCAGCGTGGTGCATGACTTCGTGCGGGATGCGATCCGGGAAACGCTGATCGCGCGGCGCCCCGTGCCCTCGCTGTCGCCGGCGCCGCCCCAGCCCGGCGCGGAGCTGCCGTACTCGGAATTCACGCAGCGCATGGAGGAACAGCGCTTCGATACCGGTTTCGCGCCGCCGAGGGAGGTGCTCGAATCGCTGCCGGAATTCGAGCTGCGCCGCATGCCGCCGCCCGCGCCGCGTTTCGATTTTTCCGGGGCGGCCATTCCGCTGGCCGAGCCGGGGCTCCGGCTGCCGGTTCCGGATACGCACGGCGCTCTGCCGGAAGGCGCGTACGCGCCAGAGACCGGAAGTCTGGACGCGCTACGCGATCTGCGGCCCCTGGGCCAGATTCACGACAGCTTCATCGTCGCCGCCGGACGCGACGGGCTGTGGATCATCGACCAGCACGTGGCGCACGAACGGATTCTGTTCGAGCAGGTGCTGCGGAAGCGCGGCAAACAGGCGGAATCGCAGCGGCTGCTGATGCCGATGATCATCGAGCTGACCGCGTCCCAGCAGATCGAATTCGCGCGGATCGCGGAGGAGCTGAACGCCACCGGGTTCGAGACCGAGCCGTTCGGCCACCGCACCATCGCCATTCAGGCGGCGCCGGCGGGGCTGCCGCAGGGCGAGATCGAGAAGGCGCTGTTCGAGATCCTGGAAACCGCGGAGCGGGAGCTGCGGAAGGCGTCCATGGACGACGTGCGGCGGAGCATCGCCGCGTCCATCGCCTGCCGCGCGGCGATCAAGATCAACACGCGGCTGGAGCCGAAGAAGATCGATTGGCTGATCCAGGAACTGGCGCGGTGCGAAGCGCCGATGAGCTGCCCGCACGGAAGGCCGATCGCGCTGCGGTACGCGACACGGGAGATTCTGCGCAGTTTTCACCGGATCTGAGCGGCCGGGTTCAGCGCGTAAAGTTGAGCCAGATACGCGCCCTCCGGCGCCAGGACCGGCGCGAGAATACGGCGGTAATCGGCGCCTTCAAACGAATCCAGCGCCGCCCAAGCCTCTGCCAATGCCGGTGATTCCAGAACCTGCACCGGCACCTCCGGGCCCGCGGGATCCCAGATTAGCCCGGCAAATCCGAGCGCCGCGCCCCAGCCGCGCTGCGCGAGCTCGCCGTGAACCACGCCCGATCGCCACTGCCCTTGCAGATGCGCGATCCGGTGGTGGTTGGGTTTGCCGGGGGCAAGGCTTCCATAGACCGCGAGCCGCTGGAGCGCGGGTTCCAGCCAGGTTTCGAGTCCGGCCGCGGTCAGGGTGGTCTCAGCCTGCTCACGGTCGCCGGCGTTCCACAGCCGGGCCGCGATGTTCAGCGTGTGCAGGGTCCGGTCCATGATCCACAGGCTAGCGCAGTGGAGGAGAATCGAACCGGCCGGGGGCAATTAGTTGACGAAGTCAACTATTGATACTTGATTTTGTCAAGGATTATGGTGGGCGCGACAGGACTCGAACCTGTGACCTCCTGCGTGTGAAGCAGGCGCTCTAACCAACTGAGCTACGCGCCCGAAGGCGGGACAAACTTCAAGTATACAACTACCGCAGGAACGGCGGATCGCGCCAGTCCCAGGCGCGCGACGGATCTTCATTGATGGTGACCGGGGTCTTGTTCCAGTCGTGAACCGCGATGCGGAACGCGCCCACCGCATTCACCGCGAACGAGGCCGCGGCCAGGGCCAGGAACAACAGCCGAGCCTGCCCGATCACCGGGATCAGGAAGAAAATGAACACCGGCGTCAGGTCCGAGAAATAGCGGGGGCCGTAGGAGAACCCGGCGGTCCAGTCGCGATACAGCGAGATGGTGAGCCAATGCGCGAGCACCAGCGCGGCCAATGCGAGCGACAGCGGGTCGCGGCGCGTTTTCCAGAATCCGGCGAAGCTGAAGGCGAACACGGGGACGTAAATCAACAAGCCGCGCGCGGGGCTGATCCAGTTTCCCGCCAGCGCGGTCCAGGTGGTTGCTCCGAAACCGAACTTCTGTGACCGGAAGTAGGGCGGTGTCAGAGTGTGCCAGGTGGACCAACTCAAGGCGAACCCGATGGCGAAAACCGGCGCGGCCGCCAAGGCAAACGGAATCGCGCGGCGGCGGGCGGTGAACAGGACGAACGCGCCGACGGCGGCAAGCGCCAGCGCGTTCGTCGGCCGGCACCAAACCGCGTATGCGAGCACCAGTCCGGCCAGCGCGGCGTTCCTGGCGCTGAGCGGCGATTCCGTTACGAGGTAAAGCGCGGCGGCCAGCAGCACGATCGAGGCGTGATGCGGTCCCAGGGAACGCGAAGCGGTGGACCACGCCGGCGTGGCGAACGCGAAGAGCAAGGCCAGCGCGAGGGCCGGCGGGAGAGCCAGGCGGCGGCGGGCCGTGAGGAACACGAAGCCCGCGGCGATCGCGATCCAGAACGAGGCCACCGGGATCTCGACCACGCCGCGTCCGGTCCAGTAATCGCGGGCGAGCATGGCCCGGACCACCGGCGGTCCGATGGGAAGTTCCGGCGCGAGGCGCAGGATCGCGTCCATGATCAGGAACGGCGGCAAGTCGAGCAGGTAGGTGGCGATGGGGAAGCGAGGGTAGACGCGCGATCCGGGCGGGCATCCGGCGGCCGCGGCCGGGGTCACGGTGAAGTCCGGCAAGACGCATTCGGCGTCCAGATACTTCTGATCCTGCAATTGCTCGCGAAAGCCGCTCAACTCGGGGCTGCCGGCGGCGGAGATGGCCATCATGACCGGGACGCTCCAGCGGGAATCGCCGGAAAGGCCCACCGGGCTGAGGGAATGAAGCAGGAACACGAAGGCGGCGATGAGGGCGAAGCAAGCGGCATCGCGCCGCGCGGCGCGAATCGCGGGCATTGTTTGCGATTATACGGCAAGAGAGCCCGCGGCTCCGCGTGTTAGAGTCGGGGGAAATGGGGCTGCTGGCAAGAGGAGCCGCGGGCGCGGCGGCGATCGCCGCGGCCGGCCTGGTCGCGCTTTATTTCGTCCCCGAGGAGGAAGCACAACTCGCTTCCGCGGCATGGTTCGAAGGGAAAGTGGGGCCTTTCGGGGAGGACGGCGGCTTCGCCGATTTCCTGCGGGAACAGGCCGGGGAGACGGTGGAGTTGGACGTCACGCTGGAGTCCCGCCAGTTCAGCGGCGCAGCGGACCGGCTGGTGCTGTTTGAGGAGTGCGATGTGGAGAACGCGAAACCCGATCGAAGGTGGTGCGGGGGTTCGGAGTATCGGGTACGCGGCGCGGCGATCCGGCGCGAAGGTCCGCTGTGGCGGCTGCGCGGGAGGTTCCAGGTCCGGGAACTGCCGCCGGACGGCCGGTGGCGGATCTACGAGCTTCTGGCGAAGTGAAATTCAGCGGGGCTGCAGGGTCTGATCGGCGAGTTCGAAGCGGATGGGGAAGCGCTGCGACAGCTCGGGGCTGTGGGTTACGACGATCAGGATGGCGCCCATCGACTTGTTGATTTCCAGGAGCAGGTCGCCCACCTGCTGCGCGGTGTGCCGGTCCAGATTGCCGGTGGGCTCATCGCAAAGCAGCAGGGCGGGCTTGCGAATCAGGGCGCGGGCGATGGCGGCGCGTTGCTTTTCGCCGCCCGAGAGCTCGGCCGGGCGGTGCTCCAGGCGGGCGGAGAGTCCGACGCGGTCCAGCAACTCACGGGCGCGGGCGACGGCGCTGGTGTCGCGCTCGGCCACCATGGTGGGCACCAGGACATTCTCCAGCACGGAGCATTGCGGCAGCAGGCAGTGATCCTGGAACACGAAGCCGATTTGGCGGTTGCGAAAGGAAGCCAGGCCGGCTTCATCGAGGGCGAACGGGTCCTGGCCGTCGACGGTTACGGAACCGGAGTCGGGGGGATCCAGGGCGCCCAACACGTATAGGAGCGTACTTTTTCCAGTGCCTGAGGGTCCGACAATGGAGGCGGCCTCCCCGCGCTTCAGGGTCAGATTGACGTCCTTCAGGATCGGCAGCGGCCCGCGCGGGGTCACATAGCTTTTCGAGACGTTCCTGGCTTCCAGCAAGATTTCAGTTTACCCGTTCCGGCTGAAGAACCACTTGGGTCTGATATGCTTCGGATAAGACCTGCATGACACCCACCGCGCGGGATCGGGCAAGCATCCCCGGCACGCTGATGGCGATTCGCCTGTTCGGCGTACCGGTGCGGCTGCATTTCACCTTCATCCTTTTAGCCATCTTCCTGTTGATGTTCGGGTTGAGCAACGAGCAGTCAAACCTGATGTTCGCTTTCTACGTGTTCGGCCTGTTCGCGTCGGTGTTGCTGCATGAGCTGGGTCACGCGCTGGTGGCGAGGCGGTACGGAATTGGCACCACGGAGATCGTGATGTTCCCGATCGGGGGGGTGGCCCGGCTGGAGCGAAACCCGAAACCGGCGGAGGAGTTCTGGATCGCGATCGCCGGTCCGCTGGTGAACGTGGTGATTTTCGCGGTGATCTTCGGTTACCTGCAGTCACGGCACCTGATGGTTCCGGTGCAGGAACTGGTGCGGCCCACGGACGCCAATCTGCTGGCGCGGATCGGGATCGGCAACCTGATCCTGGCGGCGTTCAACCTGATTCCGGCGTTTCCGATGGATGGCGGGCGCATCCTGAGGTCGATCCTGGCGCGTTTCCGCCCAGAGGATGAGGCCACGCGGCTGGCGGCGGGCGCGGGGCGGATGCTGGCGATGATCATGGGCTTGTACGGGCTGCTGAACGCGCATTTCTTCCTGGTGTTTATCGCCTTCTTCGTTTATTTGGGCGCGGCGCAGGAGAGCGCGGCGGCGATGGGGCGCGTGCTGACGCACGGCATCCCGGTGCGGGCGGCGATGGTGAGCGAGTTTCACACGCTGTCCCACGGCCACACGATTCGCGACGCCGCCAACCTGCTGCTGGCCACCTCCCAGCAGGATTTTCCGGTGGTCCACGCGGGCAAGGTGGTGGGTCTGCTGACCCGCAACAAGCTGCTGCGGTCCATGGCGACCGAAGGGCCGGAAGCGTACGTCGCCGGAGTGATGGAACGCGAGTTCACATCGCTGGCGCCGGCGATGGACCTGGCGGAAGCGCTGCCGGTGATGGCGCGAGCCGGAAGCTGCGCGCTGGTGATGGAAGGCGATCACCTGCTGGGACTGCTGACGGCGGAAAACCTGAGCGAGTTCCTGCTGCTGCGGCGGTTCGGCATGGAGCTGCCGCAGCCTGTAAGAAGCTGAGCATCACGCCGCAAGGCTACAATGAAAGAGGCGCCGGAAGTCCCCTACAGGGGAGGCTGTATGCGCCAACGCTGGACCCGTGACACGCTGCACGACCTGATCACCGACCGCCTTTCCGGCTTCCGCTTCATCGCCGTTTCGAATCGCGAGCCGTACATTCACACATTCCACAAGTCTGGAGGAGAGATCGAAGTGATGCTCCCCGCCAGCGGCATGGCGACCGCGCTGGATCCGATTCTGCGCGCCTCGGGGGGCACCTGGGTAGCCCACGGTTCGGGCGACGCGGACAAGCTGGTGGTGGACGATCACGATCGCGTGGCGGTACCTCCGGACGAGCCTCAATATACTCTCCGGCGCGTGTTTCTCCCGCCCGGGATCGAGCGGGGCTACTACATGGGACTGTCGAATTCGGGCTTATGGCCCCTGTGCCACATTGCCTATCACCGGCCGGTATTCCGGCTGTCGGATTGGGAGGATTACCGCAAGGCGAACCAGTTGTTCGCCGAGGCAGTGCTGGAGGAGGCGCAGGGGGAGCCGGCGTTCGTGTTCGTGCAGGATTATCACTTCGGCCTGCTCCCGCGGATACTGAAGAACGCCAATCCGAACCTGATCGTGGCGCAATTCTGGCACATCCCGTGGCCCAACCGGGAGGTGTTCCGGGTGTTCCCCTGGAAGGAAGAGCTGCTGGATGGGATGCTCGGAAACGACGTGCTCGGCTTTCACTTGCGCTACCACTGCCAGAACTTCCTGGATACCGTGGATCGGAACATCGAAGCGCTGGTGGATGTGGAGCATTCCACGATCACGCGCGGCGGCCGCGGCACCATGATCCGGCCTTTTCCGATCAGCATCGACTTCGATGAGCACTCGCGCCTGGCGGCGAAAGGGGAGGTGGACAAGGAGATCGCGTGGTGGAGGGAACGGCTGGGCGGTGCGTGCGAGATTCTCGGCGGCGGCATCGAACGGATCGATTACACGAAAGGCATTCCGGACCGGCTGGCCGCGGTGGATCTGCTGCTGGAGCAGAGACCGGAGTTGCGCGGCCGGTTTCAATTCGTGCAGATCGCCGTTCCGAGCCGCAGCGACATTGAGGACTACGCTTCGCTGAGCCGGGGAATCGACCAGCAGGTGGAAGAGATCAACGCCAAGTGGGGATCGAACGGATGGGAGCCGGTGCACTATCTGAGGGAGCATTGCGGGCCGGCGCGAATGATGGCGCTGCACCGGATGGTGAACTTCTTCGTGGTCAGCTCCCTGCATGACGGCATGAATCTGGTGGCGAAGGAATTCGTGGCCAGCCGTTTCGATCTGGGCGGATCGCTGATCCTGAGCCGGTTCACGGGCGCGGCGCGGGAACTGCTGGACGCGCTGCTGGTAAATCCGTACTCGGTGGACGAGATGGCGTCGGCGATGTGGCATGCGATCGCAATGAAGCCGGAAGAACAAAGCCGCCGCATGCAGAACCTGCGGGCGACGGTGGAGGAGAACAACGTCTACCGTTGGGCGGGCAAGCTGATCCTGGCGTTGTTGAAGATCGAGCAAGCGGATCGCCGGGAAAGCGACGATCTGGCCGACTTCGCGGAGTCCGCGGTCCCGTGATCGAGCCGGAGCTGATCGAGCGGATTCGCGCGGCGGGCAGCGCCGCTTTTTTTCTGGACTTCGACGGCACGCTGACGCCGATTGCGCAGCGGCCCGAGGAGGCATGGCTGGATGCGGGAGCGCGGGCGGCGATCGGGGCCCTGATGCGAGGCGGGACGGTGGTGGCGATCGTGAGTGGGAGGTCGCTGACGGATCTGTCGAAACGGGCCGGCGGGGGTTGCTTTTACGCGGGGAATCACGGGCTGGAGATCCTGACTCCGCGCGGGCTGTATGTGCATCCCGAGGCGGCGGCCGCGCGCGGCGCGCTGGCGGCGATCGTGGCGGAACTCCGGGCGCGCACCGCGGCCTTCGCCGGCGTCCGGGTGGAGGATAAGGAGTTGACGGCAAGCGTTCACTTCCGGCTGGCGCCGCAGTGGGAGCCTCGCCTGCGGGAGATGGCGCGGGAAGCGGCGCGGCCATTCGCGGAGCGGATCGAGATCCGCGAAGGGAAGATGGTGCTGGAGGTTCGTCCGGCGGTGCAATGGAACAAAGGCGACGCGGCGCGATTCATCCTGCGGACGGAGGCGCCGGCGGCGGTGCCGGTGGTGATCGGCGACGACTCGACCGACGAGGATATGTTCGCGGCAATGCCGGAAGGCGTTACCATCGCCGTGGGCAACGGGGTGTCCGGCGCCCGCTACCGTTTGCAAGAGCCCGCCGAAGTGATCGCGCTGCTGAACGCCGCCGCTACTCTTTTAGCCGGCGGTCCAGATCGAACGCCGCGCTGATCAGACCCAGGTGGGTGAAGGCTTGCGGGAAGTTGCCGAGAGCCTCGCCGTGAGGTCCGATCTCCTCGGCGTACAGCCCGAGATGATTGGCGTAGGTGAGCATCTTCTCGAAGACGAACCGCGCTTCCTCGAGGCGTCCGGCTCGAGCCAGGGCCTCCACCAGCCAGAAGGTGCAGATGCTGAAAGTTCCTTCCACGCCGGGAAGGCCGTCTCCGGAGGCTTTTCCCAGCTCATAGCGGTACACCAGGCTGTCGGACACCAGCTCCTTCAGGATGCGATCGAGCGTGCCGGTCATGCGCGGGTCGGTGGGCGAGACGAACATCATCAGCGGCAGCAGCAGGTTGCTGGCGTCCATCGCGTGCGTTCCGAAGTGTTGCACGAAGGCCTTGCGTTCCGGATCGTAGCCCTTGCGCATGACCTCTTCGTAGATGCGGTTGGCCTCGCCGCGAACGCGCGCCAGATCCAGCGGCAGGCCACGTTTGCGGGCGATGCGCTGGCCGCGATCGAGCGCTACCCAGCACTGCACCTTCGAATAGACGAAGTGCTCGGGGTCCTTTCTGACTTCCCAGATGCCGTGATCCGGGCGCTGCCAGTTGTCGCAGACCCAATCCAACATGCGGCGGAGGTAGACCCACAGATCGTAGGAAATGGGCTCGGCGTACTTGTTGTAGAGATAGACGGAGTCGATCAGTTCGCCGTAGACGTCGAGCTGAAGCTGCTTGCTGGCGGCGTTTCCGATGCGGACGGGGCGGGAGCCCTTGTAGCCATCGAGGTGGTCGAGGGTGTATTCCTCCAGGCGGCTGCGGCCGTCGATGCCGTACATGAGTTGGATGGGGCCGACCTCCTCATCCTTCTCGGTGGCGCGCTGCTCGATCCAGCGCATGAAGCTGGCGGCTTCCTCGGTGTAGCCGAGCCGGAGAAGGGAGTAGATGGTGAAAGCGGAATCGCGGATCCAGGTGTAGCGGTAATCCCAGTTGCGGACGCCGCCGATCTCCTCGGGCAGGCTGCAGGTGGGCGCGGCGACGATCGCGCCGGTGGGCTGGAAGGTCATCAGCTTGAGCACGAGCGCGGAGCGGACGACCATTTCCCGCCAGCGTCCGCGGTACTGGCACTTGCCGGCCCACGCCTGCCAGAAATGAACGGCGTCCTGCAGCGCCTGTGCGCCGTAAGCGGTGAGGTCCTGCGGGATGTCGGGGATTGGCCCGCTCAGATACTGCAGGACGAAGGTCGCGGTTTCATTGCCTTCCAGGTGAAAGTCGCAGGTGACGCCTTGCTCGTCGACACGGAGGGGATAGGGACTGAGCAGGGCGAGTCGCGCTCCGCCCGAGGAGAACACCGCGACGGTGTCGTCCACCAGCAGTTCGTGCCGTCCGCGGGCATAGTCGAAGGCCGGGAAACACTCCATGCGGAAGGGGACGCGCCCGCGCACGCCGCGGGCGATGCGCACGATGCGGCCGTTGGAGTGGCGGTCCGATTCGCGGGTGCGCACGGGCATGAAGTCCACCACCTCGCCCACGCCTTCGGAACTAAGGAAGCGCGTAAGCAGGATGTTGGTCTCCGGCATGTACATTTGCCGCTGGCGGTCGTCCACGCGGCCGGAGATGCGGAAGTGACCGCCGATCCGGTCGTCGAGAATCCGGGCGAAGACGCTGGGGGAATCGAAATGGGGAAGGCAGCACCAATCGATGGAGCCGTTCATTCCCACCAAAGCCGCGCTGTGCAGGTCGCCGATCAGGCCGTAGGCGCCGATTCGCTGATAAGCCACGCTGTTTCCAGATTAGCGGCTCGGGGTGTGCATCGTCTCCGAGGAATGAGGTGTCGCTCGTGACGGCGTACGGTTTGTTACAGCCGGGGGCTGGCCCAATTGCCCAGGGCTGTGAGTTTTCGCGCAGTCCGGAAGGGGCTGCGGCGCGTAAGTGCAAGAAAAAGCGAAACCTGCCGCTGGACCTTGGCGTGCGAGATAGGATATGTTGTCCTGCAGTCATCTCCAGGAGGAGATCGCACATGGCCCTGTTCCAGAGCATTCTTCTGCCCGTCGATTTCTCAGAGCGAAGCGTGGTGGCGGCTCATTTCGCCGAAGCCCTGGCCGATCCTAAGACTACGCAGGTGTTCTTGCTGCATGTAGTGACGCCGCTCACCTACGAGTTGAGCGCGATGGAGATCGGAGCCAGCGTGCTGAGCGAGGCAATGGGGGAGCGCACCAAGGAAGCACGCGAGCAACTGGAGTCGTTTCTCAAGGATGAGTTGCAGCCCTACCAGGTAAAGCGGGTGCTGCTGGAGGGGGATCCGGCGACGGAGATCGTCCGTTTCGCGCAGGAGAACGCGATCGATCTGATCTGCATGCCGACGCACGGCTACGGGCTGTTCCGGCGCTTCCTTTTGGGGAGCGTCGCCGCGAAGGTGCTGCATGATTCCGAATGCGCGGTCCTGACGGGGGCGCATATGCCGGACATGGCGGCGAACATCGAGTTCCGGAAGATCGTGGCGGCGGTGGATCTGCAGCACGACATCGCCAAGAAGGCGCTGACGTTCGCCGGGAAGCTGGCGCGGGACCGGGGCGGGGAACTGGTGCTGGCGCACGCGATCCCATCGCTGGACGGGATGGCGGGCGAGAATTTCGATCCGAACTGGCGGTCGTACTTCGAGGACGTGGCCGCCAAGGAACTGGAGAAGCTGAAGGCTGAGGCGGGAATCGACAAGGCGCGGACCATCATCGACGCCGGGGATCCGGCGCGAGTGGTTTCCTACGCCGCGGAAACGGAAAAGGCGGATCTGGTGGTGATTGGTCGGGGGTCGGCGGGCGGTGTTTTCGGACGGCTGCGGGCGAACGCGTACGCGATCATCCGCCAGTCGCCGTGCCCGGTGATGAGCGTCTAAGCCTGGCCGCCGGCGGCTTTTTCGGCCTCGGGACGGCGATCGAGCAGGGAAGCGAGCACGTCGATCAGGTCGTGCGTGGTGAGGATTCCGGCCAGTTTGCCCTGGTGGATGACAGGGACGCAATCGACGCGATGGCGCCGCATCAGGTCCAGGGCTTCCACGGTGGGCGTTTCAGGGGATACGGTGACCGGGGCGGGATTCATGATCGCGCGGACGGGCAGCCTGGCGCCGTCTCCGTTGGTTCCCGGCCGCGCCAGCAGCGCCAGCAGTTCGCGATGGGACACCAGACCGGCGAGGTTGCCATCCTCGTCTTCCACGGGGACATGCCGGATATGGCGCCACTCCATGATGCTGGCGGCGAGCTGCGCCAGGTCATCCGGACGCACAGTGAACAGGTCCGTGGACATCACGTCGGAGACCACGCGATAACATTCGAGCGCGGAACCGGCGCCGCAGCTCTTCACGATCTTCCATTCGTGCACGGGGTGGCCGATGCGCTGGTTTTCCAGCATGGCGGCGGTAAGGCGGCGCTGGGCGCTGTCGCGGTGCTGGGAGTCCTCCATGGCCGCCACGGAACGCAGCATCCACTGCGCGCCGGTCTGGTCCTTCACGACGCGTTCCTCGATGACGCCGAGGTAGCGATCGATATCGGAGCTGTCGATTCCGGAGGCGGCCAGCCCCTCGCGGGCGAGCGGCAGCAACTGCTCCAGGATGAGGGTGGAAGCGGGCACGCGCCGCCCGCCGATCCAGACGAACTGGGCGTCCAGGCCGTGCCGCGCGGCGGAGATAAAGTTCTGCTTGGCGTCACCGAAGCAGAAGTTCCTGGAAATCTCCGGATATTCATCCTTCATTCCGCAGAGCAGGCCGAAGAAGAACGCCCCGTTGGCCATTTCGTCGAGCACGGTGGGACCGGAGGGGATGGCGCGCGCCTCGATCCGCAGGTGGGGCTTGCCGTCCGTTACGCCGTAGCAGGGCCGGTTCCAGCGCCAGATGGTTCCGTTGTGCAGCCGCAGCGCCGCGAGTTTCGGGATCTTCCCGGCGGCCAGCGCTTCCAGCGCGTTTTCCTCGGTAGCCCTGGTGAAGATGACGCGGTAGCGGGCGATGTCCTCGCGCAGAATCTCGATCACGGAATCGTTGACCCAGCGTTCGCCGAAGCCGACGCGGGTAGGATGGTCGCGGGCGACGCGCGCCGCGGAGCGCTCGTCCACCGAATGCTGGAAGACGGCGATCCGGGTTTCCTGCCACAGGCGATGTCCCAGCAGCAGGGGTGAGTTCACGGCGGCGGCCAGCACCGGCGCGGCGACGGCCTGAGCCAGGTTGTACAGGGATGCGAACCGGGCCGGGCTCACCTGGAAATGGACCTGAAAACTGGTACAGCAGGCCTCGAGCACCACGTTGTCATGCGTGATCTGCAGTTCGTCCAGGCCGCGGATGAGCAGGTGAAACTGATCGCCGCGCAGCCGCCGCATGATGCGATCGAGCTGCTGGTAGCGGGGCGCGGGAGTAAGGTTGTCGATGGTGAGGTCGGAAGGGCGGATGGTGGGCAGGATGCCGCACAGAACCATTTGCGCGCCTTCGGCGGCGGCCGCGGAGCGGCCCTGCGCCAGCAGGCCTTCCAACTCCGCTTCCATGTCCCGCAGGCAGTGGCCGCCAAAGGCGCGGGGGGTGAGGTTCGCCTCCAGGTTGTAGCGGCCGATTTCGGTGGTGAACTGATCGGATCGGAGGCGTTCGAGTACGCGGAGGTTGACGGGCGCGGGCCTCATCTGGCCATCGACCAGGAAGATCTCCTGCTCGGCTCCGATGCGGGAAACGCCGGATTCGATGACGCCCTGAGCGAGCATCGCCTCCAGCGCCGCCAGATCGTCGAGCAACGTCTTCATGAAGGCGCGAGCTTCCGCCGCGTCACGGTCGTCGTGAATCTCATGGACGCCCACGATTCTGGCCCTCCGAAGGCTGCGCCGATCTCACTGGCAGAATACGCCGTGCGCGGCCTTGTTGCAAGTCCGGTCCGAGGTTTCGCCGGATCTTCGCTATGCTGAATGGAGCGGCCCCCAGTGAAGACATATCTCCATGTCGACATGGACGCGTTCTTCGTTTCCGTGGAAGAGCTGTTCGACCCGTCATTGAAGGGCAAGCCGGTGGTTGTGGGAGGCAGGGCGAACGAGCGGGGCGTGGTGTCGGCGGCCTCCTACGCGGCGCGGAAATACGGCATCCACTCGGCGATGCCGCTGCGGACCGCGTATCAGCGCTGCCCGCACGCGATCTTCGTCGAGGGGCATCGGGAGCGATACACGGAGTACTCGCGGAAGGTGTATGACATCCTATGCCGCTTCTCGCCGCGGGTCTCCATGGCCTCGATCGACGAAGCATACGTGGATCTGGAGGGGACGCGGAAATTGCACGGGCCGGCATTCCAGGCCGCGCACCGGCTGCACGAAACGATCCGGGCGGAGACGCGGCTGAACTGTTCCATCGGCATCGCGAGCTCGCGTCTGGTGGCGAAGATCGCCTCGGATCAGGCCAAGCCGAACGGGGTGCTTTGGGTGCTTCCGGGGACCGAGGTCCGGTTTCTGGCGCCCCTGGATGTGCGCAAGATTCCGGGGGTGGGGAAGGTAACGGAGCAGAACCTGCGGGCCGTGGGCGTACGCAAGGTTGGGGATCTGGCGCGGCTTGACGAGGGCTTCCTGGCGTCGAAGTTCGGCAAGTGGGGGCTCGCGCTGGCGGGAAAAGCGCTGGGACTGGATGCGGGCGGCTGGTTCGACGGGGAGGTGGGGGAGGCGCATGATCCCAAGTCGGTCAGCCACGAACATACGTTCCGCGAGGACACGGCCGATCTCGCCGGGCTGCAGGCGACCCTGCTGCGGCTTTCGGAGAAGGTGGCGCGGCGGCTGCGCGATCATTCGCTGTTCACGCGCACGGTGCAGATCAAGATCCGCTACTCCGACTTCTCCACGTTCACCCGCGCGAGGACACTGGACCACGCCACGCATCTGGATACCGAGATCGCGGCGGCGGCGAAGGAGCTGTTCGGCGCGAACTGGACCGGGCAGCCGGTGCGCCTGATCGGCGTGTACGCGCAGGGCCTGGAACACAGCGAGGGCCAGATGAGCCTGCTGGAGGAAGAGAAGACGAGGCGCTGGCGGGATGCGATGTCGGCGGTGGACCGCATCCGCGACCGCTTCGGCGAATCGAGCGTGTCGCTGGCGCGCAGCCTGCAGGCCGACTATCACGAGCGGGTGCACGAGAATCCGGAGAATCTCCCGGGCAAGGAGCCGCGGGGCAAGGAACCAGGGGGTAAGAGTTAGTTGGCTTCGGGCTCGAGTACGGCGATCAGGTACAGGGCGATGTGGCCCGACTCGCGGTAGGCCGCCAGCAAGGCGCGAACCTCGGGCGCGGTTCGCGCGGCTTGCAGGAAGGCCCTCGCATGCCACATCCATTCGCCGGCGATCTGCCGCTGGATGGTCGCGTTGCTCAGATGCCGCACCGCGGCGGAGGCGAGTTTGTCGCGCTCCGGACCGGGAGGCGCAAGCTCGAACAGCGCCTCGAGCAGGATCGCCTTCTGGTGGAAATCAGTGATCTCGTTTTTCTCGCCGGAGGTGGTCCAGCCGGCGAAGTCTTTCAGGAAATCGGTGAACGCCCGCTTCCATTCGGGGCTCTGGCGCTGGGCGAGGGTCAGCACGCGGCCCTGACCGTCGAAGCGAAGCTGGCGGGCGGCGGCGGCGAAGCGCAGCGCCTCGGCCGATTCGAAGTATGCCTCCACTTCGGGTTTCCCGATCCCGGCCGGGCGGACCGCTTCCACGGGAGGAGCGTCGCCGCGCAACTCGTTGTTGTACCACTCGAGCAGCGCGGCCGCCTCGGGAGAATCGGAGCAGCGCTCGCCGCGCTGGTGAGCCCGAAGGTAGGTGGCGAAGGACTGCACGAGTCCTTGCACGCCGATTCCGCGGCCGCGGGAGAAGGCGATCAGCGCGTCGAGGGCATCGCGCATGGCGCCGGCGTGATGCGAAAACAGGCGGTCGCCGGACGAGATCTGCTCCAGGCGGGAGGCGAGGGTCGCCACCAGGAGTTCGGCCTGCCCGGAGGCGGGTTGCATCGCCACCACGGCCTGCGCGAGCGGCGCCCAGGCCAATTCGGAGGAAGCGCTTCGCACCAGGTTCAGCAGGAACGCGAAGTCCTCCTGCTCGCGGCGCTCCCTGGCGGTGAACGCCGTTTGCGCGATGCGGGTTGCGAGCTGGTAGTAGGCATCGAAGTCCGGAACCAGCGAGTCCTTGCATTCCGGCTTGGCAGCGGGGGGCGGAGGGATGGTCTGGAACATCATTCGCGCCCGATCGCGGTCCGTTTCGAGCATCGCCGCGACGGCACGGGAGCGCAGCGTCAAGGCGTCCAGTCCGAGGCGGGAGGCGTGACTGCGATAAATGGGCCGGGTATCGGGCGGCGTGCCGGCGATGGCGATATCAGGATACGCTTGCGATGCCAGGGAGCCAAGCTGGAAGGCCTCCTCGATCAACGCCTTGCGGTCGTCGCGCGGCGCGCCCGCGGCGATCTTCAGCAGCGCATCGGCGGCGATCTCGGGTGGCGCGGAGCGCGCCAGATTGATCCGTTCCTCGAGATGGTCCGGATTCGCCCGCGCGGTGAGGGCAAAGGCAAGCAAGAGAGCGAAGAGCGCGCGCATCAGAAGTTCACAATCGAGGCGAAGGATTTGGCGTCCAGGCTGGCGCCCCCCACCAGCGCGCCGTCGAGATCGGGCTGGGCCATCAGGCCCTGGATGTTGTCCGGCTTCACGCTGCCGCCGTAGAGAATGCGGAGGTTCCCCGCGGCCTTGGCGCCGAACTCCGCCGAAGCGAGCTCGCGGAGAAGCCGGTGGGCCTCCTGTGCCGTCTCCGGCGTCGCCGTGCGGCCGGTGCCGATGGCCCAGACCGGCTCATACGCAATGACGATTTCCGAAAACTGGTCCGGCGCCAATCCCGCGATGCCTCCGCTGAACTGACGTTCCAGCACCTCATCGGTCCTGCCGGACTCGCGTTCGGCCAGCATTTCGCCGAGGCAAACGATGGGCCGAAGGCCCGCGACCAGCGCGGCAACGGTTTTCTTGAGGACCGAGGCGTCGGTTTCGCCGAAGAACTGCCGCCGCTCGCTATGCCCGACGATGACCCAGCGCGCGCCCGAGGCGGCGATCATGGCCGCCGAGACTTCTCCGGTGAACGCGCCTTCCTTTTCGAAGTGGAGGTTCTGCGCGCCGATGCCGATCGCGGTTCCCTGAGCGGCGTCCACCGCCGCCGGGATGGACAGGAAGGGCGGACAGATCACGATCTCGCGTCCGGATGCGGCGGCCGCGGCGGGAAGAAAATCATCGAAGAAGGCCCGCGTCTGCCGCGGGTCCTTGTACATCTTCCAGTTGCCGGCCAGCAGCGGAGTTCGCATGATATTCAGCGTATCTCAGGGAGGAAGCTGGTTCCTTTTTCGATGCGCGCGCCGAAATTCTCGGCCACCGTTTGCCCGATATCCGAGAGGGTCGAGCGCGTGCCGAGATTCACGGCGCGCACATGCGGCCCGCAGGCCAGCAAGGGCACGTACTCGCGGCTGTGATCCGTGGATGGCGTGGTGGGGTCGTTGCCGTGATCGGCGGTGAGGATCAGGAGATCGCCGGGATTCAGCGCGGCGCGCAATTCAGGAATCCAGGCGTCGGCGTGTTCCAGCGCCCGGGCGTAGCCTTCCACGTCGTTGCGGTGGCCATACAACTGGTCGAAGTCGACCAGATTCACGAAGATCAGCCCGCGATCGAAGCCCCGCATGGCCTCCAGCGTGCGGGACATGCCGTCGGCGTTGTCCGCGGTCTTGACATGGGGGCCGATGCCGCGTCCGAGGAATACATCCCAGATCTTGCCGACGCTATAAACGTCGCAGCCCGATTCACGCAGCCGGTCGAGCAACATGCCGGGCGGCGGGGGCACGGCGAAGTCGCGGCGATTCGAAGTCCGCCGGAACGCGCCCGGCACGCCGCTGAACGGACGGGCGATGACGCGGCCGACTTCGTCGGGACCGCGCAGGATATCGCGGGCGATCTCGCACATGCGGTACAGATCCGGAAGCGGGATTACATCCTCGTGCGCCGCGATTTGAAAGACGCTGTCGGCGGAGGTGTAGACAATGGGGCTGCCGGTCCGCATGTGTTCCTCGCCGAGTTCGGCGATGATCTCGGTTCCCGAAGCGGCCTTGTTTCCGATCGCCTTGCGGCCGGTCTGCCGCTCGAAGCGGCCGAGAACGCGCGGCGGGAAGCCGTGGGGAAACAGCGGCAGCGGCTGCTGGAAGTGGATGCCGGCCATCTCCCAATGTCCGGTGGTGGTGTCCTTGCCGGGGGAGGCGAGCGCGCAGCGGCCGTATGCGCCTTCGGGGTTCGCGGCGGGATCGAGTCCCGCGAACGGCCGGATATTGGCGAGTCCCAGGGCGCACAAGTTGGGAAGGCGCAGCGGGCGCAGACGAGCGATGTTGCCGAGCGTGTCGCTGCCCGAGTCGCCGTACGCTTCCGCGTCCGGCATCTCGCCGATGCCGACGCTGTCCAACACCACCCAGATCACGCGGCGAAAGGGCATCATTCTCCCTTCAGAAGCTCGCGAATCCGCCCCGTGAGCTGATCGGCGAACTGTCCGGGGACAAAGCCCTGGATGCGGCTGGCGATGCGGCCTTGCTTGTCGATGACGATGGTGGTGGGGATGGAGGAAACGCGCAGGAGGCGGGACAGGCCGTCCTCGAAGAACACGGTCTTGCTCCACTGATTCTCTTCGAGAAACGGTTGCACCAGCTCGCGCTCCTGATCGGTGTTGATGGAAAGAAAGGCGACGTCCTTGCGATCGCGGAAGCGCTTTTTCACTTCCTCGTACTCGGGATGCTGCACGCGGCAGGGGCCGCACCAGGTTGCCCAGAAGTCCATCACGATGACGTTCCCGAGCAGCGTGGGCATGGACAGCTTGGCGCCGCCGAGCCCGCTGAGCGTGAACTCCATGGGGTCGCTGAGCAGCGCGTTGGGGTCGGCTTTCAGGAACGCCTGGCGGCGCGCTTCCATGCGCTCACCGATCCGGTCGTGGGCCGCGAGAATGGCGTCGCCGAGGCCGGCCTCAGAGCCTTTCCAGGCGCGATAGGAGGCAGCCAGGGCTTTCCGGTCGCTAATCCGCGTTTCGTCAATCACCTTCGGATCCAGCAGAACGAAAGCGCTGGCCAGGTAGGTTACGGCTTCCTGGTGATTGCCGGCTTTGGCGAAGCGGTGACCGGTGAAGCGGGCGGCTTCGGCGGAGGGGTACTTCAGAAAGCTGGCGCGGGCCAGGCGGATGGCGTCGGCCTGCTGGTTCAGGGCATCGGCGGCGCGAGCCTGCAGCAGCAGCGCTTCGGCGACGCCGCGGTCCTGTTCCTCCTGCTTGCGCACGGCCTGCCGGGGGGAATCGCCGGGATCGGCCGCGGTCAGCCTCCAGACCTGTTCCAGCATCGCCCCGTGCTTCGCGGCGCGGCGCGCGTTTTCCTCGCCGCCGAGCTTCAGCAGGGACCGCGCGACCGTTTCCAGCACCGCGGCATCCCCGGGGTTCTGCTCCAGCATCTTCTCGCCGTGGCGTACGATGCGGCGGTGGTCGTTCAGCTCCACCGCGCCCTGATAGAGCGCCTTGGAGAACTCCGGCCGCTTGGCCGAGTCCGGGAACTTCTCCATGTGCGCTTCGATGGCTCGAACCAGGTCCGGCGTGCTGTTGCCGGCCTCGCCCAGGGCGCGCTTCAGCGCTTCCTGCTCCCGCGCAGGGATATCCTGCGCGGGCAGCAGCAGGCAGGCGGACAGGAGTAGCAGCCAGCCACGCATCATTCCGTGCTTTTCACCTTGCGGGCGCGGAACGTGTGCGCGAGCATCGCGGCGCGTTCCCGCGCGATATTCAAGTAACTGTCGTTCTTCGCGACGCGATCGAGCAGCGGCAGGAACAGATCGTGACCTACCAGCGTTTTCCGGTCCCAGGCGGTGTTCAAAAGCAGCAAAGCCTTGTTGACGCCGAGCTTGTCGTACTTGACGGACCGTTCGAGCTGGATGAAGATCTGCTCGGCCTCGGTGATCCGCTCAAACCAGGAGGCGAGGGCGCGCGCGTTCTCGTCCAGCGTGTAGTTGAACTTCGTCTCCCACTTGTCGGGACCTTCCTCCCAGCGGAAGGTTTTCATGCCCATGTTGGCGACCTTGAGGTTGGCTTCCAGGGGTTTCTGAAAGCGATCCACCTTGCGGGCGAGGTCGAAGATGGCGGCGGCGTCCTCGGGCTCGAGTTGCAGGCGCGCGGGTTCCTCGTTTTCGGCCTCCCGATAGAGCACGGCGCCGTCCTGCTCGATGACGATGGAAACGTAGGCAGGCACCGAGCCGGGAAAGGTCTTGGTGTAGAAGATGCGCGGCGGGGCGGCGAACGCGGAGATCTGCAGCATTAACGCGAGCAGCGAAATTCTCATGACGCGGCGGCCCCCCGGTAATGAAACGCGTGGCAGATGGCGATCGCCACGGCGTCGGACGCGTCGGCCGACTCAAACACCGCACCGCCTCCCACCAGCCGTTGCACCATCAGGGCGACCTGTCCTTTCTCCGCGCGGCCATAACCCACGACGCTCTGCTTGATGGTCAGGGGCGAGTATTCGCCGAGGGGGAGACCGGCTTCGGCGGCGGCCAGGAGCGCGACTCCACGCACGTGGGCCAGCTTCAGGGCGGACTTGCTGTTTTGTGAATGAAACACTTCTTCCACGGCCACGGCCTGCGGTTCAAACTCGCGGATGACGCCGCGCAGGCGCGCGGCGATCGCCAAAAGCCGCGCTTCGAAGGGATCGGAAGTTCGGGTGCGGATGACGCCGCAGGACACCATGCGGTGGCGCCGCCCGTCGCTTTCGATCACGCCGAAGCCGGTGCGCTCGCTGCCGCAGTCGATCCCGAGTATGCGCATACGCGGCAGCCCGATCCGGAATCAGGCCATCGCCTCCAGTTCGCTTTCGTCGATGTCGAAATTGGAATAGACGTTCTGCACGTCGTCGTGCTCCTCGAGCACTTCGCTGAGCTTCAACATGCCCCGCGCCTGCGTGCCTTCGAGCTTGATGAGGTTCTTCGGCACCAGCGCGATGGATGCGGCGACGGTGGGAATTCCGGCCTTCTCCAGGGCGGCAAGCACCTGATCGTGCGCTTCCGGCGCCGACAGCACTTCCCAGTTCTCACCGTCGTTGCGAAGGTCGTCGGCGCCGGCGTCGAGCACCAGGTTCATCAACTGATCCTCGGTGGCTCTGCCGGCCTCGATCAGGATCTGGCTGCGGCGATCGAACATCCACATCACGCTGCCCACTTCACCCAGGTTCCCCCCGTGCTTGGAGAAGACATGGCGGATCTCGGAGACGGTGCGGTTGCGGTTATCGGTGGCTACCTGAACGATGACGGCCGCGCCGCCGGGGCCGTAGCCTTCGAAGGTGATTTCGTCAATCTGCCCGCCTTCGAGTTCGCCGGTGCCGCGCTTGATGGCCCGCTGGATGTTCTCGTTGGGCATGGACACGGCCTTGGCGGCGGTGATGGCCGTGCGCAGGCGGGGGTTGCCGTCGGGATCGCCGTTGGTGCGGGCGGCGATCATGATTTCCTTGATCAGGCGCGTGAACAGTTTCCCGCGCTTGGAGTCGAGGGCGGCTTTCTTGTGCTTAATCGTCGCCCACTTGGAATGACCTGACATGCAAACCTCGGCAGAAGATTGGGAGAGGGGCGTTGTACGCCCAATTCCTTAGCATATCAGAGCCGACAACGGGTGCTACGCTAAGCAGCGATGCCCACCCTCCGGACGGTTGCTTTCCTGATTGCCTGCAACGCTTTCGCCGATACTCGACTGGTGCTGCTGGGTACCGGGACGCCGAACGCGGACCCGGAACGATCAGGTCCGGCGGTGGCGATTGTAGTGGATGGCGCCTCCTACCTGGTGGACGCCGGTCCGGGGATCGTGCGGCGGGCGGCAGCCGCGGCGGCCAAGGGCTTCCCGGCGCTCGCGCCGCCGCACTTGAAGCGTGTGTTCCTGTCGCATTTGCATTCGGATCACACGCTCGGGTTGCCGGACGTGATGTTCACCCCGTGGACCCTGGAACGCACCGAGGCGATCCACATTTACGGGCCGAAGGGGACGCGCGCGATGATCCAGAATCTGGAGAGCGCCTGGAGCGCGGACCGGGGGATCCGGCTGGGCGGCGGGGAGCCGTCGAATCGAACGGGATATCGCGCGGTCGCGCACGAAATCCGTCCCGGGGTCGTATACCGGGATGAGCGCGTGGAGGTCACCGCGATCCCGGTGAAGCATGGCGCGTGGAAGGAAGCCTATGGCTACCGTTTCGTCTCGCGCGACCGCGCGATCGTGGTCTCCGGCGACGCCGCTCCGTCGCCTTCGCTCGCCGAAGCCTGCAACGGCTGCGACATCCTGCTGCATGAGGTCTACTCCACGGCGGGGTTCACGCGCCGCCCGCCGGAATGGCAGCGCTATCACTCGCGGTATCACACCTCGTCGAGCGAGCTGGCGGAACTGGCGGCGCGGGCGAGGCCGAAACTGCTGGTGCTCTATCACCAACTGTTCTGGGGAACCTCGGAGGCGGATCTGATTCTGGAATTGCAGCAGGGTTACAAGGGCAAAGTGGCTTGCGGACGGGATCTCGACGTATTCTAATAGTTCTCTTTTCGCCCTCATGCCTTTCGCTGATCGCTGGTTCCGGTGGATCTGCGTCCTGCTGCTCTCCCTGCTGGCGGGGACGCAGGCGATCGTGGCCACCGGGGACAGCCAGACCTGGGATGAAGGGACGCACCTGGCGGCGGGTTACAGCTATTGGAAAACCGGCGATTACCGCCTGAACCCGGATCACCCGGCGCTGGGGACGCTGCTGCATTCGCTGCCCCTGCTGGTGCTGGACCCGATTCTTCCCACCTACGATCCGTCCTGGGCCAAGGTTCAGGACCTGCAGTTCGGCCTCCGCTTCCTGATGTACAACCGGTACACGGTGGACGAACTGCTGATGGCCGGGCGATCGGTGGCGATTCTGTTCAGCGTGCTGCTGGGGGCTGCGCTCGCGTGGTGGTTGCGGAAGCATTTCGGGGCGAAGGCGGCGTTGTTCGCGCTCGTTCTGTACGTTTTCGACCCGCTGGTGATCGCCATCGGGCACTACGTCACCAACGACATGGCGTCGGCGTTCTTCTTCTTTCTGACCTGCGCCTTGTGGACCGACTACTGGCTGGAAGGCGGCAAGCGCCGCCTGTGGGGAGCGGCCTTCTGCTTCGCCGCCGCGATCACGATCAAGTACTCGGCGCTGATTTTGGGTCCGGTGCTGATTCTGCTGTTCTTCGCGTTCCGGCGGTCGGGGCGGAAGCTCGCATGGATGAGCCTGGCCAGGGCGATGGCTGTCGTGGTGCTGTGCGGGTTCCTGATGATCGGGATCGTGTACGCGCCGGAGTTCGCGGCAACGGTTCGCGTGTGGAACGGAGCCCAGCCGCACGGGCCTTACACGACTCCGGTGTGGGACATTGGTCCGTTTCAGCGAACCGGCATCGGACAGGCTTACATCTGGGCGGCGCGCGAATTCCGGCTGCCGTTTTACGCCTACCTGCGCGGATTCCTGAATCAAATCGATTATTACGGCGGGGGGCGTCAGCCGTTGTACCTGCTGGGGGAGATTTCGAAGGAAGGCTGGTGGTATTACTTCCCAGTGGCCATCGCGGTGAAGTCGCCGGTGGCGGTCCTGGCGCTGCTGGCGCTGAGCGCCGCGATCCTGGTGTCGCGGCGCCGTGACATCGCCGTGCCCGCGTTCGGCGTGATGCTTCCGGCAGCGGTATTCCTATGCGTCAGCATGGGCTCCGGATTGAATATCGGGGTGCGGCACCTGTTGCCTGCGATTGTTCTGGCGCAGTGCGGCATCGCGATCCTGTTCGTGAAGTATCCGCCGCGGTTTCTCGAACGGCGGCACGCATGGGTGGGGGCGTTCCTGCTGCTGGCGCTGGCGGCGGAATCGGCGAGCGCGTTTCCCGGCTATCTATCTTTTTTCAACGTCGCCGCGGGAGGCGCTGAAGCGGGCCCGAGATACCTACTGGACTCGAATGTCGATTGGGGGCAGGATGCGAAGCGCCTGGCGGAATATCAGGAGCAGCAGAATCTTAACCTGATGTGCGTGGCCTACTTCGGTTCCGCGAATCTCTGGTATTACGGGATGATGTGGCGGGAGCTGCCGAAGTTTCAAACGGTCCGCGATGCGAACTGCGTAGCCGCGGTCAGCGTCACGCTGCTGCACGGCTTATACGTTCCGCCGGGCGCGTATCAGGAGTTGCGGGCGCTGCGACCGATGGGCCGCGTCGGCGGCTCTATTTACCTCTACGATCTGCGCAAGAAGCCGGAAGAGCTGACGCGGCGCTGATTACTTGCCGCGCTCATTGCCCCAGATGTCGATGTGCAGCCGCGGCCCCAAGCGGACTTTCTTGTCCTTGCATACCTCGGCGAGCCACTTGGAGCGCTCGCGGAGGGTCTCGAAGTGGGTGCCTTCGGGCATCAGGATGACCTTGGCGGGATCCGCCTTGATTTCGCGCGCCAATTCCATCGCCTCATCCACGTCGTCGCGCGTGGAGATCACGAACTTAAGCTGGTAGTCGTACTTGCGGATCAGCTTCTTCAGCACCTTGGGATCGCGGCGCTTCTCCTCATGCATTTTGGCGAAGATGCCGCCGTCGCGATGAACGGGAACCGAGTTGGCGAGCTTGGGGCTGATGCTCATCAGATCGCATTCCACGGGTTCGAATACGGTGCCGGCGGTTTCGATGGTGATGTGGACGCCGGACAGGACCTCGCGCAACTGGCGGGTGAGCCGGACGATCTGCGGCGCGATCATCGGCTCGCCGCCGGTAATCACCACATGATTGGGCCAGTCCCGGCGCGCCTGCGCCAGGATCGCGCCCAACTGCATCGGCGTGCCTTCCGGATTCCAGGACGTATACGGCGTATCGCACCAGGTGCAGCGGAGATTGCAGCCGCTGGTGCGAATAAACAGGCTGGGAACGCCGGCCAGGAGGCCCTCGCCCTGGATGGAGTAGAAGATTTCGGAGATCTGCATGGGCAGTATCTCGCGCTGGGAAGCACGATTGGACAGGATCATCGGATCTGCTCCAGGGGGTCGGCGATGCCGGCCTCCTGGAAACCCTTTCTTCGCAGCAGGCAACTGTCGCAGCGGCCGCAGGCGCGTCCACCGTCCTCAGGATCATAGCAACTGTGAGTGAGCGCGAAATCAAGGCCGAGTTCGCGGGCGCGGCGCACAATATCCGCTTTGGACAGGTGCAGCAGCGGCGCGCGGACACTCAATTTCATCCGGCCCTCGACGCCTGCCTTGGTGGCCAGATTCGCCAGGGCCGCGAAGGCTTCCAGGAACTCCGGGCGGCAGTCGGGATAGCCGGAGTAGTCGACTGCGTTGACGCCGAGGTAGATGTCGGACGCGCCGAGGACTTCCGCCCATGCGAGCGCCAGCGAGAGCATCACGGTGTTGCGCGCCGGCACGTAGGTAACCGGGATTTCCGCGGCCATGCCCGACTCGTCGCGATCCTTCGGCACCGCGAGATCGGCGGTGAGCGCCGAGCCGCCGAAGGCGCGCAGGTCGAGTGCAATCACGCGGTGCGCGGAGGCGCCGAGCGCGATCGCCACGCGCCGCGCGGCGTCCAGTTCCGCGCGGTGGCGCTGCCCGTAATCGACCGTGAGGGCGTACACCTCGAAGCCTTCCGCCCGCGCGATCGCCAGGCAGGTGGACGAATCCAAGCCGCCGCTTAACAGACAGACTGCCTTCATTTGGGGATCTTGAAGCTGAGCAGAAATCCAGCCAGCGGCCAGATCGTAAGCGCGCTCAGCGCGACGTGAAGCGAATAATGATCCGCGATCCAGCCGGTGGTGGGGATGAACACCAGCCCCGCCATGCCCCAGGCGAAACCCATCATCAGCGCGGAGACGGTGCCCGCCTGGGAGGGGACCAGATCCTGCGCCAACAGCAGGTTCACCGGGATGGTGAACAGCAGGATCAGCCCGCCGGCGATCAGCGAGAACGTCGCCAGCCAGTCCGGACCGAAGAAAAACAACCACAGGAACGGGAGGCTGCCGGCGAAGGAGAAGAGGATGACCCGCCGCGCGCCGAACCGCTGCGACAGGAAGCCGCCGAGAAATCCGCCGAAGGCGCCGGCAGCGAGATACAGCGACAGGGTGAAGCTGGCCTGGATCAGGGACAGGCCGCGCTCCCGGCTGAGATACAGGATCAGGAACTGTCCGAAGGTCACCTGCACGGCGGAGCGGAAAAAGACCAGAAGGTAGAGAACCGTCAGGGGTTGCCAGACGGCCCGTAGAGGGCGCCAGTCGAACCGGACCTTGGGCCGTGCGCTCTCGCGCGCTTCCGGAAGAAAGAACAGCAGCAGCAGCGTGGCGATCACGCCGGGGATGGCGCCTACCCAACTGCGCGACATCCCAAGCTTCTCCACCAGCGTGGAGAAGTAAGTGGGTCCGAAGGCGAGCCCCAGCGTGCCGGCGCTGATGAATGCCGCCATCCAATGGCCGCGATTGCCCTCGATTCCCAGCGTCGCCCGCACCGACGCCTGGGGATGGAATGAAGAAATGCCGGCGCCGCCGAGGAACACCATCAGCATCGCGGTCCAGAAGTCCGTTGCCAGGCCGATGGCGGAGATGAAAATGCCGGCGACCGCCGGGGCCAGCACGGAGAACATGCGCGAATGAAAACGATCCGAAAGGTAGCCGTAGAGCGGCTGCGTGAAGGAGCCGGAGAAGGTCATCATCGCGCCCAGGAACCCGGCCTGCGTCAGGGTCAACCCCAGATTCTGCACCAGCAGCGGCTGAAAGGCGCCCAGCGCGCTCGAATAGAGGTCGATGAAGAAGTGGGCGATAGAGTACAGCGTGAGACCGAAAAATCCGGCGCGCGCGCGCGAAATCGACGGCGCGGCAAGGATCTGCGGTTCCGTGGACACTAGAACTTCATTGTAGACGGTAGGGCGGAATGCGCGGAGGGTTACCGCCTGCGCGGCTTGCGGGCGGTCATCAGAGTCCAGGCCTCACTGATCCGCTCTCCGAGTTCCTCGTCGCCGACCTGCTCGAGTTGAATTCCGATCCAGCCCTTCACCCCGACGTATGGCGGGTAGAAATAGGCGCGGGGCGATGTGGCGAGCAGGGTCTCCTGTACGCCCGGGCTCGCCGGCAGCCAGACCCCCAGGTAGCCGTCGCCATGGACGTTGTCCGCGAACATCGCAAACACTTTCTTTGGGGTGAAGAACGTACTCGCGCCGTGGGACAGTTTCTCCTCGGCTCCCGGGAACGCCAGACAGATGCGGCGCACCCGGCTCAGATGCTCCTCGGCGCCGGGCATTGACGGGTAGCGCGACACTGCTTTCGAAGCGGCTGCCTTCTTCGCTGTGGCCACGGTCCCTTCAGCTTACCCGAAACTCTTGCGGCGAAGCGGGGGCTGTGAGCATCCTAGAAGCGTGCCGGCAACAGTGTTTTACGATCACGACTGCGGTTTCTGCACTCGATCCAAGCGTCTGGCCGAGAGCCTGGATTGGCTCCGGCAAATGCGCTGGGTTCCGTCCGCGAGCAGCGAGGCAGCTACGGCGGGAATCCAGCCGGCGGAGTCCGGCCGGGCGATGCAGATGGTTTCCGGGGGCAAGCGATTTGCCGGGTTTCACGCCGTGAAGCGAATCGCCTTGCGGGTTCCGATTACCTGGATCGGGATCGCCGCGGCGCTGTGGATCTCGCCCTGGTTCGCGCTGTTGTTCGCTTTTCTCCTGTCGCCGCTGTTCACTCCGGTGGGCGAGCGGGCGTACGCGTGGATCGCCCGCAACCGGCGCCGCCTGATGAAGGGCGGCGCCTGCGAACTGCCAAAGCCCGGTAAACTATAGGATGATGTTCCACCGTCTGGTTCCCGCTCTGATTCTGGCGGCCGCCGTTTCGCTTCCGGCGTTCGATGACGACATGACGAAGCTGGCGATCGAGGTAAAGACGCTCTCGGGTAAGCCGGTCGAGCGCGCCAGCGTGATCGTCAAGTTCAGCGAAGGCCGTTCGGTGGCCAAGCTGGGCAAGAAGACGCGCACCGCGTGGGAACTTCGCACGAACCAGGAAGGGGTCGCCCGCATTCCGGAAATCCCGCGGGGCAAGGTCCTGGTACAGGTGATCGCCAAGGGCTACCAGACGTTCGGAGAGCACTTCGACGTGAACGAGGCGGAGAAGACAATCGAAATCCGCCTGAAGCCGCCGCAAGCGCAATACTCCTCGCACTAGAATCGGCGGGTCTGCCTAGGGCGATTTCCCGATGAGAAATCGGCGGGCCCGTACGCACTACTATACGTGGCCAATTCAGTCGGGTCCGGTGTCCGCTGCCTGCCGGAGGCGCTTCAGGATATATGCGCCGCATCGGCGGAAAGCTCGTTCGGAGTTCTCTTCGGCACGGTGAACGGCGTCACCGTTGTGGAAGGGGCCGTGCCGCGATCATCGCGAGACATGGAGTGTCTGGAGGCCGGCGCCAGGCTGCCGCGCCCATCCGCGCATAGCATCGGGTTCTGGGAAGTGGCCGACAGCCTGCGCCTGACGACGTTCGGGCGGGCGTATTTCGATCGCTATTTCGCTCGTCCGGGCAGGGTCGCGTTGGCTGCTTCCCGCGCCGCCGGAGAATGGCGGGGAGTCTGGTTCGTGCGCCAAGGCGCGGACCTGCGCGCCTCGCCGGAGTTCCGGTTCGCGGACGTGATCGACGCGCCGCCGCGCCCGCGGGCGCCCTCGGCGCCGGCCATGTGGACCCTGGGGCTGCTGGGTCTGGCTCTCGCCGCCGGCGCGGCTATGCCAGATCGGGATCCGTTGGGATTGGCGGTCCACAACGCTCCAGGCGATCAGCTTGTGATGCGCTGGAAACCACAGAACAGCGCGCGGCTGGAAATCCGGGACGGGGATCGCAGTTTCGCCACCGGGGTGGGTCCTGGGGAAACGTCGCTGACCTGGGTACGCCGTTCGGAGAAGGTGGAAATCGCGCTGATGGCGGCGGGCAAAAGAAGCGTTCGTCTGGTGGGGCAGTAGCGAATTGCCAGACCCCGGGTAATCCGCGGCGCACGGGTCGAACCGTTACCGTTGCTTCCTTCCGGACCTGGCGGGGTTCACAGCCTACCGTCGCACGAAGCCCGGAGCCTGACAAACGACCATTTTAGCAGAGTCCCCCCCTTGCAAACCCGCCGGAGTGCGATACACTCGCCCCAACCATGCGACGTACTCCGATTGTGCTCGCCTGCTCCGCGCTCGCCGCGCTGCTCGCCTTCCAGGGCGCCGCCCAGCGGGAGATTCGAAGAGGCCCGGTTTTCTCCATCACCCTCCCCGCCGGCAAGGCTTCGCAGCCGTTGGACGGCCGCCTCCTCCTTCTGCTGTCGACCGATCCGAAGGACGAGCCGCGGTTCCAGATCAGCGACGGGCCGAACACGCAGATCGTTTACGGAGTCGACGTAGAGGCTTGGAAGCCCGGCTCGGCCGTTCCGGTGGACGCCGCCGCGTTCGGCTATCCGGTGCGTTCGCTGGCGGATCTCAAGCCTGGCGAATACACCGTGCAAGCGCTTCTGGACAAGTACGAGACGTTCCGGCGTTCCGACGGGCACACGGTGAAGCTGCCCATGGATCGCGGGGAAGGGAGGCAGTGGAACCGTGCGCCGGGCAACCTGTATTCAAAACACACGAAACTCAGCGTCCAAGCCGACTCCCGGATCAGTCTCGTGCTCGATCAGGAAATCCCGCCCATTCCGGAACCGAAGGACACCAAGTACGTCAAGCACATCCGCATCCAGAGCGAACTGCTGACCAAGTTCTGGGGCCGCCCGATGTACCTGGGAGCGCACGTGCTGGTCCCCGAAGGATTCGATTCGCACCCGGAAGCCCGTTACCCGCTGGTCGTGTTTCACGGGCATTTTCCGGCCGACTTCGGCGGGTTCCGGACGGAGCCTCCCGACCCCAACCTGAAGCCGGATTACAGCGAACGCTTCCAGCTCGCCGGCTACAACCGCATCCAGCAGCAGGAAGCCTACGACTTCTACAAAACCTGGACCGGACCCAACTTCCCGCGCATGCTGATCGTCGAAATCCAGCATGCAAACCCCTTCTACGACGATTCCTACGCGGTGAACTCGGCCAACCTGGGACCCTACGGCGACGCCATCATGAAGGAGCTGATTCCGCACATCGAAAAGAAGTTCCGCGGAATCGGGCAGGGTTGGGCGAGGTTCACCTACGGAGGGTCCACGGGGGGATGGGAGGCGCTGGCCGTGCAGCTTCTCTATCCGGACGAGTTCAACGGGTGCTTCGCCGCCTGCCCGGATCCCATTGATTTCCGCGCCTACACCGTGGTGGATATCTACAAGGACAAGAACGCATATTTTCTGGACGGCGCGCATAAGCGAGTGCCGCGTCCCGGCAAGCGCGATTATCTGGGGCACGTGTCCGCCACCCTGCAGGACATGAATTACTACGAGCTCGCGCTGGGGACGAAGTCGCGGTCGGGGCAGCAGTGGGACATCTGGGAAGCCGTGTATTCGCCGGTTGGGCCGGACGGCTATCCGAAACGGATCTTCGATAAGCTCACCGGCGATATCGATCGCAAGGTAGCGGAGCACTGGCGCGAGAACTACGATCTGCGCCACATCGCGGAACGGGATTGGGCGAAACTCGGGCCCAAGGTCCGGGGCAAGATCCACATCTACTGCGGCGACATGGACAACTACTACCTGAACAACGCCGTGTACCTGATGGAGGACTTCCTGAAGAAGACCAAGAATCCGCCGGCGGATGCCGAGGTCGCCTACGGCGACCGCGCCGAGCATTGCTGGAACGGCGACCCCAAGCTGCCGAACGCGATCTCACGGCTGCGCTACAACACGATGTATGTGCCGCGAATCCTGAAGCGGATCGAGGCGTCGGCGCCGCCGGGCGCGGATCTGAAGAGCTGGCGCTACTGAATCAGAATCAGCTCGATTCCCGGTATGTTGCGGTACAGCCTGCGGTCACAGGTCAGCAGCCGGGCATCGACCGAAAAAGCGGTGGCGGCGATCAGCAGATCGTGCGCACCCGCGCCTTGTCCCCGCTGGTGGAGGTGCGCCCACAGGTTGGCGTGAACGCGGGCGGCGGCCAGATCGAAGGGCAGGGACGGGACGCGGTCCAGAAAACCTTCCACGTGGAGCCGTCGCTTTTCGCGATACGGAGAGGTGGCTCGCGCCAGCCCGTGAAGCAGTTCGGACGCAGTGACCGCGCTGATCGCGACATCGTCGTCTCCGTGATCCGCCATCCAGGCCCCCAGGTCGAAGCGCCCGCGCTCGGCCGCGATCAGCACGCTGGTATCGAGCAGGATTCTCACCAGCGCGGGTCCGGAACCGAGGGCTGCGCCGCGCGGATTTCTTCCAGGTCCGCGGCGAATTCAGGGTCGGCCTTGGGCGCGCTCTTCAGGTAATCGAACAGCACCGAGCCTTTGACGAACCGCCGCTCCACGGGGCTCATGCGGCAGATGGGCTCGCCGTTGCGCTCGATCACGAACTCTTCACCCCGGTAGTGGACCCGGTTGAGCAGATCCGAGAAATCCCGAGCTGCCTTGGTAGCAGTCGTTTTCATACAATCATATTATCTGATTATCTGACATCTGTCAAGGGCGCTGCCGGCTGTGGACCTCCACTCCCCCCACGAACACCCGTTCCACCCAGCTCTTTACCGACAAGGGTGGGCCGTCCAGGACGATCACGTCCGCGTCCTTGCCGGTTTCCAGGCTCCCGATGCGGTTGGCGACGCCCATGATCTCGGCGGGCGCAAGAGTCAGAAAGCGCAGCACATCCTCTTCACTTAAGCCGTAGCCGGCGGCTACGGCGGCATCGAGCAGCAGCCACTTGCTGGAGCCCGCCGGGGCCAATGAGCCAAAGCTGCGGGAGAAGGATGCGATGGCGATCTTAACCCCCGCGGCTTTCAGTTTCGCCGCGGAAGCCTCATCCACGGGCGGATAGTCGGCTTTATCGGGGATTTCCTCGTTGCTCACCCAGGGGTGCGAAACCTGTCCCAGCACGACAGGTACATTGCGCGAGGCGAGCAGAGATCGCAGTTCCCAAGCAGCCGCGCCGCCGTCGATGATCAGATCGAAGCCGAACTCCTGGGCAATGTTCAAGGCCGATCGGATGTCGGTAGCGCTGTTGGCCTGAACGCGTCCGGGAAGCTCCTTGCGCAGAAGGCGTCCCAGCGCCTCCATGCCGAGATCGCGTGGCGCGGTGGGATTGGCGGCGCGGTTGCGCTGGTATTCCTGGGCTTTGATGAGCATCTGCCGCAGCATGGCGGCCTGGGCCATGCGGGTGGCGGGATCGCGCTGGCGCTGGTTGGCGGCTTTCTTGGGCGGATCGCCCAGGGCGAGATCCATGGCGGCGGGCTCGCGAACGATCAGCGATTCCAGGTTCTCGCCGGCGGTCTTCACCACCGCGCCCTGGCCGCCGATCACGGAGTTGTCCGCCGGTGCGATGTACATGGTGGTCACGCCGCCGGAGAGTGATTCCGTCAGGCGAATCGGCCCGTACTTGCCGGAGCCCATGGTTCCGAAGGGGTTGAAGGCTTCGATGGCGCGCAGTTCGGGTGTCAGGGAGTTGGACGGCTCATTCAGGTCGTTCGCCGCGAATCCGAGCGAGGTCATGGCGTCGACCAGGCCCGGCATCACGTACTTGCCGCGGCAATCGATCACCAGTGCGCCCGCGGGGACGGCCACCTGCGCGCCCACGGCGGCGATCTTGCCGTCGCGCAGAATCACGGTTCCGTTCGGGATGGCGGGTCCGCTGACGGGCAGCACGGTTCCGCCTTGCAGCGCCACGGGCCGGGTTTGCGCAAGGGCGGTGGCAGCCAGGAACCAGGTTGCGGAAAGCAGCTTCATTTCTTTTCCTCTTTCTGACGGTCGTAGAGCAGCACGCCATCGCCGAACACCATTTCCACGCGGGATCGCGGCTCGTACCAGGGCCCGTCGAAGAGCACCAGGTCGGCATCCTTGCCCGTTTCGATACTGCCGATGCGGTCGGCTACGCGGGCGATCTGCGCGGTATTGAGGGTTACCGCCTTCAGCGCTTCCGCTTCCGGCAGTCCGTAGCGCATGGCAATGGCGGCGCAGAGGCGCAGCCACTTCTGCTGCAGCACCGGCGCGTCGGTGTGCATCGCGATGCGCACGCCGGCTTTCCACAGGACCGTGGGGCCCTCCAGCACGTCCTCGCTGATGCCGATGCGCGGTCCCAGCGGCATCACCACCGCGTTCACGCCCCGCTTGGCGATTTCCGGGGCCACCTTGTAGGCCTCGGTGGAGTGGTGCAGCGTCAGGTCAAAACCAAATTCGTCCTTCAGGCGCAGCAGCGTCATGACGTCGGTTGCGGAGTGTACGTGGGCGCGCACCCTCTGCTTTCCGGCCAGCACCTCGGCCATGGCTTCATAGCCGAGGTCGCGGGCCGGCGGGTTGCCTTTCTTATCGCCTTCTTCCCACTTCTTCCAGGACGCCGTATATTCCTGGGTCTTGATCAGGTACTGGCGGAGGTTGGCGGCGACGCCCATCGCGGTGGCGGGATAGCGATCAGGGAATTTCGGTCCCATCGCGAACTTCATGCCGCCCCTTTCGGTGAGGATTCGCTTGGGCAGGTCGTCGCCGAAGGTCTTGATCACCAGCGCCTGGCCGCTGACGTTCTCGCCGCTGCCAGGTCCGGTGATCACGGTGGTGACGCCGCCGCGCATCGCCTCCTTCCATTGCTCATCGTTCAGGTCCAGCGCGTCCAGGATGCGGTGCTGCGGTCCGATGATCATCGGCCGGTCATTCAGGTCGGTCGCCTTGGCCCCGATATGGGAATGCTCGTCGATCATGCCCGGGGTGATGTGTTTGCCCTGGGCGTCGATGACGCGCGCGCCTTGCGGGATGGCGGCGCCGGCCCCCACGGCGGCGATCTTGCCGGCCCTGATGATGATGGTTGCGTTGGGGATCGGCGGACCGGCCGCGGTATGGACAGTGGCCCCGCGGATGGCTGTGGTTTCCTGCGCGCTGGCCCAGGCAGCCGCGGCCAGCAGGACGACGATCGGAATTCGCATTGGGAAAGGATACCGAAAGTGGGTTCAACAAGTTGCCCGCGGCGGCGAACGTTACATGCGCAAAGCACCTAACGTAGGCAAACATGCGCTGCACATGTATATAATGGAGGCATGGGAAAGATGGTCCAGATCCGTAACATGCCCGAGCAAATGCATCGGACCTTGAAATCCAGAGCAGCCCTGGAAGGAATGTCGCTTTCCGCGTATCTCTTGCGAGAGATGGAGACTCTCGCGGAGAAACCCACGTGGGCCGAATTGGAAGAGCGTATGCGGAATCGCAAGCCGGCTCGCGTTCGCGAAACGAGCGCACAGGCGGTACGCGCTATTCGAGGACAATGATCGTCATTGATGCGTCAGTGGTTGCCGAACTCCTGCTGCAGGGAGCCCAGGCCTCCAAGATCTGGGCGATGCTTACCGGGAGGCGAGGCGTCGTCGCGGCCCCCGCGATTCTCGACTTAGAAGTAGCGAGCGTCCTTCGGCGAAAGAGTTTCCGCAGCGAGATTACGGATGTGGAGGCTTCCGAAGCGCTCAAGTTCTATCAGCTTATGCGGATCGAGAAGTTCAGGACATCGGGTGTCCTAGATCGTGTTTGGGCTCTGCGATCCGATTTCACGCCTTACGACGCGTCCTACATTGCTCTAGCGGAACTGTTGGGCGCCACCTTCGTGACGCGCGATGAGGCACTGATATCCACGCTGCACAAGGCCCGGGTGGAACTGATCTGATCGAACCTCCGCGCGGCAATTCCGTATCCTAAGGGAGTGCGCCTTCGCGCACGAACGACATATGAATCCAATTCTAAAGTCAGTCGTATTTCTGGCGGTCGCCTGCGCCCCCTCGCTGGCGCAGCTTCCGCCCCTGCTGGACCGTGAGCTCTTTTTCGGGAACCCGGAATATGCGGGAGCCCAGATCTCGCCGGACGGGCAATACATCGCCTTCCTGAAGCCGCTCAACAACACCCGCAACATCTGGGTGAAGAAGACAGCGGAGCCGTTCTCCGCCGCCAAGCCGGTAACCAATGAAACCAAGCGGCCGATCCCGGCGTTCTTCTGGACCCGCGACGGCAAGAGCATCCTGTTCATCCGCGACAACGACGGCGACGAGAACTACAACGTCTGGTCGGCGGATCCCGCCGGGCAGAAGTCCGCGCGCAATCTCACCGATGCCAAGGGCGTCGTGGCATTCATCTACGCCACCCCGAAGAACGACCCCAATACGGTCTACGTCGGCTTGAACGATCGCGACAAAGCCTGGCACGACCTATACAAGCTGAATCTGACCACCGGGGAGCGCACGTTGCTGCGCAAGAATACCGATCGCATCTCCGGCTGGTTCTTCGACAACCAGGGCGCGCTGCGCCTGGCGATTCGCTCGGCGGAGAACGGCGACAGCGAGATCCTGCGCGTCGATCCGGACAAGTTCGAGAAGGTGTATTCCTGCACGGTGCTCGAAACCTGCGTTCCCGTCCGCTTCCATAAGGACGGTAAGCGGGTCTACATGGCCTCGAACAAGGGCCAGGACCTGATGTCGCTGGTGTTGTTCGACCCGCAGTCGGCGAAGGTCGAGATGGTGGAAACCGATCCGCTGAACAAGGTCGACTTCGGCCAGGCGGTGTTCTCGGAAGTCACCGACGAACTTGCTGTCACCGCCTATGAGGACGAACGCCAGCGCCTGTACTGGAAAGACAAGGGTTACGAAGCTGACTACAAATGGCTGAAATCCAAGCTGGGCGACAAGGAAATCAACATCGGCGCCCGTACCCGCGATGAGAACCTCTGGATCGTGACCGCTCTCAGCGACACGGAGCCGGGCGAGACGTACCTGTTCGACCGCAAGAACAAGAAGCTGGAAATGCAGTACAAGATCCGCGAAAAACTGCCTCGCGAGCACCTGGCGAAGATGCAGCCGGTGAAGTACGAGTCCTCCGACGGGCTGGAGATTCCGGCATATCTGACGCTGCCCAAGGGAGTGGAGGCCAAGAATCTGCCGGTGATGATCGTGCCGCACGGCGGACCCTGGGCTCGCGATTCGTGGGGTTATAGCGGGTTCGCGCAGTTTCTGGCCAACCGCGGCTATGCCGTGCTGCAGCCGAACTTCCGCGCCTCCACCGGCTACGGCCGCAAGTTCCTGGATCGCGGGAATAAGCAGTGGGGCGACAAGATGCAGGACGACATCACCTGGGGCGTGAAATGGCTGGTGGCCAAGGGCATCGCCGATCCGAAGCGGGTGGGCATCATGGGCGGCAGCTACGGAGGCTACACCACGCTGGCGGGTGTGGCGTTCACGCCGGACCTTTACCGGGCGGCGGTGGCGATTGTCGCGCCCTCCAACCTGATCACGCTGCTCGATTCCATCCCGCCCTACTGGGAAGCGGGTCGGTCGTTGTTTTACGAGCGCATGGGCGATCCCCGCACGCCGGAGGGGAAGGCGCAACTGATGCGCCAGTCGCCGTTGAACTCGGCCGCCAAGATCAAGACGCCGCTGATGGTAGTGCAGGGCGCCAACGATCCGCGCGTGAACAAGGCGGAAAGCGACCAGATCGTGATCGCCCTGCGCGACCGGAAGTTTCCCGTGGAGTACATCGTGGCGCCGGATGAAGGACACGGCTTTCAGCGTCCGGTGAACAACATGGCGATGTTCTATGCGGCGGAGAACTTCCTGGCGAAGCATCTGGGAGGCAGGGCGCAGACGGATGCTCCCGCCGATGTTTCGGCGCGGCTGAAGGAAATCACCGTGGACCCGGCGGCCGTGAAGCTGGCGCCGAAGGTGGACGCCTCCGCCGTGCAGGCGCCGGTCCCCACGGGAACGCTGACGCCGGGCACCGCCAACTACGACGTGAAGATCGCGTTGGGCGCGCAGAACGTCGCGATGAGCGTCACCTCCACGATCGCGCGGGAAAACGGAGACTGGGTGCTCACGGAAACCGCGAAGGGTCCCATGGGCGAGGCTTCGGACCGCATGGTCCTGGACGGCAAGACGCTGCAACTAAAAAAGCGAACCGCCGGACAAGGCCCCATGTCCATTGACGTGGAACTGAAGGACAAAAAGGCGTCCGGCGTGATGAAAGCCGGAGGGCAGGACCGGCCCATGAACTTCGACCTGGGCGGCCCGGTGTTCGGCGACGGCGCCATGACCATGCAGTCCATCTCCGCGCTGCCGCTGGCCGAGGGCTACACGGTCACGCTGCGCGGCATCGACATGATGAAGCAGAAGCCTTCGCTGCTGACGCTCAAGGTGGCGGGCTCCGAGCAGGTCACGGTGCCGGCGGGGACCTTCGACGCTTACAAAGTCGAGATCACTTCGGCGGAAGGCGGAGCCGACAAGACCACTCTATGGGTGGCCAAGACCCCGCGCAAGACGGTGAAGGCGGTCTCGGTGATGCCACAGATGAACGGGGCGACGCTGACGGCGGAACTGAAGTAGCTCGTCGAGCAACGGAAGCGGCCGGATTCCCGGCCGCTCCCCGCTCCAGTTGACGCGGCCGCACACGCCGCGAAACCATAGGAGCAGTGATCCCCAAACCCGCTGTCGACACCGAGTCCTGCCTGGCGTGGGCGCGCGAGGCGCTGGTTGCCGAAAGCGAAGCCCTCCGGCTGGCGGCCTCCCGCCTGGATTCGGGCCTCGCCGAAGCGATCCGCCTGCTGATCTCCCATTCCGGCAAAACGGTGGTCACCGGCCTGGGCAAGAGCGGCCACATCGCGCGCAAGATCGCCGCGACGCTGTCTTCCACCGGTACTCCCGCGGTCTTCCTGCACGCCGCCGATGCCGCGCACGGCGATCTCGGCATTTACCAGCCCGGCGATCCCACCATCCTGATCTCGAAATCCGGCGCGACTTCGGAGCTGCTGGAGCTGATCCCGGTGTTGCGCAGCTTCCGCTCGCCCGTGATCGGCATTCTCGGCAATCTGCGGTCGCCCCTGGCCAAGGAGGCCGACATCGTGTTGGATGCCCGCGTGGAGCGGGAGGCGGATCCGTTCGACCTCGCGCCCACCACCAGCTCCACGCTGGCGCTCGCTTTGGGCGATGCGCTGGCCATCGCGTTGATGCGCGCCCGCCGCTTCGAGCCCGACGACTTCGCCCGCTGCCATCCCAATGGTCAGTTGGGCCGCGTGCTGCTGCTGCGGGTACGCGACGCCATGCACGGCGAAAGCGAGGTTGCCTGGGCCCGCCCGGAAGACGCGCTGAAGGAAGTCCTGATCCGCATGACTCGCTTCCCGCTGGGCGCGGCCTGCATCTGCGGGCCGGATCGCAAGCTGGCCGGTCTGGTGACGGATGGCGATGTCCGCCGCGCGCTGCAGAAGCACGACGACATCCGCGGGCTCCGCGCGGCCGACGTCATGACCGCCCAGCCGGTGAGAATCGGTCCGGATGCGATGCTGCGGGAGGCCGTCCGCCTGATGGAGGACCGCCCGTCACAGATTTCCGTGCTGCCGGTGGTGGATGACCAGGGCTGCGCCGTCGGGCTGCTCCGCATCCACGATGTCTACCGCGCGGAAATGCGATCCAGATAGCGGGTCTGGTGCCACGCCCAGGCGGATTCAATAATCGCGTCCAGGCTGGTATAGCGAGGCTTCCAGCCGAGTTCCTCGCGGATCTTGGCGGAGCTCGCCACCAGCGCGGCGGGATCCCCGGGGCGGCGCGGCATCTCGCGCACCGGAATCTCGCGTCTGGTCACGCGCGCCACCGCTTCGATCACCTCGCGCACGCTGAACCCGCTACCCGTCCCCAGGTTGTAGATCAGCTTCTGTTTCGTCTCCAGCGCCCGCAGCGCCAGCAGATGCGCCGATGCCAGGTCGAGCACGTGGATGTAATCGCGGATGCAGGTCCCGTCCGGAGTGGGGTAATCGGTTCCGAACAGCGTGATCTCCGGCGCGATGCCGGCCGCGACATCCAGTATGCGCGGGATCAGGTGTGTCTCCGGTTCATGGCTCTCCCCGCGATCCGGGGCGCCGCCGGCGGCATTGAAGTAACGAAGGCTCGCGTAACGCAGCCCGCGCAGATCGCTCAGCCAGCTCAGCGCCTGCTCCACGATCAGCTTCGATACGCCGTAGGCGTTGGTGGGCCGCAGCGGCGCGCTCTCCTCGATCGGAACGCGCTCCGGGTTCCCGTAAACCGCCGCCGTGGAGGAAAACACCACCCGGTTCACGCCGCAATCGAGGAGCGTTTCCAGGAACTGCAGCGTGTGAGCCGAGTTGTTGGTGAAGAACCGCTCCGGCGATTTCATGGATTCGCCCGCTTCGATCAGCGCGGCGAAGTGCAGCACGCCGTCGAAGGAGTCGTTGCGAAGCAGTCGCTCCACCACCGGGCGGTCCGCGATGCCGGCCTCGATGAAGGAAGCTCCTTCGGGTACGGAGGTGCGGCGGCCGCGGCACAGGTTGTCCAGGACCGTGACCTTGTTTCCGGCGCGCAAGAGCTCCGCCGCCACGATGCCGCCGATGTATCCCGCTCCACCGGTTACCAGATAGTTCATTGGCCGTTCACCTCCGAGGCGCCGGGGGCTGCCCGGCAACGATATACATCCGGCGCGATCCCGGTTTCCTGGTGATACAGGCGCCGGATGTCGGACTGGAAAGCATCGGCGTGCGCGGCGGCCACCAGATTCACGGTCGCGCCGCCGAACCCGCCTCCGGTCATGCGCGCACCATGGATTCCGGGCAGCGACCGCGCGATATCCACCATGATATCCAGCTCCCGGGTGGACACCTCGTAGTCCATGCGCAGGCTTTCATGAGACTGATACATCAGTTTGCCGAAGACGGCCGGGTCGGCCCGCCGCAGCGCGTCGCCCGCTTCCTGCACGCGCTGGATCTCGGTCACCACGTGGCGCGCGCGCCGGTAAACGCGATCGGGAAGGTAGGGCGATTCCTTCTCCAGCCGCTCCAGCGACAGATCGCGAAGCGCGGGAATTCCGAAGTAGGCCGCCGCCGTCTCGCAGTCCTCGCGCCGCAGGTTGTACTCGCTGGAGGCGAGTTTGTGCTTTACCCGCGTATCGCATACCACGATCACGGAATCGCGGGGCAAGGGAATCGGCGTGTAGTACAGGGACCTGCAGTCCAGCAGCAGCGCGTGATCCTCGATCCCGAAGCAGGCCGTGAATTGGTCCATCAGCCCGCTGCGGATGCCGACGAACTCGTTCTCCGCCTTCTGGCACAGCCGGGCGATATCCATGCGCTCCATGGACGCGCCCGCCACGGCGAGAAAAGCGAACGCGGAGGCTACCTCCACCGCCGCCGAGGAACTCAAGCCCGCTCCGATCGGCACATCGCTGGTTACCCACAGGTCTGTTCCGCGCAATTCCACGCCGCCGCGCGCCAGCATGGCCGCGACGCCCACAATGTAGTCGGACCAGTCGCGACGGGGCCGGTCGAGATCGGAGAGAGACAACGTCACCGACTGCTCGAACTTATCCGAGCGAATGCGGATCTGGTCCACGCCGTTGCCGGCGGCCGCCACCATCGTCTGAAATTCGAGCGCCATCGGCAGCACATAGCCGTCGTTGTAATCGACATGCTCGCCGATCAGATTGACCCGCCCCGGCGCCTGAAAGACGCGGGGATGCGCTCCGTAAACGCTCTGGAAGATTTCGGCGAGTTGCGTATGAGAAGGCACAGCGGCTGTTGGCATGATCGGCTAACCAGATACTGGTTGGCAATTGGTGTTCCTTTTATGCCCGGCGCGGAACTTTCCGCCGTGAGATATGGGAAGTGGGATTTTTCTTCCGGCAAGGGGAAGATTGTTGGGAAGGCGGGTCGCGTTCGCCGTGCATCGGGGGCGGGGCGAGCCCGCTGCCCGCCCAGACATTCCCCCGCCACGGCTGCGCCGGGCTCCGCGCGAAAGGACCGGCAGGCTAGCCGCCTGTGGCGCCCGTCAAACGACTCTGCGTCCTTGCACCAGGTTGACGATCAGCAATACAACGGCGACCACCAGCAGGACGTGGAGAAATCCGCCCAGCGTGTAGGAACTGACCAGGCCCAGCAACCACAGAGCAAGCAGAATCCAGAAAATCGTCCAGAGCATTTCGTCTCACTCCTATTGAGTTTTCTTCCGGAAGGGCTTGCGCGGCGAGCTTCGTGGCCCGAATATCCGCCCGCCGCGCTACCCTTACCGACTGTAAGAGGAGAGAGGACGATCTTCCGTTACAACTGGACTAGCGATCGGAGGTCATCTGGCTGCTGATCTCGCGCGCCATCCGAAGATGCTCGCGCAAGGACGGCAGATGCTTGCTCGCGAAGTTCTTCAGATCGGAGTTGGATCCCGAGCCGGCCTGCGTCTCGAACAGAGCCACGTCCTTCTGATGATCTTCCGCCATCATCATCATGTACTGGCGGTCGAAATCAGCGCCGCGGGCGGACCGCAGCTTCCGCAGATGTTGCTGGTGCTCGCCGCCCATGGTTGCGGGCAGTGTCATCTTGTTCGATCGGGCCCATTGTTTCAGTTCTCGGTTCACCGCCGTATGGTCCTTCACCATGCGGTTGCCGAAATCCTTTATCTTCTGGGCGTTCGCCTGGCGTGCGGCCAGCCGTCCTGCCTCCACTTCGAACATCCCGCCCATCGCGGCCTTTCGCGCGAACTCCTGATCCTGAGCGGGTGAGGGCGCGCTCGATTGCGACTGCGATGCGGCCTGGGGCTCGGGCGAATTCGCGCTTACCCGGGGCGTGTTCCTGTCATTACAGGACGCGGTGATCAGGCAAGCAAGAGCAGTGGTGGACAAAAATATTTTGTTCATGGTTCCTCCAGACTCCGGCGAGGGTGCACGAAGAACGCCAAAAACTTGCGTTTCGGGGCAGCTCCCCGAAGAAGGGGGCGAGGGAGGGTAAGTCCGGCGGGAGGGAAAGCGGCGGTGCCATGATGCGTACCGCCGCGCGGGGAATTATGGACAGCGGCTAAGCGGCGGACAGCCGCTGTTCCCGGCGAGCCCGGTGCCGGACTTGCTCGGTCTCCTCGGGGGAAAGCGCGGAGTGCACCGACTTGCGCAGGCGGAACAGGCGTACCCGGATGGTCGATACCGGGCGGTCTTCTTTCCTGGCGATTTCCTCGGTGGTGTAGCCTTCCACGTAGTAGGTCCGGAACAGCTCCTGATCCTGCTTGGAGCAGCCGTCCAACGCGGCTCGAACGTCGATGTCGCGATGCTCGGTCTGCATCGCGCCGAGTTCGATCCCGAGCGCGGAGAGCCGCTGCCGGGAACGCATGTGGTCGCGAAACAGGCGTAGAGCGATTGTGTTCACCCACGCCAGCACCAGGCTGCGGTGTTGGAGGCTGTCCAGCTTCTCCCACCCGCGCACCCAGGCTGCCTGCGCGAACTCCTCGGCAAGATCGCCCGCGGCGCCGCGGGAACGCAGTAAGCGAACCGTGGAGCGGTATCCGCTGCGAAACGCATCCGAATAATAATCCCGAAGGGCGGGCGCCGCTTGCGGGCCTTGTTGATGATGTGCGGCAAGTGTAGTCATTCCAGCCGTGTCTAGCGCAATTGGCTGACCAACTTCCGCCGGCGCGGACGAGCAATTTTGTATCGACGCATGGAAGAAATGCGCGCCGCGAAACGGGGAACGACAGTCCCGTCTCGACCGTACCCTCTGGTCCGGATGTTCGGAAAAACAATTGCTCTAAGGTGGGCAGCGGAGGTCGCATGGCTGTTGTAGCGTGGCTCGTGATAGCGCCCGTATCCCTGATGATGGATTCGGCTCCGGTCAGCCGGAGCGAAACGCTCGTCCGGCAAAGCATGCTGCTGGGCGCCGGCATGATGCTCATCCTGGAACAGCATTCGCGCCGCTCGCGTGACTAGGGTATGAACTCTAGGGTCACAACCAGTCAGACTTAAGTGGAGGTTTCCTATATGAGAGCCGTGGCAATACTCAGCCTGGCCCTGGCGGGCGTTGTGTGGGCGGACCACCATCGCATCACGCTCCGGGACGGCACCAACCTGGAGGGCCGGTTCGTTCAGGGGAATGCGCAACGCATCATCTTTGAGGAAGAAGACGGCCGCCGCAGGACGATTCCGGTGACGGACATCTCGCGGCTCGAGTTCGGGCAGGGCGGACACTGGAGCAGCAATAACAACAACACCTGGCGCGATTCGTCTGGTCCGTCCATCCGCATCCCGGCCGGACGCGAGCTCGTGGTCAGAACCAATGAACGGATCGAATCCCAAACCGCCACCACCGGCCGGACTTACTCCGCCGTGGTGGAAAAGGACGTTGAGGACGAAAGCGGCCGCATCGCAATTCCGCGGGGAGCGGAAGCAAACCTGGTGGTTCGCGATGCCGGCAATCGGGAGATCGCGCTCGATCTGGAAAGCGTCATGACCGGCGGACGGCGCTATGCGGTCAGTACGTCCGATATGGAACGATCCAGCCGGGAGGGGATCGGCGCGAATCGCCGCACCGGAATTTTCGTCGGCGGCGGCGCCGCGATCGGGACCCTGATCGGAGCGGCGGCGGGCGGTGGACGTGGTGCGCTGATCGGCGCCATCGCGGGCGCGGCGGCGGGCGCGGGAACGCAGGTTCTCACCCGCGGCAAGGAGGTCAAAATCGCCCCGGAGACGCAGCTCACGTTCCGCCTGGATCAGCCCCTGGTGCTGCAGGCGATGCGCTGAAGCAGCCTGGGCGTCTCGAACAACGAAAGCCTCGCGGGAAACCGCGGGGCTTTTTTCGCTTGGGGTTCGCCGGCGGTCCGAATCGCCGAGGCGCGCCGGGGGCAGACGGCGCGTTAACGCTGGGACACAAAGCCCCCAAAAAACACGGATGTGCAAGAGATGGGTTTGCCGGCGGGAGAGCGACGGTCCGTTATCGTCGCCTTGCCTTGTTGAACAGATGCGGGCGTGGCCCGTCCGGGCCACGCATTCGGCAGGGGTGATTGGTTACAGAGAAGATCCCAGGCGGCCGAACGGCCTCGCGCCCGCGGCGCTTGGGACCACCGGAACTCCGTTATCCCCAATCGGCCACGGCAGCACCTTGCCGCCGGTAATGGCCGCCGCCGCTACGGCCGGCCGGGGGGATTCCGCTACCTTGCGGGCCGCCGCCGGAGTCTCCCACGGCACCGGAAAAACGCGTAAGCATTTCGGGCACCGGTAGTGGCCGCAGACTGGCCACATCGGCTCCGGATGAAAGGTTCGACACCACCAACCCGCGAATTGCTCTAACACTGCGATTGCTCCTTGAAGTCTCTCGATCCCTCTGTTGTTCCGAGTTAGCCAGCCTTGCGGGAATTCCCCAGCAAGCCGCTGGGCGATTTCAGCACTTCCCGCAAATACCACTCCTGCTTCTCATATACGCGGACAATCTTCGACAATAGGTCCACCGTGCCTGGATCCTCCGCTTCGTCGGCGTTGAGCGCCGCCTGCCGGACCTCGGATATAAGCAGAATGGCGTTCTCGTCCGCCTCCTGGATCATGGCCCGCATGTCGTCGCGAATCGCCGCCGGACGGATCGTCGCGCGCCTGGCTACTTCGTCCAGCAGAAATACCGGATCCTGCCCGATCATTCTCAGCCGCTCCGCGATTTCGTCCAAGGCTTCCGCCGCTTCCTTCGCGAACTCGTCAAACATCAGGTGCAGGTCGCGGAACCAGGGCCCCGAAACCTGCCAGTGATAGTGTTTGTAGTTGATGAATGCCAGAAGCGCGTTGGCGAGCTGACATTGCAGGTCCCTCACTACCGGGTGCTCCGGTGAGTTGGTTTCGGTGATCTGTCTTTCGGCCTCGTGCACGTCGGGCATCGCGCTCTCCTTCTGAAACTCCGCGGATCTCTCGCTTACCGCCTTTGCAGGGTTGCAAGTACGGTTCCAAGTCGGTTTGGGCGTTCCGTTGTAGGAAAAGAGCAGAAAAGTTGTAACAGCGTCCCCTTCGTGGCTGTCTATCTGCCGCACGCACGCTGAATGCGGCAATGCCCATGACAGCGAGCGGAGCAAACGAAAACAGATTCGGACGGAGGATGTGAGGACCCATGACCCAGACTTACCGCAAGGCTCTTCAATCGAAAAAGAAGGAACTCACCCAAAAGCTGGCCGTGCGCGAAGACATCGCGGTGGAGCCGATCTCGGAAGCGATCGACCAGGTCCAGCGCGCCAGTGAACGGGAGTTCGCCATCAGCAGGCTCGATCGCGACTGGCAAACGCTTCGCGCCGTCGAGGCGGCGCTAGCGCGCATGGCCGACAAGAGCTACGGTATCTGTCTGCGGTGTGAAGAGGAGATCAGCCCCAAGCGGCTCAACGCGATTCCGTGGGCGCCGCTGTGCATTTCCTGCCAGGAAAAAGTCGACGAAGCCCGCGAAACGGAGCACGTCGATCTCGCGTTCTCCGACGCGGCATGACAGCGCTGAAGATTATCTACCCGGCGGAGCGGCCACAGGGCCCTTCCGCCGGTTCGCTTTCCGCCTCATTTAGCGGACTAGACGTGGGCCCCGGTAAACGACGGTGGGTCGCTGGCGGGGAAGGAAGCTGCGGATGCCAGGTCCACCTTCGAGTTCCGGTTCAAGCGGCTTTCATCCCACCCCTCGGGTTTGCGGCGCCACCACCACCAGGCGGCCGCGCCGGCGGCGATCATCCAGTAGAATCGTGTCCAGTTCATGTTCATCTCTTCGCAAGGCGCTGGCCGTCCAGGACAGTGAGAAGTCATACGGTATGAAACAAATCTTCCTAGTGTGGAAATAAACACCTACGCCGCTGACAGGAGAAGTTTTTTCCTCCCCAAAGGAGGTTTGCATCAGAAGTGGCAGGCTGCGTAGGACTCTGCGGCCAATCGCGGCCCGGAGGACGACAATGGACAAGCCATTTGGCGCTTAGAGAGCTGCGCAATGCGTGACGACAGATCAACCTTCCGGCCAGCCGGGAAGCGCGCTAAGGTGCGCCGGATCGGGAAGCCATATCCGGATGGTCAAGCCCCCGCCCTGAGTGGGGACCGCCTCAATCTTTCCGGAGTGGGAGGCCACGATTCGGAGGCAGATGGAAAGTCCCAACCCGTGTCCCGGGAACTGTTTGCCGTGAAGCCGGAAGAATGGAGAGAAGATCTGTTCCGCGTAACGCGCCTCGATTCCCGGCCCCTGGTCCGAGACCTGAATCTCCGCGCCACCGTCTCTTCGTGTCATCGAGACGCGAGGCGGGCTTTGCGGAGCGAAAGTAGCGGCGTTTTCGATCAAGCGGAACAGGATATCCGCCAACTCGTCTTCGCGCGCCCAGACTGCTGCGTCGGACGGGAGGAACGTGGGATTCGCGTCGGGAAGCGTCTTCAGCCTCCACCGCACCGCCTGCTGCACGTCGGGCCATTCCAGCCGCGCCGGCGGCTTAGCCGGCCTTTGCGTTGCGTTTGCGAACGAGCCCACATCCCGCAGCAGCTTCTCCAGCCCCGCGATTTCCGCCTCCGCCTGGCTGGCCAGAGCCGGGTTGCCGGAGGCCAGCTCGAAAAGCGACGTCGAACGGCGGATGGCGCCGCGAACATCATGGGCAATGCCTTTCAGGATCGCTGCCTGCTGGGCGGCGTCCCGGGCTTCCAGCAGCCGTATTGCGATCACCGAGGCAAGCGTCGAAATCCCGCTCTGAAGTTCAGGCGGGAGTTCGGTGGTTCCCTCAAAGTACAAGTTCAAGGTTCCAACCGTAAGATATTGATTGTAAGCAGGAAAACACTTGAGTTCGAGATCGATTTCCCCACTGGCCGCGAGCAGTTGACGCGGAGCCCAGAACTCGAAAGCTGCGCCTGCGGCGCCGCAAGCCGCGGCGATCTGCGTAAGCAGCTCGGGCAGGAAGTCCGCGATGTCGGGGACCTGCAAGGTTGCCTGGATCAGGTCCAGCATCCTGTAATCGGGGTATGGAGTTTTTGCCACTCGATCGGCCTATACTGCGAGTTTCCCATAGGCAATCGATCCGCCGCTGGGCGAGAATAGAGGAAAGATGTCACCACAGTCCGAGTCTCTGAGAGTCCTGGTCGCCGACGACGACGAGCAGGACCGCAAGTACATGGGGGCGAAGATCGCGTCCTGGGGCTATTCCACCGAAACGGCCGTTGATGGGCTGGAAGCTGTTGAAAAAGCTGTCGTGTTTCAACCCCACGTGATCGTTTCCGACTTGCGCATGCCGCGTTTGGACGGATTCGAGTTGATCCGGAAGCTGAACGAGCTCGGCGGATCTCCGCCGGTAATTGTACTGACGCAATTCGGCGCCATCGAAACGGCGATTTCCGCAATGCATGATGCGGGCGCGTTTTGGTTCCTCGAAAAGCCGGTTCCTCTGCAAGCACTCCAGGTTCTGATCGAGCGCGCCGCCAGCCAGCGCAAGCTGAGCGAAGAAAATGAGCGGCTTCGCATCGTTCTGCGGACGGAGAGCTGCGGCGACATGGTGGGGAACAGCCCGCAGATGAGAGAAGTTTTTTCCCTCATCCGGCGGGTTGCGCCCAGCAAGGCGACCGTGCTGATCACCGGCGAATCGGGCACCGGTAAGGAGTTGGTGGCGCGGGCGATCCACGCCAACAGCCCACGAGCAGACGCGCCGTTCGTTCCGGTAAACTGTGCCGCTCTGCCGGATACGCTGATCGAAAGTGAGCTGTTCGGGCACGAGAAAGGCGCCTTTACGGGCGCCGTGGAGCGCCGTCTCGGCCGCATTGAACTGGCGCATGGCGGTACGCTGTTCCTGGACGAAATCGGCGAGCTGCCCCTGCAGTCGCAGGCGAAACTGCTTAGAGTTCTAGAAGATAGCCGGGTACAGCGCCTGGGTAGCAAGGGTGAGGTGCAGGTTGACGTAAGGGTGCTGGCGGCGACCAACCGCCCGCCGTTAAAAACGGTCAAAGAGGGCAAACTACGCGAAGATTTGTACTACCGCCTGAACGTGTTCCATGTAGAGCTGACCCCCCTTCGAGAGCGTAAAGAGGACATCCCGCTTCTGGTGGAGGCGCTGCTGTCGTCTCTGCGGAACAAGAACAGCCGCGGCGGCTGGATCGAGCCCGGGGTGGTGGACAAGCTGACCGAGTATCGTTGGCCTGGAAATGTAAGAGAACTAAGGAACGTATTGGAGAGGGCGGTGATTCTCGCGGGGGATGGGCCGATTTCGATGTCGCACCTGCCCAGCGGTTTCTCGGCCGAATTGGCCAAGTCCTCCGAAGAGCCGAGCGTGGATGCCGGCAAGTTGACCTTGACGCTCGGGACCTCGCTGCACGACGCCGAGAAGGCGTTGATTCTGGCGACTTTAGCCTATACCAACAACAGCCGGCGCCGCACAGCGGAGATCCTCGGTCTAAGCCTGAAGACGATTCAGATCAAGCTCAAAGAGTACCGGGGAGAGGCTGGGGAACCTCAGGCGTCAGCGGTTGGCGAGGGGTAACCGTACCCGCCAGCCAGTTGCGGACGGCGTCACCGCGCACGATCAGATCGCGCCGTGTGTAGGACACAAAACCCTGCCGCCGGAACTCGTTCATACAGTGCGTTACCGCTTCGCGGGTAGTGCCAATATATTGAGCCAGAACGCGATGCGGGTAAGGGGAAAGGCGCCGGCCGGTCTCCGAGCTGGAGTCCGGCTCGCCCAGGCGTTCCGACAGGTCCACCAGAGCCTTGGCCAGCCGGCGCGTGGTCGGCTCGGCCGATAGGGTGGCCATCCGCTGGCCCAAGTCGTGGCAGCGGTGCGCCAGGGACTGGATCAGGGCGATCCCCAATTGCGGGTGGCGCAGGATGAGATCCCGAACCACGTCCGCCTGCCAGCTCATGACCCGCGTAGGCTCCAGCGTCACCGCGCGTTCTCCGTAGGCGTGAACAAAAGCCGGTTCGCCGAAGAAGTCGTCCGCCTGGCAGAGGTTGATGACAACCTCCGAGTGTCCTGCTGGGCGGCTAACCTTCACACACCCCTCGATTACGAGGTACAGGTGCTGAGGAGGCTCGGAATCGTAGATAACGTGACCCTTGCGAAACTCCGAGATGGCGGAGCAGGGTAAATAGCTCAAAGGATCTTCAAGCATTGCGTGATCGGTCCGGACAGCAGATTTGGCTTGCATGGCTGCCGTTTTCATGGCATTTCGAGTGCCACTTGGGGTTTTCCCATACCATCGTTTCCCAGGGGGCGATTGGTGAGGTAGTTGCTACCTCGCCGTTTGAATGCCAAATGATGCCGTGGGGTATCCCAGGCCGCAGATGGAGCGGCAGAACTGGGTCTGTCTAAACGGAGAGTGGGAATTCGCAATAGACCCGGAGGCCCTTTGGGATGACCACGATCAGGTCCTCTTCGACAAGCGCATCATGGTGCCGTTTTCGCCGGAGGCTCCGGCAAGCGGGATCGGCGATACGGGCCACTTCCGGGCGGTATGGTATCGCCGGGCCTTCGACCTGCCCGAGTTAGCGGCGGGAGAACGCTGGCTGCTTCACTTTGGAGCCGTCGATTACAGCGCCACGGTGTGGGTGAACGGCCGCCGCGCTGTCCAGCACGAAGGCGGTTACGCTCCCTTCAGCGCCGACATCACGAATTTTCTTCGCAAAGGCGGTCAACAGGTGGTTGTCGTCCGGGCGGAAGACGATCCCGGAGATTTGTCCAAACCCCGCGGCAAACAGGAGTGGCAGACCGAGCCGCACGCGATCTGGTACTACCGGACCACCGGCATCTGGCAGACCGTGTGGGCGGAGCGGGTTCCGGAAACCTGGATCGGCAACCTTCAATGGACTCCAAACGTGGAGCGGTGGGAAGTAGGAATTGAGGCGCGGCTGGAGGGACGCCGCCGATCGGACTTGCGGCTGAAAGTGCGTCTGACCACCGACGATACCCTGCTCGCCGACGACACCTATGCGGTGGTTGCCAACGAGGTTCACCGGCGGATTGCGCTTTCCGATCCGGGCATCGACGATTATCGCAATGAGCTGCTGTGGAGCCCGGCCACTCCCACGCTGATCCGGGCGGAGGTGGCCCTGCTGGCGCCCGACGGCACGGTGATGGACGAGATTCGAAGCTATACCGCGCTGCGATCGCTGGGCGTGCAGGGCGACCGTTTCGTTCTAAACGGCCGGCCCTATCCTCTCATTATGGTGCTCGATCAAGGGTACTGGCCGGAGGGTGGGTTAACCGCGCCCTCGGACGCGCACCTGCGGCGCGATGTGGAACTCGCGAAGGCAATGGGGTTCAACGGCGTTCGCAAGCACCAGAAGATCGAGGACCCGCGGTACCTGTACTGGGCGGACACCCTGGGTCTTCTGGTGTGGGAGGAGATGCCCAGCGCCTACCGCTTTACGAGAGACTCGATTCAGCGGTTGACGCGGGAGTGGGTGGAGATCATGTCGCGCGACCGCAGCCATCCTTGCATCATCGCCTGGGTGCCGTTCAACGAAAGTTGGGGTGTTCCGGATCTTCCCGACAGTCCGGCGCAGCGGCACTACGTTCAGGCGCTGTACCACCTGACGAAAACGATCGACCCCACGCGACCGGTAATCGGAAACGACGGATGGGAAAGCGTGGCCACGGATATCATCGGCATCCATGACTACGACGATTCGCCGGAAAGGCTGGCCGCCCGTTACGGACTGAAGACGTACCGCCTGTTCTCGCGCGAGCGTCCGGGAGGGCGGCAGTTGCTGATCGGGCAGAAGCACAAGGGGCAACCGATCATGCTGACGGAGTTCGGCGGCATCTCGTTTTCCTCCGATCCGGACCGCACCTGGGGGTACTCCCGCGCGAATTCCGAGCGCGAGTTCGCCGAGCGCTACCGCAAGCTGCTGCAGGTGGTGCGGCCCGCGCCATCGCTGGCCGGGTTCTGCTACACGCAGTTCTGCGATACCTATCAGGAAGCGAACGGGCTGTTGTTCGCCGATCGCACTCCGAAGTTTCCGCTGGAACAGATCGCGCTGGCGACCCGGGGACCGCGCAGTTCGCACGACACCCAATGGGAGTGGTACTGGAGGGAGCAGTTGATGACCTCGCAGCGCGAGGCGTACCTGGTGCCTCCGGAGGATCATCGAACCGGACCGGAACGTGGCGCCTGAGGCTTAGATTGCCCAGCGGCCCTGGGGGCGCGCATTGCCGATCCGCACCAGGACCGCCTGCTGCGGATCCTGCCGGGCGACGTTCTCCAGGCGAAGTACGCCGCGCGGGCACACCTCGGCGCACAGCCCGCAGCCGACGCAGGAAGCTCGGGTGAAGCTGGTGTTGGATTGCGCGTAGGCGCGAACGTCGATGCCCATCTCGCAATACTTCGAACACAGCCCGCAGGAGATGCACATGTTCTCCTTCACGGTGATCCGGAAGCGTCCGAACTTCTGCACCAGGCCGAGCACCGCGGCCATGGGACAGAAGTTCCGGCACCAGACTCGCGTTCCGCCCAGGGGATACAGCCCCACGCCGATGATTCCCGAAAGCCAACTGACCACCAGGATGCCGTAGAACTCCTGGAAGCGATACGTCTGCCGCGCGATCTCGGGATTCCTCGATCCCACCGCGTAGGTGATGAAGAGCATCGCGGTCAGCGCGATGCACAGCGCGAGCACGGTGTGGATGGCGATACGCTCGAATTTCCAGGCGGCCGCCGACTTTGAAGTCAGATGCCGCCAGGGCTCGCCGAAAGTGTTGGCCAGGCCGCCGCAGCCGCAGATCCAGGAGCAATACCAGCGCTTGCCGAGGAAAATGCCCAGAACGGGAACCAGCAGAAGCGATCCCAGAAAGCTGTAAAGGATGAAGGGAGCGGGGAGTTGGAAGATGTACTGCGGCGTCAGGTATTCGATTTTCAGCGGCCACAGGTAGCTGAAGTAGAACTCCGGCTGGCGGAAGAACTTCAGGATCAAGGGCACGGAGAAAGCCAGTACGACCTGGGTGGCGATCACCACCAGGGTACGGACCACCTGGTAGCGGTTGTGGCGGTACTTGCGGATCACATAGACGCCGCCGGAAACGATCGCGATGGAGTACAGCAGCCCGTAAAGCGTCCACTTGGAGTCGAAGCCCAGCATTCGCGCGGGCGCAGCCAGCCACTCGGTGTAGTACAAAATGATGTAGAAGGCGAAGAGCAACGCGCTGGTCATCCAGGCGCTGTAGCCGCGATTTCGCACATCGTGCGAAAGCTTGTGGAGGGCTCCGTCGCGGATCATCGTTTCGCTCCCTCCGGCTCCGGACCCCGGCTGAGGAATTTCTCCAGGGCGGGCGCAAGGTCCAGACGTCCGAACTCTACGTCGAACTGGGCTTCCCGCAGGCGCGGCATCACGTACTCCATGGGACGGCGTTCCGAAATCCAGCGTTCCAGAATGGTGTGCTCCCAGCGCGAGCCCAACATGTTGAATCCGATTACGGCGCCGGCGGCTTCGACGATGCGGATGCTTGCCTCGCGCTCCGGGGCGCGCCAATAGAACTGCCGCGACCCGGCGGGAGCGTCGTTGACGCGCCCCACCGTGGTGAACTCGATATCGAAGAACTTGGAGCTGTTGAAGAAAATCGGCGGGCGGTAATCCACCGGGTCGCCGAGCATGGAAAGCGCCGCCTGTTCGCCCTGCCGTTTCGCGGAATACCAGATCTGCTCCACCAAGGGGGCGGCGCCCGGGATCTCGATCTCCGCGCAATCCCCGGCCGCCCAGACGTCCGGCAGCGAGGTGCGGAATGCGGCGTCGGTGAGGATGCCGCGCGCGGTGCGAGGGGGAGTTTGCGTGGCCGCGAGCCATCCGGCGGCGGGCTTGACGCCGGCGGTTACGCCCAGCAGCTCACAGTCGTAGCGGCGGCCCGAGTCCGTGATTACGGCTTGAACGTGACCATCACCGGAACACTCAACTTCGTTTACCGTCTCCTCCAGCAGGAGAGTCACGCCATGGCGGCGAATATGATCCGAAATCATCAGGCCTTCCTCGCCGCCGAGGGCCGCCGGCCAATACCAGGGCTCGCGGACCAGGAACGTCACCTGCATGCCGTGATGGATCAGGCATTCCACCAGTTCGACTCCGATGAGGCCTCCGCCCACCACAACGGCTTTGCCACCGCGCCGGGTCTGCTGTTCGCACCGCTCCAGGTCGGCCAGGGTGACGAAATGAACCAGGCCTCGTTTGGCCCGCTCCCAGCCAACCCAGGGCAGGTCGCGGGCAACCGAGCCGGTGGCGATCAGGAGCTTGTCGTAGCCGATCTGTACGCTGCTGTCGAGTGTCAGAGTCTTCGACGGCGCATGCAGGTCGCGGACCCAGCCGCGGACCCGCTCGATGCGCTGACTGGTCCACACTTGCCGTTCGTAAGGCTCCAGATCGCGGAGGGTCATGCGATCCAGGTATGCGTACATCAGGGCGGTCCGGGAGAAGAAGTAATCGCTTTCGCCGGAAATCATCGTGATGGAGGCATCCGGGTCGCGGGCGCGCAACGCCAGCGCCGCCGTGGCTCCAGCGACGCCATTGCCGATGATGACAAAGCGCATGGTGGGGAGATGCCGCCCGATACCCTTATTATTCCGCGTTCGAGGGGGCGCGCGTTTGAGTGAAAACAAAAACGCCCCCGAGCGTGAGCTCGGGGGCGCTTGCGGGAGGCGGAGGAAATCCTATCTGCGCCGGCGGAGCAAGCCGAGCCCAGCCAGCGCAAGGCCGACCAACCCGTACGTGCCCGGTTCCGGAACGCCGACATCGTCCAATGCCATGGTGCCGAAATCATCCAGGCCGTAGCCGTCGCCGCTCGAAGTATTGGCGAAGCTGATGGACTTGATGCCCGATGCCGACGAGATGTTCACGAAGTAGAGGGTCCCGTTGGGGAGGCTGTAGTTCGCGGCCCCGGCGAAGTTCGCTGTCGTGGTGGAGCCGTCATTCGCGGTGATCGTCAACTGCCCGCCGACATCTTCGATATCGGTGATGAAGAAGAACAGGTTACCCAGGCCGCCGGGCAGATTGAGGAACGACGCGGTCAGGTTTAAGCTAAGGCTGGTCATGTCATTGGAATCCAGCCAATGGCCACCGGGGCCGAACGTCGTATCGTAACGCCCGCTAAACGGCGTGGTGGAGCTGTTCAGGACATGCATTTCGTCGCAAGTGGTCCCATTGGCGCCACCGGGTTTGATGCAAGCGCCGCCGGTGCCGTTGCCCGAGGCCGAGAAAGTGCCCACGCCGGTGGCGAACGAAATTCCAACGCCGCCGGTGGGGCCGCCTTCGAAATCTTCCAGAATTATGAAGGGTTGACCTCCCAACGCCGTATTGCGGTCAGCGACGCGATTCGCAAAGGACGTCGCGGTGATGGACACCACCGGGGCAGCCCAAAGCGACGAGGCCAGCAGCACAAGGAAACCAATACGTGCAAACTTCACAATGTATCTCCAGCTTAGACGGTGCGTTCCGTAACACCTAGAGTATTGGGGGAAAACACCTGAGAATGCAATATCCCCTAGTACTAGGCCCGAGAAAATTGTACTGATGGGACTTGTGGCGTATGACTATCCTTAACAGAGTCAGCTACTTCGACGGCAGGAAACGGCGGATGCCGAAGTCGTATACCGCACCGCCAATGATTCCCCCCAGCAGCGGCCCGGCGATCGGGACCCAGAACGCGCCGCTGCCGTCCGTAAGCCCGTTGTTCTGGAATCCGGCGGCAACAGTGAGCAGGCGAGGGCCGAAATCGCGCGCGGGGTTGATGGCATAGCCGTGCAGCCCGCCGAATGACATGCCGATGACAACCACTACGAGGCCGATCATGATGGGAGCCAGGTTCGATCCAGGCGCCTGATTGCGCTCATCGGTGATGGCGAAGATCAGCAACAGCAGCAGGGCGGTGCCGATCGTCTGATCCAGCAATCCGGCCACAGGCAGGCCGGGGAACGCCGGGAACGTGGTGAAGACCCCCGCCGTGCGCTCCAGATTCGGATCGGTCTTCATGAATTGCGGATAGTAGTTCCAGAAGACGATTGCGGCGCCGAGAAATGCCCCGCCGATTTGCGCGATCGCGTAGGGAACCACCTTGGACCAGGGGAAGTCGCGAAATACCGCGAGGGTCAGGGTGACGGCGGGATTCAGATGCGCGCCGGTGATCCGGCCCGCGACGTAGATTCCCATGGTGACGGCAAGGCCCCAGGCCAGCGTGATGTTGGTGAACCCTCCGTTTACCAGTTCCCCCGGGGTTCCGCTGCCGAACAGCACGACCATGGCGACCACGCCGTTGCCGAACATCAACAGGACCATGGTGCCGAGAAACTCGGCGATCAACTCCGCGGAAAGCTTGTTCATGCCAGCAGGGATTGTATCGCACCGCACCTGGCGGCTGGTGAGACGGCCGCCGGTTCCGGAAAGCTATACTCTGGCGATGAGGGTTTCGATACCGGTTCTGCTGCTTGCGGGAGCCTGGGCATTGGGAGCGCAGCCTGCGCTGCAAAGCTTCGATGTCTACACCTACCCGGCCCCGGCGGGGTACCACATGCGGGAAGGCCGCGATTTCATTGAGTGGAGCCGCATCGATCAGGGCAAACGGTTTTACTGCCAGATTGGTTTGTTTCGGGCTCAGAACTCGACCCGAACGGCGGCGGATGATATCGAGACGGAATGGAAGGCGACCGTTGCCCGGGAATTCAAGATCCGCGGCGAGGCGCAAACCCGCGCGCTGCCGCTTCCGAACGCTCCCGAGAGCATGGTGCGCATGGCGGAAACCACGGACGGCCGAGGGAACGCCGCCGTATCGACCTTGTTTGTACTGCGCACGCCGGGACGCTACATCGGAGTGATGTTCAATGTGCCGAACGAGGAGGCGATGATCGCGTGCCAGCCGGAGGCCCTGGCGCTGGTGATGGGGATCCGGATGAGCGCGGCGGCGCCCCCCGCACTGGCCCCCTCGACACCGGCCATCGCGGCTCCCGCGGACGCGCCGGCACAGACCGGCGGGCTCACGGGATCGTGGGAGCGTGTGATTGCCAGCCAGGCGCCCACGCGGTACAACCCGATCACGCGCGTGTGGGAACACGATTACGCCGGTGCGTTGAATCAGTTCCGCAATGTGTATCGCTGGCGGTTCCTGGCAAACGGCGACTACGTTCGCGAGCTCGACGCGGAGAATTTCAACCGGGCGCAGCGCAGCCGTGTGATCGAGAAGGGGCGTTACACGGTTTCGGGCGGGGCCATTCAGTTCCAGCCGTCCGAGTACCGCGAGGGGACAGGTCCGCGAGGCCAGGACCCGCCGCTGACGGAGAAGAAGGCGCCCGCCGGATATGCGATCCGCTACTCGATTGGCGAGCATCCGCGGTATCAGGATTCGGCCGGGCTGCAGATTCAAGAGTCCGACGGCTCCTGGACGACGTTCCGGCCTGCGCCGCGCTGACTGGAACCGCTACACTGTGCGGCGATGAAGCCAATCGCCGTTTTCCTGCTCTGCTGCGGTCCGCTGTTCGCGCAGGCGCTGACAGATCGGGAGAAATCGCTGCTCGATCGCATCGAACGCCTGGAACAGCGGGTCGCCGCGCTGGAGAAGAAGCAATCGCCGGGATTCGAGCCGGTGCGGGCCGAGGCGGTCCCGCTGGTGGAGTCGCCCCCCGCGCCGGAAGCCAGTCCGGCAACCACGCTGAATTTGTTTCTGGATGCCTACTACGGCTGGAACTTCAACCGGCCGGCGGGCCGCGTGAACCCCTTGCGTGCCTATGATGTCACCGCGAACAACTTCAGCATCAACCAGACCGGGCTGATCTTCGAGCGCCCGGCGTTGCCCGCGCAGAGCCGGCGGTGGGGCGTCCGGCTGGATCTGATGTTCGGGCAGGCGACGGAGACCCTCCAGGGCGGCGCGCCGAACGAGCCGCGGCCACAGGTGTACCGGCACATCTTTCAGGCTTACGGAACCTATGTCGCCCCGGTGGGGCGGGGGTTAACGCTCGACTTCGGCAAGTGGGCCAGCTCGCTGGGATTCGAGAACAACTATACGAAGGACCAGATCAATTATTCGCGAAGCTTCTGGTTCAACTACCTGCCCTTCTATCACGCCGGTATTCGCGCAACGCTGCCCTTGAATGACCGGCTTACGCTGGGCTATTGGCTGGTGAACGGCGGCAACCAAACGGAGGATTTCAACGGATTCAAGTCACAGATGGTGCAGGCTGTGGTGCGTCCGGCGACCAACCTAAGCTGGACGATCCAGTATTACAACGGGCGCGAGCAGCGGGGTCCGGGTCAGGATGGGCGCACCCACTTCGCCGACACCTATGCATCCTGGAACTTGGGGCGCTTGACGTTGGGAGGCGAGCTCGATTACGCGGTGACGCGCGGGAGGGCGCGGTCGCCCGCGCAAGTAGTCTGGGGTGGCGCGGCGTACCTGCGATGGCAGTTGAGCCCCCGGAGCTACTTTGGGCAGCGCTATGTCCGGCTGAACGACCGCGGCGGCGCATTCAGCGGGCGGCGGCAGCATCTCACGGACTTCACCTCCACGTTCGGGTTCCGGCTGGCGGACGGCTTCGAATCGCGAGTCGAGTACCGGCGCGATTCCTCGGATGCGCCCTTTTTCGCGGGCAAGCGGTCGCAGAACACGGCGACGCTGGGGTTGCTGTGGTGGTTCGGAGGAAAGCAGGGCGCGTGGTGAGGGATTTATAGCGGCCTGGCCACCAGCAACACTACGGACCTGGGTTCGGCGCGGTAGGTCGACTGGCTGGCGATCGCTGCTTCCTCACCGGGCTCCAGGACCTCGGTGTCGGCTTCCAGCCACGTGTCCAACAGCCGGCGCCATTCGTGGCCCTGGATCGCCGGAAGCTCGAAGTCCAGCGGCTCCACCCAGGCGTTGGCGATGAGATAAACGTCCTGGCGCACCTCGGTGTAGCCGTTATGCAGATGAACGGCGAGGGAGTGCGAATTCTCGCCGAAATCGGGCTTGCCGAGTTTCACGCCGTGCCAGTCCATGTGGACGTATTCTTCATCCTCGTCGGGGGCGAAGCGCATGCGCCCCACCAGCGGGCTCACCTGGCGGAAGCGGATCAGGCGCTGGAAGAAGCGGTACATTTCATCGCCCAGCGGCGCCGGATCCCAATTCACCCAACTGATTTGGTTGTCCTGGCAGTAGGGGTTGTTGTTACCCTGCTGCGTGCGGGCGCGTTCATCTCCGGCGGTGATCATGGGAACGCCGTCGGCGAACAGCAGCAGGGTGGTCAGGTTTTTCATCTGCCGCACGCGCAGCCGCGCGATATCCGCATCCTCGGTGGGTCCTTCGACGCCGTGATTCCAGGAGCAGTTGTCGTCATTTCCATCGCGGTTCTGCTGGCCGTTGCGGTAGTTGTGCTTGTGGCTATAGGAAACCAGGTCGGCCAGCGTGAAACCGTCGTGGCAGGTGACGAAGTTGATCGAGTGAAAGGGGCGGCGGCCGCTGGGGGCGTATAGATCGGGGCTGCCGGAGAGGCGCAGGGCCAGCGCGCGCACCGTATCCGGATCGCCCTTGACGAAGCGCCGGACATCGTCGCGGAACTTGCCGTTCCATTCGGCCCACCGCCCCCAGGCCGGAAACGATCCCACCTGATAGAGCCCGGCGGCGTCCCACGCCTCGGCGATCAGCTTCGTATTCGCCAGCACCGGATCGGCGGCGATGTGCTCGAGCAGCGGCGGGTTGGCGAGCACGCTACCGTCGCGGCCGCGCCCCAGGATGGAGGCGAGATCGAAACGGAAGCCGTCCACATGCATCTCGGTGACCCAATAGTGCAGGCAGTCCAGGATCAGGTTGCGCACCACCGGGTGATTGCAGTTCAGGGTGTTGCCGCAGCCGGAGTAATCTCGATATTCGCCGGTCACCGGATTGAGGATGTAGTAGACGCGGTTATCCAGGCCGCGGAAGTTCAGCGTGGGCCCCAGCGTGTCGCCTTCGCCGGTGTGATTGAAGACCACGTCCAGGATCACTTCGATGCCGGCGGCATGGAAGCGCTTGACCATTTCCTTGAACTCGCGCACCGGATCGCCGCCCGAGTAGCCGGCCTTGGGCGCGAAGAACCCGATGGGATCGTAGCCCCAGAAGTTCTTCAACCGCTCCCCGGTTTCCGGATCGAAGTAACGGTTATAGACCTCGTCGAACTCGAACACCGGCATCAGTTCCACGGCCGTGATGCCCAGTTGTTGCAGGTACGGGATTTTCTCCGTCAGGCCGAGAAATCGGCCGGGGTGATGCGCCCCGGAGGACGGGTCGCAGGTGAAGCCGCGAACATGAAGCTCGTAGATGATGGATTCGTAGAGGGGGACGTTCAAGGGCTGATCGTTTTCCCAGTCGAACTTTTCTTCGACGATCTCGGAGCGCCAGCGGCGGCTCACGCCCTCGCCCCAGCGCGGCGCGCCGCCCAGCGATTTCGCGTACGGGTCAAGCAGCACCAGGTTGGGATCGAAGCGGTCCACCAGCGGCGCGCGATTCGGAGTCCGCGCCATCCGGTACCCGTATTGCACGCCGGGATTCAGACCGTCCAGAAAGCAATGCCAGACGTTGCCGGTGCGGTTGAAGCGCGGATCGAGCGGGAACTCCACCACTTCGTCCGCGTCGTCGGGCAGGAAGATCACCAGGTGGACGCTCGTGGCATGTTCCGAGAAGATCGAGAAATTCACCCCGCCGCGGAGCACGGTGGCGCCGAGGGGAAGGGGGTGGCCGCGTTCAAACCGGAAATCCGGACCCACCGCGCGCAGCAGGCGTCTCTGAGCAAGTTGCTGTTCGATGTCCAGAACAAACCTCGGTGACTATGATCGTCACCGGAAAGACGCCCGCCTGTCAATTAGGTGATACGTTGCCGGGACGGGCTCCCATCGTAAGCGCGGGTGCGCTGTCTAGGGTTGCAGCCAGGACAGAAGATTCGGCGCGGCGCTCACTACGAGTTCGCGTCCGTCACAACCGTGGACCGGACCATGGCGATTGGGTAGGAAGCGGAGTTTCGGGGCGCCGCCTCCCGTAGGAATTACGTAAATAGCAGGGTTCGAGGGCGAGGCGGTAGATTCAAACTTCACCTCGGAATAGGCTGTGCCGTCAGCACACAACGCAATGCCGCGAAGCCGCATTTCCGAGCCGTACGAAACCGGAAGACGCTGTCTCTCACTCCCGTCCAGGTTGAAGAGGAACAGAGTTTGGACGGAATCGGCGTACCAAGCTACGTACTCTCCGTTGGCGGATAGGGACGAGTACTGGGCCCCGTCCGCAAAGCGCTCGCGATTCTTGATTTTCAGAGAAGATAGGGGAAACCAAGCGCCCAGCAGTCTCCCAGACGGGTGATATCTGCGGAGCGCGGCAGTGTTCGGGTCGGGAGATTCTCCGCCTTCGGAACCAGCCGTCCAGATGGTTCCGTCACTCGCGATAACTACCGAAACGGGGGCAAAGGGCGTGATCTGGATGACATTCTGCTCTGCACGATCCGGTGAAATCCAGGCAAGGAACGACGATCCCCGGGAGTCCTTCGTAAACGCGGAGCCGGCGACAGCGATGGCGCCGCCAGGGCCTGAGGAGAATCGCCCGCTGTAGACGTTAATGAGAGATGCACCTGGAATAACCAAGCGAAAACTAGAGAGAGGCTTGCCGGAACGGTCGAACAGTTTGAATTCCGGCGCCGCGGATCGTGCATTCTCAACGGACAGAAGCGTCCCGGCATTCCATCTTGCAATGGGATCACCACCTGCAGCGTATCCGGCCGTAATTGTCCGGGTGCTCCTCAAAGGCACGCTGTCGACCTGTCCAAGGCAGGGCAAACAACAAATCAATAAACCCGGCAGGAAATTCCTAGGCATGCTGTGCTCCTTTCTCGCAGAGCGCCGTTGTCGTTCAGAAGCCGCTGTTGCACACGGGGCGATCACATCCACACCCTGAGCTTCCCCCGCGGCAAGTCCATGTCGATTTTGTTCCCGAGTCGGGGCTCCCCAATCGGTAGTCCACGCTGGCATCCTCTCGCGTTCCCCAGCAATCTACTAGTACGCAATTGTAATAGTTGTAAACCCAATAGGATCCGCCGCACCTAGTGTCATAGCATCCAGGACACCACAGGGCATATACTTGCGTTTCCATATTTTCCAACAACCGTTCGAGCAATGAGCCGGTCTCTGCCCGACAAGGTGCTTGCTCGCGACACCTGTTCCCAGGCGTAGAGCTTATTCGTTTTCACGTTGCCCCGTATTTTCGACCGGGGTGACTTCCGCAGTGACGGGCGCACGGCCTTATCGTCTCAACCCGCCAGTCCAGCGGAAACGCGCCTCTTCGAATTATCCATCGCGGCTTGGGCCTTGTCAGATTCCTGCTCGAAGCCGCTTTTACGGGCAGGGGGCGGTGTTCGGGTCCTTCGTGGGGCAGGCTATGAACGCGTTTTTCCTCATGCCTGTCACCGCGGCTCCAGGATCGCCGCGCTGAGATCAACCCATCGCGCGGTTCGAACCTGCGCGATGAATGCGATCCGCCACGCGGTAAGGGCGCTACGGCACCAGCATCACGGGCGCCTGCCAGAACGCGACCTTCTGCTGCTTCGGACTCAGCACCGAAACCTGGCACTGATAGCGGCCCGGCTGCAGATTCTCCAGCCCGACGCTGAACTTGATCGGCATTGTCTTCAGGCGGTTGTTCAGCGACTCGGAAATCAGCATCGGCGAGCTTTCGAACACCTTGGCCCCGCCGCGGAAGAACGTCACGTAAGCCACCAGCGGCTCGGCCGTCTCCGCCGCGGGCTGGTAGGCCTGCAGGTAAATGTACATCTCGCGGCTCTTGCTGAAGACCCGGTTCACGCTCGGAATCAGCTTCTGGCCGTCCAGCACCAGCGGATTCGTGACCTGATTCTTGTCCTTGCCCGCCGTAAACAGCGCCTCACGCAAGTCGATCCGCTGGCTGCTGAGCACGATGGAGCTGATGGGCAGCCGCTTCTCTTCCTTGTTCAAGTTCGGCACCACGAACTTGCGCATATAGGTGCCGATGCGGCCGGTTTCGGCGTCGCGGGCCAGCACTTTAATGGTGTAGTTTCCGGGCAGCAGCGTGTATCCGGAATCGTACTGGATGTGACGCCTGGCCAACTGTTCCGCCGTTTCGCCGCTCAGCTTGATGTCCACCTTGTCGCGGATGTTGGCGACCGTGGTGTTGTACTCATCTTTAATCTCGCCGATGAAGTCGATCACGGTTCGCTCATGGCCGCCGCGCCGCGCCAGCACCAGCTCCGAGCCGCTGATCTTCATCACCACCGGGACGTAGTATTCGGCGCGATTCAGTTGGAAGTAATTCACCTCCATTGCGATGGCAAGGTCGGTGACCGGATCTTCCAGCATCAACGCGTCCTCGAGCTGCCGCTCCTTATCCGACGCTGTGAACTTGCTGAACTCCTTGGGTGCGAAATAGCCCCGACGGTAATCCAGCTTCGCGGACGGGTACTCGCGCAAGGAGATCTCGATCCGCCGGAACTTGCCGTCGTTCGCGCTGTTGGTGGAATAGTAGCCCACGATGTAGTAGCTGCCGATCGCTTTCTGCGCCTGCACGATGCCCGCCGAGAGGTCGTTGTAATCCAGGAACGCCTTGCCCCCGGTGTCGGCCGCGAGCGCGTACAGCGTATCCTGAGAGCGCTGAAAATTCATCGCGCGTCCGCGCGCCGCCTCGCCGGAATACATCGCTACACCCCCGGGCGAGCCGTGCGTGGCGTCCCCCATCGGAGCCTCCGCCGTCAGCCCGCGAGCGTCGATCGGATAGAAAGCCACGTTGGCCCGGATCGCGGCGTTCAACGTCGCCCGAAGCTGCGCCTGGTTGTCCACGCCGTTCAGCTTCAGACCGCCGGCGAAATACACCAGAGCCTTCTTCTCCTTCAAAACGCCGAGCATGCGGACCGTCGTCTGCAGCGCCGAAAGCTGGCGGTCGGTGTTGAAGATGTTGAACTCCTCGTCGTTCTGGCCGAAGGCGGCCCCGGTATCCTCCGGCTCGTCATTCAAGCCTTCGGCGGTCAGAATCATCTCGTTGATCACGGAGGAGAGCTGGTCGCGATCCCCGGTGAAATCCTGCCGCACCTTGATGCTTCCGTTCGAGAACTCCAGCACGGCCACCACATCGGAGGGCGTGAGCTGGCTCCGGACGAACCTCTTGGCCGCGGTGAAGGCGCGCATCAGGTCCGCCTGCTGCATCGTCGAGAAGTCGAAATAGAAGGCCAGCAGCCGGCGATCCCGGTAGCGGCTCTCTCCGGGCGGATCCGGCGTGATCTGCTGAACTCGGTCAATCGCCCGGGTTTCCGAGCGCATCGGCCGGAGCGCGAGGTCGCGGACCCCGGCCTCGGCCAGCTCCTGGAACTCGCAAATGCTGACAGTCTGCGGAACGCCGTTCTCGGTGACGGTGAAATCTTTCGCCGTCAGGCCTTTCAGGGGCGCCCCGTTGCGGTCGAGCACGGTCACCACCTCGATGACCAGTTGCGAGGTGACGCGAATCACCGGCGGTGCGTCGGGAGCGGGCTGCTGCGCCCGGGCCACCGGCATCGAGTAAAACAACAGCGACGGCGCGGCCGCCAGAAATCCGATCAGTCGCACGTATCTCATCGCTAAAACCTGACCCGCAAGCTCGAACGGACCGTTCGCATCGGATTGCCCGCCAGCGGCAGTCCGAACTGCCCGCTGTTGGCCACCACATCCCAGGCTGTATAGGTAACTACGTTCAGCGCGTTCGTGGCGTCAATGCGGAAGTCGGCACTCACGCGGTCGTTCATCCGGAAGGTGCGCGCCAGCGACGCCGCCAGCGCGAACTGGTTCGGCCCGTTGATCGAGTTCCGGCCGGCATTCCCCCAGCGCCCCGCGGGCGGAGCCGCGACCGCGGCGGGATTCAGAAACAGCCCCGCCGGCGCGGCATCCAGATCGAGCCCGGTGAAGTCCGGGCGAATGCTGCCGGTGATTCCGGTTCCGCGCACCGGCGAGAGGAAGACCGGGGTCAAGGGAACGCCGCTCGCGGCGGTCATCTGCGAGCCGAAGGTCCAGTCCTTGAACAGGCTTCCTCTCCATCCGCTTAAGAGCGTGCCGCCGCCCAGGCCCATTCCGGTGGTGTACTGGACAGAAGCGCGCAGAACGTGCCGCTGATCGAAATTGGAGCGGCCGCGCTCCCCGCGAAGATTCAGCCAATCCTGCGCGATCACCGCCGCGCCCTGCCCCTGCGCTCCCAGCGCCGCGTTGTCGATCGCCTTCGCCCAGGTGTATTCCATCTGTGCCGTGAACCCGCTGCGCAATCTGCGCCGCAGTTGAATGCTTCCCGCGTGCCGCGTGGAGTTGCCGTTGGAGGTCAGATACACGAAGCCGGACGGACAAGCGGGGCATGGGTTGGCGGCGCCCGCCGGCAGTGTGTTGGGCAGGAACTGCTGCTGGGCGCGGGTCCCCTTCACCCCCGCATACGTGGCGATCAGCACCAGCGCTCCCGGCAGGTCGCGCTGCAGCGACGCCTGCCAGCTCTGCGCGTAACCGGGACGGAAGTCCGGATCCACGGCGAATGTGTTGGCAGCGGCGCCGCCGGGAAAGCGAAATCCGTCGGCGAGCGTCAGCGGATTCGCCGGAGTGCTCTGGACCGCCAGGCTCTTCGAAAGCGGCGCCTGCTGCGCCATCCGGTTCGCGATCGCGAAGTATACGGACGTGTCGTAGTACACGCCGTAGCTGGCGCGGATCACCATGCTCGACGTGAGCTGCGGACGCCAGGCGAGCGCCAGGCGCGGCTGGAACGCGTTGCGGTAAGGCTCCATCAGTGACCTGCGGTATCGCCTTCCGGTCAGGCTGCCTTGCGGATCAGATCCCAGCACCGGCGTAACGCCGCCGAAGCCCGGCGTCACATCCAGGTTCACCAGCCGGCCGTACAGTTCCGTGATGGGCGACGCGTAATCCCAGCGAATCCCGACGTTGGCCGACAGCTTGGGGCTCATTCTCCAGTCGTCCGCGATGTAGGCGTCGTAATTGCTTGCGCGGAAATACTTGTCCGCGTTGCCGAAGGCGATGGAGGCGGCGTCGGGCCGGCCCAGCAGGAATCCGGCGAAGTCGCTGCCCGTCACGGCGCCGGTGAAGGTAAAGGAGCCGCGCGGATCCTGCTGCGTCAGCAGGTTGAATTGCTGGCGCCGGAAATCACCGCCGAGCGTCAGGTTGTGCGCGCCCCGGATCAGCACCAGGGAGGCGCTCAGCGCCCCCGTTTGGTTGCGCGTCAGCGAGGACTGGCTGTCGGATAACCCGGCGATTCCGCCCGCGAACTGTAAGGCCGGCGGGCCCCAGTTCAATGGCTCCTGGTTGTTTCCGGTGATGCCCGCGTTGCCGGAAACGTTCTCGCGTTCGGCGAAGTAGGGATTCGCTTCCAGGCGATTGCGGCTGAACTGGTATCCGACGTTCAGAAAGGCGCGCGGTCCGAAGCCGTGGCTCCAGTTGACTGAGGCGTTCAGTCCCAGCGAGCTGTTGGTGTTGAGAAAACCGAACAGGTTGGTGGAGTCGCCGCGGATACTCTGCAGCGCCAGCATCCCGTTGACGCGGTCGCGCCTGCCGATGGCGCGGCCGGCGCGAACCTGCAGGTTGTCCTGATGCGAGGAGCTCACTAGTGGAATCTGGTAGTTGTAGCGCGCCGCGGCGTCGAAGTTCGGCATGGGAAAAAGACCAAGCAGTGCGAGCGCTTGCGGGCTGAAGCGCTCCCGCGGGACGGCGTTGCCCGGGAAAGGCCGGCCGGTTTCCGGATCGAGGACCAGCAGCGGGCGGCCCTGGGCATCGCTCGACTGTGAGAAGTCGCCCAGGCGTTCCAGCGGAGTTGGCATCCGCGAGGTGGACGTGATCACCGAGCGGTTCCGGGTCCACTGGTAATTCACCGATACGTTTGGCGCCTTGCTGCGCGACAGCACGCCGGGGATTCTCAGCGGACCTCCGAAAGAAACGACGCCGGTCATGTTGACGTATCCGGGCCGCGGCGTATCCTGGCCGGTCAGCGAGAACGGCCGGGCGTCCAGGGCGGAATGATTCAGGGTGAATCCCAGGCTGCCGTTGTAGAGAGACTGCAGTCCGCGCCGGTTGTTCCCGAACGCGGCGGATTGTCCGAAGGGCGAGGCTGCCCCGTTGTTGACGCTGCCGTTGATGAGAAACCCCTCGGACGGGGCCTGCTCCGGCTCTCCGGGGTTTTGCCGCGGCTCCGGGTCGGCGGCGGCCGGAGCGGCGGGCGTCACGGTCTGGTTCAACGCCGCGCGCTGGAAACCGGAGGTGGTGTTCGCCGGCGGGGGCGGTGGCGGCTGTCCACGCTTGGGCCGCGGAATCCGCGCAGGCTCCGGCTTGTTTGCCGCGGCGGTCTGGGTGATGGTGGGCACGGGCGCCGCGGCGGGCGGCGCTACTGCCTGCATCTTTTCCACCGGGAGCAAGCTCAGGTCCCATTCGGCGGGAGCGGCCTGCGGCGACACCGTCACTTCGCGTTCCAGGCTTTCGAAGCACAGCATCTCGACGCGAACCGTCCAGGGGCCGGGGGCGAGATCGCGAAACACGTACAGGCCGTCCCCATTGGTGACGGTGGCCAGCTTCTGCTCTCCCCGCGCGGCGATCACGGTGGCGCCCGGCAGCGGGAGTCCGCCGAAGCGCGCGACGCCTCTATGCTCCTCGGCCCCCAGAGAGCGCCCGGCGAGGAGCACGGCGCAGCAGAACACCATCGTCCTTGTCTGCATCATGGTGCGTGGTTGAGTTTCCGCCCGCGGCCGCCTCCGGCCAGGCTCTAATTTTCGGTCGGCGTCCGTTCGATCTTGTCGATCACGATGAGGGCCACGGGAGCTTTCTTAGTCTCTACGCGCAAGCCGAGGTTGGCCAGCGCGGCGAAGATCCCCGGCGGCGGGCCGCCGCCCATCATGCGCATCATGGGCGCGCCACCGTGCCCTCCCGGGCCGGGCGACGCGGCGGCGGGAGCGGCGCCATCCGGCCGCGCCTCCGGCTCATCGCCGGTCATGTCCAGCTTGACATCGTACTCGCCTTCGATTTTGGTCTCGTCGATCACCGGACGGTCCATGAAGTTGGAGAGCATGTCGGCCAGCCGCGCCATGTTGATCTTCTTGGCCTCGAAGCTCGCGCCGCCGCCGGCTCCGCGCATCATGATCGCGCCGCCGCGGGGCGCCACCGCCGCTCCGCCCGCGGTGTTGAAACGGATGCCGCCGCCCGGCGCGGACGGCGCGGGGGCGTTCGGGTCGTCTTCCTTGGCCTTCTGCAGCTTGTGGCCGTTCTTACCCTCCATCAGGGCATAGACCGGCTGTTCCTTCTCCTCCCGGCGCGAAACCATTCCAAAACGCTCTTTCAGCAGCGCCTGCAGCATCTCCGGCACCTGGGTCTGCGCAACCCCCTCGGGGATCTTGGCCACCACGTCGAAACGCTCCGAATCGAGCCACGCGGGGCCCTGAACCTGGTGCGGACGCACGCGGAATGCGCGCGTGATGAGGTTCTTCAGGCTCACGTTGACGTAGTCAATGCGGCCCGCGTCGCCTCCCATCCGAATGGCGATTCGCCCGTCGGTGGGCGGCGCCGCCGGCTTGATGGAAGCGACTTCAAACGACTGGGCGGAGGCGGAAAGGGCCGCCGCAGCGAGTAGAACGGTGCGCGAGACGTTTCGGATCACGAAGTTTCTCCTGAGCACTAGTTCCCGCGCGCGGGCCCGGGAGTTCCAGGAAAACGGGCGGAGCCGAAAAAAAATGGTTAACGGGTATTGAGCTGCCGGTACGCGGCGAGCCGCGACCGGACCGGCACGCCACCCTTGATTTCCACCTCGATCACCGAACTGAACGGTTTCAGCGTCCCGCCGGGATTCTTGGCCAGGATTTCGGCGACAGTGGCCTCCCGGCAGACGAACTCCGCCGCGGCCTGGGTGCCGAAAGTGGTGGTTCCGGCGAGAAGCAGCACGGATTGCGGCGATGCGGGGCCGGGAAACATGCTGATAATGGCGTAATCGCGGGTGATCGGCAGGTCCTTTGAGCCCAGATAGCGGTCGGGCTCGCCCGGCTGCGGGTGCAGATTGGCGATCGACAGGTCGCCTTTGCGGGGGCCGTCCCGAACCGTTTCGAAGCGGAAATCAAAGGCCAGCGGCAACTCGCGAAGGGAAAGATTCTCAGTGGGAGAACCAATGAAAATCAGGTCGCGATTCTTGGTGTCGTCCCAGTGAAGCAGACGGCTGCGTTTCACGCTGAAGCTCTCGTTGCGGCGGAAGAACAGCAGCGCCAGTTCCTGGATGGACATCACCTCGCCCACCCCGGTGTAATGGTCCAGCACCGGGGCTGAGGGAGTCTGTTCCCGGTCCAGGTAGCGGAGTCCGGTCTCCGGGCGTCCGCTGAATTCCGCGTTGCTGAAGATGATCAGGGGCTTCTCCGAGCCGCGCCGGTAGGCCGCCCAGAAGGTATCGAGCGCGGTGGATGCGCTCACCTTGGGAGCGCTGGGCGAGGAGGGACGAGTCAGTCCCCAGGTAATCAACGCGGTGAGAACCACCAATCCCGCGCCCAGCCAGAGGTGGGCTGGCGCCAGGTCGAATGAGGCTTTCTGCTGAGCTTCCGCAGCGCGTTCCCGCGGCCCTGCCGGGGGCGATGCCGGTGCGGTCTCGGCCGCCCGCCGCTGCTTTACCATCAGTCCGTACGAACCCTTCGGAATCTCCAGGATCAGCGGATCGTCGGACGCCGAATAGTACTCAGCCAGTTTGGTGCGCAGGCGGGAGGTCTGAACCCGGACGGTCGAGTCCAGCCGGGGATCGAAATTGTCGTGCCTGTGGAAAACTTCGACCGCAATCTGGTGCTCCTTTATCGGTGTAGCGGGCGATTCCAGGGAGTGGCGCGCCAGGAAGCGCAGCAAATTGCAAAGCGACTCGGAGTTGTGGAGCACCGGGCTGTCGGCGATCCTCTCCACCTGATCGATAACCTGTTGAGTTTCAGCTCGCAACACGGGAAACCACCCCCAAGTGTAACACTCGAAATTTTGGATGTAACAGCGATTGCAAGTGATTGAAAATACTTCTTAACAACCCTCGTAGCCGTTTCATACCCTCACGCACTTGTATTGCGGCAACAAGCTGAAACAAACTGCCAAACAGAGAATCGGGCTGCGGTGAACCACACCGCCCGATCGACAAGGGAGACATCGGAATATGCCGACTGTATGGAACCGCGGGTGTCGCGTTGCGTGCGCGCTCGTGCTTTTGTGGATTGCGATTCCGGCGTGGGCGCAGTTTGAGACTGCCCGCCTGACGGGTTTTGTGCTCGATAAGTCCGGCGCGACGGTCGCCAACGCGCAGATTAAGGTGGTCAACCCGGCCACGAATGCGGAGATCAATTCGGTCAGCAAGGATGACGGCGCATTCGAGATCCCGGGGCTCAAGCCCGGGCGCTACAAGGTGGAGGTCCGCAAGGAGGGATTCCGGACCCTGACTCAGGAGATCACGCTGCAGGTCGCTCAAGTGGCGGATGTCACTTTCGAACTCGAGCCGGGCAACGTGAGCGAGAGCATCACGGTGACGGCCGAAGCCGGCTTGGTGGACAGCGCGAACTCCGCGCTGGGCGCCACCGTAACGACCAAGCCGATCGTGGAGCTGCCGCTGAACGGCCGCAACTTCACCCAACTGGCGACCCTGTTGCCCGGCGTGACGCGCGGCATCCCGGACGGTGACGCGACGGGCGCGCGGGGCAACGCGGAGACACTCCGCAACAACGCCTCCGGCGGCGGGTCCCTGTCGGTGAACGGACTCCGCCCCCAGGCGAACAGCTACATTCTGGACGGCGTGGACAACAACGAATCCCTGGTGAACACGATCGCGCTGTTCCCCAATGTGGAGGCCGTGTCCGAGTTCCGCGTGCTGACCTCCGTTGCGCCGGCCGAGTTCGGCCGCGCGGGCGGCGGCGTCATCAACGCGACCTATAAGAGCGGTACGAACGAGTTTCATGGAAGCGGCTACTGGTTCCTGCGCAATGACAATCTGGACGCGCTTCCCACGTTTACGCCGCGCAGCCGCAACGACAATCGCAACCGGATCGCCGAGTTCAAGCGCAACCAGTTCGGCGCCACCATCGGCGGGCCCATCGTCAAGAACAAGCTGTTCTTCTTTGGCGCTTACAACGGAGTCCGCCGGACCCAGCCGCTGAATGTGGATCAGGCCACCGTCCCGACGCAGCGGATGCGCAACGGCGACTTCGGCGAGTTGCTGACGCCGCCGGCAAACTCGGGCGTCGGCGCTCCCATCCTCGTCCGCGACCCCATCACCGGGATTCCGTTTCCCGGCAACGTGATTCCGGTGGAACGCCGCAACCGCGCGGCCATGAACTACCTGAACGCCTTTCCGCTGCCCAATGTGCCCGGACGGCTCACCCAGAACTACCTCGCCCAGCGCCGCCAGATCCAGGATGACAACGATTTCGATGTCCGTCCGGACTGGTTCATCGGCGAGCGCGACCAGCTTTTCGGCCGCTACAGCCAGAGCCGCGTGGATCAGGTGACGACATCGCGCCTGCCCGACCTTCCCTCCGGCTTCGGCTCGGGAAACAATCCGGTGCGCGTGTTCCAGGCCGTGCTGGGCGAGACCCACACTTTCTCCCCGACGGTGGTCAACGAGTTCCGCGCCGGTTTCACGCGGCTGCGGTTCGGCTATGAGCCTCCGTTCCAGGATCAGACGATCTCGGCCGATCTCGGCATCGTGAACGCCAACACCAGCTCCCTGCTCGGCGGCGGCGCGCTGATCGGCGGCTTCAACAATCAGCTCGAGTACACGGGCGATTTCGGACCGTACCTGGTGCCGCAGAATACCTGGCAGTTCGCCGATACGCTGAGCTGGAACAAGGGCTCGCACACCTTCCGCTTCGGCGCCAACATCATCCGGCGCCAGGTGAACCTGTTCCGGCCGAACCGCGGAAAAGGCTACTTCTTCCTGTTCGGAAATGGCGAAGGCCAGGGCTCCACCGGTTGGGAGCAGGCCGATCTGGTGGCCGGCTTCGTGAACGAATACACCATCGGACCTCC
>JAIEPW010000005.1 GCA_019748195.1 Bryobacteraceae bacterium
CTGAATCGCAAGCTGGGCCGCGTGCGGCTGGTGGCGGAAGGGCCGGACGGGTTGATTTACATCGGGACCGACAGCCGCGAGCGGGAGGCGGGAAAGCTGTACCGGATTCGCCCGGCGGGGTGATGCCGCCCTTGCGTTTCCGCTCGCTAACGCGAGGCGGCTCCCAAGCCGGGTGGGGCGAACGCCGCCCCACCCGCGACGGCTACTGTGCCGAGCTTGCCCGCGACTTCGGCGCGGGGAACGGATACACGTCCGGAGTCACCCGCACCGGGGTCGTGAATTTGAACGGATACTTGCCGCCGCTGGTAAACGTCAGCTCCACGAAGTAAGCCGTCCAACCCTTGGGGGGCTTCGGAACCTTGGCCAGGTAAACACCCTTCGACACCTCAGCCAGTTCGCTGGACTGGTATGCCGGACCGATCTTTTCCAGCCGGAAGTCGCGGGCATCGGCGTTGGTCGCCTGCCAGACCTTGACGGAAACGGGGCGCGTTTCCGAGGTCACGCGGATCGCGTCGTCCTCGAACTTCCAGGTGAACTTCGGCCGCTCCTGGTTGCGCAGCATCGCGTCATAGTAGGCAATGATGCTCTCGCGCGCATCGGTGTTCCGCAGCGAGTGATCGCTGTTGGGGACATAGCGCAGGTATTTCTCTCCCTTCAAATCATCGAAGTAAAACTGCGACGAATCGGGAAGGAAGAACTGATCGCCCGCCGAGTTGACGATGAACTTAGGCATGGTCAGCCGGTTGCGATACTCGTACGGCTCCACGATCTTCATCAGCTTCCTGTACTCGGGCGTTCCGGACCAGCCCATCAGGTCGCGATTTTCATAGTCGCGCACGGCGGGAGCCCAGAAGCCGTAGGCGCGGTAATGATGAATGAAGCTCGCTTCGACGTTCAGCAGGTCGATCACGATGGGGCTGATGCCGACAACGCGAGGGTCCACCGCGGCCGTGGTCCAGGTGGTCCAGCCGCGCTTGGAGCCGCCGGCGACGAAGAACTTCTCCACCTTGTAATTGCCGCCGGCGTCGGAAGCCATCAGGGCGCTGACGGTATCCATGGCGCGGACCGCCGCCTTGGTCATGGGAAGGCGGGCGGGCCACATCTCGTTCTGCGACTTCAGAAACCGATCCCAGGTATAGGCGATGAACTCATCCTCGTACATGCCGCCGCCTCGCTGTCCGAACTTCTCGCCCTGATCGGGGAAGTTGATGGGCTGGTTCGGGACCATGCGCAGTTCGGCGGAGACGGTTCCGGTGGCCACGGCGCGCTCGATCAGCGCGGGATCAATGCGCTTCTCTTCGGGAAGCGGATCGCGGTTGGAGCCGCCGGTGATATACAGGAACGCGACATCGCTCTTCACCACGTCCGGCTTCACGACGATCAGCCAGTGGCGCCACGTGCTCTGGTCGGGGAGAACCGGCGGTTTCCAGGTCTGCGACGTCATGTCGATGACAAAGGTGGTGTAGCCGGCGCCGGGGTACGTCTTGGCGACTTCCCATTTGTAGCTGGGGTCCGGCGTCTTGACGTAGCGGTCGAGCGCGGTGATTTTCTCGCCCTGCGCCAGGAGCAGGGCCGGCGCCGCGAGAGTGGCGAGTAGCGCGTATCGTCTGGATAGGTTCATCATCCGCGAGGATATCACCCGCTCCGACTGCGGTGCAGCTACGCCCCGCTTCCGGCGCGGTCCGTCCCAATTCCGGCCAGTACGGGCTGATCCAAGCTATTTGTTTTCAAAAATGTAGCTGCGGAACTGCAATTGCCATCAGATAGCCGATGACCGTTCAAGACCTGAGGCTTGCTGTCCGCAACCTCCGCAACCGCCCGGGCTTCGCACTGGTGGCCCTGGCGTCGCTTGCTTTAGGGATTGGAGCGAACAGCTCCATTTTCAGCTTCGTAAACTCGATTCTCCTGGCGCCACTGCCGTTTCCCGAGTCACGCCGTGTGGTGGAGATTCAGGACTATGAGGGGGCGCGCCCGGCGAACGGGAACCCCGTCCGGCTGCTGGAGTGGGGCGCGAAATCGCAGACGCTGGAGGCGGTGACCGGCGGATACCTGGAGGATTTCACGCTGCTGAACGGCGACACGCCGGAGCGGGTGCGGGGCATCCGCAGCTTCGGCAGCCTGCTGGACACCTTCGCGATCCGCCCCGTGGTGGGCCGGCCGTTTACGCGGGAGGAGGAACTGGGCCGCGGTGCGGTAGTGCTGATCAGCCACGCGATGTGGAAGTCGAGGTTCGACGGGGATCCGGGGATCGCCGGGCGCAAGATTACGCTGAACGGGCGGCCGCACGAGATTATCGGCGTGCTTCCCGAAGGCGCGGATCACTTCCGGCTGTCGATTTTCGCCGCGGAGCCGGTGCAGAGCTTTCCGCGCGGCGCACGGTTCATTTCGCAGACGGCCCGCCTGAAGGCGGGTGTTTCGCTGCAGCAGGCCCAGGCGGATCTGGAGAGGCTGGCGCTGAACTTCCGGGCCGAGTATCCGGCGACGGATAAGGAACTGGGCGTGCGGCTGACGCGATATCAGGACACGGTCGTGGAAGAAGTGCGAACGCCGCTGCTGGTGCTGATGGCCGCGGTTGGCCTGGTGCTGCTGATCGCCTGCCTGAACATCGCCGGGTTGGCCTTGTACCGTACGGCGGGGCGGAAGCGGGAACTGGCGATCCGCCAGGCTCTGGGCGCGACTCGCTCGCGGCTGGCGGGAACACTGCTGGCGGAGAGCCTGGTGCTGGGGGTCGCCGGCGGGGCGGCGGGGTTGCTGCTGGCGTTCTGGGGAGTCGACTTCCTGCGCTGGATCATGCCCGCGGACGTGCCGCGGCTGACCGAGGTCCGGCTGGACTGGCGCGTGGTCACCTTCGCCGCCGCGCTGTCCCTGTGCGCGGCCTTTGCCAGCGGCTGGATTCCGGCGTGGCAGGGGTCGCGGATGGGTTGGGAGGATGCGCTGCGGACGGCACGGGGAGCGTCGCGGCGGCAGTGGATCGCCGGCGCGCTGGTAGTGGGCGAGATCGCGTTTTCGGCCGCGCTGCTGATCGGCGCGGGCATGTTGCTGCGCAGCTTCTGGAACCTGCAACAACAGCCCCTCGGGTTCCGCAACGGCGGATTGCTGACCTTCCGGTTCTCGTTCCCCTGGCAGAGTGAGCAGGAGCAGGTGAACGGCGCTTACCAACGCATCCTGGACGCATTGCGGGAAATCCCGGGCGTGCGCGAGGCGGCTCTGGTGGACCGGCTGCCGCGCGACGGGGGCTCGGCGAGTGCCAAGGCGTTCATCGAAGGCCGCGATCCGGCGCAAATCCCCGCGCAGGTGGAGCTGTTCAAGCGGTCCGCGAGCCTGAACTATCTTCGTATGATGGGCGTGCCTTTGAAGGCGGGCCGGTACCTGGAGGAGTCCGACCGCGGCCTGAAGCGTACGGTGATCAACGAGTCGGCCGCGCGGCAGTATTTCGACGGCGCGAATCCGATCGGGCAGAAGATCGGCCTGGAGTGGAAGGGAGCCAAGGAGCCGCCGAGTGTCTTTGAGATCGTGGGCGTGACTGCGAACCTGCCGTTTGAAGAGCGGGAGAAGATCACACCGCCGGCGATGTACGTGGGTTTCGAGCACATGTTCTGGCCGATCTCGTCCTTCGTGGTGCGGACCGAGGGGAATCCGATGGCGCTCGCGGGTGCGATTCGCGCCAAGGTGGCGTCGCTCGACCGCAGCCGCGCGCTCGATCGCATGCAAACGATGGACGATTTCATGTTTCAGCGGGCTGCCCAGCCGCGGCTGCAAACGGGGTTTGTCACGGTGTTTGCGCTGCTGGCCTTGGGGCTGGCGGCGATCGGGATCTACGGTCTGCTGGCGAACACGGTGGCCGACCGGGCTCGCGAGATCGGTATCCGGATGGCGTTGGGAGCAGTGCCGGCGGATGTGATCCGCGGCATTTTGCGGCAGACGGGCCGCCTGGTGATTGCCGGCGGCGTCTTGGGTGTCGCGGGGGGGCTCGCGCTGTCGCGCGCGATGGGCAAGCTGCTGTTCGGGCTGTCGCCGGACGATCCGCTCACCTTCGCTGCTTCGCTGGCGGTGCTGATGGCGGTGGCTATACTCGCATCGTGGCTGCCGGCGCGGAAGGCCAGCCGTCTGGATCCGGCGCAAGTGCTGCGGCGGGAATAAGTGCGGATTTTCATCGCGGTCGCGTTGGTGGGCGTGGCGGGAACGGCGTTTCTGCTGCTGTCCGGAGGCTCGCCCGCGCCGGATCCGCTCGCGCCGGGCAGCGGCGGCGAGATTGAAGTTCTGCACATTGCAAAATCTGGCGAACCAGGCCGCGTCCTGACCCTGCGCCGCGTGTCGAAATCCGATGACGAATGGCGCAAGCAGCTCTCGGCGGCGGAGTTCCTGGTGACGCGAACGGGCGCGACGGAGCCGGCCTTCAGCGGCCGCTATTGGCGAGCGAAGGAAGCGGGGCTGTATCGCTGCGTCGCCTGCGGGCTGGCGCTATTCGACTCCGGATCGAAGTTCGAATCGGGCACGGGGTGGCCCAGCTTCCGGCGGCCGGTAGCGCAAGGCAACGTCGCGCTGCGCGAGGATCGCAGCCTGGGCATCGCCCGCGTGGAGGTCCTGTGCGCGCGGTGCGATTCGCATTTGGGGCACGTGTTCGACGACGGCCCGGCGCCAGAAGGGAAGCGATACTGCATGAACTCGCTGGCGCTGCGGCTGGAACGCGCCGGGTCTTAGCTGGCCTTGGCGGGCTCGGGCTTCTGGAACAGCGAAATCACCAGCCCGGCGGCGATCACCACGAAGCAACCGATCACGTTGTACCAGAGGAACGCGATGGACGTGAAGCGGTTGGCGGCGAAGATCGCGATTTCGCCGAGAATCACGCCCCAGAAGGCGCCGTTCGCGCCCACCCGTGGAAAAAAGAACGCGAGCACGAACACGCCCAGCATTCCGCCGTAGAACAGCGAGCCCACCAGGTTCACGGCCTCGATCAGCGCGCCGAAGTTCTTGCCGTAATTGGCGAAGGCGATCGCATAGCAGCCCCAGAATACGGTGGCGATGCGCGAGGCGAGCAGGTAGTGGCGGTCCGAGCCCTTGGTCTTGAAATGGCGTCCGTACACGTCGATCACGCTGACGGTGGCCAGCGAGTTGATCTCTCCGGAGATGGAAGACATGGCGGCAGTGAAAATCACGGCGACGATCAGACCCACGATCCCGGCGGGCAAATACCTGGTGACGAAGCTCAGGAAGATGTAGTTGGTGTCGTTAAAGCCTTGCTCCACCATGCCGGTGGCCTGTTTGCGGGTGGCTTCAAATTCCCGCTGCGCCGCCTGATAGCGTTCGATTCCACGGCTGCGAGCCTGCTCATCCGATTCCCGCTGGATCCGCACCAGATCCCGCGCCGCTTCCTTGCGCTGGTCAAAGGCGGCATTGTAGCGGGACTCCAGGTCGGCGAATCCCCCTTGTGACTGGATCTTTTTCAGCTCGACCGGCTGGAACAACACCGGAGGACGCTCGAACAGGAAGAACACAAACACGATGGCGCCGATGAACAGAATGAAGAACTGCATGGGGATCTTGGCCATGGCGTTGAACAGCAGCGAAAGGCGGCTCTGGCCGACGCTCTTCCCGGTCAGGTAGCGCTGCACCTGGCTCTGATCGGTGCCGAAGTAGGCCAGCGCGAGGAACATGCCCCCGATCAGCCCGCTCCACAGGTTGTAGCGGTCGTTCCAATCGAACTTCGTCTCCACCGCGTTCAACCGCCCCGCGGCCCCCGCGAGCTTCACGGCGTCGAAGAACGAGACATCCTGGGGCAAGAGGGAAATGGCGATGAGCAGCGACAGCACCAGGGATAACAGGATCATCACCATCTGCGGGACATCGGCCCACTGGACCGCCTTGATGCCGCCCAGCGTGGTGTACAGGATCACCAGGCTGCCCATCAGGATGGTGGTGACCATGTCCGGAAGGCCCAGGATTACGCTGAGAACCACGGCGGGCGCGTACAGCGCGAGCCCCGATCCCAGCCCGCGCTGGATCAGGAAGATCATGCTGACCAGTGCTCGGGTCTTGGCGTCGAAGCGGTATTCCAGGTACTCGTATGCCGTATAGACCTTGGCGCGGTGAAAAATGGGGACCGCGGTGGCTGAGATCAGCACCATGGCCAACGGAAGGCCGAAGTAGAATTGCACGAAGCGCATCCCGTCGACGTAGGCCTGTCCGGTGGTGGAAATGAAGGTGATCGCGGTGGCCTGGGTGGCCATGATGGAAAGGCCCATGGCGTACCACGGCATGGTCTTGCCGGCCAGCAGGAATTTGTTGACGCTGTCCGATCCGCGGCCGCGATAGATGCCGTAGCCCACCAGGAGAAACAGCCATCCGGCCAGAACGGCCCAATCGAGCGTGGTCACGGCCGGAACGCTCGCGTGAAGAAGTAGAAGGCGAGGATCACGCCGGCGACGTAGGTAAGCACCACGGCGTAGACCCGCGGCCACTGGCCCAGGAAGGGCGGCGGTTCATCCTCGACGGACTTGCGTTCCAGGTGATCGTTCAATCGGTGGCCACCTTGCCCGCGCTGATCATGTTGGCGAAGAGCCGCCAAGCTCCGGGAACGCCCGCGGGCAACTGCCGGAACCAGGAGTACGCGCTGAAGATATAGACGCCCTTGCCGTGCTTCAGGTAGAGCATCCCGCCGCGCTGGGGCTGCTCCTCGGGATCGCGGGTTTCGAGCACCGGCTCATACTTGGGATCCCACTCGGAGGCGAAGTACAGGCCGCGTTCCTGCACCCAGCCGTCAAAGTCTTTCGCTGAAATCGGGTTGGGACTCTTGAGGAACGGCAGGTTGGGGTTCAGCAGGGTCACCGGGGCATCCTCCACCGTCACACGCTCGCGCGAAACGCGGATGGGGTAGGGACCAATCTTTTCGAGCAGAGCCGGATTGCCGCCCATGAAGCCCCCCTCCAGAACGTTGTACTGCACCACCATGGCGCCCCCGGCCGAGACATAGTCGAGCAGGCGCTGCTGGTTGGCGCGCAGATCGGGGCGGGTATTGTAGGCGCGAACGCCGGTGACAATGGCATCGAAGCGGGACAGATCCGCGCGAGCCAGGTCTTCGCTGGAGAGCAAGGTGACGTCCACGCCCATCTGCCGCAGCGCGTCGGGGACCTCATCGCCCGCGCCCATCACATAGCCGATCCGCCTGGAGAGCGTTCGGACATCGGCGCGAACCAGTTCCGCCGTGGCCTGCGGGAACAGGGCGATGGCCGGGATGTGCGAGTACTCGATCACATCCATGCCCACCGCGATATCGCGGCCGCCGACCTTCGCCACCGCGCGCATCGTACCGGAAGAGGGCGCCGCCGGGGGCGTGATGACGAAGCTGAGCGCTTTTTGCTGGCCACGCTCCGCGAGCTGGAAGGGTTGCGCCGCAGGCTCCGCCTTCCAGCCGGCGGGCACTTCCAGGCGCAGTTCGCCCGACACGCCGGCGGTATTTGCTTTCACCGGAACCTCGATTCGCCGCGACTTTTCGTCCACGAACATCAGGGCGCGTTCGACGATATCGACGGCCACCGGCGGCGCCACCACGAAGGGGCGCACATGCTCGCCGGTGACGCGATCGACGTAGCGATGCTCCACCGGGCGCGTGATTTCGATTTCTTCTCCCCCGGCCTTCAGGGTGAAGGTAGCCTGCAGCACGGGCGGCGTTCGCGCGATGCCGAGCATCTCGGGAGACGGGATGGCGTAGGCGGCGTCGCGCGACGGGTTGCGCAACCAGTACGGTTGCGAGTAGGGCTGGTCCTCCGGCACTTTCCAGCTAGCGGCGAAGGTCAGCGGGCGGTTGTAGGCGAGCACGGCGGGCTCGATGGCCGCCACGGGCGGCCGGCCCGGGCCCGCGAAGCGGACGCGCGCCAGCGAGATCGCGGCGCGGGAGCGGTTGATCGCGGTGATCTGGATCTTGACGCTGGAGCCGGGCACTGCGGACCAGGTTTCCGCGGACGCGTCCACCCACAGCCCGGCGCAGAGGGCGATAACTTGATCCAGTTCCGTGAGCTTCTGCCGGGCCCATGGGTCGGCGATGGCGGCGATCATCGGCCGGGCCTTGACCAGAAGCGGCAGGATTTTGTCGGGAGACATGGGGTCGAAGGCACGGTTGGCTTCCGCAAGAATTTCGCCGACCGGTGCGCCGCCGCGGACGCGGCTCCATGAGGTGTCGATGCCCTCGAACAGGTCGCGGGTCGCGGCGTCGCCGGCGACGTTCAGCAGGATGTTGCGCTGCGAGCCTTTCCGCTCGCTCGATCCCATGCCCTGGCTGCGGTGTTCGCTGCGGCTCATGCCGGCGATTTCGCCATAAGAGTAACCGAGAAGCGGCGAGAACTCGCCGGTGTCGATCTCCAGGCGATTCGGCGTCCTGGCGGCTTCCGCTTCCTGTTCCCGGGTGAAGGCGAAGGTGTTGAACACCATGCGCTTGGTTTGCCAGGGCTGCACCAGGGACAACTGCTCCGGGAAGCGCGCGGGATCGGCGGCGGCGGCGAACGCCTCGCGGGCGATCAGCGCGGAGGTCTGATGATGGCCGTGACCGTCGCGCGGCGTGCCGGAGAAGCGGAGAACGATCACGTCAGGGCGGAAGCGGCGGATATTGAACACCATGTCGGCGAGCACGTTGTCGCGGCCCCACCTGGAGAGCGTTTCGCCGGCGGTCTTGGAGAACCCGAAATCGATGAAGCGGGTGAAGTATTGTTCGCCGCCGTCCAGCTTGCGCGCCGCCAGCAGTTCCTCGGTGCGAATGATGCCGAGCTTGTCGGACTGCTCGGAGCCAATCAGATTCTGGCCGCCTTCGCCCCGTGTCAGCGCCAGGTAAGCGGTGCGCAGGTTGCGTCCACGGGCGAAGTAGGCGATCAGCGCGGTGTTCTCATCGTCCGGATGAGCGGCGATCATCAGCACGCTGCCCAGCGTGTTGAGGCGGTCCAAAGCCAGCTTGATTTCCGGCGTTCCCGCAAGGTTGCGCTGGCCCGGAAGTGAGAAAACGATCAGGAAGAACAGGATGCAGGTGCGTGAAAGCATTGTCGTGAGGGTAAACAGCTAGTGTAGACGACGCCGCGGCAGCGGCGCGGGTTAGCCCGGCCCGCGCATTCCCGGCCGATTTGTCGGCGGACGGGCCGAAACCGGCGGCCGACGGGCGCGAACCACCGGTTGCTTTCTTCTTCCGACGGCCCGTCCGTGTGCTAGATTGATTCTTTCATGACCCAGCCCGTTGCCCTCAAGACCACGCCGCTGAATGGAGCTCATCGACGCCTGGGCGCCAAGATGGTCGATTTCGGCGGTTGGGACATGCCCGTGAGCTACTCGGGCGTGCTGGAGGAACATCACGCAGTACGCCGCAGGGTGGGGCTGTTCGATGTCAGCCACATGGGCGAAATCGAGGTCCGCGGTCCGGAAGCGCTGCGACTGGTCAACTACGTCTCGTCGAACAATGCGGAGAAACTGAAGATCGGCCAGGCGCACTACTCCGGGTTGCTATATGAGCACGGTGGATTCGTGGACGACATTTTGGTCCACAAGGTGGCGGACGACCATTATTTCATTTGTGTGAACGCGACCTGCCAGGACAAGGATTTCGAGCACATCCGCTCCTACAACCAGTTCGACTGCGAGGTGGAGAACGCGGGTCCGCGCTATGCGCAATTGGCCATCCAGGGTCCGAAGGCGCTGAGCACGTTGGCCAGGTTGACCTCCACCGATCTGAACGCGATCAAGTATTACCATTTCGTGGACGGCGAGGTGTCGGGTACGTGGGCGCGGATCGCGCGCACGGGCTACACCGGGGAAGATGGCTTCGAGATCTATGTCGCGCCGGACCAGGCGGAGCGGATCTGGAATGAAGTGCTGGCGGCGGGCGAGGAGTTCGGCATTCTGCCCGTAGGTCTGGGCGCGCGCAACACGCTGCGCCTGGAAGCGAAAATGGCGCTCTACGGCCACGAGATCGACGCGACGCTGACGCCGCTGGAAGCGGATCTGGCGTGGATCGCGAAGATGGACAAGAGCGGTTTCGTGGGCCGCGCGGCGCTGGAGAAGCAGCTGGCGGAAGGCATCACGCGCAAGCTGGCGGGCTTCGAAATGACCGGCCGCGGCATCGGACGGGACGGCTACGAGGTCCTGCTGGACGGCAAACCGGCGGGCTGGGTGACGTCCGGCGGGCCTGCTCCCACCCTGAACAAAAACATCGGATTGTGCTACTTGCCCGTGGACAAGGCGGTCCCGGGCCGGGCGATTCAGATCATGATCCGCAACCAGCCCGTGGATGCCGTCACGGCGCCAACCCCTTTCTACAAGCGAGCCAAATAGATCATGTATCCGGAAAACTTCCATTACACGAAAGAACACGAATGGGTGCGGGTGGACGCCGAGGTGGGCGTGATCGGGATCACCGACCACGCGCAGAAGGAACTTGGCGACATCGTGTACGTGGATCTGCCGAAGGTCGGCACGGTGGCCGAGCAGGGCAAGACGCTGGGCTCGGTGGAGTCGGTGAAGGCGGTGAGCGACATTTACTCGCCCGTCTCGGGCGAAGTGGTGGAGATCAACGAATTGCTGGCGTCGGCGCCGGAGAAACTGAACGAAGATCCGCATGGCGGCGCATGGCTTGTTAAAATCAAGTTGTCGGCCCCGGATGAAATAAAGCAACTGATGTCCGCTTCCGACTATCAGAAATATATCGGGGCGGAGTAACCCCGGCGCTCCCCGCGGAGCAGCCGGCCCCGCGCCGGATCGCTTTGTCGTTTCGAGAAGATGGCGGGCTCGCGCGCGAGCGTATCGCCCGAGCCGGTTCCCCACCCGGCTCCCTGGATGGTTAATTCAAATTGCGCTACCTACCGAAGTCCGACTCCGAGCGCCAGGAGATGCTGCGTGTCATCGGCGCTGAATCCATCGACAGCCTGTTCGAGCATTTGCCGGAAAACGCCCGGCTGAACCGGCCTCTGGACATTCCACCCGGCAAGTCCGAGTTCGAGATTGTCGAGCATTTTCGCGCCCGCGGCGAGGAGAACGCCATCGGCTACGCGAACTTCCTGGGCGCCGGGGTGTATCACCATTACCGCCCGGTGGTTTGCGACGTCATCGTGTCGCGAGGCGAGTTCCTCACGTCCTACACGCCGTACCAGGCGGAGATCGCGCAAGGCACCCTCACGCAGATCTTCGAATTCCAGACCATGATCTGCCAGTTGACCGGCATGGACGTGGCCAACGCCTCGATGTACGACGGCTCGTCGGCCGTGCCGGAAGCGGCGATGATGGCCGTACGCGCCACCGGCCGGGACAAGATTCTGGTGGCGCGCACGGTGCATCCGGAATATCGCGAGGTGCTGCGGACGTACGCGCGATATCAAGGTATGCCGGTGGAGGAGTTCGGCTACGACGGCGAAACGGGCGAGATCGATCTGAACGAGCTGGAAGCGAAGGTGGACGAGCATACCGCGGGCGTCATCATCCAGTCGCCGAATTTCTTCGGGATCGTGGAGGGCGTGGGGAACGCGGCCGGGATCGCCCACAAAAAGGGGGCGCTGCTCATCGACATCTTCACGGAAGCCGTGGCGCTGGGGTTGATGGAACCGCCGCGGCAGGCCGACATTGTCGCGGGCGAGCTGCAGAGCTTCGCCATCCCGCCCAGCTACGGCGGCCCGTTCGCCGGCATCATCGCCACCAAGGAGAAGTTCATCCGGCAGATTCCGGGCCGGCTGGTCGGCGAGACCAAGGACGCAAACGGCAAGCGCGCCTTCTGCCTGACGCTCTCCACGCGCGAGCAGCACATCCGCCGGGAGAAAGCGACCTCCAATATCTGCACCAATCAGGCGCTGATCGCGCTGATGGCGACCGTCTATCTGTCGCTATACGGCAAGCAGGGGCTGCGCGAGTTGGCGCATCAGAATCTGTCGAAAGCCCATTACCTGGCGTCGAAGCTTCCGCTGAAATTCCAGGGGCGATTCTTCAATGAGTTCGTCGCGCAGGGCAACGGGCGGAGCGTGGAGGCGGTGAACCAGGACCTGCTGGAAAAGAAGATCATCGGCGGGCTCCCGCTGGAACGCTATTACCCCGAACTGAAGAACACGATGCTGCTGTGCTGCACGGAGATGTCGCGGCGCAACCACATGGATGAACTGGCGGAGGTTTTCGCAAAGTAATGGAGAAGAAGGTACGGTCCCACATATCGCAGAATGAGCCGCTGCTGTTTGAGCTGAGCTCGCCCGGCAAGATCGGTTACCAGTTGCCGGACCTGGACGTCCCGGCGGTGGATCCGGAGAAGGCGCTGGGCGCCGGCCAGACCCGGCGCGAGATCGAGGACTTTCCGGAGGTGAGCGAAGTGGATGTGATCCGCCACTTCACGCGCCTCTCCACGTGGAATTACGGAATCGACCTGGGGCTGTTTCCGCTGGGCTCCTGTACGATGAAGTACAACCCCCGCGTGAACGAGCTGGTGGCTCGCACGGAAGGGCTGGCCTGGATTCACCCCTACCAGCCGGAGTCGCTGAGCCAGGGCGCGATGGAGATCATGGCGGAGCTGGAGCGCTGCCTGGCGGAGATCACCGGCATGGACGCGGTGACGCTGCAGCCCGCGGCGGGCGCGCACGGCGAATTGACGGGCGTGCTGCTGATCCGCAGCCTGCTCGAATCGAAAGGCAACCCGCGCAGGAAGATCATCGTGCCCGATTCCGCCCACGGCACCAATCCCGCCACCGCGATGATGGCCGGTTACACGGTGGAGAATTTGAAGTCGAACGACCTGGGCGTGGTGGATCCCGAGGCGCTGGCTCGCGCCGTGGACGAGAACACGGCGGCGCTGATGGTCACCAACCCGAACACGGTCGGCGTGTTCGAGGAAGAGATCGTGAAGGTGTGCGAGATCCTGCACTCCAAGGGCGCGCTGGTGTACATGGACGGCGCCAACATGAACGCGCTGGTGGGTATCTCGCGTCCCGGCGATTTCGGCATCGACGTGATGCATCTGAACCTGCATAAGACCTTCTCGACGCCGCATGGCGGAGGCGGTCCAGGGTCGGGCGCGGTAGCGGCGAAGAAGCATTTGGAGCCGTTCCTGCCCGGGCCGCGGCTGGCTCGCAAGGGCAGCCAGTGGACCTGGAACTACGACCTGCCGCGGTCGATCGGGCGCGTGCGGGCTTACTACGGGAACTTCGGAGTCCTGGTCCGCGCGCTGGCGTACATCATGGCGCACGGCGGACCGGGATTGCGCCGCGCCACGATGGATGCGGTGCTGAACGCCAACTACATCCGGCGGCGCCTGGAAGCGCATTACCATCTGGCCTATAAGTCGCCTTGCATGCACGAAGTGGTTTTTGGCGACGATCACCAGGCCAAGAGGGGCGTGAAGACGGGCGATATCGCCAAGCGGCTGATCGACTACGGGTTCCATCCCTACACCGTCAGCTTCCCGCTGATCGTGCACGGCGCGCTGATGATCGAGCCCACCGAGACCGAGTCCAAGCAGGAAATCGATCTGTTCTGCGACTCGTTGATCGCCATCGCGGAAGAAGTAGAGCGGGACCCCCAAATGGTATTGAAGGCGCCGCACACCACGCGCACGGCTCGCGTGGATGAAGTGTCCGCCGCGCGCCGGCCGGTAGTCCGCTGGCGGCGCGAGCCGGCGCAAAGCAAAGCGGCCGACTAGGAACTCATAATGGAAGACTGCGCGTGAAACGTGGTCTTCCATTTCTTCTCGCGGCGGCCCTGGTGCTGCTGCTCCGGCTGCCGTTCCTGAATCAGGCGATTCAGGGCGACGATTATTACTATCTGGCGGGCGCGCAGTACGCGCAAATCGATCCGGCGCATCCCAACCACGCGCGATACCTGTTCCTCGGGGAGATGGTGGACATGCGCGGGCATCCGCATCCTCCCTTGAACTCCTGGACGCTGGCGGCGCTGCTGGCGTTGCTGGGCGACATCCGCGAGATCCCGTTCCACGCGGTATACGTGGTGTTCTCGCTCATCGCCGCGCTTAGCATGGCCGCGCTCGCGTTGCAATTCTCCGCGCGCCCCACGGCCGCCGTGGCGATCTTCTGCCTGACCCCTGCGTTGGTGGTGAACGGGAACTCGCTCGAATCCGACGTACCGTTCCTGGCGTTCTGGCTGGCGGCGATCGCGCTGTTCACGCGCGGTCGGATCGTGCTGTCCGCGATCTGTTCGGCGGCGGCGTCGTTGTTCGCCTATCAAGCCGTTCTGCTGGTTCCCGTGCTCGGGTTGTACTGGTGGCTGCAAAAGGAGAAGCGCCCCGTTGCGTGGCTGGCGATCTTCACCGCGCCTCTCGTCATTGGGCTGTGGCAAGTGTATGAACGCGCGGCATCGGGCGCGTTTCCGGCGGCGGTCCTGGCGGGCTACCTGGGGCCGCTCCAGCTCCTGACCCAAAAACTGAGGAGTGCCGCGGCGTTGACTGGACACCTGGCGTGGGTCGCCTTCCCGGTGCTCGCATGGCTGGCTTCGCGCGGAGCGCCGCGCTGGGTTCCGGCCGCCGCCGCGATCGCCGGGCTGGGAGGCGCGCTGCTCGATCCGCATCCGTTGTTCTGGGCTTCGTTCGCCACCGGCGTGCTGGTTCTATGCCACGCGGCCTGGGGACTTCGCCGGCCGGAGGAGCGCTTCCTGAACGGCTGGCTTGTGATCTTCTTCGGAGCCTCGCTTGTTCTGTTTTTCGCGGGATCGGCGCGATACCTGCTGCCCCTCGCCGCCCCGCTGGCGATCCTGATCGCGAATCGCGTTCCCGCCAGATCGATTTACGCGGGCTGCGCGGCCCAGGCCGTGCTCAGCCTCGGACTGGCCGCCGTGAACTATCAGCACTGGAACGCGTATCGCGAGTTCGCCGCGGGGCTCGCGCCGCGGATCGCCTTACACCGGACCTGGGTGACCGGCGAGTGGGGCTTGCGCCACTACCTGGAAGCCGAGGGCGCGCTTCCGCTTTCGAACGGGCGGGCGGTGCAGGGCGGGGAGATCCTGGTATCGAGCGAGCTGGCGCTGTCGCGGACCCCGGCGCTGCGGGGCGCGGCCGTGCGGCTGGAGCAGCGGGAAATCACCTCCGCGATTCCGCTGCGCATCATCTCGCTGGGCGGCCGCTCCGCGTATTCGACCGCGGCTGACGGGCTGCGTCCGTTCGACGTTTCCACCGCGCCCATCGATCGCCTGACCGCCGATCGCGTAGTGGAGCGAAAGCCCGAGCTTTCCCTGCTGGATCTGAGCAAGCCGGAATCGCGATCGCAGGTGATCGGCGGCATCTTCCCCGACGGCTGGATGGGAAGCGAGGCGCAGGTGGTTTTGAAAGCACCCCCGTCGCCTGGAAAGCTGCGGGTATCGCTCTATCTTCCGCAAGCCGCGCGGGGGGAACGAACGGTCACGCTGCTGGTGGACGGCGCGGCCGCCGCGCGAAGCGAGATCCGGGCGCCGGGCCTGCACGCGATCGAAACTCCGGACGAGATTGCGTCCACCCGCGATTCCGTGCTGGTGACCATACAGGTCAGCCGCACCTTCCGCGCCGCGCCGGACACGCGCGACCTAGGGCTTCTGGTTCGCGAGATCGGATTCGGCCGCTAGCTCCGGCTCCGCCGAGGTGGCCGGCAGGTCGAACACCAGCTCCAGCCCCGGCTGCATGTTGCGGGCGATCACGGTGCCGCCGTGCAGTTCGACGGCGCGCCGGGCGATCGACAGGCCGAGGCCCACGCCGCCGCTGGAACGGTTGCGATCGGCGTCCACCCGATAGAAGGGATCGAACAGACGGGAAAGGCTTTCGGGAGGCACGCCCGGTCCGTAATCGCGGATGCGGACCAGCGCGCGGCTGGCGTAGCGCTCCGCCCGGATCTCGACGTCCGTTTCCGGCGGCGCGTAGCGGATCGCGTTGCGAATCACGTTCTCCAGGGCCCGCCGCAGCAACTCGGCGTCTCCTTCCACGACCACCGATCCCCTCGCTTCCAGGTTCAGCCCGGCGCCGCGCGCGCGAGCCTCGATCCCGCAATCCTCCACCAGCACCGCCAGCAGTTCGTTCAGGCTGACGGGCTCCGTGATGCGTTGCGAGGGATCGCCCTCGCTGCGGGTGACCAGCAGCAGTTCGCCCACAAGCTGATTCAGCCGGTCCGCCTCGCGCTGGATGCGATCCAAGCTCTTGGCGTCGCCCGATCTCGCCAGTTCCACGGCGACGCCGAGGCGCGCCAGGGGCGATCGCAGCTCGTGCGAGATGTCCAGCAGCAGGCGGCGCTCGGCTTTCAGCAGCGTTTCGATGCGGTCCGCCATGCGATTGAAGCTTCCGGCGAGCTGGCCGAGCTCGTCCTTGCGCTTCGTATCCGCGCGCGCGTTCAGGTCGCCTTCGCCGAAGCGCTCGAACATCCGCTGCATGTGCCGCACCGGCGAAGTCAGGTGGTGAGCCAGCACCCACACGCAAAGAACCACCAAGGCCCAGATCCACAGGGTCTCCGGCTGCGTGTACCACAGCAAGCGGCTGTTGTTCTCGCCGATCAGGAACAGCCAGTACTGCCCGTCGGAGGATGCTCGGGCGAAGGTGGCGGAATCCAGCCGCGACAACGGCCGTTCGGCGCGGATCATGCCTTCCTTCAGCAATTCGGTCCGGACCTCCCCGGTCAGCAGGTCACGCCCTTGCGCGTCGGTGAAGATCGCCTTGGATTGGATCACGCTTTCGGTGCGCTGGATTACGCCGCGCAACGCCTCGGATCCGCCCTGTTCATGGGCGTGCCGTGCCTCCTTTAAGAGGAAGTTGAGCAGCAGCGAGACCGGCGCCTGGCGCGCGTTGGGATTGTTGACGTTCAGCGCGGAGGTCAGCACGATGCCGGCGAACACCAGAAACGCGCTGATCACGAACCATGCCAGGATCTTCGCGAACAGCGTTCTCACACCGCCACCTCATCCTCGGAATTCCGGCAGAACTGGTAGCCCACGCCGCGCACGGTCTTGATCAACGCGCGGTTGGTCTCCAGCTTCTTGCGCAGGTGGCTGACGTGCATGTCGATGGAGCGGTCAAACGGGGTCGCCTTGCGGTTGTACATGCTCTCCATCAGCGCGTCGCGCGACAGCACCCGCCCGGCGGACCGCATCAGCATCTCCAGGATGTCGAACTCCAGGGTGGTGACCTCCACCGGCTTGCGATCGAGAAACACTTGCCGCGTGCCCGGGTCGATCACCACTCCGTTCACTTCGAGCTTCGCGGGAGCCGGCATTCGGGCGTCGGAACGGCGCAGCACGGCGCGGATGCGCGCCAGCAGCTCGCGCGCGTTGAACGGCTTGGGCAGGTAATCGTCGGCGCCCAGGTCCAGGCCGACGATCCGATCCTCGTCCTGCCCGCGCGCGGTCAGCATCAGCACCGGCACGCGGCTCTGCTGCCTCAGCTTCCTCAGAACGGAAAAGCCGTCCATTCCGGGCAGCATCAGGTCCAGCACCATCAGGTCCGGCGGCGCTTGCAGCGCCCGGTTCAGCCCGGCCCGGCCGTCATGTTCACAGGTGACGTCGAACCCCTCGCGCTCCAGGAACTCCTTGAGCAGCGAACACAACTCCACGTCATCGTCGATGACCAGCACTCGCATTTGGTTATGAATCTATCACTTCAGGGCTGCTGTCCGGATACCGCCTCGCGGGGAGCGGACTTGGGCTTCTTCAGGTGCTCCTCATACCAACTGACAATGCGGTTGTGATAGTCCACCACCTCTTCCACCGTGGAGGTTGGCATGCCGTGGCCGCCGTTCACATAGTTTACCCAGGAAACGGTCTTGTTCAGCCGCCGCAGCGCGTAGTACATCTCCATCGCCTGCCGTGCCGGAACGTTGTGATCCTCCTCGCCGGTGATCAACAGCAGCGGCGTCTTGATCCGGTCCGCGTTCATGATGGCGGAATGCGCGAGATACTTCTGCGGCTGCTGCCAAAGCGTGGCGCCGATGCGGTCCTGGCTTTTTTCAGGTGCGTGGATGTTACGAACCCCCAGCCGCGGCGAATCCGTGTAGAAACTGATCATGTTGACCTTGCCGGAGATGTTGATCGCCGCGGCGAAACGGTTGGTCTGGGTGATCAGCAGATTGGTGGCGTAGCCGCCGTAGCTGGTGCCCTGCACGCCCAGGCGCTCCGGATCGGCGACGCCCATGTCGATGAGCTTGTTGGCCGCCGCCGTAACCGCCTTCATCCATGCTTCGCCCGGGTATCCGGTCTCGAACTCCACCGAAGGCTGCACCACCACGTACCCATTGCTGTTCAGCACGCTGGTGGTGCCGTTGAACGGATCGTCGAAAAACTGCTCGTAGACGATGAACACCGCCGGGTACTTGCGTCCCGTTTGGAAATCGGGCGGGTAGTACACCACCCCGGACTGCTTCTTGCCGTCGATGTCCAGATAGGAAATCAACTCCGTCTTGCCCAGGGCCTTGTCCTTCAGTTGCGGGTTCCACTCGCTCAGCCGATCCACTTTCGCGAAGTTTGCATCGGCGGCGTACAGATCCGCCGGGCGGTTTCCCTCCGCAGCGGCGAACACCCATCGGGAACCATCCTTGGACATGCGCCATTGGGACAGCATGCGGGTGTCGCGGAACAGCGGCTCCAGCTTCTTGCCGGAAACGCGATACGCATCCACCCCGCGCTCCCACTTCTGGCGGGAGGCGTAGCTCAGGTACAGCACGCCCGCGTCCAGACTCCAATCGAGCGGCTGGTAACGGGGCGCCGTTTTGTCGTCCTCGCCGCCCTTCGCGATCAGGTCCTTCGCGCCGGTGGCGACATCCACCATCCACAGACCTTCCTTGTTGGAGGCGACCAGGCGTTCGCCGCGCGGGCTCAGCCGTACCGCCGTGAACCGCTGCTTCGCCGCGTCCGCCTTCGCGGCTTCCTCATTGTCGGCGGGCTTGTCTTCCGGTTTCTTCGCCGGCCCCAGAATCTGCCTGGGATCGTCGCCGTCGATCGCGCCGGCAAAAACAGCGCCTTCCTTGCTGTACGCGAAATGCCTGCCATCGCGAGCCCAAACCAGGTTGATTCCCTTGGTCGACTTCAGCACCGTGCGCGGCGTCGCTCCGGCCACCTCCACGCGAGCCTCGCCGGCGCCCAGCGAATCGTAGTCGGTTTTCCCCAGAATGTCTTCGTTCACGATCAGGGCGCCGCCGTCCTCGGTAATGCGATAGGAAGCGCGCCGGCCCTCCGGCGCGAGTTCCTTCCACTCCCCGCCGGCGGGCGCGAAGCTCCAGACGCTGCGCTCCAGCGAGAGGCGGCGCAGGGCGATCCAGTTTAGAAACGGATCCTTGCTGCTATGAACGATGACGGGACCGCGCGCCTCCTGCTGGAACCTGGCCGCGGCTTTCGTGTGCCAGTCCGCGGAACGGAGGGCGAGCACCAGCTTGCCTCCGTCGCCGCTCCACTGCAAGTCCGCCGAGTCGTCCACCGCCTTGCCCGGCGGCGGTGTCAGCGCGGCGGCGGCGCCGCTTGCGCGATCCCACAGCATCGCCTCGAAACGGTCGCCGTTGCGGGCGAGCAGCGCAAGCTTCGATCCGTCCGGCGACCAGCTTGCTCCCCGAACTTCCTTGCGGCCGGCGAACACGCGCTTCTTCTCTCCGGTGCGGCTGTCGATCACCCACAGTTCCATGGCGGACGGCGCGATATAGGTGGGATCGCCGAAGCGGCGATTGTCGATCCCGATGCGGTCCCGCAGGCGCAGCGTGGTGACTGCCACCCACCGGCCGTCATCGCTCACGTCGGCGATGTTGCTGTTGACCACGTCCAGCATGTCGTTCACCGTGAAGGGCGCCGGCGCGGACACCAGCAGGACGCTGAGCAGAAGCAGGGCAGGGAAGCGCATAGGCACTTATTCTATGCCGTTCGGCGCTACTTCGCTCCTTGCGGGGGTCCGATGGCGCACAGGGGATCGCCGATCACGATGTTCATCCAGCTCAACACCGGAATCGACAACCAGTAGCTCTCTGCCAGGTTGCGCCCGAGGTAGTAGGCGGGCAGCAGCAGCTCGGGGCGCGGAGTGGTGCTCAGGAACGGTTCCGCGACGTGACCCGAGGCGCCGCTTGCGCCTTCCTCCAGGTAATCGCCGGCCAGGCTTTGCGGCGAGGCGGCAAACCAGGTTTTCTGATCGGTCCAGTTTCCCAAGGTCCAGGTGGCGGGAGGACGGTGCAGGGTTCGCCCGTTGCTCGAAACGAAATCGCTGGCGATCGCCCCGGGGAGCCACTCGAAGTTCAACATGCGCTGCTTGCGGTTCAGATCGTTCGATCCCCAGGAGGCGTAACCGATCACCTGCCGGGCGCCGGTGATCACCCGCGGCGAGGAATCGAACAGCACGCGATCCCTGGGAAGCAGAATCGCGGCATTGCGCAGCCAGTCATTCCCGGTCTGGTCGTCATCGGACCGCAGGTCGATCACGAACTGCCCGCGGTTCGCGGCGGCCAGACAGCGGTCCACCAGTTTCATCGAGGTCGCCTTGTCGTAGGAATCCAGCCGCGTCACCAGGTACATCGGAAATCGCGGATGGGAGAACGGCGCGTCCTTTTGCCGGAAGAACGGATTGGCGATCCAGCCGTTGGTCTGGTGGGCCTTGCCCTGAATCTTGGAGTACAACAGGGTCAATTCGCTGTCGATCGACGCCAGATCGCCGCCCTGGCCGCCCTTGCCGATCACCCGCAGCGGCAGGCCGACGGTTACCAGGTAGAGAACGCTGTCCACCAGGCCGTTGCGCTTGAGGCATTCCATCACCGGGGCTTCGATTTTCGATTCCAGGTGCGGCCGCGGCAGGTCGTCGTCGATCTGCACTTCCACCGGACAGACGTTCTTCGCGGGGATGGCTCGCTTGGCTGTGTAGTAGCGGGCGATCTCCACCGCCGCTGGAGACGCGCGGTTCACGATCACCAGCACCTGCGCCGGTCCCGGAGCGCCGGCGCACAGGGCGGCCGCCAAAGCCGCGGCGAGACTCAGCCGTGCGATCACATTACTTCAACGACTTCAGATAGTCGACGATCGCTTCCGCGTCCTTCTGCGTCAGCGTGTACGCGGGCATCGGCGGGTCGGCGGGCTTGCCCTTGGGCGTCAGGCCGGTGGTCAGGTACTTCACCATGGCGCCTTCGCCCCACTTCTTCCACAGGCTGCTGGTCGGAGTCAGATCCGGCGAAGTCTTATGCCAGCCGGGGACCGGTTGCAGCGGAGCGAAGTCGAGCACCGCGCCCTTCAGCCACTTGGTCTTGTCCAACTGGCCCTTCTCATCCCTGGGCGTATGGCAGTCGCCGCACTTGGCGACTTCGTCAACCAGATACTTGCCCCACTCCACGCTCTTGGGGTCGGCCGCCTCGGCGGACAGGCAGAAGGCGAGAAACGCCACGGAAAACGAACGCATCAGACCATGTTACCCCGACTTCAGATCACGTCCGCGAAGCTTCTGCGCAACTTGATGAACCAGGCATAGCCGGCCCACATCATGGCCGCGGAAACCAGCGTCAGCCAGCCCAGGGCCCCCAGATCCGGTGCAGCGCCCTCCAGCAGGACCGCGCGGTAGCCGCGCACCAGCGTCAAGATCGGGTTGTACTGGAGGACGGAATGGACCGGCGCGGGCAGCGCGGATTCGGGATAGCAGATGGGCGTGATGAAGAACCACAGCGTCAGCACGAAGCCGATCACCTGCCCCAGATCCCGCAGGAACACGCCGGTGGCGCTCAGCAGCCACGCCAGCCCCACCGTGAACATCACTTGCGGAATCAGCAGCACCGGCAGCCACAGCGCGGACCAGTGCAATCCGCGCAGCGCGGCGAGGGCCATCACCAGAATCCCGCCCGCGAATAACTCAGTGATCAGACCCGCTGCCACCAGCACCACGGGCAGAACTTCCACCGGGAATACCAGCTTCTTGACGAAATTGCGATGCTCCAGGATCACCGACGGCGATCGCCCGGCGGCCTCGGAGAACGCCAGCCAGGGCATCATCCCGGTAAGGAAATAAAGGGCGAATCCGGTGCGGGAGGGATCGCCGCCGAAACGCGCCTGCAGCACCACCCCGAAAACGAAGAAATACGTGGCCATCAGCAGCAGCGGATTCAGCACGGTCCACAGGACACCGCCGGCGGAACCCCGGTAGCGGGCCAGCACATCCCGGCGAACAATGCTCGAAATCAGAGGCCAGTGTGCGCGCAGTGTGCGGAACGGGCCGGCCAGCAGGCCCGGTAGTTCGGTGCGCCAGCGTTCCAGGCGAAGCGCGCGAAGTGTGGTGACGCGAGGCGGCGAAAGCCGCACGGCGCCGGCTGACGCATCGGCGTCAACGATGATGAATTCGCGCCCGCGGGCATATTCCCAGCCGCGCTCCTCGTCCACCGGCGAAATGTAGATGCGATACGGCCCGTCCTGCTCCGGCACCGTGATCTCCAGTTCCGCCGCGCCCCCATTCAGCGGGATCCACTCGCCCTCGCTGAGGAACAGTGATTCCTTCGGATCGTAGAGCTGCCACCCCACCAGGCCGGACGCTCCCGGAAGTCGAACGCTCAGGTGAATGGCGCGGCCGCGTAGCGTCGCTTCCACTTTGCTCGATGCGGCCATCGCCATTAACTGTACAGCCACCCGGGGTAGCGCTCGCGAACCGGTCCGCTTTTGCGCCCCAGGATGTAAATGCCGTCGCCGCGATGCTCGGTGGTCAGCATGTACCGCTGCAGCAGGTGTTCCACCCAGGCGAGTTCCGGGCAGGGCGCTTCCTGAAACGGGCCCGTTTCCAGCTTCACTACTTCGAAACCCGAGCTCTCGAACAGCGCCTGCATTTCGCGCGGCGTGTATTCGCGATTGTGCCGGGCGTCCGTTTCGCCGTCCGCGCGCGGGCGTAGATACGCCGGGAACAGCATCGGATGAAACCCCTGCAGGATGCCGGACAGCGCCCGCAGGGAGGTGATGTTCGGCGTGGTCAGCACCAGGTGCCCTCCCGGGCGCAGAATGCGATTCACTTCCGACATCAGGTGTACCGGATCGGCGAATAAGTGCTCGATCAGCTCCCCGCAGACCACGGTGGCGAAGTGCGCGTCCGGGTAGGGATAGCGGTCCCTCTCGGCGTCAAAAAGATCCACGACGCACTCGAACGCCTCGCCCGATTCGGCCGTCACCGCCTTGCGGTGACTCTCGCCCAGCGTTCCGTAGTAGCAGCCCCGTACCTCACCGTAACCGAGCCGAGTATGCAGCGCCGGTGTGATTTGCAGGTACGCGCCCATCTCCAGGATGCGCTCCTCCGGCGTTCCGGGCGGGACCAGGGACAACGTTTTCTCCAGCCGCGTCAGATGCTGCCGTGCGTACTGCTTCCCGCCGGCGTCGCGAACCCAGCCCAGGATGTACTCCGGCTCCACCTTCGGAGGCTCGGCGGGCGCCGGCGGCGCCGGTTCCGGTTCCGGCGGCGGTTCGATCACGGCGCTCTCCGCCCCGCGGCCCTCCCGCACCGATTGCAGGAACGCGATGTACCGCTCCGCCGCGATCTTCCAGCTACACTCGCTCTTCACCCACGCCCGAGCCCGCTCCCCCAGCGACCGCGCCACAGGGGGGTTCGCCGCCAGCAAGCTCAGATACTCAAACAGGGTGTCTTCCTCGGTCGCGTCCACCGGCGCTTTCAGGCACACCGTGTCCGGATACTCGGCGAAGCTCCCGATGTTGCTGACCACCACGGCGCGGCCCATTCCCAGCGCGCGCAGCAGCGTGCCCGAGCTCTCGCCCACGGTGGGATAGCGCAGGTTCAGCACGATGTCGCAGGCGGCGATGTAGCCGTCGAAGTCTTCCGGGCTGGCGAAGCCGATCGCGCGCACGTGGGATGAGAGCTCGAGCGCCTTCACCATCGATTCGAGCGGCAACTCCGGGTGAACCTCTCCGCACAACAGCATCCTGGCGCGAGGCTCCACGCGCAGCAGGCGGCGAAACGCGCGCAGCGATTCGGCGATCCGTTTGTACGGCTTCAGAAAGCCGAAGATGCCGATCAAGGGATCCGATTCCGCCACGCCGAGTTTTTCGCGATAGGCATGGCGGTCCGGCGACACCAGCCATGCTCCGTGCCAGATCCGCCCAACCGGACCCTGGAATCCAGCCTGGCGAACGTCCTTCGCCACGCGGTTCGAATGCACGATGACCCCGCGCGACCGTTCCAATACGCGGCGCAACATCGCGACGCCGTCGTAGTCGGGACCGCGCTCCAGGGTCCGAACGTAGCGTCGCGCGTATTCCAATGCTTCCGGTCCGCCGTCGTGCTCCACTTCGCGCAGATACGCGTCCCAGTCGCCGCGCCGGATGTACAGGTCTGCGATGAGATGGTGCAGGTTCGCTTCGTGCAGCACCACGATGCCGGGGTGTTCCAGGGCCATCTCATAAGCGAAGACGTGAAACGGATTGTTGCCCAACTGGTAGAGAATCGCGTCGAACGCGGAGGCGTCGAAGCTCGCCGGCTTGTGGTCGAACACGGTGACCTCCGCCAGCGGCTTCAATTCGCCCAGCAGCGCGGCGGAGTAATCCGCGATGCCGCTGCGCGCCGGCGGCATGGGCGAAAAGAACGCAATCCGCATTGCTAGCGGACCAGCTCCATCGTGAATACGCCGAGCTCCAGCGGCAGCCGCACCAGCACCGGAGTTCGCGCGGCGTCGCGGGAGAAGAAAATCTCGAAGTTCACATCCGTGGCCGGCCCCTTCACTGACGCCGCCATGCGATCGGCCTCCACCGGCTCGCCGTTCGCGGTGACCCTCTGCGCGCCCGTGTAGTTCAAACGGACATCGTATTTCGCGCCGAACACGAGCGTCTGTCCGGGAGCCACCCGGCCCTGCGCCAGCTCGCGGCGCACAAAATGAACGAACGCCAGCAGGTCCCTCGCGCAAGCCGGCGTCGCGAATTCGCTCTTGCCGCCGCCGCTCACCAGCGTCTCGCGCGTTGCCGACATCCTCGACTGGTCGATCTCCGTCTTCTCGCGCGCCGACCGCCGGCCGTGGGCGTATTCCTTCTCCAGCAAGGCGGTGCACAGGTCCGATGTCGCCGTTGAAGTGAAACGGTCCGCGATCTTGAAACCGGGGATCGCCGCGTCAATGGTGAACTCGAAGCTCCAACCCCCTTCGGCATTCGGGGTGCTCCGAAGCTGGCTTTCGCCCAGGCTCAGCCCGCTCGGCCAGTTGATGGTGTAGCGGAGAATTTCGCCCGGCGTCTTCTGCGCGAACACCGGCGCCGCGGCCAGCACCAGCAGCGGAAGGAATCGGTTCATGCTCTTGCCTTGGCCATGTGCTCCTGGCGCGACATCCCGGCGACGCCATAGTATGCGTCCAGGGTGCGCTGCGCGGCTTTCTGCCAGCTAAACAGCGCCGCGCGCGCGGTTCCCAGGCGCTCCATGCGGCTCCGCAGCTCGGTGTCCAGAACCAGGTCGCACAGCGCGCGAGTCATTTCGCTGGTCGATTCCGGGTCGAACAGAATAGCCGCCGCGTTGGCCACCTCCGGCATCGCGGAGCTGTTGGAGCACGCCACCGCGCGCCCGCAGGCCATCGCTTCCAAAATCGGCAGCCCGAAGCCTTCGTAGAAGGATGGAAAGACGAACACCTCGCAGGCGTTGTACAACTGCAGCAATTCCGGATCTTCCACGAAGCCGGTGATGTGCACGCGCTCCGCCACCGGCGACTTCTCAATGGTGGCGCGAACTTCCGGCGAAAACCACGTCTCCTTGCCCACCATCACCAGCCGGTGCGGCAGATGCGGATGCAGGCGCAGCATCGCCTCAAATGCGCGCAGCAGCCCGATGTGATTCTTGCGCGGCTGCAGGTCCCCCACCGTCATCAGAAACGGCGTCCGGATGCCGAATCGCCGGGCGACAAACGACCCCGCGTGTTCGCGCGAGACGGGCCGGAACGTATCCGCCACGGCGTTGGGGATCACCAGAACCTTGTCCTCGGGAACGGCGTAGGCGCGGAGAATCGCCGTTCTCGAGAACTCGCTCGGCGTGATCACGCAGGCAGCTTTTCTTACGGTCGGCTCCACTGTGTAGCGAAGCTGTGTCGCGCGAAAACGGGTGAAGAACTCGGGGTGTTCCAAGTAACTGACGTCATGCACGCTCACCACCACCGGAACCGGACAGAAAACCGGGGCGGTGTACTGAACGTGCAACAGGTCCGGGCCATGCTTTCGCAGCAGCCGGGGGATGTCAAAACCCAGCCGGCGGAACGGATTGGTCGAGACCCATGCTGTGGAAAAGCGCTCCGGAACCTCCGCCTCGGCCCCCGGCTTGGACAGGAACGCCAGGAACTCGTTCCGTTGGTCTAATGCCGCGAACTCCCGCAATAAGTTGCGGATATAGACTTCGTTGCCAGTCAGGTGGCACCCGATGGCGTGAGCGTCCACAGAAAAACGCATGCGCACTACTAGTATAGAGAATAGGAGCCGTAGGCTGCGCGGTCTAGTACGAGTCGTCGGGTACGGGTATCAGACGTTACGCTTTGCGTAGGACAAAGGTGAAGTCCGCCGTCCGGCCTTTCTTCGTTTCTTTCACGTCCAGGATCAGGCTTTTCTTCACCATCCCGTCCTTGTTGAGGTACGGATCGCCTTCAAAGTACAACGCCGTGGTCAGCAAGGGGTTTGTGGCTCCGCTCACCTTAACGTGAAAGTGTGCGGCTCGGACGATATTTCCCGCTTTGTACCACTTGGGTTGAATGGTCTTCAGGGTGTACCCCCCGGAACCATCGGTACGAAAGCGGCCGCGCAACTTCCAGCCCTGGTTGTCGTATTCACCGCTGGAATCGGCATGCCACAGGTCGATGAGCGCGTTCGCCACCGGCTTGCCCGTGACATCGAGAACCCGGCCTTGGAGCAGAAAGGGTGTGCCGGCGATGCCGCTTTCCAGGAAAACGTTGCGTTCCGGAGCCCCCGGCTTGTAGAACGGGCCGTCACCTTCGTGCTCCGTTTCCGGCTCATCCGGCGTCGCTTCCAATTCTCCCGGCGCCACCAGTGCGGTTACGGCGATCGCGCCCAGCGCCGAACGCCGCGTTATCTTGTTGAGTTCCGCCATGCCGGCCAGTTTCACCAGGTTCATATTCGTTTAACGCCTCTCCGGGGCTGGGATTAGTGTAGCCGGGGCGGGCGCCGACGGCAACGGTAAAGGGGCGAGCCGGGCCGGGAGGGATCAGTTGCAAGCCACTAACCTATTCGCAGTCAGACAGATCGACGACCGATTCGATCCGGGTTTACCCTCCGCTCGCCATAACAGCAGAGAATTGTAGCGATTGGAAGCTCCCTCTCCACCCTCGAACCCTTCACTTCCTTCCTGTCGCCTTTCAATCGACATTTGCAACTGAATTGCGTTTTCCTCTTGACCGAGGCCCCGCCGTGACTCTAGACTGCCAAATGATGCGAGCCAAAATCGCCCACGCATGTCTTGCCGCGGCCATCCTTGCGGGACTTTGTGGAGCCCAGGAAGCAAATTTGGATGTCAGAGTCCAGGACAGCACCGGGGCGATGATCGGCGGAGCGCTGGTGAAGGCCAGGCGCATCGGGGCGGGTTGGGAGAACACGCAGTTCACCACAGACACTGGAAACGCTTCCTTTGCGGCCTTGCCGAGGGGTGAATACGAGGTGGTTGTGGAAGCGCGGGGGTTCGCGCCGGCGCGCCAACAGTTTTCCTGGCCCGCCGGCGGTAATTTGCTGATCGAACTCCGCCCGGCGGACCTCGCCGAGCAGGTGCGCGTCACCGCCAATCGAATCGCGGGGACACCGGAACAACTGGAGCGGCTGCCCGGATCGGCCTATTTGTTGCAAGCCACCGATCTGGAACAGGCTCGCGTACTCACCACGGAAGAGGCGCTGCGCAAGGTGCCCGGCGTTCACGCGCGCGGCGAGGACGGCTTCGGATTGCGGCCGAACATCGGGATTCGCGGTCTGAATCCCACCCGCTCTTCGCGGGTTCTGCTGCTGGAAGACGGCGTGCCGCTGTCCTATGCTCCGTACGGCGACAACGCTTCGTACTACCATCCGCCCGTCGACCGCTTTGAAGGCGTCGAGATCGTCAAGGGCGGCGGCCAGATCCTTTACGGCCCGATGACCGTGGGCGGCGTCGTCAATTACCTCACGCCGGCGCCTCCGGCCGGCCGGGGCGGATCGCTAACCCTGACCGGCGGAAACCGCGACTACTTCAACGGGCACTTCCGCTACGGCGGAACCTGGAAAGGCACCGGATTGCTCTTCGACGCGCTGCGCAAGCAGGGCCAGGGGCTGCGCGACAACACCCGGCACGGCGTCACGGACCTGAGCGCGAAGACGCTGACGCCGATTGGCGCGTCGCAGACACTTTCGCTGAAATTCAATCGCTACAGCGAGGACTCCCAGCTTACCTATTCGGGGCTGCGGCAAACCGAGTGGGATCGCAACCCCCGGGCCAATCCCTTCGTTCACGATCAGTTCGACATTTCGCGCTACGGCGGGTCGGCGACTCATTTGTGGACCCCGCGCGCCAACATGACGGTTCGCCACACCGGCTACGCGACGTTCTTCGATCGCGATTGGTGGCGTCAGTCGTCCAATTCCAATCAGCGTCCCAATGACGCGGCCGATCCCCGTTGCGGAGGCATGGCGAACCTCCTCACCGCTTGCGGCAACGAAGGCCGGCTGCGGCGCTATTACACATGGGGACTCGAGAACGCCAGCCGCGTTTCGCACGGGCTGCTGGGCGCATCGAACGTAACCGACTTCGGCTTCCGCGCGCACTTCGAGGACCAGCAACGCCTGCAGCAGAACGGCGACACGCCCCAAGCACGCTCCGGCGCCGTGGTGGAGAACAACCAGCGCCTGGCGAAGACCTTTTCCACCTTCGTCCAGAATCAGTTTGTGTGGAACAAGCTGGTAGTGACGCCCGGGGCGCGGCTCGAATACATTCGCTACTCGCGCTGGAACCGCCTGAATAACGCGCGCGGTTCGGAAACGCTGGTCAAGCTGATCCCCGGACTGGGAATCGCCTATAACGCGAACGAAAGGTTCACGGTGTTCGCCGGCGTCCATCGCGGGTTCGCGCCCCCCCGCGTGGAGGACGTGATCAGCAACTCCACCGGGCAGAGCATCGAACTCGCGCCGGAGTTGAGCTGGAACTATGAAGTGGGATTCCGGGCGCGGCTGCAACGGTACTTCAGCCTGGAAGCCACCGCGTTCCGCATGGATTTCGCCAACCAGGTGGTGCCGGCGAGTGTCGCCGGAGGCATCGGATCCAATCTCACCAACGCCGGGCGCACGCTGCACCAGGGAGCGGAGGCGGCGGGCCGCTGGGACTGGCGCAACGTGTTCAGTTCCCGCAGCAGCTTCTCGCTTCGCGGCGCCTACACCTGGGTCCCGGTCTCGCGCTATCAGGGCACCCGGCTGTCGTCCGTTCCCGGATTCACCAGCGTCCCCGTCTCCGGGAACCGGCTGCCGTACTCTCCCGAGAACCTGCTGACGGCCAGTGTGAGCTACGCGCACGCCACGGGTCTCAACGCGATGTTCGAGACCGTGTACACCGGGCGGCAGTTTGGCGACGACCTCAACACCGTGGGCGGGACTCCCGACGGCCAGCGCGGCGCGCTGCCGGGAAACGCGCTCTTTAATGCGAGCTTCAATTACCCGGTGGAGGCGCTGCGCTCGACTTTCTTCATCACCGCGAAGAACCTCACGAACCGTACAGTGATCGTGGACCGCTCCCGCGGGCTGCTGCCGGGAATCCCCCGGCTGGTGCAGGCGGGATTGCAGTTCACGTTCTGATCTCAATGCCGCAGCCGAAGGAACCCCAGACCAATCTACACCGGGAGCCGCGCGCGAGCGAGCGGCAGGCGAAGCGCCTTCCTATAACGCCTCTTCGTCGACAACGTTTGCCACTCGCTCACGCTCGTGGCTCCCAGTTCGCAATGGGTAGCACCGTTGCCTCGCCGGCAACCTGCGTAGGCCAGCCCTGGCCGCTCAGAACGTAATCAACGGTCCGCGTCAACTCCGACCGATTGAACAGCCAAACGGTGCTGCCGTGTCGCGGCGTGCCGCACCTTCCGCTGCGGCTGGTGCAGGACGCACCGCAGTTCACGTTCTGATTTCAATGGGAGCCACGAGCGTGAGCGAGCGGCAAACGTTGTCGCGGTCCGTCTGACGCTCGCGGCTTCCACCTATCCGCCCTCGCACAGGCTGTGCGCACGCAGGATCGACTCCAGGCTGCGCTCGACGTCCTTGCTGGTCGTCGACCAGTTAGACACGCTGATCCGCATGTACGCCTTGCCCTGCCATTCCGTCCGGCCCGCCCACAGGATGCCGTCCCGCTGGATGGCGTCAATCACCCGGTCCGTCCGCTTATCATCGCCAAAACGCACCAGCACCTGATTCAGAACGACCTCATGCGGCACCTCGATCCCCGCCTTTCGCAGTTCACGCGCGAAGTGCTCCGCATGAGCGCAGCAGCGGTCCACCATTTCCTGCAGCCCTCTGCGTCCCAGGCTGTGAAGCGCCGCCCATACTTCGAAGGAGCGCGCCCGGCGCGAGGAATCGGGCGCCAGGTTCATCGAATCGCGCTCTTCGGTCTCGATCAGGTAAGCTGCCTGAGCGGACATCGCCTTGCGGAGCGGAGTTCCGTCGCGCACCAGCACGACACCGCAGTCGTAACCCACGTTCAGCCATTTGTGCCCGTCCGTGGCCCAGGAGTCTGCCAGCTCCACGCCGTCCAGCAGAACACGGCGCGCGGGCGACGCCGCTGCCCACAGGCCGAACGCGCCGTCGATGTGAACCCATGCGCCGGCTTCGCGAGCCCGCTCCGATGCCGCGCGCAGCGGGTCAAAGCTGCCGGTATTCACATTGCCCGCCTGCAGGCAGAGAATGGAGCGATCGCTGAGCCGGGGGATACGCGCCGCGATCATGCGGCCCTGCGAATCGGTGGGCACGCGGATCACGCGTCCTTTCCCCAGGCCCAGCATCGCCAGGCCTTTCAGCACCGTGGAGTGGACTTCGTCGCTGACCACGACGTCGAGGGGCGGCGCGCCGAACAGGCCCTCCGCCTCCACGTCCCAGCCCGCGCGTTCCAGCACCGCGTGCCGCGCCGCGGCCAGACCAGTGAAGCTGGCCATGGTGGCGCAGGTGACCAGGGCGCCCGAGCATCCGGCTGGCAGCCCGAATAGCTCGCTCATCCAGCGCAGCACGATGCGCTCCACGTCGACGGCCGCGGGCGAAGTCAGCCACAGAATCCCGTTCTGATCCCAGGCGGACGTCAGCCACGCCGCGCCCAGCGCCGCCGGCAGCATGCCACCGGTGACGAACCCGAAGTAGCGGGGTCCCGTGGTGGCCACGGTCGCCGGCGAAGCGATCGCGTCCAACTGGCGGATCGTCTCGATGGGATCGCGGGAATCCTCGGGCAGGCTGCCGCCCAGCTCGGCCAGCCGCGCCGTGGCGCCGTTGTCCGGAAACACCCGCCGCCCTTCCACGCCTTCGACGTACCGGACGGCGCGATCCAGAGCTTCGCGAAGCAGAAGCGGAATCGACTGGCGAGTGTGCATCCGCTCAGGATCTCATGTCACTTCTCAAAAACGAACTTCACTTCCATCTCGCCGAAATCCCCGTGGATCCTCCCCGCGCACGTCAAGGTCCTGCCGTCCGCGGACAAGGTCCATGTTTCTTTCTGGTGAATATCGCCGCGCGGAGAGCCACGCTTGGTCTGGAGCACCAGCGAACTGCCTTCCCAGCGCATGGAGCCGGTGGCGTGCTGCCCGGCGAGTTCAAACGTCTGCTCAACGCCGTCGGTGGTGAACTGCACTTCCGATTTCTGTTCGGCTCCGTTACGGGTTTGCAGCGTCACCAGGTGAAAGCGCGGCTCGCGATGAACCACGCGGCGGGTCCACTTCTCCGGAGGAGGAGATTGCGCGAAGTTGCTCTTGTCCAGATTCAACTTCCACTCGCCGGAGAAATCCGGCCCGGCCGCGATGCAGGATCCGGCAACCAGAACGAGAGTCAGGAGGCGTCCCATCATGAGACGCTCTACGGATCACCTCGTGCCGCGGTTTGCCGGCAGGGGCGGACCTGAGTGGGACAGGGGCCACCCGCTACTTTTCGAAGACCAGCTTCAACTCGGTTTCGCCCATGTCACCCTTCAGCTTGCCCATGCAGGTGAGGGTCTTGCCGTCGGGCGAAAGGGACCACCGCTCGGTTTGATAAATATCGCCCTGGTCGGTCTGGCGGTGGGTATCGAGAACCAGCACCGCGCCATCCCACTTGAGCGAGCCGGTTGCCTGCGCGCCGGCCATCGGGAAGGTCTGTTTGGAGCCGTCGGTCTTCAGCTTGGCTTCCCACGTGGCGTCCGTTCCGCCGCGCGTCTGGACGCTGGCGAGCTCGAACTGCGGCTCCCGATGGACAACGCGGCGCACCCACTTATCGGGCGGCGACATCTGGCCGAAGTCGCTTTTCTGCAGGTTCAGCTTCCATTCACCGGAGAAGTCGGGCTGGCCGGATGCCATCACTACGGGGCAGAGAACGAGCGCGGCAAGGAACAGTTTCCGGGTCATGCTCGATATACGCGGCAGCAACGGGGACGTTTGGATGTTTTTCCGCCGCCGGTCGCGAAAAAAAAAGGGCGAGCCCGAAAGCTCGCCCGTGAAAGTTCGAAGCGTACGATTCTGTTACGTTACGGACGGATGTCCTGTTCCTGCAGGAAATTGGTCCATTCCTCGGTCCAGTCTTCGTCGCCGAAGGCGCCGATCCAGGTGGCCCACTGGTCGAAGAAGCCGTCGTCGGGCGGCGCCACCCATCCGGCGCGCCATACCGGCGATCCCAGGGTCGGGCGGAAGTCCGGATCCGAGTACTCGAAGGGCCGACGCAGCATCGGATCGGCGACGATGAAGTTGCGGCCGGTTCCCCGAGTGCCCTGGGCGAACGTCAGCAGCGGCGCCGTCACTTGCCCAGCCAGCGTGTTGGCGGCCTGGCGATTGCTGCCGTTGTTCCACAGCAGGAAGCCGTCCGCGCGCAGGTCATTGCCATCGATGCGGTCCTGAGTGGCCTGATCGCGAGCATCGACGCCGGCCGAATACCAGTTCTGGATCAGGAAGTTGTTGTAGCTTCCCGCCGCGCCGCGACGCCACCACACGCCGGACACCGCGGTCCCCTCGTCGCGGGTGCCCGCGCCGGTGCCGATGATGGTCATGTTGTAGAACTGGTTCGCTCCGAGCGGGCGATCGTTGAACCCGAATTGACTGTTGTCGATCTCCAGGCCGCGGTTCGAGAAGTCATTGTTCGCAACCGCCAGCCCGTGCTGGATCTTCCCGGTGAAGCCGAGCTGGGTATCGAAGTAGTCGTCCGCGGCGTACGTAGCCACCAGGTACTTCGCGTTCATCGTCCCGCCGAACCATTCGAAGGCATCATCCAGGCCGTAGGTGGTCTGCAGATACTCGGCCGTTGTGCCGGTGCCGCAGCCGCCCCAGGTGAAGGCGTTCACTTCCTCGTTGGGCTGGAACTCCGCCCCCGCGAACTCCACGCGAACGTAGCGCAGGCTGCCGCAGTTGTGAGCCGGTTCATTGCCGCCGTACTGGGTGTCCACCGAGGCGGTAAGTCCCTCGATGTTGCCGGTGCCGCCGGGGATGTTGGTGGGCGCCGACCCGAGCATCACCAGGCCGCCCCAATCGCCCGCGCGACGCTGGCCGAATGGCTGGGAGCTGGTCATGATGATCGGGCGGGTGCGGGTGCCGTTGGCTTCAATCCGCCCGAAACGGGTCACGATGATCGCCGAGGGCGGCTGCGAGCCCGGCTGTCCGATCACGAACGTGCCCGGCTGAATCCGCAGCACCGCGTTGCTCCGCACGAACACCAGGCCGCTGACGCGGTAGGCCTTGGTGTTCACGAACTCACGGTTGCTATCGATGTTGCCGCGCACGTCCACCACCTCATCCACCACGCCGATCTTGAAGTAGGCCGTCTTCACCACGCGCGTGCCGGTGTAGTCGCGAACCTGGACGGTGAGGGTGTGCATGCCGAGTTCGTTGGGAATCACGCCGCGGTCGGCCGGGAACAGGCCCCCGTCGCCGATCAGAACCGCTTTATCCGCGGCGCTCAGCCGCGTGATCCGGAAACCCTGCTCCACCGTGTTGCCGAAAATGTCGGTGACGGCTTCGGTGCCCGCCGGCAGGTAAAACCGCCGCCCGGTCTGGTTGTTCTGGCGGAAGGCGACGATGGTGTAGGGGTAGAGATCGTTGTTCGGCTTCACCGTCCAGCGCAGCGTCAGCCGCTCGCCCGCCCGGTATACGTACTTGTCAGCCCAAATCCACATGGCGGCGGTGGTGCTGAGCTGGCTGTTCGCAGTCAGCGCCTGGCGCCCTTCGGCCTCGCGCGTCGCGTCGGCGAGGCTGACGGTGGTGAACTCGGGCGTCCTGGAATCCGCCGCCTGCAGCGCCATTCCGGACACAGCGAGGGTCACCGTCAGGAAGATGTTGGTTCGCATTGATACTCTCCTGGTCGTTCGTTTGATCTAGAGTCCGTCTTGCTGTTTAGAAGAAAGAGAAGCTGGTGCCTATGGAGAAGGTCCGTCCCAGGCGGTACTGCCGCACCAGGAAGTCCCCCTGCGTCCACCGGTAGTTGTTGTCGCCGAGATTCTCGGCCGTGAAACGCAGATTCCAGCGGCCGTTTTCCAGGATGTCGTATTGGTACACGAAGTCCAGAAACGTGTTGCGCTCCTGGTAAATGTCCGGCAACCGCAGCGTCCCGACATCGGTGATGCGCCGCGATACCGAGTTGACGAAGAAACGCGCGTTGGACCGCCATCGAGGCTCCACCCAGTCCACAATCACGTTGTAAATATGCCGCGACTGCCCGATCAGTGGACGCTGCTTGCTCGTCAGAAACGCCGTCTGCTCGGACGGAATCCGGATGTTCGAGCTGACGAACGTATAGTTGCCCTGCAACGCGAACTTCGACAGCCACGGCCGGATGAATCCCAGCGACTTCCGCGCCTCCAGTTCAATCCCCTGGTTGCGAGCGCCGTCGGCGTTCAGGAAGCTCTGCCGCAAGTCCGTGGTCGGCTGGATCGTAACCTCGATCGGGTCCTTGAAGTCCTTGAAGAAGTAACTGGCCGCCACCACCTGGTCGCCCCCGGGGAACCATTCCCAGCGGAAATCCGCGTTCTGAATCGAGGCCCGCCGCAGGTTCGGATTCCCAACCGTATTGAACCCGCCCAGCACGTTGGTGAAGTCGAACGGCGAGAGCTCGCGGAAGTCGGGACGGTTCACGGTGCGTCCGTAGCCCGCCCGCAGGTTCTGGCGCGCCGTCAGCGCGTAGATCACGCTGACACCCGGCAGGTAATCGCGATTATTCAGATTGGCCAGAGCCGGCACGCCGCCAGGCACCAGCGGATCGATGGTCCGAACGTTGATATCGGCATCCTCCACGCGGACGCCGCCCACCACGCGCCACCGCGGGCCCAGCGTCAGATCCACCATCGCGAATCCGCCGTACACATCCATCGAGCCCGAGTACGTGTCGGTGCTGCGCGTGTTCTCGCGCAGCGTCCATCCGTCGGGCCGGATATTCGACGGTCCCAGCAGGAGGTTGTCCGGCTGCGAAAAATCCAGCGTCTGCGTTCGCACTGGAACAAATCGGAACCGCCGCGCCTCGAACTGGCGGTCGCGGAACGTGCCCCGGAAGCCCACCTTCAGCAGGCCGCTGATGCTGCCCTTGAAAAACGGCAGGCCCCACTCCGCCAGCGGTTCATAAATCTTGTCCCGCAGGTTGTTGTAGAAACGGCCGGCGGACTGGGGCAGCGGCAGAAACTGGCCGGTGCTGCTCTCGCGGATGTTCTCCCGCAGGTCCGGCTCATCGCGCCGCGAATCGGAATAGGAAAACTGCCAGCGGAAGATGCTGTTGCCCAACTTCGGCGCGGAATGCTCGCCTTCCACTCCGGTGGAAAACACCATCCGCTCCACCCACCGCAGCCGCGTCGCCGTGATGTCGTTGTCGATACCCCCGTTCAGTCCGCGGAACACTCGCGTTTCCTTGTCGGTGTCGCGCGTGACGGTGTTGCGGAACACGATCTTGTTGCTCGGATTGAAGCGGTAGGCCACATTCACCACGCCGCCCATCCGCGCCGACTGCAGGCTGGCGTTGAAGTCGGGGTAATCCGTGAAGATAATCGGCCGCGAGCCCGCGTTCACCAGGTACCGCTGCAGTTCCTGATAGCGCTGCGGCTTGTTGGTGAACGTGAACGCCCCCACCACGCCCAGCTTGCCGAACGTGTTTCCTCCCGTCACCGAAAGGCTCATCTCCGGTCGCATCGAGCCGATCTGCTCCGGCTGGTAGTTCACCGGGAACGACTGTCCGAACTGCTGAAACTGCTGCTCCGTGAAGCTGCCGGGGAACAGTCGCTGATTCACGGGGATCTGGCCCGGAAGGCCCCGCCCGCCGTCGTCAAAGCCAAGCGCGTCCCAGCGCCCGCCGCGATGCGTCAGGAAATTGTTGAACGTGGTGACGCTGTTGAACCCGGTGGAGGCGCTGACGCGGAACGTCTTCGCCGTGGGGAACTCGATGGTCTGCATCTGCACCAGGCCGCCCGAGAACTCGCCCGGCAGGTCCGGCGTGTAGCTCTTCAGCACCCGGATGGATTCGATCAGGTTCGCCGGGAACAGATCCAGCGGCACCACCCGGCGTTCCGGCTCGGTGGAGGGCAGAATGGAGTTGTTCAGCATGGTGGCCGAGTAACGCTCGCCCAGTCCGCGCACGTACACATATCCCGAATCCACAATCGACACGCCGGTCACTTTTTCCACCGCGCCCGCGGCGTCGGAGGCCACCGTCTTGCGGATCTCCTCGCTCGAAATGCCGTCGCTGACCGCGGCCGCCAGCTTGCGCTCGGTCAGCATCGCCTCGGCGTTGGCCTGCGCCGCGGAGAGCTTCTCCACCACATCCACGGTGGTCACCGCAGACTTCAGCGGCATCACCGTGGAGCCGTCGGCCGGCTGCTCGGGCCCCACTACCACCGCGTCCACCGTGGTGTCGATGTAGTTGGCGGCGGTGTATTTCAGCTTGTACGTGCCGGCCGGAAGAGTCAGCCGGAAGGCTCCGTCCGCGTCCGTTTGCGTCTTGAACTCAGGCTTGCCGTCCACCTGGATCAGGGCCCCGGCGATGGGCCTTCCGCTTTGGGCGTCGAAAACCGTGCCGGACACCAGGCCGGTGGCTTGCGCCAGCAGCGCCGCCGCGGCGAGGACCGAAACGAGACAGATGCGAAGGAAGAGATACGGAACTTTCAAGCGATTTCCTTTTCTTGGCCGATCACTGCACCCAGATGCTTACCTGGTTGCTTTCGATACCGTTTGCGGCGATGACCACGGGGACCTCGCCGGTGATGAAGTCGCGGTCCGGCACGAAGGCGTTCACCTGCCAGACTCCGGGAAATTGCGATAGTCCTGCGAACTGTACGTCGGCGGAAATCACGGAGACGAACACTCGCGGATTCTCCCGAACGCGAATCAGGGAGGTTGCCCCCGCGCCGTCCGGCGGATTCGTTTCCAGCGTTCCCACGCCGGTGCAATAGATCTGGACCACTTCCCCGCGCCGCGCCGGGTTGTTTGGGCCGTTGATGGTGTTGTTTTGGTTCAGCACGCGGCCGGGCTTGTTGGGTGAGGCATTTCCGAGGTCGGCATAGAGTCCCGGCCCCACTTCCAGAACGTCGATGAAGCCGCGAAGCTCGGTATTGCCCGGCAGCGCGATCCGCATCTCCGACCGCCCGATCGGCGTGCCGAACGGGACTTGAAAGTTGATTTGCGTCGGACCAACGAACTGCACGGGAGATTGCACATTGTTGATGAAAACCCGTACGCCGCCAAGCTCATTCGGATACGGAATCGCGCCGGCGGCGAGCGCGGTCACGCCCGTGAAGTTGCCGCCGGCCGTGGCCAGCGAACCCTGGGCGATAGGAAAACGGGCGAAGCTGGCGCTGTTGCCGATCACGAACGCCGGCTGTTGCGCCAGAACCGGGAGCGCGAGTGCTCCGGTCAGCAGAAGTCGAGTAAGGGTGCTGTCCAGCATGCTTTTGCAGGCCTTTCCAGTGGATGACTCCCAGGTCATGCGAGCGCGCGATGCGACGCGCCGGAGAAACCTTGAACGAGACCGAATTTACCGAGTGCAAACGACAGTTCGATGACAAACTGGAAAATGATTTGTGACGATCTGTTAAACGCAAGTCAGCACGGTAGTTGGGGGTGAACCGTATCGGCTAGAATGAAGCTAGCGAGGACCTGCCTCTTCCTGCTTTCCCCTTATGGATCCCATTCGCCACCGCGCACTACTTGAGACTCTGGAATCGAAAATCCTGGTGCTCGACGGCGCCATGGGAACCATGATCCAGCAGTACAAGCCGAGCTACGAGGATTGGGGCGGCTCCAGATTCGAAAACTGCTCGGAAAATCTCCTGTTCACGCGTCCGGCCTGGATTCTGGATATCCACCGCAAATACTTCCAGGCCGGCTCCGACATGGTGGAGACGAACTCCTTCGGCGGTTCTCCCGTGACGCTGGCCGAGTTTGGGATCGAAGACAGGTGGTACGAGGTCAATCACACCGCCGCGCGGCTGGCCAGGCAGGCGGCGGACGAGTATTCCAGACCCGGCCGGCCGCGTTTTGTCGCCGGTTCCATGGGCCCCACCACGAAAGCAATCAGCGTCAGCGGCGGCATTACCTTCGCCGAACTTCGCGACGGCTACTATCGTCAGGCGAAGGGACTGTGGGAGGGTGGCGCGGATCTCTTGTTGATCGAGACTTGCAACGACACCCGCAGCCTGAAATCGGCCTTGCTCGCGGTGGATCGATTGAGCGCCGAAGTGGGATTCGAGATCCCCGTGATCGTATCCGGCACCATCGAGCCTACCGGCACCATGCTCGCCGGGCAGACGGCGGAGGCCCTGGTGGCCTCCATCGGTCATCGCCGCCTGCTGGCCATCGGCTTGAACTGCGCCACCGGGCCCGAGTTCATGACCGACCACATCCGGACCATCCATGAGATGTCGCCGGCCCGCGTGTCCTGCTATCCCAACGCCGGGCTGCCGAACGTCGAAGGCAGCTACGACTTGACTCCGGAGGGGCTGGCCTCGCAGTTGGGCAAGTTCGTCGATCACGGCTGGCTGAACATTGTCGGCGGATGCTGCGGTACGACGCCGGAGCACATCAGGCTGCTCGCGCAAATGGTGGAAGGCAAGCCGCCCCGCCGGGCGCGCGCGGTCGCCCGCCGCGCGTTTTACTCGGGAACGGAGCTCATCGAGGCGGATGAGCAGAATCGCCCGCTGATCGTCGGGGAGCGAACCAACGTCATCGGCTCCCGCCTGTTCAAGGATCTGGTGGCGCAGGAGAAGTGGGAAGAGGCCACCGACATCGCCCGCCGCCAGGTGAAGGGAGGCGCCCACGTCATCGACGTCTGCCTCCAGTCCACTGACCGGGACGAACTGAAGGACATCCCCTTCTTCTACGACCTGCTCATCCGCAAGGCCCCCAAGAACCCGCTGATGATCGACACCACCGACCCGCGCGCGGTGGAACTGGCGCTGACTTATTGCCAGGGCAAGTCCATCATCAACTCCATCAACCTGGAGGACGGCGAGGAGAAGTTCGAGCGCATGTGCCCCATCGCCAAGGCCTACGGCGCGGCGCTGGTGGTCGGAACCATCGACGAGGACCCCCTGCAGGCCCAGGCTTTCACCCGGGAGCGCAAGCTGGCGGTGGCGCAACGCAGCGTCCAACTGCTCACCGGAAAATACGGGATCGCTCCAGAAGACATCATCATCGACCCGCTGGTGTTTCCCTGCGCCACCGGCGATGAGAATTACATCGGCGGCGCGGTGGAAACCATCGAGGCGGTTCGCCTGATCAAGCAGAACATCCCCTATGTCAAGACCGTGTTGGGGATCTCCAATATCAGCTTCGGTCTCCCCGCGTCCGCGCGGGAGGTGGTCAACAGCGTCTTCCTCTATTACTGCACCAAGGCCGGCCTGGACCTCGCCATCGTGAATGCCGAGAAGCTGGAGCGCTTCGCCTCGATTCCCATCGAGGAGCGGCGTCTGGCCGAGCATCTGTTGTTCAACACGCCGCCCGAGGCCGTGCCCGAGGATCATCCCCAGGCCGCCCTCCTGCGGGCCGTGCCCGAGGACTGGCGGCAGCAGACCCGCGAGCAGAAAGCCGCCGTGAACCAGTTCCACATCGCCGCCATCGCCGAACACTTCCGCGGCGCGGCAAAAAAACAGAAAGCCAAATCCTCCGCCGATGTCCCCCTGGACCAGCGGCTGGCCAACTACATCATTGAAGGCACCAAGGATGGCCTGATCGCGGACCTGGATCGCAAGCGCGCCGAAGGAATGGCCCCCCTGGACATCATCAACGGTCCCCTGATGGCCGGCATGAGCGAGGTGGGACGCCTGTTCAACAACAACGAATTGATTGTCGCCGAGGTGCTGCAGTCGGCCGAAGCCATGAAAGCCGCCGTCGCGCACCTCGAACAATTCATGGAGAAGGCCGACACCGCCGCGCGCGGCAAGATCGTCCTCGCCACCGTGAAGGGCGACGTCCATGACATCGGCAAGAACCTGGTGGAGATCATCCTCGCCAACAACGGCTACGAAGTGGTCAACCTGGGCATCAAGATCCTGCCCGAAACTTTGATTGAAGCAGCGCGCAAGCATCAGCCGGACGCCATCGGCCTCTCCGGTCTGCTGGTGAAAAGCGCGCAGCAGATGGTCATCACCGCGTCGGATTTCCGCGAGGCCGGCCTCGATGTCCCGCTGCTGGTCGGCGGAGCCGCGTTGAGCGAAAGGTTCACTCAAACGCGCATCGGGCCGGCTTACCAGGCGCCCACGTTCTACGCCAAGGACGCCATGACCGGGCTGCGCCTGATGAACGAAATCATGGACCCGGAAATGCGCGACCGCGTGCTGCGCGAGCATATCTTTGCCGAAGCCGTGGCGCCCGCCGCGGTGGAAGCACCCCCGGAGATTCCCAGCGGGGAGATACGCAGTCCCAAGGTCCGCCCGGAGATTCCGATCCCCCCGGCGCCGTACCTCGATCGCCGCGTCCGCGACATCCCGCACCTGGCGGAAATCTGGAGCTATATCAACCCGTACATGCTCTACGGGCGGCACCTGGGCTTCAAGGGCAACTTCGAGAAGCTGCTCGCCGAGCGCGACGCGAAAGCGCTGGACTTGTTCCACCAGATGGAAGAGGTGAAGCACAAGGCCGCCGCGTTCATGAAAGTGAAGGCGGTCTGGCGGTTTTTCGAAGCGGAGCGGCGCGGCAACGCGATCGACCTGTTCGAGCCCGGCGCTCCCGCGCCACTCCACACCTTCCTCTTCGGGCGCCAGGCGAAATCCGACGGGCTGTGCCTCAGCGACTACGTGCTGGATGCGGCGGAAGGCCGCCGCGATCACATCGCCTTGTTCGTGGTCACCGCGGGAGAGGGCATCCGGGAGCGCAGCGAGGAAGCCAAGAACAAGGGCGAGTTCCTCCTGGCCCACGGCCTGCAGGCGCTCGCGATTGAAACCGCCGAGGCATGCGCCGAATGGCTGCATCGCCGTCTGCGCGAGGATTGGGGGTTCCCCGACCCTCCCACCCTGACCATGCAGGAGCGCTTCACTTCGCGTTATCGCGGCAAGCGGTACAGCTTCGGTTATCCCGCGTGTCCCAACCTGGACGATCAGCAGGGGTTGTTCGCCCTGCTGCGGCCCGAGGATATCGGCGTCCGGCTCACCGAAGGCATGATGATGGAGCCCGAGGCCAGCGTCAGCGCGCTGGTGTTCCACCATCCCGATTGCGCCTACTTCACCGCGGCCGAGGGTGTCGAGGCTGGCGCGAACGCCTGAGGCTCCCGCGGCGTTCGAGAGTATAATCAGGAGTTTTATGCGACTCCTTAGTTCTCTCCTGTTCGCTTTTGCCCTGGTTGCGCAGGAAACCGGCGATACCGACGAGAAGCCGAAGAAAGTACCGCTTCCCGAATTCATCAAGGCCAATTACACCAAGTACGAATACCGCATCCCCGCGCGTGACGGCAAGCGCCTCTTCGTCTCCGTCTACGTTCCCAAGGACCAGGGCGAGAAGTGGCCCATCTGGCTGAACCGCACTCCGTATTCGGTGGCGCCGTACGGCGTCAACAACTACCGCACCAGCCTGGGACCCTCGGAAAAATTCGCGCGCGAGAAGTTTATCTTCGTTTACGCCGACGTCCGCGGCCGCTATCTCTCTGAAGGCGAGTACGTGAACGTGCGGCCCCACAATCCCAATAAGCGCGGCCCCCAGGATATCGATGAGTCCACCGACACCTACGACACCATCGACTGGCTGGTGAAGAACATCCCCAACAACAACGGCCGCGTGGGGATCTCTGGCATTTCGTACCCCGGCTTCTACAGCTCGGCCGGCTGCGTCGATGCGCATCCGGCGCTGAAAGCCTGCTCGCCGCAGGCCCCGGTGACCGACTGGTTCATCGGAGACGATTTCCACCACAACGGCGTCCTGTTCCTGGCGCATGCCTATCGCTTCTTCAACGGCTTCGGCCGCCCGCGTCCGGAGCCGGTCAAGCCCGACGAGATCGTGCAGCCGCTCAATCCCAACCGCACCGATGGCTACAAGTTCTTCCTGGATGCCGGACCGCTGGCGAACATCAATGAGAAGTACTTCAAGAACGATGTCCCCTTCTGGAACGAGTTGATGAAGCATCCCAATTACGACGAGTACTGGAAGGCCAAGAACATCCGCCCCCACCTGAAGAACATGAAGCCCGCGGTGATGACCGTCGGCGGCTGGTTTGACGCCGAAAACCTGTTCGGCGCGCTCAAGGTGTACGACGCGATCGAGAAGCAAAGCCCCGGCGCCAACAACATGCTCGTGATGGGTCCATGGTTCCACGGAGGCTGGTCCCGCGGCGACGGCGAGCGCCTGGGCTTCGTCGATTTCGATTCCAAGACCAGCGTCTTCTATCGCGATGAGATCGAGTTTCCGTTCTTCAACTACCACCTGAAAGGCAAGGGCGATCCCAAGCTCCCCGAAGCCTACGTGTTCGAGACGGGGACCAACATCTGGCGCAAGGAAGCTGCCTGGCCGCCCAAGGCCGCCGCCGCGAAATCGTTGTTCTTCCATCCCAACGGCAAGCTCGCCTTCGAGCCGCCCCAGGCCGAAGGCTTCGACGAGTACATCAGCGATCCCAACAAGCCCGTGCCATTCATCTCCGAGCATCGGACGGGCATGACGCGCGAGTACATGGTGGATGATCAGCGCTTCGCTTCTTCCCGGACCGACGTGCTGACCTATCAGACCGACGTGCTGGAGGGCGAGGTGACTTTGGCCGGCCCCCTGAACGCCAGTCTCTTCGTGTCCACTACCGGCACCGACTCGGACTGGGTGGTGAAGCTGATCGACGTGTTCCCCGACGATTTTCCCAATCCGAAACCCAATCCGCGCGACGTAACCATGGGCGGATACCAGATGCTGGTCCGCGGCGAGCCCTTCCGCGGCCGCTTCCGCAATTCGTTCGAAAAGCCGGAGCCCTTCACGCCAGGGAAGATGGAGAAGGTGGAGTTCGAGCTTCCGGACATTTACCACACGTTCCGCCGGGGGCATCGCATCATGATCCACATCCAGTCAAGCTGGTTCCCCCTGGGCGACCGCAACCCCCAGACGTTTGTCGACATCGGCGCCGCCAAACAGTCGGATTTCGTGAAGGCGACACAGCGCGTCTACCGGCAGAAAAACGGGCAGTCTGCCGTTAAGGTCCGGGTGCTGCCCTGAAAAAAACGCAAAGGCCGGCCGCTGAAGGAACCCGGGAACGGATCGGGCTTTGGAAGCGGCCGGCCGGCGATGGTCAACGCGGTTGCGAGGGGCTTCGCACCTGCGCTGCGCCCAAGAATGCGGTCCGGAACGGTGGCCCGCACTGATGCGAGTATAGTGGTTCCCTGCCGGGTCACCAACAGCTTTTCTCACTTAGAAATGCTTGAGCAGGAAACACTTAGTACGTCGTAGGGCGTTTCGATATCACTTCACCGGCTCGTACTCCACACGGCTGCTGACGTCCGCGACGCGAAAATCCGAGTTCACCAGCGAGAGCGTCAGAGTCCGCTTGTAGAAGAACAGGATGGACACGTCGATTTCGCTTCCATACGAGACGGGGAACCAGACATTCTCCGCAACCCGTTCATAAGTAAGCCCAAATCCGAGCTGCCGGAAGTCGGTTCCGAGCATCGTGCGCACCACCAGCGGGATCTTCCGGGAGAGTTTGGTGGAGACGAATGCGGGCTGGTATTCGGCGGCGTCCACCAGCAGTTCGCCGCTCCATCCAAACTCGCTTTTGTCCTTGGGGCTGAACGCGATCCGGTGGGATTTGCGCCCTCGGAACATCTCCGTTCCCAGCAACCGGAAATCGTACTGCCATTGTTCTCTCGAGGCGAACGGGAACAGGTCCATGCTGATGCCGTCCCGCGACTCGCTGTCGTTGGCCAGATCATCGGCCAGTTCGCGCATCAGGTCCCCGTCGACGTCCGTGTCCTTGTACTGAAACCCCGGCTTGTCGTACGGATAAGTCCTGCCGTTGTTTGCGTATTCACCGGTAAAGCTCACCAGCTCCTTGCGATACCCGGAGGCGCTCGGCAGCACCGTGTAAACCCGCTTCTCCTGCCGCGCGAGCTTCTTGTTGCCACGCAGCATCTTCAAATCGAACTTCTGCTGATAGGTGTACCGCCCCCGCTCCTCCTGGAACCGGTCCTGGTTGCGACCCACCTTCTTCATGATCTCGCCCACGGTTTCGGGAGCGGCGGCATCCGCCGAGAGCACGGTCGCCAGCAGCAGGGCGATCACAGCTCCTCCTCATCGTCGTTCTTCTTGTTGGGGCTGCGCTTGATCTGAATCTCCGGGATCCCCAGCCGGCCGCCCAGCTTCTCCAACTGCTCCGGGGTGATGCTGCCCTCGATGCTGATCACCGTCAGTTCATTGGGGGCGGTGTTCACCAGAACCAGACCCCCGAGCTTACCCGCCTCATTCTTGATGAACACGGACTTGCGCTCCTTGCCGCCGCGTTCCTTCAACTCCACCACCTGCGACCACGCCGGCGTCTTCAACTGCTGGTATATGCGGTCCACGTCGGCCAGCGTGTACTCGCCTTCCCTGCTGAACTGGAAACTGCGCACATAAATGGCCTTTAAACCCCCCAAAATGCCCTTTAACTCGCGCAATTCGGGGTCGGATTGCGGGAAGAAGGACGATCCCAGGCGAATCAGGCCTTCGTCCAGCGTGATGTTGATGCTCTCATCGGTCTTGTCCACCAGCCGGTCCAAGTGCTTCAAATCGAGGCCTTGGCCGCTTGCCGCGATCGCAACTAAGCCTAGTGTAATCAGTAGTTTCATGTAGCTATTCCTGTGCTCTCTCGTTCACCTGCTGGCGTACTGCGTCCAACTGGGCGCCGGTCAGCCGCAGAGCGATCAGAAGCTGATCCCGCGCGTTTTCCGCGCGTTCCGCCTGCCGCTTCTGGTAATAGCGTTCGCCGCCGGCGGCTCCAATGATCACCAGGCATGCGGCCGCCGCCCAGCGGGTCCAGTGCGGCCGGGGCTTCATCACCGTGACTTTGTCGCGCGCCGCCCGGGCGGCCACCCGCTCGGCGAAGCCCTCGGGCGGCTCCACACGCCGCAGCGCATTCGACAGTTCTTTCTCGAAGTCGTTCATACTAAGCCTTTTTTCGACACCCGCTCCATCTTTCCGCGGAGCAATTCCAAGCCCCGGTGCAGGGTGCTCTTCACGGTTCCCACCGGGACCTGCAGCGTCTCGGCGATCTCGGAAGGCTCCATCTCCTCCTGATACCGGAGAACGATCATCATTCGCACCCGCTCCGGCAGACCCGCCACCAACTGCCGCAACTGGCGGCTCATCAGCGGATCACTGAAGCGCCCGGGCACCGACGGCTCCGGAGCGTCTTCCAGGCCGACTCTGGGCCGGATCCGCGCCTTGCGCACATGGTCGATACACTTCCGCGAAGTCACCCGGCGGAGCCAGAAATTCAGATGCGCCGGCGATTCGATCGATTTCAGGTTGCGGTGCAGCTCCAGAAACACGTCCTGCGCGATATCCTCGGCGAGCGTCGCATCGCCGAGGAAATGCAGGGCGATGGAGAACACCATGGACTGATGCTCCCGCACCAGCACGGCAAAAGCCGTGCCGCTGCCGCCGGCCGCTTCCATGAGCTGTTGCTGATTTGCCGGTTCCGTTGCTAGCTCCAGACCTGCCAGACAACCTCGCTTCCATACCAGGATACGCACCAGCGTGGACCGGGATGGCAGAAAAATCCGCGTTACGAATCAGGAAGTTCAGTGCGAGAATGACATGGTGGCGGAGATGAACAGCGGCTTGATCGAAATTCCCGTGTTGCGCCAGGTGGAGGCCCTGATCGGCACGCTGACGCCGGTGGAGCGGAATTGGGCCGTGCAGCAGGGGCGAGTGCTTTTGACCTCCGTAACGCCCCTGGACAGCGACCTTTGGTACCTGCGCAACTCGATCGCGCCGTTTGTGAAGGAAACCGGGTCGCGTCAGGTTCCCGAGCTGCTGTTCGTGGCGGTGCTGTACGAGGCCATTTCCAACCCGCGCCTGGGCGGGATTCGCGACCGGCTGGACTCGCTGGGCCGCTACACGCTGGATAATCAGACGCGTTTGCAGCGCCAGGAAGATCGGCGGAAACAGATCGCCGGCAAGCTGGCGGATTTCGTGCGCTGGATGGGACAGAAGGGCCGCCTGGCCCAGACCGCGTGATGTAGGCTACACCAACTCGATGCGCAGATGACGGCCCACAGCATGTGCCGCGCGCGTTAGCGTTTGCAGCGTTACCGACGAGTTGCTTGGATCGAGAAGCCTGTCCAGAGCGGCCCGGCTGGTGTTCATGCGCCGCGCCATCTCCACCTTGCTGATCTTTTCTTTCTTCATCGCTTGCTGGACCTGCCACGCCAGTGTCTCTTTCAGCGCGACGGCGCGGGTTTCTTCGAGGATGCCTTCCTCTTTCAGGAAGTCGTTCAGGGACGGGCCGATATGTTTGTTGGGCTTCTTCATTTCGTCACCTCCTTGACTCGTGTGCCCCTTACGCCGCGGCCTCACGTGTATAAAACGGGGGAGTCGCGGACGGTCACCTTATTTAAGATTGCCCCGCATGCACGCAGGCGCAATTGTCAGGTGGCAAAGGTCAATCATTCGAACGCGCCTTTCTCGCCGGCGGCGCGCTGGTTAAGCCGATAGCTCGTACTCCGCCCGCCTTCGGGATTTTGAACCAGGACCCCTCTGTCGATCAAGGCGAGAATATCGCGATAGGCGGTGTCCTGTGAGCAATTGGCAAGCGTTGCGTACTTCGAGGTGGTGAGCTTGCCCTCGAATCCGTTTAACAAGCGATTGATGACGTTCCGCTGACGTTCGTTCAGTTGGACGTTCTTGACGCGCTCCCAGAAGCGCGCCTTGTCGAGCACGACGCGGAGCGTGTGCTGCGCCCCATCGATGGCACGCCCAAGGCAGCCAAGAAACCATTCCATCCAGGACGTGATGTCCATCGTCCCTCGTTGTGTCTGTTCCAGAATGTCGTAATAGGCGTTACGCTCCTGCCGTATCTGCGCCGACATGCTGTAGAACCGTTGTGGGCTGTTCTCCGATCGCGCCAGGGCGAGGTCGGCAATCGCGCGCGCGATACGACCGTTGCCGTCGTCGAAGGGGTGTATGGTCACGAACCAGAGATGCGCAAGCGCGGCTTTCATCACCGGATCGATCTGCTTGTGGCGCGCAAACCAGTCCAGGAAAGAGGTCATCTCGTCGGGAAGACGATCTGCATTCGGTGCTTCGTAATGAACGCGCTCTTTACCCATCGGGCCGGAGAGGACCATCATCGGCCCCGCGCTGTCGTCGCGCCAACCCCCGGTCTTGATTCTGGTCATGCCGCTACGGCCAGCGGGGAACAGCGACGCATGCCATGCGAATAGGCGGTCTGAAGTGAGAGGCTGATTGAAGTTGCGGGTGGCGTCCAGCATCATCTCGACCACCCCTTCGACGTTCCGGTCGGCGGGCGTGAGGGCGCCGATGTCCATCCCCAAGCGCCGGGCGATGGACGAACGGACCTGCCCGGCATCGAGATTTTCACCCTCGATCTCGCTGCTCTTGAGAACATCCGCCGTCAGCGTTTGCAGGTCGGCCTCCTGCCGCAAATGGAAACCGAGCCCTTCCATGCGCCCGATCAGGCGGCCCTGCCGGTGACGCGCCGAAGCGAGAGGCTCCGCGATTCGCTTTGCACTCCAACGGAATCGGGGCCAATCCTTGAGCAGGTGGATATACATTCTCCGCGCCTCCTGCGGATAATATAACCTGCAGTGTTCGCGTGGGCAAGGCTTTCTCCGCTCGCGATGCGGAGAATCGGCGCGCTAATCTCCGCAAGTCCGCGAATCGCGCGACCAGCCTTCCGCCACGACCGCCTCCGGGCCTCGATCTGGAAGTTTCCTCAATCCCCCTCCGGCCACTCTTCACCGCCCAGCGCCCGCCATTGCCCCTTGATGGCAGGGTGGGGAAGGCTAGGGATCAGAAACGCCAGGCGTCCCCAAAACGAGGTTGACAGTATGAAGCTACCGGAACGCATCACGGCAAAAGCCGAGGTCATGATGGGCGAGCCCTGCATCCGGGGAACGCGGATTCCGGTGTACATCCTGCTTCAAAAAATAGGGGCGGGTGAGAGCTTTGAGGACCTGCTGGCCGCCTATCCTTCGCTTCAGGCCGAGGACCTCCGGGCGTGTCTGGAATATGCAGCGGCGCTGGCGGGTGAAGAAATCGTGTTAACCGAAGCGTGAAGCTCCTTCTGGACGACAACCTCTCGACGCGACATGCGGCGCGGCGACGCGCCGCCCGACGACTCTGTTTAGCTTTCGGAGCCGCGGGTCACGGCGCTAAATGCGGCCGCAACTCGACAGTCCGGAACATTCGCGCGTCCAGCTTGACCTTCTCCGAATTCGCGATGTGATTCTGGATCAGCTCGAAGCTCTCCACTTCCTTGTCTGGCACCCCCACCAGAGCCAGCAGCCGGTAGTTGCCCGGCGGCACATTTGAGAAGCGGAAACTGCCGCGCTCGTCCGTCCGACCAATTTCAATTCCGGCGAATCGCCCGCGCACCAAAGGGTCCGGCACCAGAAACACCCTCGCGCCCGGTACGGGACGGTCCTCCGGCGGCTGCTTCACCACGCCGCTTACCGCTGCCGCATCGCCCCTTAAGCGGACCGTCAGCACACCGGGACCCGCGACCTCGAACGGACCATTCGTCACATCAAGTCCGTCGAACGTAGCACTCGCCAAGTGGTAGCCCGCGGGCCGGCCCACCCAACGAATGCGAAATCGCCCGCGGAACAAACGGACGGGACGGCAATCCGCCAAAGACAGATGGGCATCCCGCTCTTCGCCATACCAGCCGTTGCGATCCATCGGCTCGAAAACAATGATGCCCAATCCTTCCGGCGTGCGACTTCCCTCCTGAACCACCACACGCGTCTCCACCTGCAGCAGAGGCTCGAGCGCGAGAGCGGGAATCTCCACGTCGCGCTTGGTAACTTCTACAATCGCGTTCCCCAACCGGAACGGGCTGCCCGGATTTCGCACATAAGCGACGATCCGATATCGTCCGGGGCCAACCCCGCACAACGCGAACCGCTCCCCTACAGCGATCGATCCGCCCCCCACGTTATTGCCGATCATGGGCCCGCCGAGCTCCCATACGCGTTCGAAATCAACCGATGCCATTCCCCCCGGCGGCGGAGCCGTTACCTCGCCGCGCACGCAGAAACGAGGTCCTTCCCGAACGCGCAGGTCGATACCCTCGCGATGTTCCGAGGCATTCAAATGCAAGGGAGCGGCATCGCGGAGTTCGCGGCCGGTGGGCCAGAAGGACGGCGCGAGCGGGCGCACCGCGGATGTTTCCGCGGGGGGCGCCGCCGCGGGCGCCAGGCGTTTGCGGTACTCACCGGTGCCCACGTAGTAAATCGCCTTGCCGAGGCCCTCGATCGTGTAGTTGCCGCCGGAATCCGTAGAGGCGTGGCCCTGGATCATGTACGCGGCCGAGCCGTTGGAGAACCAGCGGTCCCAGGCGAGCACGCGGAGATTCGGCACCGGCTTGCCCTCCTCGTCCACCACTCGCCCGGAGATTTTGGATTCCGGGGTGAGCACAAGCTCCATTACTGCGGGTTCGTCCCCCTTCCGGACGCGCACTTCCTTGCGCATTCCAAGGCCTGCGCGGCGGTAGCCCGGCTTGTTGGCGAGAATCGAGTAGCGGCCTTCTTCGGCCAGCGGGATCGCGAAGCTGCCATCTTCGGCGGTGGTGACGGAGGCGACCGGAGGCTCGAGGCCGAGGACGGCGGGACCTTGGGAGGGCAATTTTGTCGCAGTAACGTTCGCGCCGGAGACCGGTTTTTTCGAGACGGAATCCACCACGTGCCCGCGGATGGGGAACGCGGGGATAAATTGTGCTGCGAGAAACCCCGGACACGCGCAGATTGCCAGCACCCGCAGACACAACAACCGGATCATTGCGTTTTCTTCTCGCATGATTGAAATGTTGAGCCTGCCCCTATGGTCGCCACCTCTAGTCCATGCGCCACCAGTTTGCCGGCCGCGCTCCCACAGAGGCTGCCCGGAATTCTTCTGCAGTCCACAAATTGGAGGGTCGTTCGGTCAAGTTCAGAGGCGGCGCGGAACGTAATCTCATCTAATGGCATAACGAGAGCCTGAGAAGTTTCATCCACATCCTCACGTTCTCGCGGATCGATCAAGTTCACTTTCTGAGACGCTCGAAGCTTCTGATACTCCTGCCAGGAATAATCTCGTACCGCACCCGGAAGCGAAACGGCCGCAGCCGCCACTACGCGCCCGTCCACGACCCACCGCCGAACCACTTCTTCGACATTTTCAGGAAGCCTCCCAACCCACAAGGCCGTCGTCTTGCCGTTGTGGTCGAGCGCAGCGAGCGTTGGGGTTGCGCCGGGTGACACACTGAGCCCGCCCCATTCTCTCACCACCCCCGCGTCAACTTCGAGAAGCTGCGAAACTTTAGCGATCTGTCCTGTAGTCGGTACGAATACTTTGGTCGGCACTTTTGCAGCCTGCGCCAGCTTCACCAGCGTTCGATGAAACTCTGCACTCGCCATGCAATAACGGCAATCGATGGAAAAAAAGATCGCCAAAGTTCTCGGAGATGGTCCAACGTCATCTCTATTCGAGGCTAAGACGTTCGAGCCGACGGCGATCCGAGGCTTACTCGACTTCGCAATATCGACTCGGTTTGGTGAGGGTCGCATGTAGGTTGTGATTCCAAGGACCACCAACGTCGCACATGCTACGATGACAGCTTCGCGACACACCACAAAAGACCACCTTCTTACTGCTGCGGTCAGTTTCATTGGGCGCCTCCCATGGCGAGCTTACGATGGTATTTACTTAACTAGATCTCTAACTTGTGGACCCAGTTGTCCCATCTCGTATGACAAAAGCACTTTTCCCTTGTACGGTCGCGCTTCGCTATTTTCGATGCCGAGAGGCCGGAACCTCCAGGTTGTGATCATCGCTTTGGCTGAATTCGAGATATAAATGTCTGGCGATTGCAAAATCTCAACAACACGAACTTCGCCGGAACTCCCGACTGTGATCCGCGCCACGAACGTGCCAACGACCTTCGCCGCCGCCGACTGTGACGGGTATTCTGGGAGAGGGCAGTTTATGCACTGCCCTCGGAACACTTTCGTCCCCACTCTCACAGTTGCGAGCTCAGAGATCGATAGTTGAGCTAAGCTGAATGCGAGGCACATATAGCGGACGAGCATATAAAGTCTCCCCCTGCAACCCGGTTTCCTCCCAGCTCAGGGGCAGCTAGCCTCCCCGGAACACCGCTCACCGCAACTCTCAGCGGGCGAGCAACCATAGATGCCAGTCGATTGATTCTCGAGGCAGACACAAACGGTCCCTTCGCCGCCTGGGCAATCTATCTCGAGCTTCTGATCGCAGGCGGCGGGTCCTTCGTTCGTCAGAAGTAATGAAAAAGCCAGAACGGCCGCGGTGCGCACCGCAACTTGCAACAGCTTTTGTCTGTACATTGGCCGGATTCCTCTCTCTAGAAGAGTTAGCTGCTCGCTTGCAATCCACACGAGCAAGCTAACTGATGTTGGACGGGTTCGAAAAAGCAAGAGTCAATCAGCCTAGTGATTGACCTCAGGCGCCGACAACAAGCCATCCGATAGCCGGAGAGGCAACAGTTCGTCACAATTCCAGCAAGGGGAGAGGCGATACTTCAACTGATTTGCAGCTTATTGCGGCTTCATAATGTTGTCAAGCCCAAAGGGGTGAAACGCGCTCTCAAGTTTGCTCAAATGTCTTTGGCGACCTAAAAGTGTAACTCGGCTCACATAGGGAATCGGCACTCGGTGCCACAAAGTGGTGTGCTCCTTAGCGCAAGTCGAACGGAAACTCGCCCGTTGGCGAAAGCGCAGCTTCGGATTCGCCAACGCCGCCTCGTTACGCCATCAGGTCGTGAACCAACCCTCACCCCTCCCGCAACCGTCCCCCCGCACCAGCCTTCTGCCGCACGGCTTGCCAGCGGCGGCGGAACCAGGTTGACTGTCGCAGCCTCTCGCGCCACCGCTGCAGCTTCCCCCGCAGCCACCGATACACCGGCAGCGACCGCCACAAGCCGTACGCCAGGTTTCGCAACCTGAGAATCCGCTCGTAAGTCCAGGCCACCGGCCGAATGATGAGCAACGCGGGGCGGGTCAGCTCGAACAGGTGCGCCACCAGCGCGGTACCACCCACCTTGGCCCCCATCAGCGCGCCGAATCCGGCGACGAACTGCCCCTTCGCCATCAGGTAATACGCGAGCAGCTTCACCGGCAGCAGCCCCAGGCCGGGAACCGCCAGCAGAAGCAGCGCCGCCCAGGGCGGCGCGCGACGGATGGCCGCTTCGACCACCCGCAGCAGCGGCAGGCGCCCGATCCAGCGGAAGACGATCTCCAGCCGCCACTGCAGTTCCTCGAAGGCGAGGACCAGCGACGCCGCCGCCAGCAGCGGCAGCGTCAACAGCCGCCGAAGCTTGCGTAAGGCAGGGGCCATGGCCACAGTATGAGCTACTGGTCGCTTTGCGTGTCGACTTTGGCGCGCGCGCGCGGCCGGGGCACGTAGGCGGTCACCAGGCTCTCGTTTCCGTCGCGATCGACGGCCTTCACGCCGAACACGAGCTCGTCAATGGACACGCCGGGAAGCAGAAATTCCGTGACGTTGCCCGCGTAAGTCTCGCGCTCCCAAAAGGGCGCCGTCGTGGAGCGAGCGACGACCATATAGCCGGCGATGTCGGATTCCACGCCGGCCTTCCACCGGAGATGGGCATCGTAGCGGCTTTTCCCGCGGCCGAGCATCAGGTTGGAAGTCTTGCGCCCTTCGCGTTCCACCTCCTCCCAAACCACGGGCGCCTTGGGAGCCAGCGCCAGAGAAGCGGCGACAGCCGCGTTCACCCGGATCACGCGCGCCGTGTAGGGGACGCTGGCGTTCGCGAACGTGTCGGTCAGCGTGTGCTGGTTGGAGAAGTTCTCCGAGGGAGTTGAGAACCGTACGCCCGCGTAGCCGTGCTGGTTGAAGGGCGTGTGATCGCCGCCGCGGCCGAAGCGGTCGGCGCGGAAGATCAGGTCGATCTTCAGCGCGGGCACGTAGCGCTCGCCGATGTCCTTGATGTAGCGCGCAAGCTGGCGGGAGGCGCTGTCCGACGGATCCTCCGAAAACACGTTCAGGCGGTAGTTTTCGATGCGGCCATTGCCCGCGGTGTCCGACCCGATGATGTCGTTGTTCAGGACGGCTTCGATGAGGGCGCCGGCCTTCCTGGCCTTCTCCGCGTAGAGCGTGGAGCCGAGCAGGCCGTTCTCCTCACCGGCGAAGGCGATGAAGACCAGTGTCTTGTCCCATTCATAGGCGCTCATGATCCGCGCGAGTTCCATCACGCAGGCGACGCCGGAGGCGTCATCCACGACACCGGGCGCGTCGGCATTGGGATCGAGCGGAGGCCGGGGCCCACCGTCCAACCCGCCGCCCGCCGGAGCCTCGCCCGGACGGCGCGGAGGGAAGGCCAGCGTATCGTAGTGACCGCTGATCACCACCTGATCCGGGTACTTGCCCGGAAGCACGGCCACCACGTTGTGCAGGTCGGTGTCGGCGGGGATGCGCGCCTGCTTCTTAATGCGGTGCGAATCGTAGGAAACCTGCAGCCGGGGTGAGTAACTCTGCAACTCGGCGTGAATCCATTTGCGGGCGGCGCCGATGCCGCGCACTGGATCGTCCTGCGAGGACGAGGTATGGCGGGTCCCGAAGCTTTCCAGCTTCTTCAGAATCGCGGCGATCCGCTCCTCGGAAACTTCGCCGGCGATCTTGCTCACTTGAGGGTGGATCGCTTTGTACTGGGCCGGCAGAACAGACACCGCCAGCAGGGACGTGATCAGAAGGTTTCGCATAGCAGCTACGGATTGGAGGAGAAGACGCCCGGCGGCGCCGGAATGTAACCGGCCTAATAGGACTTGGCGTACTTCTGCCGGGAATTGGTGATGGTAAACGACCCGTCCTGCCGCGCCTGCAGCAGGATATGCTTGCCCTGGCAGTCGTCGATCAGGTTGGCGATGAAGGCGTCGGGTGCGTTCGCCTCCTGGCCGCCGGCGTAGGAGAAGTGGAGTTGCCAGAGGTCGGCCGATGCGGCGATGGCGCGGACACTGGGCGGCGCGGCGGCCTTGCGGGGGCTGTTGTTCACGATCAGAGCCTTGGGTTTCGCAGCAGCCAGAAACGGTGTCGCATTCGCGCCTTCTCCGGTGACCAGCACCGCGGCCGGGCCGATCCGATCGGCGGGGCAGACCAGATCGTGCTCCAGGTCGGCGGCAAGGTCGTTCAGGCTGACCAGGCGGAAGTTCCCGTAGGTGAGGCGGAAGCCGATGGAGCGGCGATGCTCGCCTTCCTCGGCGGCAGGCCTGGGCGTACCGGCGCACGCGGGGTTCGCCGCCCCGGCAGAAGAGATCAACTCGCCTCCCGCGGAAAGGACTTCGAGCGTGACTCCCTTGAGGTCGATCTTCTCGCCGGCTTTCATCCGCCGCGGGGTGAGCGCGCCGCGCGCCTTTTCGTACTCCTCTTTCAGGCGATCCGCCATGCGGCCGGTTTCCACGGAGGGGCCCGGATCGAGGAACGCGCCGATGGCTGCGCGTTCGGCGAGCGGCAGCACTCCGCCGGCGTGGTCGGGATGGAAATGCGTGACGAGCAGCGTGTCGATGCGCTTGACGCCCGCGGCCTTCATGGCGGCTTGAATCCGGCGCGCTTCGCGGGCTTCCGCTCCCTGCCAGCCGGCGTCAATCAGCATGGTCTGGCCGGAGGGCGCGATCACAAGCATGGCCTGACCGCCTTCCGCGTCGATGAAGTAGATGTCGAGTGTCTTGGCGGCGGCGGCGGGAGTGGAGGCCAGAATCAGGAGTGCGGCGGCGTGCGCGACGCCCGAGCCCGGCTTCATACCCCGATGCTAGCATTTGCCTGAACCATGCCGTTCCACGTATCGTAATCAACAGTAGAGATGCCGTTCTGTACCCAATGCGGGAATCAAGTGACGCCGGCCGATCAGTATTGCGGCCGGTGCGGCGCCGCACAGCCGCGGTTCGATACGCGCCAAACCGCATCGTCGGCGCCGAAGCTGGAGCAGATGAGCCCGCGCACGGCCGCCGTGCTCTGCTACGTGCCATTCGTGGGCTGGATCGCGGCGATTGTCCTGCTGGCCTCGGAACGGTTTCGCAACAACAGCCGCGTTCGTTTCCACGCGTTTCAGGGACTGTACCTCTTTGTCGCATGGTTGATCATCGAATGGGTGGTAAGCCCGGTGCTTTGGGTGGGCCCCTGGTTTGGGTTGGGATTTCCGCGTCTGCTGGAAGCTCTCCTGAAGCTGTCCGTGCTGGGCGCCTGGGTCTTCATGCTGGTAAAGGTGAGCCAGGAGGAAGATTTCCGGCTGCCGCTGTTGGGCGAGCTCGCCGATCGCTCAGTGTCGGAACAGCGCCCCTAAGCGCGCAGGCTGCTGAGATAAGCCCAGCTCTTCCTCAGGCTCTCGATCGGGTCGCCGGGGCATTCGTCCTGCTCGACAAAGAAGTGTTTGGCGCCGGCGGTGGAAGCGGCGGCGATTGCCGCGCGGATGTCGAGTGAACCGGACCCGACCTCGCGGAACGCCTCCGGCGGCAGCATCTCATGGAACTGATGGGCCGTGTTCTGAGCCTTGTCCTTCAGGTGAACCAGCGCCAGTTTCCCTCGCAGCAACTTCAGGAATTCGGCGGGATTCTGCCCGGCGACGCTGGCCCAGAAGATATCCGCCTCGAACTGAACCAGTTTCGGATCGAAGCCGGAGGTCAGCGTGTCAATGGGGCGCTTGCCTCCCTTCGCGGAAGCGAATTCGAAGGCGTGGTGGTGATACGCCAACTGGATTCCCAGCTCGCGGCACTGGCGGCCGAAGCGGTTCATCCGATCCGCCAGTTCTTCATAGTTGCCGCGCTCTTCGGGAACCAGGTACGCGATCACGGCGTAGCGGATTCCGGCCGCCTTCAACTCGTTCAGGACGCGGGTGGCCTCCAGCGGCTTCTCCGGATAGGTGGCTCCGAAGCGTTTCGCGAAGGCCGCGCCTTCGGCCCACTTCCCCGTCACCAGGGCCGACTCGAGGTGACAACTGATGGGGATCAGCGAGTGCTTCCTCAGGATCGGGAGCACGTCCAACTGGCGGCGAACGATCTCCACCTCGCGGTATCCGATTTCGGCGAGCCTGCGGATGGCGGTCTCCGGGTCCTTCTCGATCTGGTTGCGCAGCGTGTAAAGCTGCGCTCCGTACTGGGGCGGGCGTTGCGCATTCAGCATCGGTGCGGCACTGGCGAGCAGGAAACTGCGGCGATCCATTGGCATAGTTTATGCCCGATCACGGTGCTGTCTTGCGCCACTCCGCGAGCACGGCATCCAGCGCCTTCTTCTGCGCGGCGATTTCCTCCGACAGCGTTTTGAAGCGATCGTAGGATTGCTGCGTGGGCGGAGCATCGCCCATGGACGCCAGGTTGGCCAGGCGCGTGAGCTTGTTATCCAGCCCGGAGGGGTAGTTCGACAGGTCCTGCCCGGCCTTCGCGCGATACTGCGTCAGCCGTTCCTCGATGGGATAGAGCTGATCGTTCAGCGCCTGCACCTGCTTTTGACGCGCCGGGTTGCCGGCGGCCCACTGCTCGGCTTTATTGCGAGTCTCGCGAATCTGGCGCACGATATCGTGGGTCTCGCTCAGCTTATCGCGGACGGCCATCAGGAATGAGAACTGTTCCTGTAGCTGACCGGCGGGAAAAGTGACGCGCGGATCGGTGACCACGCGAAACTTCTCCGTGTAGCTCTGCCCGCCCACCGTGAGAGTAACCTGATATTCGCCCGAAGGAGCGAGCGGAGCGAACGGGGGCCCGTGCAGGGTAGTGCCGGGTATGACGCGCGAGGCCGGATACTGCAGGTTCCAGTTGAACGAGTTCGCCCCGGCCTTGGCGGAGACTCGCGGACCTCGCCCACGCTCGCTCGAGTAGGTCTGGATCACCTGGCCATTGGCATCGGAAATCGTGAGTGTCAGCGGCCCCTGCGGCTCGGACTTCAGGAAGTACTGGATCAGCGCTCCGCGCGGGGGCGGCGGCCCCTCCGCGCCTTCGCCGCGCGACGCGGGCCCGTTGGCGATCCGCAGGCGCAGCGCAGGCTTGGGCTTCAGCAGCGTGGTTTCCGCCGGCTTGCGGTCGATCAGTTCCGCCAGGCGATCCGCGCCGTCCAGGATCCAGAATCCGCGGCCATGCGTGGCGGCCACCACGTCATGGAAATGCGCATCGCGGTGGATCACCAGGTCGTGCACCGGAGTCACCGGCAGATTCAATTGCAGCGGCTGCCAGTTGGCGCCGTCGTTCACCGAAACGTACACGCCGGATTCGGTTCCGGCATACAGCAGCCCCTTGCGCGCGGGATCCTCGCGGATCACGCGCGTGAAATCGCTCTCCGGAATCCCGTTGTTGATCGGCGTCCACGTCTTGCCGTAGTCGGAGGTCTTCAGCAGGTACGGCTTGCGGTCCTGCAACTTGTATCGCGTGGCGGCGATGTAGGCGGTTGCCGGATCGTGCGGCGACGCGTCCAGGATGGAGATCAATGCGAACTCCGGGAGATTCTTCGGTGTCACGTTCTGCCAGGTCTTGCCGTTGTCCTGTGACACATGAACAAACCCGTCATCTGAGCCCGTCCACAGCACTCCTGCCTTCACCGGCGATTCCGCGAACGCAAATACCGTCGAGTACCACTCGACACCGGTGTTGTCGCGCGTGATGGGACCCCAGAACTCGCCCAGTTTCGGATTCGCGTAATTGGGAGTCGGCTCCAGCTTGGACTTGTCGGCGCGGGTCAAGTCCGGGCTGATGACTTGCCAGCTCTGGCCTTCGTTGGTGGAGCGATGGACGAACTGCGACGTCACATACAGGACATTCGGATCGTGCTTCGAGGTCACCACCGGGAAGGTCCACTGGAAGCGGAAGTTGATGTCGCGCGCGCCCCAGCCGTAGTGTGTTTCCGGATTGGGGGAAATGTCGCGCGTCTGGTTGGTTTTCTTGTCGTAGCGATAGGTCCAGTGATGATCGCCGACATACAAGATGCTCGGGTCTTTGCGATTCACAGCAATATAGCCGGATTCCGAGTTCGCGGGCGACCACCAGTCCTCCTGCGTCACCCGGCCGAAATCGGAATGCGCGGGAAGGGAAATCGAGGAATTGTCCTGCTGCGCGCCGTAAATACGATACGGATACTGGTTGTCCGTGATGACGTGATACATCTGCGCGGTGGGCTGATTCAGGATGGTGGACCAGGTGCGGCCGCCGTTGAAGCTGATGGTGGCGCCGCCGTCGTTGCCCTGCACCAGGTGCAGCGGATCGCTGGGATTGATCCACAGGTCGTGGTGATCGCCGTGCGGCGGACGGATCGGCTGCCAGTCCTTGCCGCCGTTGGTCGATTTCCACATGCCGATGTTGAGCACGTAAACGGTCTCCGGGTCCTTGGGGTCGGCGAAGATGTGGTGGTAATACCAGGGTCGCTGGGTAAGTTGCGCGTTATCGGTGATCCGGGTCCAGGTGGCGCCGCCGTCATCGGTGCGGAACACGCCCTTCCTGCCGGTTTCGGCGTCGATGATGGCCCACACGCGATCCGGCCGGGCGGGGCTTAGGGCGATCCCGATGCGCCCCTTCGGACCGGTGGGGAGACCCGGGTGATTCGAGATTTCGGTCCAGGTGTCGCCGCCGTCCACGGACTTGAACAGCCCGCTGCCCGCGCCGCCCGATTGGTTGGCCCATGGGTAGCGGCGGAATTGCAGGAGCGAGGCGTACAGCAGCTTCGGATTGGCGGGGTCCAGCGTGAGATCGATGGCGCCGGACTTGTCGTCCCGATACAGGGTCTTCTTCCAGGTGACGCCGCCGTCGACGGACTTGAAGACGCCGCGCTCCGGGTTGGGGCCGAAACCATCGCCGAACGCGGCCACCCACAACGTTTTCGGGTCCTTGGGATGCACGTGGATTCGCGCGATGCCGCGGCTGTCTTTCAATCCAACGTGGGTCCAGGTGCGACCGCCGTCGGTGGATTTGTACATTCCGTCGCCCTGGGCGGCGTTGCCGCGGAAGCAAGACTCGCCCATGCCCACGTAGATGGTCTTCGGATCGCTGGGCGCCACCGCGATCGCGCCAACCGCGCCGGACTTGAAGAACCCGTCGGAGATGTTGCGCCAGGTCCAGCCGCCGTCCTCGGTTTTCCAGACGCCGCCCCCGGTGGCGCCGAAATAAGCGGTGAGCTTGTCGGTGGGGTCGCCCGTCACCGCCAGGACGCGACCGCCGCGGGTGGGCCCGACCTGCCGCCATTCCAGCAGGTTCAGCAGCGCCGGATCGAGAGTTTGGGATAACAGGGGGAACGCGAGGAAAACAGTTGCCAGGCGCATGTGCTTTGGAACCTAACGCTATCACGGCGACCGGCAGGGTGGCAAAGGAACCAATCGCTACCGGGATGCGTTTATTATGAAGCCTTGGTTTCCATGGAACTTCAAATCGCAAACCTCTCCAAGACCTACTCCAACGGTGTCCGAGCGCTGGATGATGTTTCGCTCACCATTCCGAGAGGGATGTTCGGGCTGCTGGGTCCGAACGGCGCCGGAAAATCGACCTTGATGCGGATTTTGGCGACGCTGCAGGAGGCGGACTCCGGCGCCGCGACGCTGGGCGGCATCGACGTACTGCGGCAGAAGGAGGAGGTTCGCAAGCGGTTGGGCTATCTGCCGCAGGATTTCGGAGTGTATCCGCGCATCTCCGCGCGCGACATGCTGGATCACCTGGCGATGCTGAAGGGTTACACCGAGGCGAAAGCCAGGCGCGAGCTGGTGGACGCGCTGCTGCACCGCGTCAACCTGTATGACGTCCGCAAGAAGGCGCTGGCCGGCTACTCCGGCGGCATGAGGCAGCGGTTCGGCATCGCCCAGGCGCTGATCGGGAATCCGCAGCTCCTGATCGTGGATGAGCCCACCGCCGGGCTCGACCCGGGCGAACGCAACCGCTTCTACAATTTGCTGGCGGAAGTGGGTGAGAACGTCATCGTGATCCTGTCCACGCATATCGTGCAGGACGTGATGGAGCTGTGCACGAACATGGCGATCATCGACAAGGGGCGGCTGCTGTACTGCGGATCGCCGGATGTGGCGGTGCGGGCGCTCGAAGGACGGATCTGGGAACGCAGCATCGGCAAGCGCGAGCTGAAGGACTACGAGGCGAAGTATCGCGTAATTTCGCACAAGCTGGTGGCGGGCCAGCCGCTGGTCCATGTTCTCAGCGAGCAGGCGCCCGGCGAGGGCTTTGAGCCCGCGCCGCCGAACCTGGAGGATGTGTTTTTCTCCAAGATCGGAGGGCTGTCCTAGATGCTGCCGCGAATCGCCCTGTTTGAGATCCGCTACTGGCTCCGCGGTTTCATGGTTTGGATCTTCTTCCTGATCATGACGCTGATGATCGGGGGCGCGGCGTCATCCGACCAGGTGATCGTGGGGGCGTCACTTGAAAACACCAATCGCAACGCGCCGTTCGCCATCCAGAATTTCTACGCGTTTTCGAGCATCCTGACGCTGCTGATGACGGTGGCGTTCGTGAATTCGGCGGCGGCGCGGGACTTCGCGCACAACACCGCCCAGATGATCTTCTCCAAGCCCTTGAGCAAGGTCGAGTTTCTGTTGGGACGCTTTCTCGGCTCCACGCTGATCGCCCTGATTCCCATGCTGGGCGCGTCCGCGGGCATCCTGCTGGCGCCGCTGGCGCCGTGGGCGGACAAGGACCGCTTCGCGGCCATCGACTGGGGCGCGCACCTCGCCAGCATCTTCGTCTTCGCCGTTCCGAACGTGTTCTTCGTGGCGGCGATCATCTTCACCGTGGCGGCGCTCACGCGCAGCACGGTTACCAGTTTTCTCTCCGCGCTGATCCTGCTGGTGGCCTACGCCGTGGCCGAAGGCCTGATGTCGGATATGAAGAACGAGACGCTGGCGACGATGCTGGATCCGTTCGCCTTCCGCACGTTCTCCGTGATCACCAAATACTGGACGGTGGCGGAGAAGAACACGTTGACCGTGGGCTGGGAAGGCCTGATGCTGTGGAACCGGCTGTTGTGGATGGCCGCCGGCTCCGCTATCCTGGCCCTCGGCATCGCGCGGTTTCATTTTGAGGAGCGCTTCCGAAAGGGCGTCAAGACCGCGGAAGAGGCCGAGGAAGCCACTCCGGTCGCGATTCCCGATCCGCGGCCGCGGTACCGCGCCTGGCCGCAGTTCGTGGGAATGCTGCGCACCGAGTTTTTCGGGCTGGTGAAGTCGACCAGCTTCATCGTGATCGCCTCCGCCGCGCTGCTGAACGTGCTGCCGACGCTGATCTTCAGCGCTAATGAAGGCTACGGCAACCAGAGCCTGCCGGTGACGTACTGGATTGTCGAAATCATCACGGGCACGCTGATCGCGTTTCTGATCTCGATCATTACTTATTACGCGGGCGTGCTGGTCTGGAAAGAGCGCGAAGCGCGGATGGACGAGATTCAGGACGCGCTGCCGTTCCCGGTTTGGGTGAGCTACGCGGCGAAGCTGACCGCGCTGCTGAGCGTGGTGGCGATCCTGCTGGTGGTGGTGACCTTGTGCGGAATCGCGGTGCAAACCTATCACGGCTACACCCGCTACCAGCTCGGCCTGTACGCGGCGGAGTTCTTCGGCTTCAGCTTCAGCGATTACTTCTTCCTGGCGGTGCTGGCGTTTTTCGTTCATGCCGTCGCGCCCAACAAATACCTGGGCTACTTCCTTTACATCGCGTTTCTGATCGTCAACGCCTTCGTGTGGCGGCCGGTGAACGTTGCCACGCGCATGGTGCGCTACATGTCGCGCCCGGCCACCACTTACTCGGACCTGTTCGGATGGGCGCCGTACCTGGAGGCCTGGACCTGGTTCACGCTGTACTGGCTGGCTTTCGCGATGCTGCTGATCGTGGCCACCCTCTCGCTATGGCCTCGCGGCAAGGAAACCGCGTTGAAGTTCCGCCTCCGCGTGGCACGCCAGAGCCTGACGGGCGCGCGTCTCACCGCCGCGGCGGTGGCCTTGGCCGCGTTCGCGGGAACCGGCGTCTGGGTCTACTACAACACCCTGGTTCGGAACCAGGTGTTTTCCGCCAAGGACACCCGCCGGCGGCAGGCGGATTACGAGAAGACCTACAAAAAGTACGAATCGCTGCCCCAGCCGAAAGTGCAATCGGTTCGCTATGAAATCGATCTATTCCCCGAAGCGCGGCGGATCGTGATGCGAGGCAGCCGCGTGCTGAAAAACACTCACACCCAGGCTCTGAAGGAAGTCCATTTCACGGTGGACAACGATTATGAAAGCACCATCGAGATTCCGGGAGCGAGGCTCGCCACCGAGGACCGCCGGCTCTCCTACCGCATCTATCAGTTCGATCCGCCGCTGGCGCCCGGGGCCGGGGTCCAGATGAACTTCACGGTCCAGGCCGAGCCCAAGGGCTTCGAGGACTCGCTCCAGCGGCCGCAGATCGTGCAAAACGGGAGCTTCTTCAACAACACCATCGCCCCCCAGATCGGCTATCAGCCGGCCTACGAGCTCAGCGACCGCAACGATCGCAAGGATCAGGGTCTGCCCGAGAAGGAGATGATGCGCCCGCTGGAGCGCGACTGCACCGCCAACTGCATGCAGAGTTACGTGGGCGGCCACAGTGACTGGGTGTCCGTGGAAACGGTGATCAGCACGTCGCCCGATCAGATCGCGATCGCGCCGGGATCCCTGCTGAAGGAATGGAATCAGGGCGGCCGCCGCTACTTCCACTACAAGCTGGATCGCGAATCGCTGGATTTCTATTCGTTCCTTTCGGCGCGCTACCAGGTGGCGCGGGAGGATTGGAACGGCGTCAAGCTGGAGGTCTACTACCACCCCGAACACGCCTGGAACGTGCCCAAAATGCTGGCGAGCATGCGCAAGTCGCTCGACTATTACACGAAGAACTTCGGGCCGTACGCGCACAAACAAGCTCGCATTATCGAGTTCCCGCGCATCGCGCGCTTCGCGCAGGCGTTCCCCGGCACCATGCCGTACTCGGAGGCGATCGGCTTTATCGCCAACCTGAACAAGCCGGATGCGATCGACCTGGTGTACTTCGTGGTCGCGCACGAGATGGGACATCAATGGTGGGCGCACCAGGTCATCGGGGCCAACATGCAGGGAGCTACCCTGCTGTCGGAGACACTGGCCGAGTACTCGGCGCTGATGGTGATGGAAAAGGAATACGGTCCGGACCAGATGCACAAGTTTCTGGAATATGAAGCGGACCGCTACCTCCGCTCCCGCGGCACGGAGCGCCTGAAGGAGCGCCCGCTGATGCGCGTGGAGAGCCGCCAGGGTTACATCCATTATCAAAAGGGCGGACTGGTGATGTACCACCTGAAGGAAATGATCGGGGAGCAGGCGGTGAACCGGGCGCTCAAGAAGCTCGTGGACCGGTATGCGTATGCCGCGCCGCCCTACCCCACCGCCCATGCGTTGGTGGACGCATTGCGAGAGGAGACGCCCGAAAACCTGCGATACCTGATCGCCGACCTGTTCGAGCACATCACGCTGTACTCGAACCGGACCCTTTCCGCATCCGCCGCCAGGCGGGCCGACGGCAAGTTCGACGTGACCATCGAAGTGGAGGCTCGCAAGGTGCGCGCGGGCGACACCGGCGAGGAAGTAGAGACGCCGATGAACGACGTCATCGAGATCGGCGCCTTCGCGGAGCCGCAAAAGGGCAAGCAGTACGGCAAGCTGCTGCATCGCGAGCAGGTCCGGCTGGGCGCGGGCCGCAAGACCTTCACGTTTACGGTTTCCGAACTTCCAGCCAAGGCGGGCATTGACCCCAGGCGGCTGTTGATTGACCGCATTCCCGACGACAACATGAAACGCATCGACGTAACCTGAAGTGGAAACAAGCATGTCCAGGTTGCCGGCTGTGATATCCTCGCCAGTTACGAATCCGTGCCGGCTAGATCACGGATCGTTGCCTACGAAATGAGGTCTTGACGCCAAGTTCATGAGTAATAACAGCCTTACGCGCAAGAAATCGCTGGAATCCCTGCTCACCGCGGCGAAGGGAATGGACCTGAAGCGGACTTTGACCGCCAAGGACCTGGTCGGTCTGGGCATCGGCGCCATCATCGGCGCGGGATTGTTCGTCCGGACGGCCGCCGCCTCGGCGGAAGCGGCCGGACCCGCGGTGACCCTGGCATTCATCTTCGCGGCCATCGGCTGCGCCTTCGCCGGCCTGTGCTACGCGGAGTTCGCGTCCATGATCCCGATCGCGGGCAGCGCGTATACCTATGCGTATTGCACCATGGGCGAGTTCGTGGCCTGGACCATCGGCTGGGCCCTGGTGTTGGAGTACGCCCTGGGGGCGGCGACCGTGTCCATTGCCTGGAGCGAATACCTGAACAACCTGCTGGGCGGCGCGATCCCCTATGAATGGTGTCACTCTCCGCTGGAAGTCTCCGCCAACGGTGTTAGCGGTATTCTGAACGCTCCCGCGCTTCTGATTCTGCTGTTGCTGACCGCGCTGCTGATCAAGGGCACGCAGGAATCGGCCACGGTGAACGCGATTATCGTGTTCATCAAGGTGGGCATCGTGCTGATCTTCATCGCCATCGGCTGGCAGTTCATCAACCCGGCCAACCACACCCCGTACCTGATCCCGGAAGGCACGCCGGGCCACGAAGGCATCTTCCGCCACGGGTGGGGCGGGGTCCTGGGCGGCGCCGGTATCGTGTTTTTCGCGTTTATCGGCTTTGACGCGGTATCCACCGCGGCGCAGGAGGCAAAACGTCCGGAGCGGGACATGCCGATCGGCATTCTGGGATCGCTGGCGGTCTGCACCGTCCTGTACATCCTCTTCGGACACGTGCTGACGGGTGTCGCCAACTGGACGGAATTCAAGACCGCGGGCAAGGAAGCGTCCGTAGCCTTTGCGATTCAGAATTACATGCCGGGCTACGGCTGGCTGGCGACCCTGGTCACGGTGGCCATTCTCGCCGGCTTCTCCTCCGTGATCCTGGTGATGCTGCTGGGCCAGAGCCGGGTGTTCTTCTCCATGGCCAACGACGGCCTGCTGCCGAAGTTGTTCGCCGAGGTGCATCCCAAGTTCCGGACGCCCTGGAAGTCGAACATCGTGCTGTTCTTCTTCGTGGGCGCGTTCGCCGCGTTCATTCCGGGCAGCATGGCGGGCGATCTCACCAGCATCGGCACGTTGTTCGCGTTCGTTCTGGTGAGCGCGGGCGTGTGGATCATGCGCCGTTCGGATCCGAACGCCAACCGTCCGTTCCGCACGCCGTTGGTCCCGCTGGTGCCGATTCTGGGAATGGTGGTGTGCTCGGGCATGATTATCGCGCTGGACCAGCGCACGCAGGTTACCGCGCTGGGTTGGATGCTGGTAGGATTTCTGGTCTACTTCGGATATTCGCGGGCGTCCAGCAAGCTGAACCGTTCGCCGCAGCCCGCCTCTAAGTAAGTTCGCTTAAGCCGTCAGGCGCAGCCATTCGCGCAAGCGGAGGTCCAACGCCTGGCGGCTTCCTTCTTCCGGATACACATCCGAGATCACCGCCAGCGAGTCAGCGCCCGCGTGGAGCACCGGCGCGGCGGTGGCCCGCGTGATCCCGCCGATGGCTACCAGCGGCCTGGCGCTGAACCCCCGCAGCCGCTTCCATTCCGCGAGCCCGACGGCCGGATCCGGATTCACTTTCGTGGACGTGCCGAACACGGGGCCGAGCGCGTAGTAATCCGCCGGCTCCTCCTGGGCGTCGCGAAGCTGTGATTCGTTATGCGTGGAATATCCGAGCAGGCGCGGTTCCGAAAAGATCCGGCGCGCCTGCCGCGGCGTCAGGTCCTCCTGTCCCAGGTGCACGCCGGTTCCCGGGAGAAGCGCCGCCACGTCGGGTCGATCGTTCACCACGAACAGCGCCCCGGCGGACCGGCACTGTTCCGAGATCAGGCCCAGAAGTTCCAGAATCTCAGGGGTGAACTGTTTCTTGTGGCGGAACTGCATCAGGCGAACGCCCCGCTCCAGCATCTGGACCGCCGTATCGAGGGGCGTGTAACCCCTCCAGGTGAGCACCTCCAGGTCCAGGATGGGGTAAAAGCGGGGGAGCGTCATCGTCTACCAGGATAGTTGGGAACTTTTGCTGAGTTACCCGGAACCTCAGCAGCAGTATTTCGTCTAGATCTTAAATACGGCTGTTGTGCCGGTTGGGGGAAGCCTGTCGTTCCTTGGAGGGAGGATGCTTGGAATGTTGAAGCCCAATGGAGGAAGTTGGGTGGCAGGCGCGACTTGTGAGCCTGGGGGCATCGTAGAGAGTGAGCGCCACCTGCCCGGATTTCGCATGTCCGTGCGAGTTTACCCCGCCGGTTTGAACGTCGGGGAGCATCGCCACGGCGAGCCCCTGCTGGCCTACATCCTGTCCGGCGAATATCTGGAGACGCGAGGCGAAGATCGCCGCCTGTGTGTTCAGAAGACAGTTCAATACATCCCGGCGGAGACGCTGCACGGGAACATTTTCGAAACCGAGTGCAAGTGCCTGATGGTGCAGTTCCGCCCCGAGGAACTGCGCGCGATGCCGGAACTGCCTGACCAGCCTTCGGAAATTCAGGGCGTGGCGGCGCAGTGGCTTTCCAATCGCATGGAGCGGGAGTTCCATTTGCGGGACGACGTGTCCGCGCTCGCGCTGGAGGGCATCCTTCTGGAGACTCTGGCGGAACTGGTGCGTTCCAATGCCGAACCCGCCAGCGCCTCCGCGCCGCGATGGCTGCGGTCCACGCGGCAGTGGATCGACACGCATTACCTCGATCCTCTTACGCTCGAACAGGTAGCGGAGGTGGGGGGCGTACACCGCGTTCACCTGTCGCGCGAGTTCCGGCGGCACTTCAGCTTGACGGTGGGCGATTACATCCGCAAGAAGCGGATTGAGCACGCCTGTTCGCTGATGACCAGCAGCAGCGCGTCCCTGGCTCAGATCGCGATCACCTGCGGGTTCGCCGACCAGAGCCATTTTTCATCGATCTTTCGCCGGGAAATGGGTTTAACGCCGGCCAAGTACCGGGAAATCCACCATTCACGCTAAAGGGAACGATTCGGGCTGCCGATCCGTCGGTGCATATATGAGAACTCGTCTGGCCACCGTGGATCTGCCTTACCTGTTCTGGCTCGCGGCCAGCATCGCGCTGAACTCCATGATCACGCTGGCCCTGGTGCGGATCTTCTAAATTGCTGGCCGGGAAGCCTTTACGCGCCTCGCTTCACCGCTCTGTGGAAAACCGACTTTCGCCGCAGAGGAAGTGGACCTCGATCCCGTGAACCAGTAGCGGACTTCTGAACACCCACCAGTCGCTGTCGATCGCGTTGAGGATGGGTGGACGTTCCGGGTGGGTCATTGCCACAGCGACGAACTTACGATCCGATCTGTCGAACTGAGCCAACTTGGGGTCGTTCGGGAATGCCGCGAGCCCCCCAGGAACAGCCGGGTCCGGCCGCAGATGAACCGCTTGGACACGATCGGTTCGATAGCGATTGTCCGTAACCCACTTGAAGAAGGCGTCGCCTGCGCCGGGTTGCCCGGAGTAGGAAAGATATTTTCGATACTCCAGCAGGATCAAACCCGCCTCATCAAGCACAAGGACGCCCGAGTTCTTGATTGCGTTCAGGGCAGTAGCGCAGGCCGCGGCGCAAACGACGCTCTCTGAGTCCTTGCGGTTTGCGACCACCGGAACATTGGTGTCCACCACCCGCGCGCCGCGCCGTCTTCCCGCTCTCTTCCTCAATTTGCAAGAGCCTGCTGGTCAGCGGCTGCGTTCAGCCGGGCGGTCAATTCACCCATCTCGTCGCCGAAGAAGTCATCCGGCCAATTCTCGATGTCGCCGAAGAGATTCACGCGCAGCGGCTCCAGAATGGACCCGTCCGCTCCACGGCGGCAGAAGTACAGGGCTACATCATCCCGGGAAACAGCCCCTTCGGCGATCCTCCGCTGCAGTCTCCTGAGGAAGTGTTCCGAGTGGCTTTCCACAATCAGTTGTATCCCTCGGTCCTGGCCTCCTTCGCGCGACTGCACGGCTTCGATGAACAAGTCCGCAAGAGTCATTTGCACGGAGGGATGAAGATGGATCTCGGGCTGCTCCAGCAATATCGTCGTGTGAGGCTGGGCATAGAAGCACTGCACGATGACCGGAAGCACCTGCGACACCCCGAATCCCACGTCCGGGAGCGTCACGTCCGCGCTGGTGGCGCCGGTGCGAACAAGCACTTCGTACTCCTTGCGATCCTTCGCGATGGGCCGCACCTCGAAGCTGTCGAGAAGCCCCATTTGCTTCAACCATCGCGCGATTACTATGGAGAATCCCGTGTTTGGCCGTTTGTAGCCCGCGCTGATCTTGCGGTCGGCGGCAGCCAGTAAGGCTTCCACGGCGCGATCACCGGCCCATCCGACGTGGTCAGGCACCTCCCCGGACCATACGTAAGACCGTTTGGGTACCGTCCGGAGAGGACCCAGATAGTGAATTCGCCGGAGTTGCTGTTCCAGCGAAAGCGCGAGGTCGCTTGTGAAACCCGCGTTCTGATAGTAAGCGCCCACTTCGTCGGGGAAACCATAAAACCGAACCGGCGCCGGGAGCTTCCATGCCCGGCCCTGGTTTCGCACAAGTCGGTACGGCTTAGCCTGCAGTTCGAATTTTTGCTTCAATGCCGCGGGCGTACCGAACGGAACCATTGAGACGGTTAAGACTTGGCCGTCTTTTTTCAGCTCGTATTCCAGACGTCGGACCCGTGGCGGAGCCTTCTCGTCGAAAGCGATCGAAGCTTCAAAGGAAAGCGAACTTCCCTCGAAAGATTCAATGGCGACCGGATCGACGATGGACAGCGGTTTGGGAAGGGTCCATGCCAGGGAGAGAGCAATCTCTTTCGTCAGGTCATGGCCATGGACCAGATCGCGAAAGGTGCCGAGCTCCACGGGCGTGTTTTGGTCACCGGGATGCAGTACGCGGCGGCGATCTGGCGATTCCGCAGTCTGTCTGAGCATCAGCAGAAACTGAATCAGGCTGCTTTTTCCAGAACTATTGCTGCCAAAGAAGACCGTGATCGGCGCCAGCCGGATTTCGGAAGTGTCGGACCAGTTCTTGAAGTTGCGAATCCGCAACTCGGTCAGCATTGACTCGCTCCTCCCCCGTGGTCCTCCAAGCTGTGCCCGTCCAGACTCGGCGGCGAGCCGGCATGCGAGCTGCGAAGCAGAAGGGACAGTTCCGTTCGGAACACCATCTGTCCCATATCATAGGGCTTCTGTCTGTCTCGCGTGGGGCAGCCGCTCGCCACCCGCCTAGCGGTTGTTCGGGATCGGCGTCGGCGCAAACGAGATGCGTCCCGCCTTCGCTTCCTCGATCGAAATGTTGTTGCGCTCCAGCACCGTTCCGGTGGCGACCTCCAACTGCACCCGCGCCCGCGCGTACGCCGTGAGAGCCTGCACTTCGGCGAATTGGGCGTTGGCCACATCGCGCTGCGCCTGAATCACGAAGAAAATGCTGGAAGCTCCCAACTGATACTTCTTCTGCTCCGCGTCCAGCGTCTGTTCCGCGAGCTGGCGGCTCTTCTCCGCCGCGCGATGCCGCGCCCGCGCCTGCTGCAGCGCGATCAGCGAGTTCTGAACCTCCACGCGAATGCCGTTCGACTGGCGCTGGAACTGAAGTTCGTTCTGGCGGACGGTCAACTGCGCGTTGGCGAAATCGGCTTGCGCCGCGCGGTTGCGCAGCGGAATGTTGAGCTGCGCGCCGAAGGCATAATCCGGGAAGTTGCGCCGGAAGATCTGCCCCAGCGCGGTGGTGTAGCTGCCCACGAAGAACTGATCCGGATTGCGCGGCAGCAGCGGCGAGCCCGGAGGTCCGGTCTGGGTGTTGATCTGACCCGCAAGGCTGTTGTTGCGGAGATCGACGAAGGCGTCGATGCTCGGCAGCAGCGCGTTCTTCAAGCCCGTCAGGTTGATGCGGGCGTTGTCGATATTCAGCCGGCTCTGCTGCAGCTCCGGCCGGTTCTCGAGCGCGCGGCCCACCAGGTCCTGAATCGGCTCCACCGGTTCGGTGGCCGGGATGCGGATGCGATCCGTGGGGACGATCCGGGCGTCGGCCACCTGCGGGCTGAAGTTGCCGGTGCGGCTGATGGAGTTCTTGAGCAGGGTTTCCTGCTGCAGCACGTTGGTTTCGGCGGTGGTCAGCTCCTGCTCCCGGGCTGCGACCTCGGCTTCCGCGCGCACGATCTCGATGGGCGCCAGCGTCCCGATCTCCACCTGCTTCTTGTTGTCCTCATACAATCGCTGCGCCAGCGCCAGCGCCTGGCGGCGCACGCCGACTTCCTCGTTGAAGCTGACCAGATCCCAGTACAGCCGTGTCACGTCGGCGACGGTGGTGATGATCTGGTTGCGCAGCGTCAGGTCGGCGACCCGGATATTGTTGCCGGCGATCCGGATATTGCGGCGGTTCACCGCGAGACCAAAGCCCTGCAGCAATCGCTGCGTCATCTGCAATTGCAGAAACGGGCTGCGGGTGGGGTTCAAGTCGTTGCGGAACGCGTTCTGGTCAATGAACGGGTTGTTGAAGTTCATTGAGACGTTGGTGCCCGTCAAGAAGCCCTGTTGCACGCCGAAGTTCGCCTGCCCGATCTCGGTGACCAGCGCGGAGACGCCGGTGGCGATGGTGTTGCTTTGCGGCTGGGAGCGATGCGCCCAGCTCACCGTGCTGGTGATTACCGGATCGAGGGAGGGGATCTGCGTTCCCAGGAACTGGTTCAGGCTCTGGTTGGTTTGCACCGCGCCGGTGCCCGCGCCGCCCGCTGTCGCGCCGAAGTTCTGCTGTCCGCCGAAGATGTTGCTGGTGACGCCGCGGATCAATCCGCCGGCGCGGGCGCGCCGCAGGTCCAGTTCCGCCAGCAGCGGTCCGTAGCGCTGCACTTCGATATCGATGTTGTTTTCGATGGCCGCCGCGATCGCGTCCTGCAGCGAAAGGTAGATGATGCCGGCGCGGACCAGTTGGTCCAGGCGGCCGGAGTTCGCCAGGTTGATGGGCCGGACCTCGCGGCCGCGATACGGGGCTGTCGCCCGGTACCACGGTCCCACGCCTTCCTCCAACTGCGGCAACTCGGGCGGCTGCGCCCCTGGAACCGGTGCTTGCGCGTGCCCGGCGGGCACGAGCATCAGAAAAACGCAGAACGCCGAAAAAATCTGCTGGCAGGTCTTCAACATGACTCCTCTATGTACGGGCAGTGGGCAGGCCGTGTTCCCCCACAAAAGCTTAATCCTACCACTGTGCACGGGCGCTGCCATTCACCCCACAGGACAGAAGGCTTTGCGAATCATAACTTTGCCTTGAGTTGACGGAGGCCGCGAGTGTCCGGTTACGGGACGCCTGCAAGCGGCGATGAACACGCTATAGTGGCTTACGGATGAATCCTTCCAGCAGCACGCTCGAAACTTTCGAGCGGACCGGCGCCTATCTCCGCGGGCATTTCCGGCTGACCAGCGGCCTGCATTCGCCGGAGTATCTGCAGTGCGCGCGAGTGCTGCAGTATCCGGCCTTCGCCGAGCAGTTCGGGCGGCAACTCGCGGCGAAGCTGCGGGAACTGGCGCCCGGCGCCGCCGGCGTGGTCGTGTCGCCCGCGATGGGCGGCCTGATCATCGGCCACGAGGTCGCGCGCGCGTTGGGCGTCCGGCACATCTTCACGGAACGGGACGCCGAGGGCAAAATGACCTTGCGCCGCGGCTTCAGCGTGGAGCCCGGCGAACGAGCCTTCGTGGTGGAGGATGTCATCACCACCGGCGGATCCACGCGCGAAGTGGTGGAACTGCTGCGCGCGGCGGGCGCGGAAGTCCTCGGCGCGGGCTCCATCATCGACCGCTCCAACGGCAAGGCGGACGCCGGCGCGCCGCGCGCCGCGCTGCACGCCATGGAAGTGATCGCCTACGATCCGGCGTCGTGCCCGCTGTGCCGGGACGGCATCCCGGTGGTGAAGCCGGGATCGCGAAAGGCATAGCGGATTGAGAATCGCGCTGGTGTTCGCGCTCAGCTTCGCGTTCCTGGCCGCTACCGCCTCCAAGCCTCGCCTGACGGAGGCGTGGGTGGATCCCGTGAGCCGCCTGGAAGCGCAGGACGAGGCCACCTACGCCAACACCGCCGCGGGCATGGCCGAAGGCCAAGGCTGGTTGACTCCGAAGTTCCTGGGACGGCTGGCGCTGTACAAGCCCCCGCTGCTTTATTGGGCGGAGGGCGCGAGCTTGCGCGCGTTCGGCTTCTCCCGCTTCGCCCTGCGTCTCCCTTCGCTGCTGGCTGGGGCGGCGGTATGCGCGATTCTCTACGCCTGGGCCGGGCTTGCGGCGCCGCTATTGCTGCTGGGCAGCCATCAATTTTTCGTCTTGTCGCGAATCGGACTGACCGACTCGCTGCTGTTGCTGTTCACCGCGGCGGCGTTGTTCGCCCTCGCCCGCGATCCCAGGCTGGAGCGGGCCTGGCCATGGTTTGGCGTGTGCAGCGGCCTGGCCATCCTCACCAAAAGCGTCGCGGGCCTGCTGGCGCCGCTGGCGCTGATTCTCTATTGGGCGATCGCCCGGGAACGCCCGGCGTTCCGCGATCTGGTCCGGGCGGGCGCGGTTTGCATCGCGGTGATGCTGCCCTGGCATCTCTATCAGCTTGCCGTGAACCCAAACTGGTTCCGCGCCGAGTACATCCTCAGCGAGTTGATCGGCTATGGCGCGAGCGCGCCCTCGCAAACGTCCGATGAAAATCAGGCGCTGTTCTACATCCGGCGATTGTGGGCCGTGGATCCGCTCCTGGTGATCGCGGCGGCGCTGGCGATGCCGGCGGCGTGGCGCAAGCGCGAATCCGCCACGGCGCGCGTGGCGGCGTGCTGGGTGGTGGCGCAAACGGTATGCGTGCTCGCGTTTTCCTATCGCAGCGCCGCGTACTTGCTGCCGCTGCTGCCGCCGCTGGCGATCCTGGCCTCGGAGTTTCTTCCGCGTTACCGGGTGGGGGCTGTCGCGATGCTGGCGCTGGCGGCGAAGCTGCTGTTCCCGCATGACCCCGCAGGAATTCCGTTCACCGGTGAGTTCCACAATCCGGCTCTGCCGGCGATGGAAGCCTATTGCGGCCGGAACCGCGGCAATGAGCTGATCCTGGTGAACACCGACGATCAGTTCTATTCCGGCGTACTGCCGCTGGCGCGGGTCCGGTATCTCTATCTCGCGCCGCCGGACACCGCCACCCAGCCGCTGGATTTCGACACCTTAGGGATCCGGGTAACGGCTGACGAATTCCTGCGGCTCGATTCCCTGGAGCCCGCGTATCATGCCCGATTGCGCGAGTTCGATCTCGATTCCACGCGGCCGCTCGCGACCGCGATTCTCACGCCCTCGGCGGATGCGCTCGCGCGCCTGATCGCCGCGCGTCCGGGATCGGACTTTTATCTTCCGCAAGGCCTGATCGACGAGGCCCGGCTGCGGGAATCGCACGAGGTCTGGAAGGTCACCACGCACCGCTGGATCGCGCTGTCGCGACAGGAACAGCCACGAACGCCGCATCGCGGCTGCGGTTTCTGAGCTACCCTGTTGCGGTGCGCGCCTTCCGATCGGCCTTGCTTTCCTGGTATGACGCGCACGCCCGCGATCTGCCGTGGCGGCGAACGCGCGATCCCTACCGCATCTGGCTGTCCGAGATCATGCTGCAGCAGACGCGGGTGGCGGCCGTGATCCCGTACTACGAGCGGTTCCTGGAGCGATTCCCCACGGTTCCGGCGCTGGCGTCCGCGCCGGAACAGGAGGTGCTCGCGGCATGGGCGGGACTGGGATACTACTCGCGAGCTCGCAATCTCCAGAAGGCCGCGCGCCAGGTGGGGAACGTATTTCCATCGGACTACGCGGCGATTCGCGCGCTTCCCGGCATCGGCGAGTACACCGCGGCGGCGATCGCCTCCATCGCGTTCGACCTGCCCCACGCCGTGCTGGATGGCAACGTGATGCGCGTGCTGGCGCGCGTGAACAACGATCCGGGCGACCTGGCAAGCCCGGCGGCGCGGCGGCGGCTGCAGCAGAGCGCGGACGCCCTGCTCGATCGCCGGAATCCGGGGCGGTTCAACCAGGCTTTGATGGAGCTGGGCGCCACGGTGTGCCTGCCCCGCGACCCCAGGTGCCTGGTGTGTCCCGTGGCCGCGCACTGCGCGGCAAGGCGCGAGGGGCGGCAGAATGAGCTTCCCGTGAAGCTGCGGAAGGCACGCGCGGTGGAGGAGATGCGAACGCTTTGGATCGTGCGGAACCGCGGGCGCTTTCTGCTGCGGCAGGTGGACGCGGGGTCGAAGCGGCTGGCCGGATTTTGGGAACTGCCGGACGCTCTGCCCGGCGGCAAGCCCGGCAAGCTGTTAGGGGAGTTCCGGCACGCCATCGTAAACCACCGGTACCTGTGCCGCGTCCAGAGTGGAACGCTGCGGCGGGCGCCTCGCGGATTTCAGTGGGTGGCTGCCGGGAACCTGCAATCAATTCCGCTAACTACCATGGCTCGCAAGGCGTTAGCAATTGCGGATCGGGAACGGATAGAATAAGGCACATTGCTGCTTCGCGAATCTTGAAGTTCGGAGGGGTAGTTTCGTGATGACCCGTACTGCTAGAACTGCGGTTGTTTTGTCGGCGGCGGGATTGCCGGCGATCTTGTGGGCGTTTTCCCGCGGGCCCGACCCGAGGGTGACCGGGGCGCCGGGGGACAGCCCGCTTGCGTGCGCGAGCGCCGGCTGCCACGTCGGAACGCCGGTAAACGGGGGTGGCGGCAACGTCGCTCTTTCGTTCTCGAGCGGCGCCACCTACACACCGGGAGCCACCATTCGAGTCACCGTGACCATCACGGACTCGCAGGCCAGAAACTACGGCTTCCAAGCTTCCGCTCGCCTGGCCAGCGATCTGCGCAACGGCCAGGCCGGTGACTTCCGGCCCGGACAGAGCCAGATTGTTCTTTGCGACAACGGGAATACCAAACCGCAGGCCGGTTGCCCGGCGAACTTCGCGGTTCAGTTTATCGAGCACACCGCGCCCAGCAGCACGAATCGATTCGAGTTCGATTGGGTTGCGCCGGCCACCAACGTTGGCGATGTGGTGATGTTCGTAGCGGCCAACGCCGCCAACAGCGACGGCAATTCCACCGGCGATCGCATCTACACCACGAACACCCGCCTGACGCCCGCCGCGGTTACCAACCCCCGGCCGGCGATCAACTCCGGCGGCGTGGTTACCGCCCTTGCTTACGGCGGCGGCGCGCGGATGGCGCCCGGAACCTGGCTGGAGATCTACGGCTCCAACTTCCTGAACGAAGGCGAGACCCGCACCTGGGACAACGCTTTCCAGGGCGACAACGCGCCGACGGCGCTGGGCGATCTCAGCGTCACCATCGGCGGTACGCCCGCTCCCATCTGGTTCGCGGTGAACAACCAGATCAACGTGCAGGTCCCCAATACCACCTTCCAGACCGGGCCATTGCCGATTGTGGTGCGGAGGGGATCGCAACAAAGCGACGCTTTCAGCCTGAACCTGACTCCCACCGCGCCGGGGTTGCTCGCGCCTTCGGCTTTCAACCTGGGAGGCACGCAGTTTGTGGGGGCGATATTTCCGAACACGAATCCACCGGTGTTCGCCATCCGCGCTGTGCCCGGTGTGCAGACCCGGCTGGCGCGCCCCGGCGACACGCTGATCGTGTATGGGATCGGCTTTGGAACAGTCACTCCGGACGTCGCTCCGGGGGTGATCGCGCGCGCCGCCACGCAGTTGACCCGTCCGGTGACTTTCCGTGTCGGACAAAGCGAGGCGAACGTTCTTTACCAGGGGCTGGCGCCGAACTTTATCGGCCTATACCAGTTCAACATCACCATTCCGGCGGGCCTGGCGCCCGGCGTTTATCCCTTGGCTGTGACGCAGGGCGGGCAGCCGGTTCCGCAAACGGTCAGCATTGAGATCGGCCAATAGCAGATGATTGCGCGGTATGCGGGCGGGGCTGTAGCTGCCGCACCGCTTCTTCTGTTCGCCTTCAGTGACTCGGCTCCGCCGGGCCTCACCGGAGCTCCGGGCGATTCGGGAACCTGCACGCAATGTCATGGCGGCGCGGTGAACTCGGGCGGCGGCGCGCTGGCGATTGAAGCGGCGGATTACCTTCCGGGGCAAAGCCAGACGGTTCGCGTGCGCATCAGCGATCCGAACCAGATGCGGTGGGGATTCTCTCTCAGCGCCCGCCGCAAGTCCGACCCAATGCGCCAGGCGGGATCGTTCACGGCGGGCCGCTTCACCGTGGTCGAGACGATTTCCGGGATCCAGTACGCCAGCCACTTTCCCGCGCAGCAGACCGCTCGCGGCGCGGGTTTCGTTTACGAACTGACCTGGACCGCGCCGGACGATTCTTCGGGCGTGGTGTTCTACGCTTCGGGGAACGCGGCCAACGGCAACGGCGCGACCTCCGGGGACAACATCTACGCCGCGGTGAAGGAGGTCGCCGCGCTGGCGCCCTCCTCGCGCCCCTCCGTCTCCACCGGCGGCGTGGTCTCCGCGCTCGCATTCGGCGGGCGGCGGAGTTTCTCGTCCGGGTCATGGATCGAGATCTTCGGCGCGAACTTCTCGCAGCCGGCCGCGGTGCTGATCAACAATCGCGAGGCGTTCCTTGGAGTCGTTACGCCGGGTCAGATCAATGCGCAGGTTCCCGAGGACGCTTCTTCGGGTCCGGTGCAGGTGGTGGTGCGGTCCGGGGATCGCAGCAGTGAGGCGGTCACGGTCTTCAAGGAGACGGAATCGCCGGGATTGCTTGCTCCGGCCATCGCTCCGTTCCGGGTAGGGAACCGGCAATACCTGGCGGCGGTGTATCCACCGGGAACGGAGGGATGTCCCGCCGGGCAGGTTTGTTTCGCCGGGAATTTCGCCGGCGTGGCGTCGCGCATGGCGCGTCCCGGAGATCGCCTGATCGTCTACGGGATCGGGTTCGGCGCGGTCGCAGTGGATGGAGCAGCGCCGTCGCGATACGTGGGTGTTGCGCCGGGCGTCCTCAACCGGCTGGTGAAGCCGGTCGTTTTCCGTTTTGGGCAGGTGGAGGCGAGGCTCGAATATGCGGGGCTCGCGCCGCAGGCAATCGGACTGTATCAATTCAACCTGATCGTGCCGCGGATCCCGGAGGGGGCGGTGCAACTGAATGTGACGCTGGATGGTTCACCCATCGGGCAAACCTTATTCCTGGATATCGCGAACTAACGTCTCGGAGGAATTATGCGCACTCGACTTGCAATGGCGTTTCTGATGCTTCCTTTTTCGCTGGCGGCGAACAGCGCCGGGGCGCCTGGCGCCGCTACCGGAGCTCCACCCAGCGAGGGCAACTGCACCCGATGCCACGCGGGAACGGTCAACTCGGGCGGAGGATCGCTGGCGATCGAAGCGTCCACCTACCAGCCGGGCCAGCGGCAGACGATCCGGGTTCGGCTGACCCAGGAGAACCGGAGCCGGTTCGGATTCGCTTTGACGGCGCGCTTGCGGTCGAATCGACAGGCGGCCGCGGGAACCTTCACCGCCGGTTCCGACACACGGATTTCCAACGACGTCATCGGCGGGGCGCAGGTACCCTACGTGACGCACAGCCCGGCGCGCAATGCGCAAGGGACCACTACGTGGGAGGTGGAGTGGACGGCGCCGAATGATCCCGGTGGAGTGGTGTTCTACGCCGCGGGCAATGCAGCTAACGGCAATTTCAACAATGGCGGTGACAGCATCTACACCACCACGCTGGAGATCGCGGCCGCCGCCGGGGGCAACCGGCCGTCCATCAACTCGGGCGGCGTGGTGACCGCGACGGCGTTCGGCGGCGCGGGCCGGGGCGCAAGCGGATCGTGGCTCGAAATCTACGGTTCGAACCTGTCGCCGGAGGAACGGCGTTGGGACAGCGGCTTTCAAGGGGACAACGCGCCCACGGCACTCGGCGATGTCAGCGTGCTGATCAACAATCAGCCCGCCCCGATCTCGTTCGCGACGCCCGGGCAGATCAACGTCCAGGTACCGGACTCCCCCGCCACGGGTAATGTGCAGGTGGTGGTTCGCCGCGGGACTGAGCAGAGCGATGCGTTTACGTTGATGAAGCTGGCGGAAGCTCCGGCGGTGCTGGCGCCGGCTGTCGCGCCGTTCCGCGATAACGACCGCCAGTTCCTGGTGGCTCTGTATCCGCCGAACACGCCGGGATGCCCGGCCACGGGAGATTGCTTCGCGGGCAACTTCGCGGGCGTGGCGTCGCGGCTGCCGCGTCCCGGCGATACGCTGATTGTATATGGCGTCGGCTTCGGACCGGTGCAGAACGAAGCCGGACAGCGGCTGCCGATCGCCGGGCAGATCATCCGGCAGTTGAACCGGACGGTGCAGCCGGTGCGTTTCCGGTTCGGACAGACGGAGGCGCAGTTGACCTACTCCGGTCTCGCGCCGAACTTTATCGGCTTGTACCAGTTCAACGTAGTGGTGCCGCAGGTGGCGGCGGGCGTTACCGAGATCGAAGTCTCGCTCGGCTCCACCAACATCGGACAGCGATTGTTCCTGCAGATCGGACAGTAGCTGGAGAAAAAAGCGGGCGGGCGGACACCTTATTCATATGGTGTCCGCTCTCGCGCTGGCGGCTTTGCTGGTTCAAAGCCCGGAGTACACGGCGTCCAGCGTCGTGAACGCGGCCACGAACCGCCCGCATCCGGTGTCGCCGAACAGCTTCATCAGTATTTACGGGCGGAATCTGTCCTGGAACACGGCCTGGATCCGTCCGGGCGACATCGCGTCCGGAACGCTGCCCACCAGCCTTCCGGGCAGCGGGGTTCGTGTGTTTCTGGGCAACATCGCCGTGTATCCGTTCTTCGTGTCGCCGACGCAGATCAATGTACTCATCCCGCCGAGACATGCGCCGGGTTCGCGCGACCTGGTGGTGCATCGGGACGGCGTGGTGGGTCCGCGGGTGGCGCTGTCCGTGGAAAGCGTTTCGCCCGCGTTGTTCCAGCAGGGACCGTACGCGGTGGCAACCGATCCCGATGGAACGCTGCTGACGCCGGAGCGTCCCGCCGCGCCCGGAAGCATCATCATTCTGTACGCCAGCGGACTAGGCTCGCTACGCCCGCCCCTGCTGTTCGGCGACATTCCGAGGGAAGCCGCGGAGATCGAGCGCCGGGGCGAGTTCCGCGCGCGGATCGGCGGCGTGGAGGCGGAAGTACTCTATGCCGGCGTGACGCCCTATTCCGCCGGGCTGTACCAGATCAACCTGCGCGTGCCGGCGGCGGCGGAGCCGGATCCCGAGGTGCGGATCGGATTTCCGGACGCGATGAGCCCGGAAGGAGTGCGGCTGCCGGTCCGGTAGGGCTATTTGCTGGCGGCGCTCGACCGGGCGGGCGGGCGCAACTGCGCCTCTTCCAGGCGCTTGGCTTCCTGGAAGGTGAAGATCATGCGGTGGATCACCGTGAGGTTGCCCAGGATGGCGAGAACCCACAGCACCGGCGCCATGCGATCGAACAGCGCGCCGATGATGATCAGCACCACGCGTTCCGGGCGCTCCAGGAAACCGACCTTGCAACTGGGAATGATGTTCTCGGCGCGAGCCCGGCTATAGCTGATCATTACGCTGGCGATCATCGCGACCGCGGTGAGCACCACGTAGGAGGACCGGCCGATGGTGCCGTACCACACCAGCAATCCGATGAGCAGGCCGAGGTCCGAGTAGCGGTCAAGCACGGAATCGAAGAACGCGCCGAACCGGGTGACTTTGTTGGTTTCCCGCGCCACGCGGCCGTCCACCATGTCAAACAGGCCGGCGCCGATGATCACCAGCCCGGCTTCGAAAAAGCGTCCCGTGGCGAGCAGCGCCGCCGCGCCGACGTTCACCAGCAGGCCGATGAAAGTGAGTACGTTGGGATGAACGCGGGACAGAGCGAGAGCGCGGACGATCAGCAGCAGGATCTTGTTGGAGCCGAGGCCGATGGCGCGCGTCAGGGTCATAAACCAAGAACTCCGGCTTACGTGCCGTTCTGATGAATGGTGGTGAGCTGCAGGATCTCCATTTCCCGGGTTCCGCCCGGAATCTGCACTTTCACCACGTCCCCAACCTGCTTGCCCAGCAGGCCTTTTCCGATGGGCGAGCTGGTGGAGATCATTCCCTTGGCGACATCCGCTTCCTCGCTGGTTACCAGCTTATAGCTGATTTCCTGGTCCTTGGTGGAGTCGAAGACCACCACCTGTGAGCCCAGTCCCACGCGGTCATGCGGGATTCTGGACATGTCCACCATGGACAGCTCGCGGAGACGCGTTTTCAACTGGCTGAGGCGCGCGTCCACGAAGCGCTGGCGCTCCTTGGCGGCGTGATACTCGGCGTTTTCGCTGAGATCGCCGTGGGCGCGGGCTTTCAGGATTTCCTTGGGAAGCTCATTGCGCAGCTCGTACTCGAGCGTCGCGATCTCTTC
>JAIEPW010000063.1 GCA_019748195.1 Bryobacteraceae bacterium
CCGCGGCCGCAAGAAATAGCCGCCCAGCCCGGGGAGGCGCCCCGCGCCTCCCCATGCCGGCTTCTAAGGCGCGGCCCCGCCGACGAGGCGACGCGCTTCTGAAGCACATGCACCGTGGCCATCATTAATTCGAAGCCTCGCATGAGTGGGGCGCCAGGAGGAAGCATGATGCGTAATCTTTTCCGCATGGTGCCTGCGGCATTGCTGGGCGCGGGCTTGACCGTATCGGCGCAAGGGCCCACCCCGCCGCAATCCCAGACACCCACCCAAGCCAGTCGGGATGCAAGCCGGACCGACAGCACGCAAGCGAATCGAGACTCCACCAGTCGCGCCATTCCCGTCAGCTCGGCATACTGGCTGGCTATGATTTTGGACGGTGGCCTCCTGGTGGGCTCCGCACTGGTGATTCGCCGGATTCGAAATAGGGCTCGAAACCCGGGTTCCGGCGGCTCCTGAATGGCTGGCCGGTTGCACTGATGAAAACGGAGGAAGACATGAACGAAGTTCAACCGAAGTGCACCCACGCGCCCTGCCGGTGCGCGCCGGCACAAAATAGCAGTTTCTGTAGCGACCGATGCATGGAAGCCGCGGGCGCAACGGCTCCGCAAGCCCATAGCGACTGTACCTGCGGGCACCCGGAATGCATGCACACGTCCCAACCCGTTTCTTGATTTGACCTTGACGAAGCGGCCTCGTTTAGCGGGGCCGCGGTTTTCCCTAGCTAAGGCAGAAGCTGATTTCGGAGCACGTACGCGGTGACTTCCGCGTTGGTGCGAAAGTTCATCTTGTCGAGCATCCGGGCGCGGAACGTGCTCACCGTCTTGACGCTGAGTTTCAGTTCGGCGGCAATCTCGGAAATGGTTTTGCCGGAGGCGATCATCAGCATCACCTGATGTTCACGGTCGGAGAGCTTTTCGTGCGCCGGGCGGCCATCGTCGGTGGAAACTTCGCGAGCAAGTACTTCCGCCACGGAGTAGCTGATGTATTTGCGGCCCTCATAAACCTGCCGGATCGCCTTCACGAGTTCCGAAGGCGCGTTTTCCTTATTCAGGTAACCGGCTGCTCCGGCGCGGATGGCCCGCACCGCGTAGTGCTGTTCCGGGTAGACGGTGAGAACCAGAATCGGAAGTCTGGGGCGCAGCTTGAGGATTTCGCGGATCGCGTCCAGCCCGCTGCCGCCCGGCATAGCTATGTCCACGATCACCACATCACCGGGTGTTCGTTCCAGCACGGCCAGTAATTCCGTCAGGTTGCTGGCCTCGGCCGCGAATTCCAGGTCCGGTTCCTCGGACAAAATCTGCTTCAGCCCGCGGCGGACGATGGGATGGTCATCGGCAATAATTACGCGAATCATGAATCCCGCCTTTGTATCCGCGCTCGCACGGTGGTTCCGGCGCCCGGCTCGGAGAAAATCTCCAGGGTTCCGCCCCAGGCGGTCATTCGCTCCCGCATGCCGAGCAAACCGAGCTTTCCCGCGGCGAGCAGGTCGGCCGCGGACATGCCCCGGCCGTCGTCCCGGACCTCCAACTCGGCCTCGGAGCCCGTGTTGCGGAGCGACACCCACGCGTGGGCCGCGCCGGAGTGGCGTACCACGTTCGTGAGGCTTTCCTGGAAAACCCGGAACAAGGCCATGCGCTGCTCCGGCTTCACCTGGGGATCGTCCAGGCAGAGGAAGGAGACCCTGACGTTTGTCTGCAATTCAAAGATCCGGGCCAGCTCTTCGAAGGCACGCGGCAACTCGAGTTCGTCGAGCAGTGCGGGGCGCAGGTTGGCCGCGATCCGGCGCGTGGTCTCTAGAATCGAGTCTACGCTGTCCAGGGCCCCACGCAGGCGATCGCTTTCCGGTCCCCCGGGCGCCATGCTGGATTCCAGATTGGCCAGTTCGAACTTGAGAACCGTGAGCCGCTGGCCGAGTTCGTCATGAAGGTCGCGGGCGATGCGGGCCCGCTCCTGCTCGATGGCCTTCTGCTGGCCCGCGGCGAGAATTCGGAGCTGCTGAACAACCCTTTGCTCATCACCCGCCTCTGACCGCAGAATCACCTGCAGAGTTCCATAGGGGTCCAACTGGGCCGCCGAGACTTCCATTCGCACCTGTTCCTCATCCCGCCGGATAATGGTCGCCTCCACCCACGGTGACTGCGAACCCCCCGTCAGCGTTTCCTCAAAAAGCCGAAGCAGTTGCGGCCGATGTGCTGCAAGAACGTGGCGCAGCGGATTTATCAGATGGAGGTCCTCGGGCGATTCCGCCCGCACCAGGTCCACGAACGCCCGGTTGGCGGCCAATAACTGCGAGTCCGCCCATACGAACGCCGGTCCGGGGTAAAGGTCTAGCAAGCCTGCGTAGATCGTTTGCATCTCGTGATGTCGGCGCGTTTCCCGCATTGCGTCGGCGTCCCAGAGCAGACAGATCCAGTATGGGCTATGGACTGATCTGATTGCTGAGACTTACATTGTCGGAAACGCAATAGGGAAAGGGCAATCCCTTGACTCGGGGACCTTTTGCCCACGGCAGGTAAGAAAACCCACAACCGCCATTGCTGGAGGTCTTTTGGGACGGCTAAGATGAAGGGAGCGCTGGCGTAGCTCAGTTGGTAGAGCGCCTGCCTTGTAAGCAGGGGGTCGTCGGTTCAAGTCCGTCCGCCAGCTCCACTTCCAACCGGCATGTCCGACCTTTCAGAGGATCTAAGGGACGAGCTGCTCGGTATCCGTCAGCGACACGTAATCCGGGCGATCAGCCGCCGAGTGGTGACGGTAGCTGCGCAGGATCTCCCCGTGGAACATCAGGAAAACGCCGGGCATCTGGAAACCATCTCCGCGCAGGCGTCCCGCGCCGTGACCCTCAAGAACTCCCGCATGGAAGCCGCGAATCCAGACTTTTGGGCCGAAAAGCTGCCCGGCATTACCGCGCGTAAGGCCGAATGCCCGATACAAGTTGCAGTTCGGATCGCTAACCCGGGGAACGTCGTCGAGCTGATAGCGGGCTAGGAACGGCGCGATTTCCGCCTCCGGACTCATGTGCACCAGCGCGATACGAGTGCCGTTGGCTTCAATTTCCCGCCGCCGCGCGCTGAGATCGGCGACCGCCTCCCGGCAAAACGTGCATCCGATGTGCCGCAGAAACACGAGCAGAGTTGGCGAGATCTCGGTAAGCTCATGCAAAGAGAGGCCGTGTTGGGTCTGCGAGCGTAGCGCCATGCGCTGCACCTCAGGCGACGAAGAGATGCGCCTCTCCAATTGATAGCGGTACGCGGCGTTCAGGATCATTCCGAACGGCGCCAGCCAGATCAGGTCATTGGTGATGTTGATCCAGCCGAAGGTCCAGGGTAATGTGCCGGCAGCCGCTGCCTTCCAAAATCCGATGGGACCGAAGAGCTTGCCCAGGAAGCCTACCAGAACGATCGGCCAGTGGACCAGCGGATTCGAGGCGGCGATCCAGTACCCCACCCCGTACACCCCGACGATCATGCCGATACACTGCCATAGCTCCGGGTAGTTCGGGGGGGCAAGGCCAGCCCATTCGAACATCATCGCGGGGAAGAAAACTGCCCAAAGCCCGAATCCGATGTTGTACACCGCTGCAAGCCTGAGGGCGGTCTTCATCCAGGGGCTCGCTTTTCCGGTATTCATCTTCCGACTCTATGATGTGCCGGACATCGCCCCGCTGCAAAAAGATGGGCTAAAAAGTACGCTAGCTAACGGTCGCGCATGAACAAACCTTTACTTTGCCATCAGCGAACGGCCTTCCAGATTACGAACAGGCCGTCTGGCGGGACGTCCTCCCAGTACGAGATCAGGTTACTGGCTACGTCCCGGCAGTGGCGGCGCAACAACCGCTCCATCTGCTCGCGGCCAAACCACTGCTCCCAGTCCGGGGTTTCGAACCGGCCCCAGTGCTCGCGGTTTTTGTCGATAATGGCGATGTGGCCGCCTGGTTTTACGATCCGGCACACCTCGGACACCGCCAGTTCGACATCGACAGCGTGTTCCAGCGATTCGGTGGCGTAGGCGCCATCGAAAGCAGCCGTCCGGAACGGGAGCGCAGTCAGGGTGGCGCAACAGCGTGCTCCGGGCGCCGAGGTGACCATGGCCTCGGCAATATCGACCGAAACCAGACGGACCGCCGGAAAACGCTCCTGGTAGACGCGGGCGAATCGTCCCTTTCCGCACCCCAGATCGGCGATCACCCTGCCGTCCAGCGGTCCCAGGTGGTCCGCGATCTGCTTGACATGCTCGATTCGGGGATCGATCTCGGCCGGATAATGCCGTTCGTCGGCTGCGGCCACCTCGAAGAAGCGCTTCACTTCGGCGGCTCCCGCTGCCCGAGGAGGTCGCATCCGACGACTGAACCATCGCCGCAGGACGCTCATGCCCGCGTCAGGAATATCGGCAGGCCGAGCTTGTTCTTGTAATCCGGACGATAGCGTTCGCGATTATAAAGATTCGCCACATCCACCTTGCGCGGCCCTAGCTTTGGATCGGGGATCGGCGACATCGCGTAACGGCCTTCGACGATGGCGGTCATCAGCCCGCTTTCACCTTTCAGGACGGCTTCGAGCGCCATGGTGCCGAAGGTGGCGGCGACCATCTTATCCACGAAGTCAGGACTGCCGCTGCGCAGGTCATAAGTCAGGTCGCTGACCACCGTCTCTTCGCGGGCGTGCATTTCGATTTCCCGCGCCAGCAACTCGGCGACGTTCATCTTCTTGCGATGGCCGTAGGCGTCGGGCTCCCCGTACTCAATGGTTGTGTACCCCTCCCATTCCGCGCCCTCGCTGAGCACCACGATGGAGTAATTGCTGGGGTTGTTCTTCTTGTCGGCCACCAGAATGTTGATCAGCTTCGGAAGGTTGACCTTGTACTCGGGGATGACGCAGCGGGTGTTGGTAACGTAGGCGGCGTAGAGGGCCGTGAATCCCGAGTTGCGGCCGAAAAGGCGAAAGATCCCGATCCGCTCGTGAGATCCCACCGTAGTGCGCTGGCGCTGGATGGCATCGAGGGCTCGCGTGATGGCGGTGGAAAACCCGATGCAGTATTCGGTGTTCCGGACATCGTTATCCATGGTCTTGGGAATCGCGATGATTCTCACGCCCTGGCGATGCAGGTGGTCGGCATAGCTCAGCGTATCGTCGCCGCCGATGGCGATCAGCGAATCGAGGCGCAAGGATTCGATATTCTTTAACACATGCGGCGTGACGTCCCATGCGGCGGGCGTGCCGTCCGGGTTCGACTTCACCACGGGCATCTCGCGATTCTCGAGAAACGCCGGCAACCGCTTCATTTTCACAGGGTTGGTGCGGGAGCTGTGGAGAAAAGTGCCGCCCGTGCGGTCGATGGTTCTGGTGTTTTCCTTGTTCAGAGGCAGCACAAACTGGATGGCGGTCTCGGGCACGTCCTGGTTCAGCAGCGTCAGTCCGTCCCATCCCCGGCGGAGGCCGATCACCTCGGCATTGTGCTCCGCCGCACCGTAAACAACGCCTTTAATCACAGAGTTGAGGCCCGGGACGTCACCCCCGCCTGTTAAGATTCCGATCCGCCGAACGGGCATGAAGTCCATTGTATCGTTGGGTGCCGGAACCGAACTACAGAGTGCGGTTGTCTTTCGGGTTGGAAGCGGTTCGGCTATCCTATGAGGGTGCCGGCAGATGTCGCTTCGCCACCGGGAACGAAAGTGCCCACCGTCGTTGTCACCGATGCGAAGAGGCGTCTCTCGCTGTATCTGGTTTTCGCCTGCACGGTTCTGGGAGCGGGAGCGCAAGTGCTGATGAAAATCGGCGCTTCCAGCATCGACCATCCGACGCTCGGCGCCAAACTCCTCAGTATGATCGCCAATCCGCCGCTTCTGGCAGGATATTGCCTCTACGGCTTGAGCACGATTTTGCTGGTTCTGGCGCTGCGACATGGGCAGCTCTCGATCCTCTATCCGGTGATCGCGCTGACTTATGTATGGGTTTCGATTCTGTCGGTCGTGATCTTCCACGAGCGGATGACGCCGCTGAAGATCGCCGGCGTGGCGATCATCGTGATCGGCGTGGCGGTGCTGGGGCGGAGTTCCAAGTCATGAGCACCCCGCTGTCTTCCATGGCGTTGGTGTTTGTCGCGTCCTTCATCGGATCGTTCGGCGGCGTATTTCTGAAGGCCGGCGCACATCGGTTGGATAAGACCAATCCCCTGGGGGTGCTGCGGAATTGGCGCCTGGCTGCCGGAGTGTTCGCCTTTCTGGTCTCCAGCGTGTTTTTCGTAATGGGCCTGAGGGAGGGCGAGCTTTCCATCCTGTACCCGATGGTGTCGCTAGGCTATCTTTGGACACTGGTCTGGTCCCGCATTTTCTTCGGCGAGCCGCTGACCCGCGGGAAGTTCGCCGGGCTTGGACTGATTCTCTTCGGTATCGTGCTGCTGGGCTTGGGAAATCGCTGAGAGTCCCTCAGGCGCTAGCCTGAAGGAATGCCGGACAGCGCTGCGACTCCTCCCTTTCTCAAGATAGACGGCCACCTGGGCACCATCCTCCTGAATCGCCCGGACCATCACAATCGGCTGGAGCCCCAGGACCTGCGGATGCTCCAAGCCTTATTTGACGAGGTCGACGCCAACGAGGAAGTGCGGGCTCTGGTGATCGCTTCGACGGGGCGCACCTTTTGCTCGGGGTTTCACCTGGGCGCGTTGAATCAAGCAGAATCCGCGCCCCAGGCATTTGAGCAAATGACGGACCGGCTCGAGGCCGTCCGGGTCCCGACGGTCTGCGCCTTGCAGGGCGGGCTGTACGGCGGAGCCGTGGACCTGGCTCTCGCCTGCGATTTCCGCGTTGGCGTTCCGGATACCGAGTTATTCGTCCCGGTCAGCCGCCTGGGGATTCACTTCTATGGCGGCGGCATGCGGCGGATGGTGCAGCGGCTGGGCCTGGCGGCGGCGAAGCGGATTCTACTGAGTGGCGCGACCCTGCGCGCCCCGGAATTGCAGCGCATCAACTATCTCGACCTCATTTTTGACTCCGCGGAGTTTGAAGAGCAGGTCCGTTCCGTCGCGACCACTCTGTGTGAAAGCGCACCGATAGCAGTGCAGGGGATGAAGCGGTCGCTCAACGCCATCTGTCGCGGCGACGCCGACTGGGCGGAGATCGCCGGCTCGGTACAGCGCTCCCTTCGATCCTCGGACTTTCAGGAGGGCATTTCCGCGTGGACCGAACGGCGGAAGCCTGTTTTCAGGGGCAAGTGATACTTTTGTTTTGATTGTTCGACGGCTCTCTGGCATACTAGGCTCGTAAGTCTGGAGTGTGTTCAAGAGAATCCTCGGTTTTCCGCACGTTAACCCTCATGTATTCCGCGGACCCTCGCCTCTTCAGTTACAGTTAGGAGCAAGCAAACGAAATGAAGCTTTTTGTGGGAAATCTGCCGTACGCGGCCAATGAGAACGATCTGCAGGACTTTTTCTCGGCGGCCGGAGTGAATGTGGACAGCGTCACTGTTATGCGTGATCGCTTCAGCGGCGAAGCTCGTGGTTTCGGCTTCGTCGAGATCAACAACGAGGCGGACGGCCAGCGGGCGATTGAAATGTGCAACGGCCGCGATCTGATGGGACGGGCCGTCGTTGTGAACCAGGCGAGGCCGATGGTCGCCCGCGAGGGGGGAAATCGGGGGGGCGGCGGCGGACGATCGCGAGACCACAATCGCGAACGGTGGTAACTAACTGATAAGACAAAGACGAACCCCCGGGATACGCAATTTGCGGCGAATCCCGGGGGTTTCGTTTTCCTACAGGTCCTTGCGCTCGACACCCGGTGTGTGATCTATTCACCTGCCAGAGGTCTCGCTTATGAAAGGTCAAACCTTAGCCGGGCTAGCCGCGCTTTCTCTGGCTGTGTGTTCTCTCTCCGCCCAAACCGCGGAGTCCATCCCGTTCCGGGCAGTCCTATCCACTCAGAACGAAATCCCGCCAGTCACCGATATCGTCGGTTCGGGGACGGTGACCGCCTGGCTGCGCGTCGTGCGCGATGCCTCCGGGCGGATCACTTCCGGCACGGTCGATTTCGACGTTCGCTATCAGTTCGGAACGGCGCAAAGCCTGACCGCGATGCACATTCATCGCGGAGCGGCGAACGCCAACGGACCCGTCGTGATCGACGCCCGGCTGCAACGAACCGATGTCAGCACGGCGGCGGGCCAGTTGCCAATATACGCCGCGCAGATCGCCGCGGAGAACGCCGCTCAGTTGGAAGCGCTGCAGGGCATCCTGGCCGATCCGGAAGCCTACTACTTCAACCTTCACAGCACGGACAAGCCCGGCGGCGTAATGCGCGGGCAACTACAACGCGCCAGCATGATGGTGATGATGAGCGAGATGAGCGCGGCCAACGAGGTGCCGCCCATCGCGGGACTGAACGCGATCGGGACCGGCACGGTGATGATCCTCACCACGCGATCCCGCCAGGGTGCTCTGACCTCCGGTCTGGTCCTCTTCAACGTGGCGTATAGCGGTTTCCCGTCGGACACGGTATTGACGGCGATGCATGTGCACCGCGGGCTTCCCGGCGTGAACGGAGGGGTGGTGTTGGATAGCGCCATGACTCGGACGGAGGTGGGAGGCAACGGCTCCGGCATACTCCATTTTGAGTCGGAAATGAACATGACCCGCGCGGCTGTCGTCTCCGCGCTGGAGGATATCCAATACAATCCCGGCGGATTCTATCTGAATGTTCACAGTGTCGCGAACCCCGGCGGCGCCATTCGCGGCCCTATGCGCTACACGGATCGCATGCGGTTCCCCTTCAACGCGTCTCCTTCCGAGGAGGTGCCGCCGGTAACGGGCCTGGAAGCTTCGGCCGCGGGATCGTTCACGGTGCATACCATTCGCCGCGCGGATGGCAGTGTCAGCGCGGGCGCGGCGATTTTCGACGCCAACCCCCGCTTCCCGGCGGGAACACGATTCACCGGCATGCATATCCACGATAACGTCGCCGGGCAGAACGGACCGGTCACCATCGACTCCCGCTTAACGGCATTCCCGATATTGGTGCCGGAGACCGGCGCCGGCAACATCTGGCGGCTGGTGACCGTGAACTCGGAAGCCGGTCTGCGCGCGTTGAACTCGCTCACCATCAATCCGGAACGCCATTACTTCAACCTGCACACCTCGGCAAACCCCGGGGGCGCGGTTCGGGCGCAACTCGCGCCGGCGAGCACCGCGCTGCCCTCGGTCTCCGCGGCCTTCGCGGCGGTGAGCGATCCGGGTCGCACGACGGCCGCTCCCTTGGGCCTGATGACGATCTTCGGATCCAACTTGACGAAGGTGGAAACCACCTGGGAAGGAACAATCGGGCTGAACGCCGTACCCACCTCGCTGAATGGCACGCAGGTGACCGTGGGAGGAACGGCCGCGCCGCTGCTCTACGTGGGCAGGGGGCAGATCAACTTCCAGATACCCGAGGGGGTAGCCGCCGGGCGCCAGCCGCTGATCGTGACTACGGCGGCCGGGGCTTCGCCCACCGCCAACATTGAGGTAGCGGCGGCGGCGCCCGCCTTGTTCTTCGATGAAACCGGCGTGATCGCTCTGAAGAACCGCGACTTTTCACTGGTTCGTCCAAACAACCCGGCGGCAGCGGGCGACGTCCTGCTGCTGTACTCCACCGGCGTCGGAACCACCGTTCCCGCGCTGCCAGCGGGCCGGATCGCCGGCGGACCTCCATACAACGCCGTAGAAAATGTGGTCGTGAATGTCGGCGGAACCGACATCCGAGCCCTGTACACAGTCCTGACGCCCGGCTACCTCGGTCTGTATCAGACGGCGGTGCTTCTACCCTCCGGGTTGCCCGCCGGGACCGCGATGGTCACCCTGCGGGTGGGAACGGCGGTTTCGAACGCCGCGGCGCTGCAACTCCGCTAGAATGCCGTGTTAGCCTGAGGGTCGAATGCGATCGGCCCTCCGGCAAACCTGGCGCAGCTTGAGGCGGGCTCCCGCTTTCACGACGGGCGCGGTGCTGACGTTAAGCGTCGGCATCGCGGGCGCATCGCTGGTTTTCGCCGGCGTGGAATCTCTGCTTTGGCGGACGCTCGGCTACGCGGCGGAAGACCGCCTGGTGAGCCTTTCGGGCACGGCCCAGGACGGCAATCGGTGGGGACTCGCCTGGCCGGACCTGCGCGAGTGGAGCCGGGAATCCACCACGCTGGACGGCATCGCGGGCTATCGCGACCGTACGTACGGCATTTCGGCCTCCGGCGAAGTATTCGTGATTCGCGCCGGAATGGTAACGCCCGGATTCTTCCAAATTCTCGGAGTGCCGCCGGCGATCGGACGTTGGCCGTCCCCGGGCGAACCGGACGCCGCGGTGCTGTCGCATGAAGCCTGGGTGAAGTACTACGCGTCGGACCCGGCCATCGCCCAACGCCCGATCCTGTTGAACGAATCCCCTTACCGGGTGATCGCGGTAATGCCGCGAACTTTCTCGTTCGCCATGCAGGGGGGAACACCGGAAGTGTACATCCCGCTGGGGCGGGAGTTCGACAATCGCGACGCAGCGTCCCTATGGGGGATCGCGCGACTGAAACCAGGTGCGACGGCCGCTTCGGCCATGCAGGAAGTGCAGGCGTTAGGCGCGCGTGCGGCCAAATCGCGGCCGCCGGGCGGTCCGGCTGGCGCAACCGCGGTCCCGTTGTTGGATGCCGTCACTAGCGGGTACCGCAAGCCTCTCGCGCTGCTGGGCGGCGCCGCCGAGTTATTGTTGATGATCGCCCTGGCGAATGTCTGCCACCTGTTGATCTCGCGGTCCCTGGCGCGGCGCAAGGAGATGGCCATCCGCGAGGCTTTGGGGGCGAAGCGCCGCGACCTGGCGCGCATCTTTTTGTTCGAAGGACAGGTGCTGGCGGCCTTGGGAACACTGGGCGGACTGGCTTTGAGCCTGCTTGCGTTCCCTGCCCTGACATCCGCATTGTCGATGTTAGGAGCGAAGCCGCCCGCGGTCTCGCCGAGATTCTGGACGTTTGCCCTGACCGGCGTGCTCGGAGTCGCGAGCGGGCTGGCGTTGTCGGGAATCCCGATTCTGTTTCACAACAGGGAGCTCGCGGGGCGATTTCCGGCGCGGCGTCGATGGAGCACGGCTCTGGTTCTCGCGCAACTCACCCTCTCCGTACCGCTCTTGCTGGCCGCGGGCGTCCTGTGGAAGAGCTATAGGAATCTGGAATCGCAACCCGCGGGTTTCGATCCGGGTTCCACCCTGGTCTTTGGGATCGGAATTCCGGAAACGCGGTACAACACCGATGCAAGGATGGCGGCCTTCCATCGGGATCTGACTACTCAATTGGCATCCGTGCCCGGCGTTTCAAAAGCGGGGTTTGCCGCGCGGCTCCCGGCGGCGGGACGTGCTCTCGGAGCCCGCTTTCGAATCGCCTCGCAACCGGCGGACAGCCCGCAGGCAACGGCTGGGGTGAATGCGGTTGGCGCGGATTTCCTAAACGCGATCCGGGTACCCCTCGTTTCCGGGCGCTGGTTCACGCCGGCCGATGATGGGGCCGCGCCTCGCGTCGCGATTGTCAATCAGGCGTTCGAGCGACGCTACCTTTCCGGGATCGCATCGGTGCTGGAGCTGAACTGGACCAGCGAGAGCAATCCCAAGGGAACGCGCTGGCGTGTGATCGGCGTGTGCGGCGACATCCGCTCGCGTTCGCTGGACACCGAGCCGCAGCCGGAAATCTACCTTCCGGTTCTGCAGTTCCCTGTGGAGGGCGGGAGCTACGTTGTCCGGGCGGAGCCGGGCGCGGGCGGAGTGGAGGAAGCGCTGCGGACGGCGGTGCGGCGGGTGGATCCTAAGCTCGAGCGGATCACGGTGCGAAGCTTCCGGGAGGCGATCGGAACCGTACTGGAACCCCGCCGCGAGGCGCGCTCCGTAGCCGGACTGTTCGGCTGGATCTCCCTGGCGCTGGCCGCGGTCGGCCTATACGCCGCGCTGGCATACCAGGCCTCACAGCGGATGCGTGAGATGGCGATCCGGAGAGCCGTCGGAGCCGGCGCCTCGGGGACAGCCGGGCTGATTTTGCGCCAAGCGGTGGGACTTGCCGGGATGGCGTTCGCTTGCGGCTGGATGGTATTTCTGTGGCTGGCGCCATCGCTTCAGCCCCATTTGTACCAGGTGCAAGCGGCCGATTTCGCGACTGGCGCATGGGTGCTCGCTACTTTGTTGCTGGCGGCCGCGATAGCGGCGGCGGGACCGGGCTGGAAAGCGGCTCGCGCCAATCCCGCGGGCTTGTTGCGCGCCGAATAATTGGGCTAGAATCGAACATCGATGGCAAAGTATACGTTCGCAAAGTCGGTGGAAGCCACCAAGTTGAACAAAAGGACGATGGTGCCCCTCGGTCCCGGCAAGACCGAAATTCCGTTCGGGGCGATCGTCGAGGCCATCGGCGAGGAACGGGACGAGATGCGCTTCTCGTATCTGGAGGAGCCGTATAGTTGCCCGGCCGACACGTTCCGCAACGCGGCTCGTCCGGCATAGGCCCGTTTAGCCGGCCGATGGCGGATCCGAAGGATCGGAGGCTTCGCCGAATTTTGTCCCGGTGATTTCCGGGGCGATAGAGCGCATCAGCCCGCTGAGGACACCCCCCGCGCCCACCTCCACGAATCGCGTCACGCCCAGGGCCGACAGCAGCCGTACCGAGTCGGTCCACCGGACCGGATTCGGCACCTGCTCATACAAGCCCTCCCGGATCTCATTACCGGAGCGGACTTCACGCGCCTGCCAGTTGTTGATCAGCGGCATTCGAGGATCACGGAATTCCGCCGCATCCAGGTCCAACTTCAAGCGTTGCTGGGCGGGCTCCATCAGCGCGCAGTGGAAGGGGGCGCTGACCGGAAGCAGAATCGCGCGTTTGGCGCCGGCGGCCTTGGCGAGCTCGCAGGCGCGGTTCACGGCTCCGGCGTGACCGGCAATCACCACCTGATCCGGAGAGTTCAGGTTGGCGGCGCTGACCACCTCGCCCAGAGCGGCGTCCGCGAGGACCCGCGGAAGCGCGGACTCAGGCAGCTTCAGCAGCGCCGCCATCGCGCCCACACCCTGCGGAACAGCTTCCTGCATGTAGCGGCCGCGGTTGCGCACGATGCGGAGGGCATCGGCGAAATCGAGCGATCCCGCGGCTACGGCCGCGGAGTACTCGCCCAGCGAATGGCCGGCGACGAAATCCGGCGTCCAGCCTTTGCCGCTCAGCACCCGGAAGGCGGCGATGGAGACCGCCAGCAGCGCGGGCTGCGTGTTCTCGGTTTTCTTCAACTCCTCCTCCGGACCCTCGAAGCACAACCGGGAAAGCGGGAAATCGAGAGCGGCCTCGGCTTCGGCGAAGGCTGCCGCGGCCTCGGGGTAGGCCTCCGCCAGCGATTTGCCCATGCCGGCGTATTGGGACCCCTGGCCGGGGAACAGAAAGGCTAGTTTGGACATGAATTTCCAGTCTAAGCGAAACTCTGAGAATTCCTGAGGCAGCGTGGCACTAGATTACAGCCATGTCACTCTTCCGGACCCGGTCCGCCGCCGTCTACGGCATCAATGCGCATTTGATTGATGTCGAGGTGGATCTGTACCCGACCGACATGCAGCGGGTGATCACCACCGTGGGAATGCCCGATACGGCGGTGCGGGAAAGCCGGGAGCGGATTAAGTCCGCGCTGGTAAACTCCGGCTTCGGGTTTCCGGCGAAGAGCGTCACCATCAACCTGGCGCCGGCCAACGTGCGCAAGGAAGGCGCGGGCTTTGACCTGCCCATGGCCTTGGGAATTCTGGGCGCGATGGGGGCGGTGAACCGCATCGAGAATCATGTGTTCGTAGGCGAGCTTTCGCTCGACGGGGCAATCCGGCCCGTACGGGGCGCGCTTTCGATCGCCGCGAGGGCGCGTAAGGAAGGCATCCGAAACCTGGTGGTCCCGTTGGAGAACGCGGCGGAAGCGGCGGTGGCGGACGGGGTCAGCGTTTTCGGGTTGCGGCATCTGGCCGAGGCGGTGCAGTTCCTGCGAAACCCCGAGAAGTTCACGCCCTACTCGCCCGCGAAGGCCGCCGCGCCGGAAACAGGCGTCGCGATGCCGGATTTCAGCGAGGTGCGCGGGCAGACGGGCTCCAAGCGAGCGTTGGAAGTTGCCGCGGCGGGGTTTCACAACGTGCTGATGATCGGACCGCCCGGATCGGGCAAGACCATGCTGGCGCGCCGGGTGGCCGGGATCCTCCCTCCCTTGGGGTTCACCGAAGCGCTGGAAACCACGCAGGTGCACAGCATCGCGGGGCTGCTGCCGCCAGGCTCCGGATTGTTGAGCGAGCGTCCGTTCCGGGCACCGCATCACACCATATCCGACGCCGGTTTGATCGGCGGCGGCTCCGGCACGCCTCGGCCGGGCGAGGTGTCGCTGGCGCATCACGGTGTGTTGTTCCTGGACGAACTGCCCGAGTTCCCTCGCAACGTTCTGGAGCTTTTGCGGCAGCCGCTGGAAGAGGGCTCGGTGATCCTGGCGAGGTCGCAGATGACGCTGGAATTTCCGGCCAATTTCATGCTGGTGGCGGCGATGAACCCGTGCCCCTGCGGATTCTTCGGCGATGCCACGCGGGAGTGCCGCTGCACCGGCGGGATCATTCAGCGCTACCTCGGCAAGATCAGCGGTCCACTGCTCGACCGCATCGACTTGCACGTGGAGGTCCCGGCGGTTCCCTACAAGGAGCTTCGCGGCAAGGACGAAGGGGCGGCTTCGGCCCAGATTCGCGCTCGAGTGCTGGCGGCTCGGGAGATTCAGCAGCAGCGCGGGTTTTTCAATGCCCACATTCCGCCCACGGAGATGAGGAAGCTGTGCGCGTTGGACGACGCCGGGGAGCGCACGCTGGAGCTCGCCGTGCGCCGCATGGGATTCTCGGCCCGGGCGCACGACCGCATTCTGAAAGTGGCGCGCACCATCGCCGACCTGGACCACGCGGCCGCGGTTTCAGCGAAGCACCTGGCCGAAGCGGTGCAGTATCGCAGCCTGGACCGGAACTACTGGAGTTAGGTATAACTGTGGTTATACTGAAGGGGATGAAGACCGCGATCTCGCTTCCCGCCGAGCTCTTCGCCCGCGGCGAAGCCGAGGCGGAACGGCTGCGGATCTCGCGCAGCGAGCTCTATCAACGCGCGATCGCCGCCTTCCTCGATCGCTCCCGCCAGGAGGCGATCACCCGGCAGCTCGACGAAGTTTACACGGAGGCCGAGTCCTCTCCCGACGAGCCGTTGCGGGCGATCCGCCTGCGAACCGCTAAACGGAGCCGCTGGTGAAGCCTGCCGGCGTCCGCCGCGGCGAGATCTGGTGGGCGGATCTGCCCGATCCGCGCGGTTCCGAACCCGGATTCCGGCGCCCGGTGCTGATCATCCAGGCGGATTCCTTCAACCGGAGCAGAATCGGAACGGTGGTCGCGGCGGCGCTGACCAGCAACCTCCGCCTGGCTGCCGCGCCCGGCAACGTGCTCCTGCGCGGCGGCGCGTCGGGACTCAAACGGGATTCCGTGGTCAACGTCTCCCAAATCGTGGTGCTCGACAAGGTCGAGCTTGCCAGCCGCGTGGGGGTCCTCCGCCCGGCGGTGCAGAAGGAAGTGGACGCGGGGCTCCGGCTGATCCTCGATCTGTGAATCCAACAATCCCCAGCAGAAATGTTTCATCCGAAATTCACGTAACTCCCATTTCAGGGAAACATCTCCCCTGCAACCTACAGAGCAGTGAGGATTTCCAGACGCTCCCTGCTGCAACTGCTGGCCGCCGCCGGACTCCGGGCCGACCCGTCCCCCCACACCCTCGACCAGCTCCGGGAAACCTGCGCCACCGGTAGACGGCAGGCTCGCGGATATCGCGCGGATGCCGTGATCACCGTCCTGGGGGTCAGCCTGTTCTCGCGCGCCGGGGTTGGCGCGGGGTTTGTAACGCTGCAGGAGATGGCGAGCCCGGAGCGGCGTACGACACTGCTTCAGTTCGGCGCGGGCTCCATTCCGGCTCGCGCCCGCGGGTTGAACCGCCTGGGATTCCTGGAAGAGGCGATGGTCGAAACGCCCGAATCCTTCCAGGCGGCATATTTCGGATTCATGACATCCTCCCCCGAGGAAAGCTTCGCCGACGCCCGCAAGGCGGTGGACGCCCCGGATGCCGCCGGCGATCCACAGTACGCCGTGGCGGAAGGCTCGCTGAGCCGGACCCGGATGTGGAGTTCCGTCGCCCGGCTCTCCGCGCCGGCATCGTACGGTTGGGGCGATTGCGCGCCGCTGATCCGGAAAGTGCGGGGCGCCTTCCGCGCCGCCCGGACGGACCGGCGGGAGCTACCCCTGCCGGAGCCCAACACCTTCCTGCGCTCCCTGCTAGCCGCGATCCGCGGCCCGCGTCGTGAGGTTGTCTGCTCGTATGTCTACAACGCGGCTCAGTACCGGCTGCAAACCCGGAAGACCGCGGATCCGGGCGCGGGCAGGAAGCTCGCCGCCCGCGGTCTGGCTCAGGACGCGGAGCGCGTCTCCGCCCTTCGAGGCGAAGTGCGCAAGGAAGGCACATCGCGCTCGACCCACTTCCAGCTTTGGGTGGAGGACAAACCGGAAGGAGCGTCGCTGCCTCTCCGGATCGAACTGCAGGCCCGCTCGTACCTGAAACTCAGCTTCGAGCAAGACCCCACGATCCCGCCAATTGAATTGGAGCATTCATGACCCGATCGCAACTGCACTTCGCTTGGAAGGACAAATCTCTCGGCCGCCGGTTCCGCACCGCGGTCTCGCTCCATTCCCACACCAGCTACTCGGAAGAAAGCCTGGAGATGATCCCGCGTTACACCGCCAGGGTCCCGGTCCTTGGACCGGCGGTGCGCAAGCAACAGCGATTGCACCTGGAGCGGAAGGGGGAGGCGATCGACTTCAACCGCGCCTTCTGGACACCCCCGCTTACGCCCCGCGACGCCTATCGGTTGGAACAGGATCAGATCGAGTCCGCATTCGAGGCGCAGGCGCTGGTGTCGCTCTCCGACCACGACAACATCCGCGCGGGACAGGCATTGCACCTGACCGGCTGCGCGTCCGCTCCGATCTCGGTGGAATGGAGCATTCCGTTCGGTCCTACATACTTTCACGTGGGCGTTCACAACCTGCCGCCGCAGCGAGCCACGGGGATCCTGGAATCCCTCGAAGAATACACGGACCGTCCCCGCGCCGGCCTGCTGGGGGATCTCTTTGCGATGCTGAATCGCCTTCCGGAGACCCTGCTGGTTCTGAATCATCCTTTCTGGGACGAGGCCGGCATCGGCCCGCACGAGCACGCTCATGTGCTCGGGCGGCTGTTGGAACGGCACGGCGAGCACATCCACGCACTGGAGTTGAATGGTCTCCGTTCCTGGGCCGAAAACCGGAAGGTGATTTGGCTGGCCCGCCAAACGGGACATCCGGTGATCTCCGGCGGAGACCGGCATGGACTGGAGCCGAATTCGGTCGTGAACGTCACCAACGCCGCCGTCTTCCCCGAATTCGTAGAGGAGGTCCGGCGGGACCGCGTCAGCGACGTCGTCTTCATGCCGCAATACCGGGAGCCCATCCGCCTTCGCGTCCTGCAGACCATGTGGGACATCGTGCGCCCTTACCCCGAGTTCTCCGAGGGCCGGCGCCTTTGGTCCGATCGCGTTTTCTACCGGACCCCCGAGGGCTCCGTCCAGCCCCTTTCGGTACTCTGGAAGGGAGGCCAGCCGGCGATCGTGAAACAATTTGTCGCTCTCATGCATCTGGTGGATTTACGGCAGGTGCGGAGCGCGCTGCGCATGGCTCTGGCGGACGGAGAGGAGTTCTTCTCGTGACCCACACACCGGCGGGGAGCGGTAAGCCCCGCGTGGCGTTCTTTACGGACTCCTTCCATGAAGTAAATGGCGTCGCGCTGACCAGCCGGCAATTCGAGGCGTTCGCGCGACGCAAGGAGATCCCGTTTCTCAGCGTACACGCGGGACAGGAGACTCGCCGGGAGCGCGCGGGTATGGTAGAGACGCTGGAATTGCAGCGTGGCCGTCTGAAGTTTCCGGTGGAGCGGGACATGTGGTTCGACCTGAACTTCCGCCGGCATGCCGGACTGGCCGCCCGCGCCGTGCGCGAATTCGGCGCCGACCTGATCCACATCACGGGGCCCAGCGACTGCGGGATCCTCGGCGCCTGGACCGCATGGAAGCTGCGCCTGCCCCTGGTCGCGTCCTGGCACACCAACCTGCACGAGTTCGGCGCGCTCCGATTGAAGAAGCTGCTGCGCTCCTTGCCGGGCGGAGTTGCGGACAGGGCGGCGACAGCCGCCGAAAAAGCGATCCTGTGGGCCTGCGGCCGCTATTACCGCCTGGGCCGCGTGATTCTGGCCCCGAACCGCGAGTTGCTGGAGTTGTTGCGCCGGCGGACCGGACGGCCGGCGTTCCTGATGCGCCGCGGCGTCGACACCGAGAGCTTCAGCCCGGGCTTCCGCGACCGTGCCGATACCGCCTTCGTGATGGGCTTCGTCGGCCGCGTTACCCCGGAAAAAAGCGTGCGGTTTCTGAAGACGCTGGAGGACCGGCTGCTGGCGAACGGGCGGTCCAACTTCCGCTTCCTGGTTGTCGGCGATGGCAGCGAGCTCGGCTGGCTGAAGGACAACTTGCGGCACGGGGAGTTCCCCGGAGTGCTGAAAGGCGAGGCTCTGTCGCGCGCCTACGCCAACATGGATCTGTTTGTCTTTCCTTCCCACACCGACACCTTCGGCAACGTGGTGCAGGAGGCGATGGCGAGCGGCGTGCCCAGCGTGGTTACCGCCAGCGGAGGGCCCAAGTTTCTGGTGAAGTCCGCCGAGACCGGTTTTGTCGCGGCTGATGAGGATGCCTTTTTTCGCTGCGTGGATGGCGTGATCGCGGATCGCGACTTGCACCAGCGCATGTGCCTCCAATCGCGGGAACACGCTCTTTCCTTGTCCTGGGACGGTGTGTTCGAGGAAGTCTACCGGGCTTACCAGCATTGTCTGGCGGATTCTTCGGTGGCGGCCAATCCTCGCCTCCAAACCGCGCTCTAACTCGAACCGCGCGGGTGAGCGACAATAGGGAACCATGGACATCGGCATGGGCCCGGCCCTCGCCGGACTGCGCCGGCGCGGCTATGTACCCGAGGTCGTGTTTGACGTGGGGGCCAGCGACGGCCGCTGGACTCAGCTCGCGATGACGTATTGGCCGGGCGCCACGTACTTCTGCTTCGAACCGCTCCAGGAGCGGGCACGCGAGCTCGCCGTCCTTTCCAGCCGCAATCAGGGCCGCGTCGTGGTGTATGGCTGCGGCCTGGGCGACCGCGACCAGGAGCTCGAGATCTGCGTGAAACCTCAACTGGACGAAAGCAGCTTCGCCTTCTCCGGCGACGACGTCCGCACCGTGCCGGTACGCCGCCTGGATTCGATGCTCGCGCAGCACCGCATCCCTCTTCCCCAGTTCCTCAAGGTGGATGTCCAGGGCTTCGAGAAACGTGTATTGGACGGCGCGTCGTCCTCCCTCGGCTCGGCCGACCTGATTCTGCTGGAGTGCACGTTCATTCCCTTCTGCCCGGAAATGCGCACTCTGGACGCGATCGTGGGCGATATGTCGCGGCGCGGATTCATCCCCTATGAAATCGTGGATATCTTGCGCCGGCCCCTGGATGGAGCCATGGGGCAGTGCGACATGCTGTTCATCCGGAAGGGTCACCACCTCATTTCAGATCATCGGTGGGCCGCCGGATGAGCCAGTGCTGGGCGTTTGTGCCTCATGTGGGCTGGCTGCGCCACGATCCCGGCGATGAGGTGATCCAACTGCTTCGGCGCGGCCACTTCGAGGCCGTGGAGCAAGCCTTTCTGTGGCTGTACCTGCGGCCGGGCGACCTTATGGTCGACTGCGGCGCGCACGTCGGGCTGCACACCATCGGCGCGCAGCGTGCCTGCGGAGGAAGCGCGGACGTGATCGCGTTGGAGCCGAACGAATCCTCGAGAATGCACCTGCTCGCGAACCTCGAGCGAAACTCCTGCCGGGCGCGAGTGATCGATTCGGCCGCGTGGAAGGACAGCGGTGGAGTCGAATTCGACGTGGAAGCCGGACCGCGATCCGCTTTTTCGCGCGTAAGCAGCGCGGCCCGGCGCATCCCGAGTGTGACCCTGGCTCAAATACTGCAGGCGGAGGCTCAGCCCGCCGCGCTGATCAAGTTGGATATCGAAGGGGCCGAGCCGGAGGCGCTTGCCGGAGCGGCAGCCGCGATTCGCGACGGCCGCGCGCCAGTCTGGATCATCGAGTTCACCGAGGACAACCTGCAACGGCGCGGTTCCGGCACGCGGGAGATGGCCGGCCAGTTGGGCGAACTGGGCCTGCGCTTGTTCGAATTGGACCCCGAGAGCCTGCGGCTGACCGATGCGCCGGGACAATGGCCGCTGTGGAATCGCAACCTCATCGCCTGTGCGGATCCGCGCGCGGTCAACCACCGCTTATCGACGGCGTCGGGCTCGAACATTGAGGTGGCCCGCGACCTGCTCGCCCGCGCGGCGGCGTGCCAGCCGCTGCGCGAGTTGGAAGAACTCGGCCGCTACAAGGCGATCGCCGCGACCGTCGAGCAGACCGCGCAATGGGCGGAGCGCTCCGATCGTGAGCTCGGCCAGGAACGCGCGCTCGCGCGGGAGATGCGTCAGTGGGCGGAGCGAACCGAGGGCTTGCTGAACAGGGAACGCGAGGAGTCGGCGGCCCTTCGCGATCACATTCAGAAGCTGCGAGCCGAACTCGAGGCCGCAAGTCAGGCCGTTGTTGAGCATCAGGTGCTGGCGGACGAACACCGCGGGTGGGCCGAGCAGACAGAGTCGTTCCTGACCGCGGAGCGAAAGCTTTCCGCGGAGTTGCGAGAGTGGGCGGAAAAGTCAGAGGCGCTGCTGCGGATCGAAATCGAGGCCAAGAGCGGAATTCAGCTAGCGCTCCAGCGGGAACAGGATCTCTCGCGGAAGAACCGCGACTGGGCCGAGAACACGGAGCGGCTTCTGGCCTTGGAGCGTGAGATGGCCGCCGCGCTTCGAGCGCGAGTAGAAAAGGCCGAAGCCGATCTCTCCTCCTTAGGAGCAAGGATCGAAGACCTGCGCTCGGCAAGAGAGCAACTGGACCGGCGGCTAACCTCCGAACGGGACCGCTCGGCCGCGGCGGCAAAGGAGTGGGAGCGCGTCCGGAGGCATCAGGAAGAACTGCTGGCCGCCGGGCAGGACACTTCCGCCGCGCTTCGCGATCGCGCGAAGGCGGCCGAGTCGCTGCTGGCCGCGGCCCACGCTTCCATCGAAGAATTACGGTTGGAGTTGGAGGAGGAGCGTAACTCGGTACAGCGGATGCGCGACATCCTGAAGAATCGCGCGATGCTGCTGAAGCATTTTATCCGGAGCAAACCCGTTGACTGAGCCGCGTATTTCTCTCATCACCCCGTCATTGAACGCGGCGAAGACCATCGGGCGGACCTTGCGATCCGTCGAGGCACAGGAGTACCCGGCGCTGGAACTCATCTGTGTCGATGGGGGCAGTTCGGACGGGACCATCCAAATCATCCGCCGCTTCGACCGGCTGGTGACCCGGCTGATTCAGGAGAAGGACAAGAACACGGCGGACGCTCTGAACAAAGGGTTCCGCGCCGCGGGCGGCGAAATTTTCGGCTACCTGAACGCCGATGACGAACTGGCGCCCGGCGCGCTGCGCCGCGTCGCGCGCGAGTTCGCCGAAAACCCCGGAGTGGACGTGATCACCGGGGGCTGCCGCCGTGTGTTCGCCGACAACTCCGAACGGATCACGCAAGTCCCGGAGTCCTTTGTCGCGAATTTGCCGATGCGCAACGATATCGAGCAGCCCAGCACTTTCTGGCGATCGGCCGTTCACCACCGCGCCGGCGAACTGGACGACAGCTTTGCGCTCGCATTTGATTGGGAGTGGTGGAACCGCCTGCGCCAGGCCGGCGCCCGCTTCCACCGCATCCAGGATGTCCTGTCCGTGTATTACTTTTCCGGTGACAACCTGACCTCGCGGGCGGGAACGCGAGTGATCGAGGAGATGTACCGGGTTACCAAGCGCTACGGACCGCACAATGGACGCCTGGCGGACGTGTACCGCCTGATCTACCGGGTTTTTGATCTCCGCGGGTTCTATGACCGCCCGTTCGCCGAGCTTCCCTACCCCCAGCAACTGGTCTTCGGCGCATCCTTGCGCCTCCTGTACCTTCTCTACGGGCGGCACGCGATCAACAATTACAATTGGAACTGGGCCTCGAAACAGGTCCGTGGGCTGGTCTGGTACAAGTAATGCGACCCGCCGCGGTTCGGTAGAATCAAGGGAAACATGCTCCACATTCCGATCCTTCGCCAGGGCCAGCCCTATAAGAGCGTCGACCTGATCCGCACCGCGAATTTCCGCACCAAGGAGCCCTTCGTCGAGATCAGCCAGGCGAACGCCGGCCTGATCCGCCGTGACCTTCTGAACCAGGACGAGATGCGGGATTCGCTGATGGGTTTCTCCACGCGCGACCTCCTGGCGATCGCGAAACAGGCGGGCCAGCACTTCATGAATGACGCACTGCCGCTGGGCGAGTCCACCCAGACCCCGCAGCAGTACGTGGAGGCCCTTAGCGCCACCACGGGCATGCCCTACGTGATGGTTCGCGCGAACATGCGCAAGATTTTCGGCGTGCTGGACCAGATGGAAGCCGTACTGAATGGTCTGACGCGGCTGCCCAGCCTGGATGTGCTGGATCGCGGCTGGGGCGACGTGGCCGGAACCGCGGTCAGCTTTTTCCGCCGCGCGTCGGCGTTGGGCGTGGTACTGCCGAACAACTCGCCGGGCGTGCACTCGTTGTGGGCGCCCGCGTTCGCCATGAAGACCGCCCTGATGCTGAAGCCGGGCTCGGCGGAGCCTTGGACGCCGTATCGCATGATTCAGGCGCTCTTGAAGGCCGGTGCTCCCGCGAAGGCTTTCGGCTATTACCCCGCCGATCATGGCGGCGGCGCGGAGATCCTGCGCGGATGCGGGCGTGGCATGGTGTTCGGCGACGTCGCGGCCACCAAGCGCTGGGAAAGCGATCCCCGCGTGGAAGTCCACGGTCCCGGCTATTCGAAGGTGATCTTCGGTGAAGATGAGGCGGACAACTGGGAGAAGTACATTGATGTGATTGCCGCCTCGATCGCCTCTAATTCGGGCCGCTCCTGCGTCAACGCGTCTGGAGTTTGGACGCCGCGCAACGGTGCCAGGATCGCCCAGGCGCTGGCCGCCAAACTCGCATCCATTGAACCGCGGCCCGCCGACGCCGAGGATGCGCAGATCTCGCCCTTCGCCGACCCCAAGGTGGCCGAGCGCATCTCCGCGATCATCGATCAGGACCTGCCCGGCGCGGTGGACGTAACCGCTTCCATGCGCCCCGGGCCGCGGTACACGACGTTTGAAGGCTGCGGTTATCTGCTGCCGACGATCGTGACGTGCTCCGTCGACCATCCGCTGGCCAATCGCGAGTTTCTATTCCCGTTCGCCAGCGTGGTCGAACTGCCTCAGGATCAGATCCTGGAGGCGATCGGCCCATCCCTGGTGGTCACGGTGATTAGCAACGATCCGAAATTCCGCCAGCAGTGCCTGACCAGCGAGAACGTGGGCCGTCTGAACTTCGGTCCGATTCCGACGATGCAGATTTCCTGGGATCAGCCGCACGAAGGCAACCTGTTCGACCATTTGTTCGCGCGCCGCGCGTTCCAAGCCGCGTCCTGATGCGCCCCAAGTGGCTGCTGCTGGCTGGTGCGCTGGCGACGCCGGCCGTTCTCATCGTTCCGTTGCTTCTGGGACGCTTGTCTTGGGATGCCATCCTGTGGCGCGCGTTCGATGTGGTGCTGGAAACGGCGCCCACGGGAGTCTGGGGACTGTTCGCCGCGGCCTTTCCCTTGGGGCCTGGCTTCTACGTACTGATCTCCGCCGCTGCCCTCTACCGCGTATTGGAATGCTTCGACAAGAGCGCGGACGCCTGGTGGATCGCCGCCCACCTGACCGGGGCCGCGCTTTATCTGCTCGCGATACTCGTTCAGGCGCGCCGGCGCAAGGCCTCCGCCTCCACCTCGGCGCCGGCCGCCTAGAAGGTCATCCGCGCCTGTAGCACCACGATGCGATTCCCGTCCGCGGAAGTGATGCGGCCGAAGTCCAGCGAATTGATGTTGGCGTTCGGGTCGCCCCACTGCGGCGTGTTGGTGAAGTTAATGGCGTCGGCACGAATCTGCAGTCCGATGCGCTCCGTGATCCGCACCCGCTTAATCAAGTTCACGTCCAGCCGGAACGATCCGGGTGATTCGAAGAAGCGTCCCGCCAGCGTGCCCAATTCGCCGGGTTGCGGATTCACCATCAGCAGGCGGCCGTTTTCATCGGCGATCGCGCGCAGGGTGCTTCGCTGTTGCACGCCTTGGGCCGTGGTCATGCGGGCCACATGAGGGTCCACCACCTGCTGCCAGCCTGAAAAATAGACGGGGCCCTGCGGCGTCATGGTGACGCGTCCCGCGCCGTTCGAAATGGGCGCCACGGCCATCGGATACGTTCCCGCCGTGGTGAATCCGTTGAACGCGTTCACCGAGGAGATGCTCAGCGGCTCGCCCGAAAACACGTTGAATATGCTGCCCACCTGCCATCCGCCGATGATGTGGTTCAGCCAGCCCGGCGCGCCCTTGGCGAAGGTGCGATCCCGGCCGAACGGCAGCTCGTAAATGCCGTTGTTGCGCCAGACGTGAGTTCGATGAAACTCCATGCGGCGTTTGTCCACCTCGCGGTTACGCAGCGTGCGGAATTGCGCGAACAGGGCCGCGTCGTTGCCTTCGGAATCGCCCAGCGTCTTGCTCCAGGTATAGTTGCCTTGGAAAAAGAATCCCTTGCTGAAGCGGCGCATGAACTCCAGTTGCAAGGCGTGGTACGTCGAGTTCGAGAAGTTCCCGCTCAGGATCGCCGTGGCGAACTGCGGGTTGGGGAGAACAAAATTCTCGGGCAGGCCCGCTCGCCGCAGCAGCCCTCCGTTCACCCCGGTGAACTGGTTGGTGCTGGAAATAAAATTCGCCAGTCCGCCCACGTTGTTGTTGGAGAGGAACGCCTGCATGGCCGCGTTGGAGCGCACCAGGTCCGATCCGCGCACCGTGGTCCCGTTCACGCCCCCGAGTCCCATGAAGATCCGGTCGAACAGCGGCGCGTTGCCGCCCGCCTGCGTGATCTGATACGCCTCCAGAATCCCGTTCTCGAAGATATTCGCTTCGTTGATGCTCACGTCGCGAATCAGCTTTGTGCCCTTCGAGCCCACGTAACGGGCTTCAAAGCTGGTGTCCTTGCCCAGGCTGCGCGTGATGGAGAAGTTGAAGTTCTGGATATACGGCGTCCGCAGGCGATCGTCGTAGCTGCGCACCGTCTGAGTGCGCTGCGTCAGCGGAACGGTCCCCATGGGTTCCCCGATCTGCGGCACGGGGAGCCGCAGGTTTTGCAGGTTCAGCAGCGAACCGGAGAGCAAAATGCCCACCTCCGACAAGCCCGGATTCAGCCCGGCGATGTCATGCGTCAGGTAGATCGGATTCCGCTCGTACCCGATGCCATATCCGGCGCGGATCACGGTCTTGTTGCGCCCGAACCACGGCAGCGTCCAGGCGAAACCGACGTTCGGCGACCAGTTGTTCCAATCCTGCTCGAAGAACTTCACGCCCGGATTGGGTGTTCCCGGCCCTACCAGTTGCGGCCGCGTCAGCGATCCGTTTAATCGCCCCGGCTGGAACATGTCACCGAACCCGGTGCCGGAGATCCCGAATAACCCGCCGGTTCCCCCCACCAGAGCCACACCCCGCTGCCCGCGCTCGTACGGCACGCGGTAATGCTCGTAGCGGACCCCCAGATTCAGCGTCAGCGACGGCGACACGCGCCACTCGTCCTTGAAGAAGAAGCTGTACTCATGCTGCCGCCAGTTGCGATATCGCGACAGGCCCGAGATGTAGCGCAGATCCTGGCCGCCGGGCGAGTTGTAGGTCTGAAAAGCGTTGGAGATGCTCCCGGACAGATCCAGCAACAGGTTCTGCGCCAGGTTCGTATTTAAGCCGATCCCCGGAACGTTGGCGATATTCTGCACCGGCGCCGCGCCCGCGCCCACGCTGGCGCGAGGTTGCACCGCGAAGGCATCGTAACCCGCGCTGGACACGAAGCGGATCTCGGCGCCCCCGCGGAAGGAGTGCTTGCCCTTTAGCCAGGAGATCGTATCCGAATACTGATACACCGGCGTCATGCGGCTGGACGGATCGGAGGCGTAGTTGGTGGGCAACACCGGCTCGGTGAAGGTCAGCATGTCCAGTATGAACGGAACTCCGTTCGCGGTGGGAAGCAGCGATGTCCCCCCTGCTTCCTCGGCGAAGGGGGCAATCGAAGTGTTTCGCGGCCGGAAGACGCCGGCTCGCGCTTCGTTCACCAGGTTCGGCCGCAGCACCGAGATCAGCGACAGGTTGTACTGTTTCGTGTTCGTGGGTCCCAGCCCTCCGGGCGAATCGGGCAGCGGCTGGGGTCCGACAACATTGAAGCTGTCGTAGCCCTGATTCGAGAACGTCCAGGTGAGGCGGTGATTCGGGTTGAACTGATGATCGATGCGGAACTCGAAAAGCTGATATTCGATCCGCACCGGACGGCTCCAGGTATAACCCGCGGTGTTCAATCCGTCACCGAACCGGAAGTTATTCGGTGACGGAACGGAGCCGAGGATCCGCGCAATGGCTCCCGTGGGATCAGCCGCCAGGCGGTTCGGATCTCGGCCGAACACGTTCACGGTCTGCAGATCGCCGGTTATGCCCGTGGGGCGCAGGGGATTTCCCTGCAGGTCCACCGTCGGCACGCGGGCGATCGCGTTCGCGTTCTGAACGCCGGGAAAGAAGCGGAACTGGCCGCGACGCGCCGGGTCGGTGAGCACGATCGCCGTGGTGGCGTTCTTCTGCCGTTGCCGATCCCCGTCGAAAAGCACATGGAAGAACGTCCGATTGCGCTTGATCGGACCACCCAGCCGGCCCCCAAACTGGTTGCGGATCAGAATGTTCCTCGGCGAAATCTGCTCGTTGCTGATCGGATCGACGCCGCGCTGGTTGTTAAACCAGGTGTTGGCGTTCAGTACCGTGTTGCGATGCTCGTAGAAAAGGCTGCCGGAGAAGCGGTTCGTTCCCGAACGGGTAACGATCTGCACCTGTCCCGAGCCGCGGCCTAGTTCGGCGTCCGCCGGGGAGGTGATGATCCGGAACTCCTCCGCGCGGTCCACCGTCACGCGATTCACGATCGCCGCGTTCGTGAGCCCATTCAGAAGATTGTCTTGAGCGTTCAGGCCGTCGATAGTGAAGTTCAGGGATCCGCTGCGATTGCCGCTGAAATTCTGCCCGACAACGCCGGCCTGGGTGGCGATCAGATCGTAGGCGCTTCGTCCGGCAAGTGGCAGTTCCAACACCTGGCGTCCGCTGACGACGTTGCCTACCGAACTGGTGGAGTATCCCAATTGCGATGTCGAGGACTGCACTTCCACGGTCTCCGCGGTTGCGCCCAGGTCCAGCGCCATGTTCAAGGTCTGTCTCGCGCCCACCTCGAGTGAGATGTCGTTCCACACGCCTCGCCGGAATCCCTGCATCTCCGCGCTGAAGCGATACAAGCCCGGCAGCAGCGCCGGAAACACGTAAACCCCGCTGGCATTCGTGGTTGTGCGATTCACGACGCCCGTGGCCAGGTTCTCGGCGGTGACCGATACGGCGGGCACCACTGCGCCCGCGGGATCGGTAACGGTTCCCGAGATCGTGGCGTCCGTGCTCTGCCCTCGCGCGAGGCCGCAAGCGAGCAGAGCCAGTATCAGCGGAATGTTTCGCACCATGGGGTGGCAGTCTATCAGGCCTGACGCGGGAGTCAAGCGCAACGCGCTTTTTCTACAACTTGTTACGATGAAGTTACCCCATGCTCCGTTTCGAAACCGCGGGAGAATCGCACGGCGAGTGCCTGGTTGCGACGCTGACCGGCTTGCCGGCCGGCGTTCCCATCCACCTCGATCGCGTCAACCGCGAGTTGTGGCGGCGGCAGCAGGGTTACGGCCGCGGCGGACGCCAGAAGATCGAGAAAGACTGCGCCCGGATCGTGTCGGGAGTGCGTCACGGACGTACCATCGGATCCCCCATCGCCGTCCTGCTGGAAAACCGCGATTGGAAGAATTGGACCGAGGCCCTCCCGGTCGACGAGGGTGACGACCGGAAGAGGAAGCCGCTGAAGCGTCCACGCCCCGGCCACGCGGACCTCGCGGGCGCCATTAAGTTCAGCTTCGAGGAGGCTCGCTATATCCTGGAGCGCGCCAGCGCGCGGGAAACCGCGGCTCGCGTCGCCGCCGGCGCCCTCTGCAAGGAGTTCCTGCGCGAGTTCGGAATCGAGATCCTCAGCCACGTCGTGGGCGTGGGCGGTTGCAGGTTGGAACGCCGCGCTTCCTGGGACCAGATCGAGGCTCTCAGCCGCCGCGGTGAGGTGCTGCTGGGTTGCGTGGATGCGGATACCGAAGCGCGCATGAAGGCGGAGGTGGACATCGCCTACCGCACCGGCGACACCATCGGCGGGATCTTCGAAGTGGTCGCCCATAATCTCCCGGTCGGCCTGGGCTCCCACGCAACCTGGGACTCCCGCCTGGACGGCCGCCTCGCGCAGGCGATCGTTTCCATTCAGGCGGTGAAAGGCGTTGAAATCGGCTCCGCCGAAGAGTCCGCCACCAGTTTCGGATCCAAGGTTCAGGATACGATCCACTACTCCAAGGAGCACCGCCAGTTCACTCGCGGCGCGAACAAGGCCGGAGGGCTCGAGGGCGGCATCTCCAACGGCCAGGATATCCTGGTGCGCGGCTATCTGAAGCCCATCTCCACGCTGCGCAAGCCCCTGGAAAGCGTGGATCTGGAAACCCGCGATCCCGCGTCCGCCGCCTACGAGCGCTCCGATGTCTGCGTCGTGCCGGCTGCCGGCGTTGTGGGCGAGGCGATGGTCGCGTTTGTGATCGCGCAGGCGGTAATCGAGAAGTTCGGCGGCGATTCCCTCCGCGAGTCGCTCCGCAATTTTCAGGGCTATCAGCAGCAGGTGAAGGATTTCTGATGATCTACAACATCGTCAAGTACGGCGATCCGGTGCTCGAAACACGAACCGAGCCGGTCACCGAATACGGCACGCCGGAACTGAGGAAACTGGTGGAGGACATGTTTGAGACGATGTACGCCGCGCGCGGCGTCGGGCTTGCCGCCCCGCAGGTCGGCTTGTCCAAGCGCCTCACGGTCATCGATCTCAGTTGCGGCGAGGACGCCTCCCAGCGCATCGTGCTCTTGAATCCGGAGATCGTGTCGCGGGAGGGCGTGCAGACCGGCGAGGAGGGCTGCCTCTCCATCCCGGGCTTTCGCGAGCAGGTGACCCGGGCGCAAAAGGTCAAGGTCCGCGCCCATGATGTCGACGGCAACCCCGTGGAACTCGAAGGCGAGGATCTGCTTGCCCGTGCGTTCCAGCACGAGACCGATCATCTGGACGGCGTCCTGTTCATCAATCACATCTCGCCGCTCAAGCGCGACCTCATCCGCCGCAAGATCCGCAAAATGCAAAAGTCGGGCGAATGGAAATAGGCGCCATGCGCGTCGTCTTCCTGGGGACGCCCCACTTCGCGGTCCCTTCCCTGGAAGCTCTGGCCTCCGCCGGATATTCGATCGTCGCCGTCTACACCCAGCCCGACCGGCCGAAGGGCCGGGGCCGTGATTTCGCGCACAGCCCGGTGAAACAAGCCGCCCTCGCGCTCAACCTCGACGTCCGCCAGCCGGAACGCATCCGCCGTCCCGAGATTGTCGAGGAACTCCGCGGCCTCTCTCCGGACGTCATGGTGGTCGTCGGATATGGACAGATCATCCCGCAATCCATCATTGACATCCCCCCGCTGGGCATCCTCAACGTTCACGCCTCCCTGCTGCCGGAGTACCGCGGCGCCGCGCCGATCCAATGGGCCATCGCCGACGGCAGGCGCGCCACCGGCGTCACCATCATGAAAATCGACGCCGGTCTCGACACCGGCGACATCCTGCTCAAGAGCGAGACGCCTATCGGCGACAGCGAAACCGCGCCCGAGCTCTCCGCGCGCCTGTCGCGCGACGGCGCGCGGCTTCTGCTGCGCGCGCTCCAAGGCCTGCGCGACGGCGGCATCCAGCCGGAGAAGCAGAACCACGCCGCCGCCACCATGGCGCGAATCCTCACTCGCGAGGACGGCAAGATCGATTGGACCTGGACAGCCCCAACCATCCACAACCGGATGCGCGGCTTCACGCCCTGGCCCGGCTGCTACACCACGTTCCGGGGCCAGCGGCTGCACATCTGGAAGGCCAGGCCGATCGAGCATCCCGACGGCAGACCCGGCGAGATCGCAACCCGGAACCGCGATGTGGTGGTGGTTTGTGGTGCTGGAACAGGTCTGGTCCTGGAGGAAGTACAACTCGAAGGAAAGAAGCGCATGCCCGCGTCCGCCTTTCGAAACGGCTATCCTTTCAAGGAACACGAAACTCTGGGGGAGTAGCAGACAACGATGGAACTGCCTTCGGGCTTCCGGTACGCCGCTACCTACGCGGGCATCCGGAAAGCCGAAAAGAATGATCTCGCGCTGATCTTCTCGACACAACCGGCCTCCGCCGCCGCGATGTTCACGACCAATCGCGTTTGCGCCGCGCCGGTCATCGTCGCGCGCGATCACCTGCGCAAGACACGCGGCGTCGCCCGAGCCATCCTGGTCAACGCCGGCAACGCCAACTGCGCTACCAGAACCGGCGTCAAGGTCGCCGGCGATTCCTGCCGCGCCGTCGCCACCGCGCTAAAGCTGCGCCCGGACCAGGTGCTGCCCGCCTCCACCGGTGTTATCGGGGTCGAGTTGGACGGCGGCCGCATTACACGCTCCGCGCCGGATCTCGCGGCCAGGCTGGATGGCGCATCCTTCGATTCCGTTGCACAAGCGATCATGACCACCGACACGCGCCCCAAGATCGCCTCCGAGAGCGTTCGCCTCCGCCGCGGCATGGTTCGAATCGCCGGCATGACCAAAGGCGCCGGCATGATCCACCCCCGCATGGCCACCACCCTCGCGTTTGTAATGATGGACGCGCGGATCCCGCCGCGCCCGCTCCGGCTCATGCTGGAAGCCGCGGTCGAGCGCAGCTTCCACCGCATTTCCGTCGATGGCGACACCTCCACCAACGACATGGTTTGCGTGCTCGCCAACGGCGCGGCCGGTTTCTCCATCAGCGAGAACGAGCGCAAGGTCGTGGGCGAAGTCCTCGCCTGGGTGCTGGAGGACCTCGCCGAGCAGATCGTGCTGGACGGGGAGGGCGCGCGCAAGCTCGTATCCATCCGCGTAACCGGTGCGAAATCGGACGCTGACGCGGCGCAGATCGCCCGCTCCATCGCCAACTCGCCCCTGGTGAAGACGGCCATCGCCGGCTCCGACCCGAACTGGGGCCGCATCCTGTCGGCGGCGGGGAACTCCGGCGTCGACTTCGATCCGCGCCTGGTCGATATCCATCTGCAGGGTGTGAGAGTGTGCCGCGGCGGGCTCGCCGATGAGTTTGACGAACTGGCGATGAAGCGGCTGCTGGACGCGCGCGAGTGCCAAATTCGCTTCGCCCTTCGCGGCGCGAAAAAAGGCTCGGCGCTTTTCCAGACCTGCGACCTGACCGAGGAGTATATCCGGATCAATGCGAGCTATCGAACTTAGCGCGATCCTCGCCTTGTTCCTGGCGGCGCGGGCTGCCACCGCCGCTGACCCCGCGGCGGACGCCCTCGCCGTGCTGTCGCGAATGGCCGAATCGCTGGCCGAGCCCAATCCCCGCCGCTTCCAGCGGCAGTTGTCGCCGGATGCCGCCGGAATGCCCGCTCTGGCCGAGTCGGCCCAAGCGCTCGCTCAGCAGTACGAGGTCATCTCCTCCGTCGAGATTCTCCGCAACACCGGGGACACATCCCGCCGGGAGATTCAGGCCGACTGGACGCTCCGCTTCCGCCTGCGCGATTTCGAGTCCGCGTTCCAGCAGCGGCGCCGGGTTCTGAAACTCGTGCTGATCCGGACACCCAGGGGCTGGAAGCTGCAATCCGTGGACCACCCGCCCTTTTTCGCGCCTCCCCTGTGATTCCCGGCAAACCGAAGCGTCCCCTGTTCGTTCCACTCGGTAACGTCACGCGACGAAGGGAGTATACGCACGCATGAACGCGCTGTTGCAGGACCTCCGGTTCGCCGTACGGGGGTTGCGAAAAGCCCCGCTGTTCGCCGGAATCGCCGTGCTATCTCTCGCGCTCGGTATCGGCGCGAATACCGCGATCTTCAGCCTGCTGGACCAGTTGATGCTTCGGCTGCTGCCCGTACGGAATCCCCATCAGCTCGCCCTGCTCACCTGGCGCGGCGCCCACATCGGCAACAACACCGGCTCGAACTCCATCTCTTATCCCATGTATCTCGACCTCAAGGCGAGAAACGAAGTCTTCAGTGACCTTGCCGGGCGCTATGGAATGGCTTTCTCCATCGGACACCAGGGGCAAACGGAGCGCGTCGACGGCGAACTGGTTACCGGAAACTACTTCTCACTGCTCGGCGTCGAAGCGGAGCTGGGCCGCCTGATCACGCCGGAGGACGATCGAACACCTGACGGGCACCCGGTGGTGGTGCTCGGCTACGACTATTGGAAACAGCGATTCGCGGGGGACCGCTCGGTGGTCGGCAAGCCGCTGGCGGTAAACGGCCGCACCTACACCATTATCGGTGTCAGCCGCCAGGGCTTCTACGGGATCGAGGTCGGCGCCGGCCGCGCCCTCCGCATCCCGATCATGCAGAAAGGCGAGCTTTCCTCCGGTTGGATGACCGGTTACAGCTTGGACAACCGTCGCGGCAAGTGGGTGAATGCCATCGGGCGGGTCAAACCGGGAATCACGATCGAGCGCGCCAAGGCCGGCCTTCAGCCTCTCTTCAAGTCCCTGCTGGTGGAAGACTTGAAAACACCGGAGCTTGCCAAGGCCACGACGGCCGCGCGGCAGCGATTCCTCAATGCATGGCTGGATGTGACTCCCGCCGCGAAAGGCAGATCCGAGTTGCGGCGCAGCTTTGAGAAGCCGCTGTGGATCCTGATGGCCATGGTCGGCGTGGTGCTGCTCATCGCCTGCGCGAACATCGCCAACCTGCTGCTGGCGCGCGCCGCCGGGCGGCAAAAGGAAATCGCCGTCCGCTTCGCCATCGGATCGTCCCGGCCGCGGATTGTCCGGCAGCTTCTCACGGAAAGCCTGCTGCTGGCCTTTGCCGGCGGATTGGCCGGCCTGCTGGTCGCAATGTGGTCTTCGCGGCTGCTGGTAGGCCTGCTCCCGGCTGGAGATTCGCCGGTGGATCTTTCCACCAGCCCCGACTTCCGCGTCCTGGGATTCGCCCTCGCGATCTCAATCGCCACCGGGATTGTCTTCGGACTCTTTCCCGCCATCCGCGCCTCGCGCGTCGACCTCGCGCCGATCCTCAAGGAACAGGCGGGCTCGCTCTCCTCCGGCGGCCACTCGCGAATTCGGAGGAGCCTCGTCGTCGCCCAGGTGTTCCTGTCTCTTCTCCTCCTGGTCGGCGCGGGATTGTTCCTCCGGTCGCTCAACAACCTTCGCACGTTGGACCCCGGCTTTCAGGTGAGCAAGGTGATCGCCTTCACGGTGGATCCCAGCCAAAACGGTTACCAGAACGAACGGTCCCGCGCGTTCTTCCGCCTGCTTCAGGAGAAGATTGAGGCGATTCCCGGCGTCGAGAGCGCCGGCTTTGGCGTTATCCGGCTACTCTCCGCTGACCAATGGGACCGTGGAATTGTCGTGGAAGGCTATGAGGCCAGGCAGGGCGAGAACATGAGCCCCTTCTTCAACGCCGTGACGCCCGGCTATTTCAAAACGCTTGGAATTCCGGTAATCGCCGGCCGGGAGTTCACTGAGGCGGACGCGATGGGCCGCCCGAAAGTGGCCATCGTGAATGAGGCGTTCGCCGGCAAGTTTTTCGGTGATCGCGGCGCGCTGGGCCGCCGCGTGGGATTCGGTAGCGGGCCGGAAACCGTGCTCGACATCGAGATCGCCGGTGTCACCCGCGACGCCAAGTATCAGCACATGCGGGAAGAAAAGCAGCCCCAGATTTTCATCGCCGCCCGCCAGAACGACTTCATCACTGAAATGAGCGGGTACGTCCGGACGCGGCAGGATGCCGAGGGAGTCTTTGCCGCCATCCGGCGCACCGTGGCCGAGGCCGACCCCAACGTACCCGTTTATGAGATGCGGACCCTCCGCGAGCAGCTCGATCAGAACCTGTCGACGGAGCGCATGATCGCATTTCTGGCCGCCGCCTTCGGTCTGCTGGCCACGGCGCTGGCGGCCATCGGCTTGTACGGCGTCCTAGCGTATTCGGTCGCGCGCCGCACGCGCGAGATCGGGATTCGCATGGCGCTCGGCGCGTCCGGGCAGAACGTGGTCTGGCTGGTCCTGCGCGAGCTCCTGCTGTTAGTCGGCCTTGGCTTGACGCTCGCCGTCCCCGCGTCCCTGGCGCTCACGAAACTCGTGCGCAGCCAGCTTTTCGGGATCTCCCCGAATGACCCGGTGAGCATTGGATTGGCTGTCCTTGCTCTGGCCCTGGCCGGCGCGATCGCAGGATGGGTGCCGGCCCGGCGCGCCGCTCAAACCGACCCCATGGTTGCTCTCCGCTACGAATAATCAAACAATCCGGACCCCTCGGTATACGTGGACGGGCGATCCTTCCGCGATGAAGGCGGAATCGGGCGGCCGCCGGTTCAGATAACCGAACTCCACGCCGTAAAGGCTCGCCGCGTCCAGCGTCAGCTCTGATGTCAGGGCGGGCCATACGCTCCACTTCGGATGCTCCACCCGGTATTCGATGGTGCCCCCGTCGCGCTGCCGCGTGTAGCCCCAGTAGTGCTCCACGATGAATTCTTCCCGCGAGCCCGCTTCGAGCGGAGCCGGCTTCCCCCGGCGAGTGCCGGCCAGCCCCTGCCAGAGCCCCTCTTTACGGAACTCGTATTGCACCCGATCCGGCGCGGCGATATGCCGCATCGGATGCCGCGCGTACGGCTCGTTGTACAACGCGCGCGCCGTCGATGCGATCGCGATTTTGGGAACAATCTCTTTCACGAACACCACGCCCCGGCGATCCCCCCGGCGAACATAGAACCGCAGATTCAACTCTTCAAAATTGCGGTGGAGCGGAATCGGCACTCCCAGCACCCGGGTGCGCAGAAACAGGAATCCCACCACGCTCACGAAGGTTCGGCCACCCTGGAAATCGAGTTCGGTCCCGCGCGGCACGCGCGATGCGAGAATCGCCGGATCCGCCTCCCAGTTCAGCATCACCAGCTCGCGCCACTCCGCCGTCAGGAACCGCGCCGCCATCGCTTAAGCTTGCTCCAGCCGTCCCACTTGATAAATCCGCGCCACTTCGCCGTTCCGGAAAGTGAACCACTGCACCCCGCGAGCCTCGTAGGCCTGTCCGTTTCGGAACTTGCCGGATTCCGCCAGCTCCACCACGATGTCGTCTCCATGCTGGATCATGCGGCGCATTTCGGGTCGCTGCTCATCCACGAGTTCCATGTTGCGGCGCACCGCGTTCCGAACATCCTCGCGGCCGCTCCAGCGCCCGTCGAAAGGACCGAACCCGGCGATCTCCATCTCCACGTCCGGCGCCAGCCGCGTGGCCAGCGAATCGAAGTTGTGCTCGATTGTGTCGGCATACAGGCCGTGGAGCCGCGCGCCCGGACCTTCAACGGCTTCGGGAGCGGGCTGGACCTGACTAAGAAAATTCGCGGTCAGACTCTTGTCCATGCGCCGAGCTTACACGATGCGCGGCCGCGGCGGGTGGGCTAACATGACAGCATCGCCATGAATCATCGATTTCTAACGCTGTTCGCGGCCGCGGCCGCGCTCGCCCAGACCGGCGCCACTCCCGCCGGCGACATCCTCCCCAAGGCCGATGAACTGGTCAACGCCTACGTGAAGCAGAACCGGTTCTCCGGTTCCGTCCTGGTCGCCAGGGGCGGCAAGATCCTGGTGAACAAAGGCTACGGCTTTGCCAACGTCGAACTGGAGGTCCCCAACACACCGCAAACCAAGTTCCGCCTGGGGTCTATCACCAAGCAGTTCACCGCCGCGGCCGTTCTCCTGCTCGAGGAGCAGGGCAAGCTCAGCGTCAACGATCCGGTGTCCAAGTATTACCCCGAAGCGCCGGAGGCCTGGAAGGACATCACCATTCATCACCTGCTGACCCATACTTCCGGGCTCCACAACTACACCGCTGTCCCCGAGTACCGGACCCGCATGCGCGAGAAGCTGACTCCCCTGACGCTCATCGCCCGCTTCAAGGACCTCCCGCTCGATTTCGCGCCCGGCTCCAAGTTCAGCTACTCCAATTCCGGCTACGCGCTGCTTGGCTACATCATCGAGAAAGCGTCCGGCGACAAGTATGAGGATTACCTGAAGAAGCACATCTTCGGGCCCACCGACATGCAGAGCTCCGGCTATGACTGGGATACGACCATCCTGAAAAATCGCGCGTCCGGTTATGAACGCAGCCCCGACGGAAAGATCCGCAACGCCGAATTTCTGGATATGTCCCAGCCCTACTCGGCCGGGTCCCTGTACTCGACCACCGAGGATCTGTATCGCTGGGATCGCGCCCTCTACACGGACAAAGCTCTGTCGGCGAAGTCCAAGGAGAAGATGTATACGCCCGCTCTCGATAACTATGCCTACGGCTGGTTTGTCGACAAGCAGTTCAACCGGCGGCGGATCTCCCACGGCGGCGGCATTAACGGGTTCACCACCCAATTGGCGCGCTACCCGGACGAAGATGCCTGCATCGTGGTTCTGAATAACTACGGCGGCCCGGCGACCGGAGCGATCGCCCGCGATCTGGCCGCCATCCTCTTCTCCGAGAAATACTCGCTTCCCGTGGAGCGAAAGGAAATTACGCTCGATCCCGCTTCACTCGACCGCTACACCGGCACCTTTCAGCTTGGGCCCATGAAGTTCACGGTTCTGCGGAAAGGCGATCAACTGTTCGCCAAACCAGCCAATCAAACCGAGGCGCCGATCTTCGCCGAGGCAGAAGGCAAGTTCTTCCTGCGAGCCGTGGACGCGCAACTCCAGTACAGCGCGGACGCGAGCGAACTGACGCTGATCCAGGCGGATGTCGTTCTGAAGGGCAAGCGGATCCAGCCCTAGCGTTACTCCACGATCGCCGGGCGGGCGGCGGGCCTCCGCAGCTTCTCGATCTCTTCCCGAGACAGCTTGGACATGTCCAGCTTGTCGATGGAGTATTCCATCCACGGGATGAACATCTCATTCCAGCTTTGTTGGCCCCAGATCACTTCCTCGTTCGGCGCGGGATTCCGAGGGTTGTTCTTCGAGTTGTCGTAATGCGCCAGAACACTGATGGTGCTGCCGGCGGGAACCTTCAGCGGGTTGTCGAACTCGTAGTTCAGTTGCCACTCGTAGTTGTACTTGGGAACGTTCAGCACCACTTCGTCGCGTCCGTCGGGATAGCTCACCGTGTATCGCATGTCCTTGCCGCGGAAGTGCATGTGTGGCGACATCGAGTACACCGTGATGTCGTCCTTCACCGCCATCTTTCCCACGATCTCCCAGTTATCCACGTTGGCCGGGATGTTGGGCAGTTTTCCGCGCGGGATCTTCTGGCCTTCCCGCCACAGCTCCTGCGCCGCTGAGGTGGTCAGCACTTCGTGGTGGATCGGATCTTTCGCGAACCACAGCCCCAGGACAGACTTGTCGGTCTGCTCCTTGCCGTTCGTCGTGTAGTGCATGTTGAACTCGAAGTAAGTGCCCGGGACGATCCGCTTGGCGGTGCCGTGATGATGCGATTCCGCGCCCTTGCCCGGCGCCTGGCCGATCAGCTTCCAGCCGATCCTGCCCAGCTTCTTGCCCGTGATCAGGTCCTCCGGCTTCACCGTATCCGGCAGGGATACGATGTTCACGATGGAGTGATGCACTACGGAGCGGTTGCCCGGCCGCAGTTCCACCGCTTCCACCCACTTCTCTTCCGTGAAGGGGACCTTCACGTAGTAGTTCTGCATGTCCAATATCCCGTCGGCCGGAACCTTGGCGTGCAGCGGCATCTCGATCACCACGTCCGGCGGCCGCTTGAAGGACCATCCGTCCGCGAACTGCGGCGGCGGAGGCAGGTCCTTCGGATCGCCCTTCGGTGATCCCGCCGCCACCCACGACACGATCTTCGCCACCTGTTCCTTTGTCAGGCGGCGATCGTTCCGGAATTTGCCGTGGTTCGGATCGGCAAACCACGGCGGCATCTTGCCCTGCGCCACTACATCCTTGATGGCCCGGCTCCACGGACGTACCTGCTCGTACGTGATCAGCTTCATCGGGCCGATGTCGCCTTCACGATGACAGACCGCGCACCGGTCGTACAGGATCGGGGCAATGTCCCGCGTGAAGGTCGGAGTCCCCTTTGCGTCGGCGGCGTTTGCGCCCGCGGCGCCGAATAGCACAACACTGGCTACACAAGCTCGAATGTTCATCGCGGCGTCCGGCTCCTCCTGGCTTCTGGCCACTTACAGTATCACAGAACCGCTGGGGTATCGATCGTAAGTGACTGTAAAGAATACGCCAGACACCCCGCCCGCGCGCTCCGGCGCCACGGTTCGATATGATCCTCAAAACCATGGATTACCAGTCGTTTGACTTAGTCGTGCTCGGCTCCGGTCCGGCCGGCGAAAAAGGAGCTGCCGCCGCCTCCCTCTTCACCGACCGCATCGCGCTGGTGGAGAAAGACCCTCACCTCGGGGGCGCGTCCGCGAACACCGGAACCCTGCCGAGCAAGACCCTCCGCGAAACCGCGCTCGCGCTCTCCGGCTTCAAAATGCGCGAGCTCTACGGGGTGGATCTTTCCATTCGCCGCGCCTGCACCATCCGCGAGTTCATGTTTCACGAGGCCAACGTGAAGTCTCACGAGCGCCGCCGAGTCGCCGACACGCTGGATCGCAATAAGGTCCAACTGATCCGCGGCGCCGGGCGGTTCCTGGATCCCCACACCGTCGAAGTCACGCGGCCGGATGCCCCACCCCTCCGCCTGCGTGCCGCGAAAATCCTGATCGCCACCGGCTCCGCGCCGTTCCGCCCGCCCGGCTTTCCCTTCGAACACCACCGCGTCCACGATTCGGACGAGATCCTTTCCCTCGATTGCCTGCCCGAAACGCTCGCCGTGGTGGGCGCGGGAGTCATCGGCAGCGAGTACGCGTGCACCTTCGCCGCGCTGGGCGTCAAGGTCAACCTGCTCGACGGCCGCGATACGCTGCTGCCGTTCCTGGATCGCGAGCTGTCCCGCGCGCTCGAGGAATCCATGCGGGACCACCTCAAGATCTGGTTCCACTGGAATCAGCGCGTCGTGCAATGCACGGCCGATTCGCACGATTGCGTGCGCCTGAAATGCGAATCCGGCCTGGAGATGTTGGTGGACGGAGTGCTGGTCGCCGCCGGGCGGACCAGCAACACGGCGGCCCTGAACCTGGACGCCGCCGGAATCACGCCCGGACCGCGCGGGTTGCTCACCGTGGACCGGTTCTTCCGCACCAGCGTGCCGCACATCTATGCCGCGGGCGACGTGATCGGCTTCCCCGCCCTCGCGGCGACCAGCGCCGAACAGGCTCGCGTCGCCATGCTCCACGCCTATGACCAGTCCATCGGCTTCGAAATGGCGCCCCTGCTCCCCAACGGCATCTATACCATTCCCGAAGTGAGCAGCGTCGGCGAGACCGAGGAAAAGCTGCGCGAACAGGGCGTCGAATTCGTCGCCGGCTACGCCCGTTATGTCGATCAGCCCCGCGGCCAGATCAAAGGCGACCGCAGCGGCTTCCTCAAACTGCTTTTCCGGCCCAGTGACTGGCGGCTGCTCGGAGTTCACGTGATCGGCGAAGACGCCACCGAACTGCTCCACATCGGCCTGATGGCCATGCTGTCCCAGGCCGGGGCCGAAATCTTCACCAAAGCCTGCTTCAACTACCCCACTTTGGGCGATTTGTACAAGTACGCTACTTATGACGCCATTCGCGTGGCGCGGGAAGCCGGTGTTCCACCCCCGGCTTTGGGGGCCAGCGCCTGACCGGACGCGGACAGACCGTCCCGCCAACGGACGGTCTTAAGGCGCATTTGGGGCAGTTTAGAGGCAGTTTTTGGCACTTTTGTGGCACTTAAGGTGCACTTAAGCGACCATGCGCCACCTGCTCTCCGAGCTTCCCGCGTCTTTCCGTTCCCTCCGCCGGCGGCCTGGATTCGCCGTCCTGGCGGTGGTTACGCTCGCCTCCGGAATCGCCGTGGCGACATCGGTGTTTACAGCGCTGGAAGCCGTCTTACTGCGGGCGCTGCCCTACGCCCAACCGCAAGGGCTGGTGATCCCGGGCGAAAGCAGCGACATTCCCGCCGCCAACAACATCGGCTATGTGACCTTCCTGGACTGGCAGTCGCGCGTGCGCTCCTTCGAATCGATAGCCGTGTGGCGTACCCGGCCGCTGGCGATCTCCGGTTCCGGGCCGGCGCAGCAGTTGTCGGCGCTGCAGGCCTCGGCCGATTTCTTCCGCGTTTTCGACGTCCGGCCGCAGTTGGGACGCCTGTGGACCTCCGCGGAAGACCGTCAGGGCAAGCACCGCGTGGCAGTGCTGAGCGATGCGTTCTGGAGGTCGCGCTTCGGCGCGGACCCCGCGATTATCGGCAAGCCGGTGGTGCTGAATGAGGCTTCCTTCGAAGTGATCGGCGTCCTGCCGCCGGGCTTCCGCGCCCTGTTCGCGGAAGCCGCGCTCGGTCCGATCGACGTATATTCGCCGCTTGCGTACGACGCCGCCTTTCGCGATGCCTGCCGGAACTGCCGCCACCTACGCGCCATCGCCCGGCTGCGCGATCCCGCTCAATTCGATCGCGCCGCCGAGGAGTTGTCGGCTTTACACGCGGAATTGAAACGCTCCCATCCCGAGGATTACCCGCTCAACCGCCACACGGTCCTGATCCCCCTGAAGGAGCAACTGACTCGCGGGATCGACAAGCCGCTGCTGCTGCTGAGCGGCGCGGCGGGCCTGGTGCTGCTGATCGCCTGCTTCAATGTCGCCAACCTGCTGCTGATGCGCACCAGCCATCGCTGGCGGGAGATGCAGATTCGAGCGGCGCTGGGCGCAACCCCCGGACGCCTGTTTTCGCAGGGGCTGGCGGAGAGCACCAGCCTTGCCTTTGCCGGTGGAGTGGCGGGCGTCGGCTTGTCGGCATGGTTGACTCCCGCCCTGATCCGCCTGGCCCCCGCGGGAATCGCAGGTATCGAGAACGCGGGATTCAACTGGCGGGTGCTATTGTTTGCTTTCGCCGCCGCGGCGATTTCCGGCCTGCTGGCCGGGATTACGCCGGCCCTGGCGGCGGTTCGCGAGTCCTTCGAACAGCGGTCCAGCCGGGGTTCGGAGTCGAAGGAACAGCGCGGAGCGCGGGACCTGCTGGTGATCGCCGAACTCGGACTCGCCTTCGGGCTTCTGCTGGTATGCGGGCTGCTTCTGAAGAGCTTCGTGCGATTGAACGGGGTGCAGCCGGGCTTCCAAACCCAGGGTGTCCTGACCGCGGAGCTGAATACGGTCAGCCCGCGCTACCCGAAAGCCGAAGACGATGTCCGCTTCTTCGAGCAGATCACGCAGGAGATCGGGCAGCGTCGCGGGATTCGCGGCGCGGCCGCCACCAGCGTGCTGCCGCTCAGCGGCAATTTCGACATGACCAGTTTCGCGCTGCAAGGGCAGACCTACGCGCGCAGCGCCGACCAACCCGTGACGGACCGGTTCGTGGTAACCCCCGGATATCTTGAACTGATGAACATTCCGATCCTCCGCGGGCGCGGTTTCACGCAGGCGGATCGCGCGACGGCGCCTCCGGTGGTGATCATCAACGCCGCCGCCGCCGCGAAATTCTTCGGCGCCCGCGATCCGGTGGGTGAGCGGGTCCGCGTGGGACCCGACGAGAACCCGTGGGCGGAAATCGTGGGGATCGCCGGCGACATCCACCAATACGGCCTTGACCTGCAGCCGGTGCCGCAGTTCTACCTTCCGCTGGCGCAGCAGGCTCGCGGATACATGACGCTGGTGGTGAAGAGCGATCTTGCGCCGGACCAGACGCTGCGCGTCATCAAGGAGACCATCGCCGGCGTGGATTCCACGCGTGCGCTGTCCAAGGTAGCGACGCTCGAGGAATGGGTAGCGAAATCGATGGCCGAGAGGCGGTTCCTGCTGTCGCTCATCGCGGGCGCCGCGGGGGTCGCCGTGATCCTTGCGCTGGTGGGCATCTACAGCTCGCTGAACTTCCACGTGGCGCGCCGTACGCGGGAAATCGGCATTCGTGTCGCGCTGGGCGCCGCGCGATCCAGCGTCGTGCGGCTGGTGGGCGGACGCTTAGCGGCGACCGGAGTGATCGCGATCGTCTTCGGCCTGGGGCTTCTCTCCGCCGCGGCGCCTCTGGTGCAAGCCTCGCTGTTCCGCGTCTCCGCGTGGGAACCCGACGTTCTGGCGGCCGCGGCGATTCTGTTGCTGGCCGCGGCCGGGCTCGCCGGGCTCGCGCCCATACGCCGGGCCTTGCGCGTGGATCCGGCGATCTCGCTGCGGGAGGAGTAAATCAGACTTTCGCCAGGTCCTTCGAATAGCGCCTTGCCGCAAGATAGAACGGCACGATCGCAGCGAGCCCGATTACGGTGGAAATCAGCAGGCCGGCATGAAGGCTCCACCGGTCGCCGATCCGCCCGGTGATCCAGGGCCCCAAGCCGACGCCGATGAAGTTGATGCACAGCAGCAGAAAGGCGATCGCGGTGGAGCGGATGCGGGCGGGCGCGAGTTCCTGAACGCTCGCGAACACCGGCCCGTACCAACTGGTCGCGGACCAGCTCGAGAAAAACCAGCAGAAGAAATGAAAGGGCGTGCCCGGCGTCAGGAAGTAGAACCCCAGGATCGCCGGGTAGAGCAGCAGCGACTTCACCACCAGGAACCACAACCGGCCTCCGCTCCAGCGACGGTGACACCAGTCGGCGATAAAGCCCCCTCCTGAGGCGCCCAGCAACCCGGCGATGGCGTACACTGTGCCGTTCCAGTAAGCCGCGGTGGAGAACGGGACCATCCGCTCCGTCGTCATCCAGGTGAGGACCAGGCTGGAGGAAGCGGCCGCGTAGTTTGCCAGCGTCGCTCCCGCGATCAGCCACCACAACGCCGGTGACTTCCCGAGAATCGTAAACAACGTCTTCGCGATCTCACGCGTCGACAACGCACTGGACGCCTGCTTCGCCCGCGACGGACGATCCCGGCGGTCGGGTATCAGCAGCACCAGCGGCACCACCAGCACCCCGATCGCGCCGAGCACGTAAAAACAGCCCTGCCATCCGATCTTCGGCGCGAGCCAGCCGGAAATGATGAGGCCCAGGCCGGATCCGAGCGGCACGCCCGCGTAATACACACCCGACGCCCAGGCTCGCCGCTTCGCAGGGAAGGCGTCTCCCAGCAGCGACAACGAAGCGGGCGTGAGCGTCGCCTCGCCCACTCCCACCAGCATCCGCGCCAGCGCCAGCCCGAGAAATCCCGTCGCGGCGCCGGAGGCAGCGGTCAAGGCGCTCCACAAGAACAGTCCGGCCGCGATCAGCCTGGGGCGGTTCCAGCGATCCGCGGCCACGCCCAACACCATGCCCATCGCCGTGTAAAACGTAACGAACAGGTAGCCGTACAGCAGTCCGATCTGCTCCCGCGTCAGCTTCAGCGACTCCATCAGCTTCGGCGCAAGACTGGGGATTAACTGGCGATCGACGAAGTTGAGGATGTTCAGGAAAAGCAGGAACACCAGCAGCGCCGCTGCTCCGGCAGCGGAGTACTTGGGCGACGGCACGGGTGCTGCGGAGCTCACGTTCGGTACCGCAGCTTAACAGAACACGGCGCAGCCGGAGGCCCGCGCCACTATACAGTTTGCTAGCGCGTCCGCTCGCCGCCAATCCATATCGGGGACGACCAGGCGCGCGCGCCGTTGACCTGAATCACACGGAGGTAATAGTAATCGCCCGGTCGCGGCGAACTACGATCCACGTACTCAAAGCTGCCGTCCAGGGGAGCTTCGGGATTCACCAGTTGCACGGTGATCTTGTCGGCATGCCGGTCCACGGGCAAGTCGCGTGTCAGCAGCCCTTCCGTCATTTCGTGGAAGGGGAAGATCGCCGTGGAGCCAGGGATTGTGGCGTTGGGGCGGATCTGCGGCGGCGAGACGCCGTGCTCCTGCGCCGTTTCCAGCCGGATCAGGAGACGTGTAGAAGGCGTCACCTGATCCAGATCCAGAATCAGCTTGTCCGCGGCGCCGCGGGTGCTGTGCGCGAACTGAATGCGGTTCGGATTCGCGGGATCCAGGCGGGCGAACTCCACCGCGCGGTTGTCGAACATCGGCTGAAATCCCTGGAGCTTCGCTCCTTCCACTTCCAGCACGCCCTTCCACTCCCGATAGCCGCGAGGATTGTCGCGGATGAACGGCTCCGAGCTGGAATAGAACGCGACATCCACACGCGAGCGCGGCTGAAGGGTGGTTCGAGCAAATCGCTGCCCGTACACGACGTCGCCGTTCTTCACGATCTCCACCTGATCCAGCGGTCCCGTGCCGGAGACGCGCGCCGCGATGCGGCGGTCCGCCGAATACGGGATCCGCCGGCCCGCCGGCTGGTCGTTCACGCGGAAGTCCATCAGGATGCGCTGCGCGTGGCTGGTGGCATACGTGGCGCGCTCCCGCAAGCCGTCGAAGATTCCGTCCGCCGTCTTGGCGGGCGCGCGCACCGCCACCAGAGCGTTCATCTGTTGCAGGCTGCCCGCGGGCATCGTGCCGCTATAACCGGGGCGGGTGCGATGGTCGTCGGAGGCGCCCAGAAAGCCGATCTCAGCTCCGTGCTTCAGGTAATAGTTGCCGAACCATTCGAACGTTCCGTGCATGGACGCGATCTCCACCAGAGGCTGCAGGTCCGGATCGGAGTAGCGCCAGTCCCCCGCCTGGTGCGCGTGCGGGATTACCAGCGCGTTCTTCGCAGTCTCCTTCTCGCGCAGCCCCTGGTAGAGCCGCGATAGCGTGTATGCGGTCTGGCTGGGGACCCGCGCCCGGCCGGGCGTCCGGAAGAAAACATTGTGGTGCCCGCCCATCATCCGCTGCGAGGTCCACTCGTACGCCAGGAACGCGATGAATCGCCCAGGCTCGGAAAAGCGGCGCACGGCCTGATCGATGGTGCGCCACTCGCTATCGTCCATCCAGATGTCGTGCTCGCTCAAGCCCGCGAAGTCCAGCCAGGCGTCCTCCCTGGCCCAGCGGTAGAACGCATCCACGGTTCCCATGCCTTCGCTGAACCCGCTGTGCGCGTGCGTCTCTCCCCAGTAGATGCGGCGCGAGGGATTCGTTTCCACCCAAACCGGGTTGCTGAAGGCCTCCAGTTTTCCATCCGCGGAGCGGACCTGGAAGCGATAAGTGCCGGGCTGGTCGATCCGGACATCGCTCACGACCACAAGACCGTCGCGGCTGGGTGGTATGGCGCGCACCACGGTCCCGTTGAGCAGGAGTTCGTACGCGGGTTGCTCTCCGGTGGCCCGGTTCCAGCGATCGTCCTCGCGCCGCACCGCGACCGCCAACGCCTCGCCGGGCGCAACCACGGACGGCGCGGTGGCGCGAACCGAAGCCGCCTGATTGCCGGTCACGGTCAGTCCAGGCCAGACCGGCGTCAAGAAACGGCCGTTTGGCGTCAGGCTGACATAGATCGGATACAGAAGCCGGTCATTGCTGAAACTGGGCATCCGGATGCCCCGCGACCCAGTACGCCGGTCGCCATAGGTGAGTGTGATCGTTTCGCCGGGGCGCAACGCTTCACCCTCCAGCCGGAAGGCCGGGTTAGCGGCCTGACCGCGGAATCCGCCGTGCATGCCGCCCCAGGGAACGGTGATCGGCGTCAGCTTGGCGCCGGGGTTTGAGGCTCGCGCCGAAACGTAGTTGTCCGCCTCCGGGTTGGTGTTCTGCGGAGGCCCGCCGTCGTTCATCAGGGTCCGCGTGGCCATCACCATGCCGCCGGGAAGCATGGGCTGGTCGCCGATGGTGATGGCCTGCTCGAAACTCTGGAAGCTGGATGCCGCGTACGGTCCCGCGGCGCTCACCTGGATCACGGGAATGCTTTTGGGTTTCTCGTCCTTCTGGCGGAACTCGGCGATCAATCCGTCCACGTTCTCGATCAGCAGCTTCACGTTCACGGCCGCGGGCGGGGCGGTCTGATCCCGGGCGGCGTCCTGAAGCGCGAACAGTCCCGCCAGTTCCTGCGTCGCATTCACGGGTACGGGACCTCCGGTGAGGGAGTAGGCGTTCAGCCAGTCCCACAGCACCAGGCCGCGCCGCACCACGTTTTCCGCGGTCGTCGGGCCCGCCGCGACCTCCCGCTTGAGTTCCTCCACCTGCCGCCGCAAGGCTGGATTCAGATAATCCGCGCGAGCGCTGTCCTGCGCCGTCAGCATCCACACCGCGCCGAGTGACGCCGTAATCACGGTCGCCAGGACCACCGTGGACACAATCGATTTCTTGGGCATAAGCCGGCTCCGGTTGTGCTGTCGATTGTAGTCCATCGCCGGTCGCGCGGCGGCTCGAATCTGCTATACAATCCGATCTCGGACTTTTCCCTCATGCTTACTCGTGTCAACGTCGATGTTTCCCGCATCAAAAGCAACCGCGAGACCGGCAGCCGCGACCCCGTGATCCGCGTGGTGCGCGACGGCCAGGAGATGTACGCGCACCGCCTGGAAATCCTCGGCCCCAGCGCGGTGGTGTACGATCCCACCCGGCCGGGAACCACCTGCTGGATCGAAACGGAGGCGGAGATCGTATTGGAGGAGCGGCAGGCGGCGGCAACGCGTGTTTAGCGGCGCTTTACAATTCGCCCGGCTCCGTTGACCGCCCGTTTGGCGCTGTGATACGAATAACGCGGCTTGCGGTTTTCGCCGGGAGGAATTGTGACCAGGTCCAACGCAACGGCGCAACGTGTTCTGATGATCGGCCTGATGGGCGGCGCGGCCCTCTTCTGGTATCTGCTCCAGATGAACGCGCAGCCGCCGAGCCTGCAACAGCGGGTTGGGAAGCTGCGGGCGGAAGTGGACTCCGTTCCCACCACGGAAGCGAACTACGGCGAGCGGCGCGCGACGCTGGAGGAATGGGGCGACGACCTCGCCATGCGCCGCCGCCTGCTGGTGACTTCCGACATCCGCTCCGCCTTTTTCCGCTTCCCCACGGTGACGCCGCAATCCGCCGCGCTGGTAACGCGGTGGACGAAGTTCCTGGCGTTCTGCGAAGAGAATGCGGAGAAGACCGGTTCCCTGGCGCGAACCGACAACAACACGCTGGTGGCCGGCGCGTATTCCACGTTGACTTTCGAGTACACGGTGGGCGATATCGAGTTGCAGAAGAACGGCGGATTGCGGATCGGCCAGAAATTCATCTCCAACCGCCCCCGCCTGCAGGCGAACAACCCGGCGGGAGATTCCTACGTGACCTTCAAGGTCACCAGGGGTTCCGCGAAGGTGGAACCGGGACTCACCCTGTGGCAAAGCGTGTTCAGCAGTATCTTCGCTCCGGTTCCGATGCCGCTGATGAAGATCACCGAGGGCACGCTCCGCAAGGGCGACAAAGTTCTGATCACGGTGGGCGATACGTCGGGGCTGGCTCGCGGCTACCGCCCCATGCCTCGCGATGCCGACGAGTTCCAGTTCTACGTCGAAATCGACCCGGACGGCTCCGGCATCTTCCAGCAGGGCGCCATCACGGCGACCCCCATCTTCGGCGACAACGCCGTCGCTGTAAACGCAGTGGCTCCCTCCATCGTTGCCGTCAACGAGCCATTCGCCGTCCGCGTGCGCCTGGAGGACCAGTACGGCAATCCCGCCCGCTTCGACGGCGGCGAGTTCCAGGTGCTGCTGAATGGCAAACCGGCAGGCTCCGCCACGGTCGCCAAGGGACAGTACACAGGCAGGCTGGACGGTGTCCGGCTGCCCGCCGAGGGCGCGTATCGCTTTCAGGTGAGAAGCTCCGATGGCAGCTTCCGCGCAGTCAGCAACCCGGTGCTGGCGGAGCGCAACCCGAAGCAGCGGGTTTACTGGGGAGAGCTGCACGGCCACTCCGGCTGGGAGGAGGGAACCGGCTCCGTGCCCCGCTACTACGATTTCGCGCGCGATGTCGCGTTTCTCGACTTTGCGTCGCTCACGGGCCATGACCTGTTTCTCGCCAAGCCCGGCTGGGAGCAGATCCGCACGGAAACCGCCAAGGCGAACCGCCCCGGCGCCTTTGTCGCGTTCATGGGCTATGAATGGACGCAGACCTACGACAAGGGCGGGCATCACAACGTCTTCTTCAAGACCGATAAGGGCAGGTACGTGGAGTTTCGCGAAGCGCCGCGCCCGGATCTGCTCTACGCGAGATTGCGCCAGGTGGACGATCCGGGCAACGTCCTGATCATCCCCCATGCGCACGAGGCCGGCGACTGGAACTACAGCGATCCGGAAATGCAGCGCCTCTCGGAAATCTACTCCGGGCACGGCAGCTTCGAATACTTCGGGAACCGTTTTCTGAAGCGGGGGTTTCGCATGGGATTCATCGCCGCCAGCGATGATCACAGCGGACATCCCGGCTACGCTCCGGCGCTCGTGTCCACCCGAGGCGGACTGGCCGCGGTTTATTCTTCGACACTCGATCGCGACGGCATCTGGGCGGGCATGAAGAATCGCGCGACCTACGCGAGCAGCGGCAAGCGGCCGGTGCTGCAGTTCTCCGCCGCGGGCAAGATCCCCGGCGAATCCGTGGACGCCGGCGTCGCGCCCACGTTTCACGCGCGCGTGCTGGCCACCGCGGCGATCGATCACATCGACGTGATTCACAACGGCGTCCCGGAATACAGCAAGGATTTTCTCGCGCCCAAGCCGGGCGCGCCTTCCGGCGTGCAGATCATGCTGTTTTCGCCGACGGAGACGCCCGGCGATCAGGTGCGGCCGCCGCTCGGCGAGGTGAGCTGGGGCGGATGGATCGAGGTGGTCAACGGCCGGATCGGTTCCATCGAACCCCTGGGCCTGGACGCGATCACCGATCAGTTCCACCTGGTGGATGATCGCCACGTGTGGTTCTGGTCGCAAACGCGCGGCGATTTCGACGGCGTGATGCTGAAGCTGTCGTCCTCACCCGCCGACACCCGGATCCACATCCGCGTCTCCACGCTCGACGCCGACGCGGGCGGCACAGGCACGGGCCGCGGCATCAACTGGACCAGCGGCATCCCCAGCCGGGAGAAGAAGCACGAAGTCTCGTTTACGCTGGGCGATCTGGCGAAACAGCGGGGCAAGTTTGATTTGTCGCCGCGCGCCATTGTGTTCGCGCAGAAGGCGGCTCTGGAATCGCCGTTGGACGCGGCCTTCAGCTACAGGCCCTCGAAGGCCCCCGCGCAGGACGACTACTTCTACCTGCGATTGGTCCAGGTGGACGGCGAGGCGGCGTGGAGCAGCCCGATCTGGATCGGCCAGGAAAAGTCAGCCGCGAAGAAGTAACCGCTATTGAACGGGCGTTCCGTATGGAACCAGCGTCTTGATCCGCTCCGCGCTTTCCACCGCGGCGATCTTCCAGCCGGCTCGCGTTTTTTCGAGGAACATGGTTTGCGCCTCGGTGCGGTCCTCGAAGACGAATTCCACTCGCGCCTTCACCCTCTGTTCCGGGAGCGGCTCGGGGTCCAGCACGGCGATGCCCTTGATCCCCGCGCCGGATTCGCGGATGCCGCGGGCGAAGTCCGGGGATTCGGATTTCACCTTGCGCAGCGCCTGTTCCATGGGGCCGGTATATTGCGCCAGGTAGGCGTCCACGTTGCCCTCGCGGGCGGCGTCGAGCATGGCGAAGATCGCGTCCTGAGGGCTGGCTTCGCGGCGCTCCGTCCATTTCGATATCGCGGCGTTGAAGCCGCCCTGCTTCGCCACTACGATGCCCACGGTCACGGCGAGCACGGTAAGGGTGATGATCCGAGCCAGTCTCTGCTTGTTCATTTACTTCCTGTTGGGCTCGCCCTTGCGAATGATGGTCAGGTCCAGGTTGCCGTTCTTGTCGACGATCAGCTTTTTCATCCTGGGCAGAATCTGTTCCATGGTTTCGACGTAGAGGCGATGCCCGTTCACCTGGGAGGCCTTGGCGTATTCCGCCGCGACCTGGGTGAAGCGGATGGCGTCGCCTTGCGCCTCGTTGATCTTGCGTTCCTTGTAAGCCTGCGCCTGCTCCAGCATCTGCTGCGCCTGCCCGCGAGCCTTGGGCACGACGTCGTTGGCATACCCCTGGGCTTCATTGACGATGCGGGAAGAGTCGGCGCGTGCGCTGGCGACGTCGCGGAACGCGTCCGCTGCCTCGGGCGGGGGCGCGGCGCTTTCCATGTTCACCGTGGAGAGAATCACCCCCGCGCGATACTCGTTCAGCAGTTTCTGCGCCGCGGCCAGAACCTCGGCTTGAATGCCCTGCTTCTCGGTGGTGAGCACGGAATCCACGTTACGCATCGCGATCCGCTGGGACAATGCGGTCTCGACGGCGGAGCTCACGCTTCTTGACACGTCTTCGGTCCGGAAGAGATAATCCGCCGGCGCCCCGACGGAGAATTGCACCACCACGCGGATGCTGATGATGTTCTGGTCGCCGGTGAGAAACTGCGACTGCAAGGGCTGCGATCGCCCCGTGACGGCGTCGCCCGGCTCGCCGCCGATCAGCAATCGCTGCTGCTGTTGCACCTTGAGCTTCCGAACCTGATCGATGGGCCAGGGCAGCGCGAAGTGAATGCCGGGCGGGACGCGAGGCTCCACCACGGCGCCGAAGCGCGTCACGACGGCCTGCTGATCGGTCCACACGAAGTACACGCCGGACAACAGCCAGACTCCGAGAATCGCGATCGCGATGCGGGCTCGCGGCGCGGGCATCCGCTCCGGCGGCGCCGGGGCCGGATCGCCGAGGATCCGGAGTTCATCGGTGGGCTTCGCGCTCACGCTACCGGGCGCCTCCTTCGCCGCGCATCATCACCTTCAGCAACTCGGAATCCGAACTGAGAATCGCGGTGGTCTTGTCGTCGAAGATCTTCTTGTAGGATTCCAGCGTTCGCAGCAGGTTGTAGAATCGCGGGTTGCGCGAGTACGCCTGGCTATACACGCGGGTTGCTTCGGCATCGCCTTCGCCCTTCACTTTTTCCGCTTGCCGGTAGGCCACCGACAGCATCTCCTCCTTCTGCCGGTCCGCATCGGCGCGGATGCTCAACGCCTGCTCCTCGCCCTCGGCGCGATACTGGCGCGCGATGCGTTCGCGCTCCGCGCGCATGCGTGCGTAGACGCTCTGCTTATTCTGCTCCGGAAGATTCAACCGCTTGATGCGCACGTCCACCACGGCGATCCCGTATTGCCGCAGCGCGGCCTTCCCGGTCACCTCCGTCAGACGGTCCAGCATCAGCCCGGTCTTCGTCGCCTGCAGGTTCGTGGACACGATGCTCTCCATGTCGTGATTGCCCAGGGCCGCCGACAAGCCGGACCACACGATGTCATGCAGCCGCATCTCGGCGGACGCCGGATCGCTCACCGTTTCGACGAAGCGCTTCGGATCTTCGATCTTCCATGCCACGTAGCTCTCGATCACCAGGTTTTTCTTGTCGCGGGTCAGAAACTCCGACGGCCGCGGATTGTAGATCCGCAAACGGCGGTCGAACCTCGCCGCCGACTGAAACGGCCACTTCCAGTGCAATCCCGCCTCGGTGATGACGTACAGCGGCCGCCCGAATTGCGTCACCAGCACGGACTCCGTCTCGCGGACCGTTAAGAAGGTCAGCCACAACGCCGCCAAGCCGGCGGCTACGCCGAGCGGGATCTTGTATCTCAACATCGTGTCAATCATTGGGTTCCCTCGCCGGAAGCGGCGTCACCGCCGCGCCGGGCGGCGCGATCTCAATCCCGTCCTCCAGCAGCAGCAGGTGGCGGCGTCCCTTGCCCGCATCCATGATCATCTTCTTCTTGCCGGGCAGCACTTCTTCCATCGTTTCCAGATACAGCCGCGTCCCCGTGATCTCCGGGCTCGCGCGATATCCTTCCTCGCGGAGCAGAAAACGAGCCGCGTCCCCGCCGGATCGATTCTTCCTCGCCACGGAATAGCCTTCCGCCCCGGCGATGGCTGCCTTGGCATTCCCGCGCGACACCGCCACCTGCTCGTTGCGGTACGCTTCCGCCTCGTTGATCAGCCGGCTCTTCTCCTCGTACGCTCCCGACACTTCCCGGAACGCATCCACCACCTCCAGGGAGGGATGAACATCCAGCAGGTGCACACGCAGCACTTCCACGCCGGAGCGATACTGGTCCAGGCGGGCCTGCAGCTCCCCCTTCACCCGCGCCTCCACCGCCTGCCGCCCGGTGGTGAGAATCTCATCGAGCGAGGTGGAACTCGCCACCGCGCTCACGGCGCTCTCGGCGGCCGACCGGACCGTAGCCTCGCCGTCCAGTTGCCGCATCAGGTATTCCGCGGGCTTGCGCAAGCGATAGTGGACCACCGCGCTCACCTCCATCATGTTCTGATCGCCCGCCAGCATCAGCGACTCTTCCGGCTTTTTTTGAAATCGCCCCGAACGGTGCTGCACGTTCCACTCATAGGCGGCCGGTTCGCTTTCCCGCTTGCCGTCCGGGTTGGACCGGAAGCCGACCTCGACGGCGCGCACCCTCCCCGCTTCGATCCGCGTCAGTGTGTCGATGGGCCAAGGTAGCTTGTAGTGCAAACCGGGACCCTCGTCCGGCTCCAGTCGCCGCCCGAATCGCTCCACCACTCCCGCTTCATTGGGGCCGATGCCGTGAAATCCCGAGAGCAGGATCAGCGCGAATCCGGCGAACAACGCGGGACGCAGATACTGGCGCCTGCGGGCCACCATCCGGGCAAACGCCTCGCGCGGATGGAAACCGTCGGCCAGGCGTAGCACCTTCGCCAGGGGACCGGACACCGAGGGACCCACGTACCGCCCGTACCATCTCCCCATCGCGCTCTCGCCCGACCGCTCCACCCGGAGCAGCCGGAGCGAGTTGATCATCACAAAAAACGACGACAGTTGATGCGTCACCGCCGCGCCCACCGGCGACAGGATTCCAGTCGCCGCCAGCCCCACCGCCGCGACGTTCACGACGCCCGCGAACAGCAGGATATTCTGCCACGCCGTGGTCACAGCCTGACGGCTCACTTCGATCAGCTTGGGCAGCTTTTCCAGCGAGCTCCCGAGGTACACCACGTCAGCCGCTTCCGCCGTGACATCGCTCGCCCCCGCGACCGCGATCCCGACATGGGCGGACGCCAGCGCCGGCGCGTCATTGACGCCGTCGCCCACCATCCCCACAAACCGTCCCTGCGAGCTGAATTGCCGAACGCGATCCAGCTTCTGCTCCGGCAGAAGCTCGGCTTCCACATTCAAGATTCCGGCCTCGCGCGCGATCACCTCGGCGGCGCGCCGGCGGTCTCCGGTCAGCATCACCTGGTGGGTGACGCCGAGCTCATTCAACTGCTCCACCGCCTCGCGGATTCCGCCGCGCAGCCGGTCCCGCAGCAGAATCGAGCCCGCGAGCTTTCCGCCCACGGACACCAGGACCGCGGTGGCGCCCGCGCGATCGGCCTGCTCCAGCAGCGGTTCGACACCGGAGATCCCGTTCTCCGCCAGATACGCGGCGTTCCCCGCGCGGATGGTTTGGCCGTCCACCACGCATTCCGCGCCGCGGCCGGGCAGAATCCGGCTTTCCCCGGCAAACGGCACTTTCAACTTGCGGCGCGCGGCTTCCTCCACGATCACCTTTGCCAGCACGTGATCCGACCCGCTTTCGGCGGCCGCCGCCATCCGCAGCAGCGCGTCTTCGGCGACCTCCAACGGAACGACGCGCAGGATGTCGAAGCGTCCGGAGGTCACCGTCCCGGTCTTGTCGAAGATCATGGTGTCGATCTTGGCCGCCTGCTGCAGCACCGTTCCGCCGCGGACCAGGATGCCGCGTCGCGCCAGGCCGCCGATCGCGGCAACCATCGCCGTGGGCGTGGCCAGGATCAGCGCGCAGGGACACGCCACCAGCAGCACCGCTACGGTTCGCAGCCAGTCCTGCGTGAAGTAATACGTGGCCCCCGCCGCCGCCAGCAGCGCCGGAAGGAAGTAGCGTGCATATCGATCCGCCAGCCGCTCCACCGGCGCCCGCTGCTCCCTGGCCTCCTCCACCAGGGCAACCACTCGCGAGATGGTTGTTTCCGAGCCCGCGCGCTTCACGCGGACGCGCAGCAGGCCGTTGCCGTTCAGCGTCCCGGAGAACACATCCTCCCCCGCGAACTTCTCGCGCGGCAGAGCTTCGCCGGTAATCGTGCTCTCATCCACTTCCGACGATCCCGACTCCACCAGACCGTCGGCGGGAATCCGTTCCGCGGCCCGCACCAGGATCAGATCGCCCTCCACCAGCGACGCGACATCCACTTCGCGCTCTTCGCCGTCGCGGATCAGGCGCGCGCGGCGCGGCATCATCTCGACAAACCGCTGGATCGCGGCGTTGGTGCGCCCCGCCGCGTACGCCTCCAGGCCCTCCCCGATCAGCATGATGAACATCGCCTCCGCGGCCGCCAGATACTCGCCCACCGTCAGCGCGGCGATTACAGCGATGCAGATCGCCAGATCCGCGGAGATCTGCTTGTTCAGCAGCGCCGAAATGGAGTTGTAGAAGATCCGGTAGCCGGCGAGCACCGTGATCGCCGCGGCGATATCCAGGCCGAACACCGTGCGGATGTATCCGGTCAGGTACAGCAGCAGCAGCAGGCCGACGAAGGCCGCGAAGCCGAAATACCGAATGCGTTCGGAGCGTTCAGAATCCATACGCGCAATGCGGACCCTACCTGCGGATGGGTGATTCTATCAAAGTTCCGCCGCCGGCCTCGCGCTTTGTACAACAGCGCTGGTCAGCGGTTTACACCACGCGGGCGCTCCTATAGAATGCGGCAGATATTCGAGGAGGAGATCACATTGAGACGGTTCCCGCTGCGCCTTTCCCTGCTGACATTATTGGTGGCGCCGGCCTACTCCGAGATCACCGTCCGCCTCCTGCTCGGGGTCACGGACACGACCCCCACCAATTGGGACGGATCCCTGGAGGTTCGCGGCGGCCGGATCGCGCGACTGGAGGGCTGGCGATTTGAAGGCACGGACGCCATCACCGGAAACTCTTGGAAGATTTCCACCCGGCCCATCCGCCAGTTTGGCGGGGAAGGCTTGTTCGGTAATCGTAACGTCGTGCCCGTGGGCGCCAACGGTCTGGTGGTGGTTCTCGACGGCGCGAGTGACAATACCCGCCTGGAAGTCAAAACCTCACAAGGCGACTTCATCGTCAGCCTTGCCGAGATCCCCTTCGGCCGTCCCAATTATTACCTTAACCGGCGCGCCTGGGCGGATCGCGCTTCCTCGGCGGCGCAGTTGACCCGCGACGCCGAGGAACAGGATTATCCCGCCGCCGCTCTCCGCAAGGACGGCAGCATAGACGTCGCCTATCTCGAGTTCCAGCACAGCAAGGATCACAACCTGCTGCGGGCCAATCTGAACGAAGCGCCCAAGCAGTACAAACAGTACGCGGCGCCCACCGGCGGCGATCGCATCCTGCTGGCGCGCTACGCCGCGGGCAAACTGGGCGCGCCGCTGGCGATCACGCCCGCGGGCGGCGATGTCTATCGCCCGGCGGTGGCCGTAGACGGCGCGGGGCGGACGTGGGTCTTCTGGTCCCAGAACGAAAAGGGCAACTTCGATCTCTTCGCCCGCCCCGTCACCGAAGGGAACCCCGGACCGGTCATCCGCATCACGCGCGACGCCGGATCCGATATCGATCCCGCGGCCGCCACGGATTCCGAAGGCAACGTGTGGGTCGCCTGGCAGGGCTGGCGCAACGGCAAGGCCTCGATCTTCGCCGCCAGGCAGCAGGGAAACGCCTTCTCCGCCGCGATGACCGTGGCGGCGTCCAAGGGAAACGAATGGAACCCCGCCATCGCCGCCGACTCCCGCGGCAGCGTCACCGTCGCATGGGACAGCTATCGCGCCGGCAACTACGACATCTATATGCGCGCCGCGACGGGCGGAAGGTGGGGCCCGGAAACCCCGCTGGCGGCTACCGCGCGATATGAAGCCCATCCCGCGATCGCCTATGAGCCCGGCGGCCGGCTGTGGGTGGCGTACGAAGAAGGGGGTGAGCGCTGGGGCAAGAATTTCGGAGCCCAGGATACCTCCGGCGTCGCCCTCTACCAGGGCCGCGCCATCCGGTTGCGGGGCGTCGAACCGGGCGGCAGAATGGTTTCCGCCCAGGTCGATCCCGGCACGGCCATGCCCGGCGTCTTCGGCAGCCCGCTTTATTCCGGATCGCCCGAAGCAATCCGCGTGGATCAAACCGCGCGCCAGAACGACACCGACGCGTGGCTGAAGCCCGATCCGCGGAACGCAAAAACGCGAATCCCCAATCGCGATTCGCGCCAGGCCACCGCCCCCCGCAATTCCCTGCCCCGCCTCACCATCGATCCCTCCGGACGAATATGGCTGGTGTTCCGCAGCATCCATCCGTTCTGGTGGAACCCGCTGGGCACTGTGTGGACCGAGTACGTCGTCAGCGGCGACGGCGCCTCCTGGACCGGTCCGGTGTTCCTCCCTCACAGCGACAACCTGCTCGACAACCGCCCCGCGGTAATCGCCGCCAAGGCCGGCGAATTGACGGTGATCGGCTCGGCCGACGGCCGCCGCCAGTACAACCTCATCGAGAAGAACGCGACGTCCACGGGCCTGGATGGCGCGGTGATCACTGACCCCTATAGCAACGACCTTTGGGCCAACGTCATCACGCTGCCCGCCGGTTCCGGACAACCCGTCGTGGTTCCCGCTCCGGCTTCGGCGGCCGCGCCGGCTGACCCGCTGGACGCCGTCGAGCTCGGCGCGGTGTCCAGGATGCGAAACCACCGCTCCGGAAAGCTAAAGCTGCTGCGCGGCGAGTTCCACCGCCACAGCGACGTGTCCATGGACGGCGCTCGCGACGGATCGCTGCTGGACCAGTGGCGCTACATGATGGACACCAGCTACATGGATTGGACCGGGTGCTGCGACCACGACAACGGCGGCGGACGCGAGTACTCCTGGTGGATCTCCCAGAAGCTGACCGATATCTTCTACACCCCCGGCAAGTTCGTTCCGATGTTCAGCTACGAGCGCAGCGTCAGCTACCCCGAGGGCCATCGCAACGTACTCTTCGTGCAGCGCGGCGTCCGGCCGCTGCCGCGCCTGCCGATCAGCCGTCCCAACGAAAGAAAGAACGCGCCGGACACGCAGATGCTGTACGCCTACTTGCGCGAATTCGACGGAGTCGCGGCGTCCCACACCAGCGGAACGCTGATGGGCACCGATTGGCGCGACAACGATCCTGTTCGCGAGCCCATGGTGGAAATCTACCAGGGCGATCGCCAGAACTATGAGATGCCCGGCGCGCCGCGCGCCAACGAAGAGAAGGATTCCATCGGAGGCTGGCGTCCGCTGGGCTTCATCAACCTCGCGTTGGAGATGGGCTACAAGCTGGGCTTCCAGGCAAGCTCGGACCACGTCTCCACCCACATGAGCTACTGCAACATTTATGCCGCCGATTCCACCCGTGAAGCGCTGTTGGATGCCGTGAAGAAACGTCACCTCTACGCCGCCACCGAGAACATCCTCGCCGATGTCCGCAGCGGACCCTACATGATGGGCGACGCCTTTTCCACGGCAACGCCGCCCGCCATCGACGTGAAGCTGTCCGGCACCGCGCCGTTCGCCAAAGTCCACGTCATCAAGGACAGCAAGTACGTGTACACCATTTCGCCGGGCAAGGCGGACGTTCGATTCTCCTGGCGCGATAACGCTCCCGTGCCGGGCAAGACCAGCTACTACTACATTCGCGGCGAACAACAGGACGGCGAACTCGTCTGGGCTTCGCCGATGTGGATCACCTACACCGGCAAGTGATCCCCGTTTCGCGACGTTGCAAACCTCCGGAGAGTGAGCCAGACTCACTTTCATGGCTTACCGGTTCTTAGCAGCCTGCCTCGCCGCGACCGCGATGTGGGCGCAACTGCCCCCCGCGACGCCCGAGTCGCAGGGGATGTCCACCTCCCGCCTCAAGCGCCTGGACGCGCTGATGGAGCAGTACGTGAAGCAGGGCAAACTCGCGGGCGCCGTGACCCTGGTGGCGCGAAACGGAAAATTGGTCCACCGGAAAGCCCACGGGCTGCGCGACGTGGAAAAGAACGCGCCCATGCAGGCCGATTCGATGTTCCGCATCGCCTCGCAGACCAAGGCGATCACCAGTGTAGCCGCCATGATGCTTGTGGAAGAAGGCGCGCTGCGCCTGAACGATCCGGCCGGCCGCTTCATCCCCGCTTTCCAGAAAACCCAGGTGATTTCCGAATCGGGCCCGGCTCCCGCGCGCCGCCCGATCACCATCCGCGACCTGCTGACGCACACTGCCGGCGTCTCCTACGGGGTGAACTCCCTGGAGAAAACGTATCGGGACGCGAATCTGCACATGTGGTACTTCGCGGATAAAGACGAGCCGCTCAGCGCCGCGATCGACAGGCTCGCCGGGTTGCCCTTCGATGCCCAGCCCGGCGAGAAATGGGTCTATGGCTTCAGCTCCGATATTCTCGGGCGCGTCGTGGAAGTCGCTTCCGGCATGGCCCTGGATCAGTTCTTCCAGAAGCGGATCTTCGAGCCGCTGCGGATGAACGACACGTACTTCTTCGTTCCGGAGGGCAAGGCGGACCGCCTGGCCACGGTTTACGGGCTCGCCGACGGCCGCATCCGGCGCGCGCCGGAGAAAGGCCGCGCGGGACAAGGCGAATACGTCGAAGGTCCGCGGAAGTGCTTCTCCGGCGGCGCGGGCCTGGTCTCCACGGCGGGCGATTACGCGCGTTTCCTGCAAATGCTGGCCAACGGGGGAGAACTCGAGGGCGCACGCCTGCTGAGCCCCGCCTCTGTCCGGGCGATGACCGTCAACCAGACCGGCAATCTCTACGGAGATGCCGGCATGAGCTTCGGGCTTGGTTTCTCCATCGTGGAGGACATCGGCGCCACCGGGCGGCTCGCCTCGCGCGGGGAATTCGGGTGGGGCGGCGCCTATCACACCTCCTACTGGGTGGCGCCGGAGGAAGGCTTGGTCGCGTTGTTCTTCACGCAGTTGCTCCCCGCCACCGGCAGTGACGTTCACGACAAGTTCCGGGCGCTGGTGTACCAGTCCGTGGTGGGTACGCCGGGTGCACGGCCCGCGGCGCGCGCGGCGGGAGGCAGGTGACGCCATGGCGATCTCCATTGTCCGCTTGGGTTCGCCGCGCGGCCCTGGCGAAGGCCTGCGCATCGGGACCGTGCGGCGTCCGCCCCGCGGCGTACCCAAGGCGGAGTTCGCGGCCCGTGATTTCTACGATGTCTGGTTGCCCCAGCTTTCGCCCAGTCCCGACCTGGTTCAGCAGGCGATGTCGGCACGCGATGATCGCGAGTGGCAGGCCTTCCGCCGCAAGTTCCGCCAGGAGTTGAATCAGCCCGAGTCCAGCCGTTTACTCGATTTACTGGCGGCGATGTCGAAACAAACGAACTTCGCGGTCGGGTGCTATTGCCAGGAAGAAGCCCGCTGCCACCGGTCCGTGATTCGGGAACTGCTCAGCCAACGCGGCGCGATCCTTGTTTGACCGCGCCGCCGCCATCGGCGTCAGAAGCGATACTTCACCGCGAACTGAATGATCCGCGCTTCCGTTGAAGTGTTCACAATCTGCCCGAATCCCGTGCCCGCGGTCACGCCCGGCACACCGAAATTCGGGTGATTGAAGGCATTGAAGAACTCCGCCCGCAGTTGGAAGGAATTCGACTCGCTCACCCGGAACGTCTTGGCGAGGTTGAAGTCGAAATTCACCAGCCCGGGACCGCGAAGAATTCCGATCCCGGCGTTGCCGAAGGCCTGGTTGGGAACGAAGCCAACCGTCCCCGGCGTGGCCGACAGCGGGACGAAAGCGTTGGTATCGAACCAGCGGTCCACCGTACGCTGGTCTTCGGGCAAACTCCCGTCCGCGATCCGGTTCGGGCGGCTGCGGCGCTCCCCGCCCAGGTTCAGAATCTGGGCCTGGTTGATGGTCAACGCCAGTCCGGTCTGCCAGGTGAAGATTGGCGAGAACTCCCAGCCGCCGAACGCCGCGTCCATGAACCCGGAAGCGTCGAAACGCTTGCCCCGGCCGTAGGGAAGTTGATACACGGCGCTGGTAACCCACCGGTGCGTCACGTCAAACTCCGCCGGTCCGTACATGTCGCGGCGGCTGAACGGATTCTGCGGCTCCCGGAAAACGCCGACATCGACGCCGTTGCCCGCTCCCGAAGTGGAGAGATGATCCACGGAGTCGGTCAGCGCCTTGCCCCAGGTGTAGGAACTCAGGAAAGTCAGGCCCGCCGAGAAGCGCTTCTCCAGCCGCACCTGCAGCGAATGATAGTTGGACCTGCCCAGGTTCTCCTGGAACTGAATATCCCCCAGGAAGTTCTGCGGCGCGTAAACGCGAGCGCCCGTCACCGGCGCGCCCGCCGCGTTGAAGGTAAACGTGAAGGGGTTCAGGTTCCGGAACGCGGCAAGCTTCGATCCCTTGTTGCCGACGTAGGCGATGTCGAACACCACGTCCCGCATCAGCTCTTGCTGAATGCCGAAGTTCCACTGCTGCACGTACGCCGACCGCTGCCCCTGATCCTGCGCGCGCCTGCCGACGGTGGCCAGGTTCACGCGCGAGAGGTCGACAAAGCCGTCAGGGATGCCGCGATCCAGCTTGATGTTCGCCTGGGTGTCGAGCAGGCGGCCCGCGCCGCCGATGTTCGAATCCGCCAGGATGATGAACGGCGGATTGAAGCCCAGCAGCCCTTCGCGGCCCTGCCGGTTGGAATGGTTGAAGAACATCCCGTAGCCCGCCCGGATCACGGTGCGCGTCGTCGCCTGGAACGCGAAACCCACGCGCGGCGCGAAATTATTGTTGTCGGGATAGATCAGCGAACGCTCGTAGAGATTCCCGTTCTTGTTCGCGAGCTGGAACGACTGCGTCTGAAAATTCCAGTTGGCTGCCTGCCCGTCCCGCTCGATCGGCGGAGTCGAGTATTCGTAGCGGATGCCCAGGTTCACGGTCAGCCGGCGATTCACTTTCCAGTCGTCCTGGAAGTAAGTGAACACCATGCGTTGGAACATGTTGAACACCGTCTTCGAATCCTGCTGGTAGCGGGTGGGGAAGCCCATCAGCAGGTCCGCGATCGCCCCCTGCCACTGCCCGTTCTGATTGCTGAACCGTCCGCTGAAGTCGAAGTTCCCCAGCAGGGAGCCGACATCCAGAATGCCCGTCTGCACATGCAGGAACTCGCCGCCGAACTTGAACACGTGAGCCCCGCGATTCATCGTGATGGCGTCGCGGAAGTCGTAGCTGCGCGGAGTCTGGAATTGCGGAACGGATGTGGTGCGGCCCAGGCGGCGTTGGATGCCTCCGGGAAAGTTGAACACCGGTATGCCGCCGCAGATCGACTCATCCGTCGGCGCGCCTCGCAATCCGATCAGCGCCTCCGGACAGCCCGAACCGAAGTTCGGCGGATTCTGGAAAAAGTCACCCTTGGCGAACCCGAACCGGAAGTCGTTCACCACGCGCGGCGAGAGGATGTAATTCGCGCCGATCGCCAGACCCTGGCTGCGCAGATCGGCCGCGCCGAACGTGTCGTTGAAGGAGCCTTCCGCCAGTCCCGGACGCGGCGCCGGCCGGAACAGCAGCGAGTCGTAGAAGGAGTAGCGCCCGAACCAGTTGAACTTGTCCGTCAGGTTGTTGTCCACCCGGATGTCGAACTGGTTGGAGTCCTGCCGGTCCACCGGCACGTTCACGAAGTTGTTGTCGATCTGCCCCGGCGCGCCGGTATTCGGCAGGGGCGCAACGGCCATCACCCGCCGTCCCACCGCGTCGATCCGGTTCGCCGGAATCTGCCAGCAGAATCCCTGCCCGTTGTTGCAATCCGGCGTCGCCGGCACGCGGAAATCGGTGCCCGTGTCGTTCGGGTTGAACGGGTTGAAGATCGGGATCGTGAAGCGGCCTTGGGTCCAGGAAGGCTGCGGGACGCTGGTGAAACGCACCGTGCCCGCCCGATCCCGCAACCCCTCATAATCGCCGAAGGCGAACAGCTTGTTCTTTACGATCGGTCCGCCCAGGGTTCCCCCGAACTGGTTGCGCAGCCGGAACGGCTTCTCCGCCCCCGACTTGTTCGAGAAAAAATTCGCCGCGTCCAGCGCGCGGTTCCGATGGAAGTAGTACGCCGAGCCGTGATAGTCGTTGGTTCCCGACTTGATCACCGCGTTCACCAGCGCTCCCGCGCTGCGCCCGTACTCGGCCGAGTACGCATTGGTCTGGATCTTGAATTCCTGCAGCGCGTCGATCGACGGCTGGATCACCTGGATGTTGTTGCCGCGAAAGCTGTTTGAGTACGACGTGTTATCCACGCCGTCCAGCAGAAAGGCATTGTGGAAGGCCCGGTTCCCGTTGACGTTGAACGCCCCCCGGAACCCGATGGAATTCAACCTCGGCGTCGGCAGCAGCACGCCCGGCGACAACGTCGCAAGCTGGTTGTAGTCGCGTCCGTTCAGCGGCAGTTCCACGATCTTCCGCTGGTCCATCACCGCACCCCGGCTGGCGGATTCGCCCTCCAGCAGCGGCGCTTCCGTGCTCACGGTCACCGATTCCGCCGTGTCGCCCACGGTCAGTGAGATGTCGAACCGTGCCTGTTGCGCTACCTGCAGCGTCAACGCCTGGTTGAGGTACCTCTTGAACCCCGGCGCCGTCGCCGAAATCGAATAAACGCCCGGCCGGATCGTGGGGATGAAATACCGGCCCTCGTTGTCCGAGGTGGCCGTGAGCGCCTGCCCGGTTCCGGCACTAGTCAATGTGAGCTTCGCATCGCGGATCACGGCGCCGCTCGAGTCCGTTACGGTGCCGGACAACGAGGCGAGCTCCGATTGAGCCTGCAAACTCCAGCCAAGCACGACGGTGATCAAGAACAACCTCTGCAGCATGGAACCTCCTGGAGGCAAATCTGTATTAGGATCTTACAGATGTTACCGAAGGATTGTGACAGAGACATTTCGAGGGTGGCAAGTGAAATCTAGCGGCATGGCTATCTTTTTGGCGGGAGCACTCATGGCGGGATCCGTAGCCGACGAAATCATGGCCGCCGAGCAGGCTTGGGCGCGGGCGGCCATCGCCGCCGACGCCGCCGCCCTGGACCGGCTTCTCGCCGCCGACCTCCGCTACTCCCATACCGACGGCAAGTTTGACACCAAGGCCGACTTCCTCCGGCTGCTTCGGGAAGGGTCCATGAAGTACGAGCAAGCCGAGGTGGAGGAGATCCGCGTGCGCCCGTTCGGCTCCGCCGCCGTTTCCGAGATGGTGATGAAACTGAAGGTGATCCGCGGCGGGCGCGCCGCCGAGTTCCGGGCTCGCGTGCTGCGGGTGTGGGCTAAGGTCGACGGCCGCTGGCAGCTCGCCGCGCACCAGTCCGCGCGGCTCGCGCCTTAGCGGAGTTCGGGACTGGAAACTGTCGCCGGCTCCGCGCTCCAGTTCTGCCGCTTCACCAGCGTCTGATCCGAATAGAACGTCCGGCGTCCGGAACTGTTGAATTGCACCGGGATTGCGGTCACCGCATACCCCTGTGGGGTGCCCGTTACCGTGAACCGGTACCCGGAGTTCTCCCCTTCCGCCAGGTTCTTCGGAATCAGGTCCGCCGCGTTTGGCCCCGGTGCGCCGCTGGCCGGAGGTCCCAGTTCCGCCAGCGAAGTCGCGTACTTGCCGAACTGAGAATAGTACTGCGTTTCCGCATTGTGGATTGTCTCAATCTGCCGCAACGCCGCCTGCTCCTGCGCTAACATGCGCTGCTGGTTCACCTTAGGGACCGCGATCGCCGCGATCACCAGAATGATGGCGATCACGATCAGCAGCTCAATCAGCGAAAAACCGGCTCTCCTGCGATTTCGGCGCATATTCTTCATCATAGCTAGACGCCGGACGAACCCGTCGCGTGGAAACCTTTTACCAGCGAATCGATCCCCCGCACCCGCTCCAGCAAACCGCCCAGGCGATCCAGCCGCAGCGCGTTCGCCCCGTCCGACAATGCCCGCTCCGGCGCTTCATGCACTTCCACGAACAGCCCGTCGATCCCCGTCGCCACCGCCGCCCTGGCCAGCGTTTCAATGAACTCCGGCTGACCTCCCGACGCGCTGCCCGCCGACCCCGGAAGTTGCACGCTGTGCGTCGCGTCAAACACCACCGGATACCCCGCCGTCCGCATGATCGCCAGCCCGCGCATGTCCACCACCAGGTTGTGATACCCGAACGACGATCCCCGCTCCGTCAGAATCACCCGCTGGTTTCCCGTGGAGGCGACTTTCTCGGCCGCCAGGTGCATGTCCCCGGGCGCGACAAACTGCCCCTTCTTGATATTCACGATCTTTCCGGTGCGGCCCGCCGCCAGCAGCAGGTCTGTCTGGCGGCAGAGAAACGCCGGGATCTGCAGGATATCCACCGCCTCCGCCGCCTCGTCCGCCTGCCGGGGTTCATGGATGTCGGTGAGCACCGGGATGCCCAGGCCGCGCACGGAGCGCAGAATCCGCAGCCCCTCTTCCCGCCCCGGTCCGCGGAACGATCCCGCGCTGCTCCGGTTCGCCTTGTCGAAAGATGCCTTGAAAATGAAAGGTCCGGCGATCTTTCCGATCTCCCGCGCCAGAAAATGAACGTGTTCTTCGCTTTCGATCACGCACGGGCCGGCGATCAGAGCCAGCGGGGCGCCCCCGCCCATCGCGAGTCCATTGGGAAAGGAAATCGTCAACTTACCAGCTTATTTGATCGAATCCCGCTTCAGCCACATCAACACGGACTTGGTCACCAGATCCGCCGCGTCCTGCTGCACGAAGTGGCTGGCGCCGGGGATCGTCACCAGCGTGAGATCCTTGCCCATCCACTCCCAGGTGTTGTTCAGCGCGCCCGCGAGCAGCGCCGTGTCATTCAACCCGTGGATCATCAGCACCGGCATCTGCGTCTTCACCACCGGCGATTCGTCCAGCGTGTACGGTTCCTTCGGATAGTTCCGGCGATAGAAATTCATCATCGCGTCCATGTCGGACTTCTTGAACGCCTCGACATACTTGGCTTTCGCCGCGGGATCCTTTACCCATCCCGACAACCCCTCCGCCGTCAGCTTCAGGTGCGAGTCTTCCTTCTGGAAGTTCCGCGCGTACTGCGAGTTCTTCTGTTGCGCCGGGTTGTTCACCAGTTCGCGATTCAGGCCGCGCGGATGCGGCAGGTTGAAGATGATCAGCTTCTCCACCATCTGCGGAACGTTCAACGCCACCTGCCAGGCCACCGCTCCGCCCCAGTCATGACCCAGGATGATCGCCTTGTCCCGGCCGAGTGACTTGATCACGCTGACCACATCCCCCACCAGCAGCTTCATGTCGTAGTTTTCCACGCCCTTCGGCTTGTCCGACAGGTTGTAGCCGCGCTGGTCGATCGCCACCGCCTGAAAGCCCGCGTCGGCCAGCGGCCCCATTTGCTCCCGGAACGTGTACCAGTAGTCGGGGAAGCCGTGAATCATCACCACCAGCGGACCGCTGCCCACCGTCGCGTAGTGAATCTTCACGCCGTTGGAATCGGCATAGCCGTGCTTGACTCGGGATTCGATGTCGCCGGAGGCCGCCAACAGTGCGCCTGCCAAGGACAGCGTGAGGAGGGTCGCGGAGGGTACGTGCTTCATGATCAGCAAGTATAACGCGCGGTCCTATGCCCGCGACCTCAGGTACGCCGCCACTTCCGCCTGCTGATTGTGCAGCGCCCAGTTCAGCGGCGTCCCCTGCCACAACTTGTCCCGAATATCGATTCGCGCGCCGCGCTCCACCAGCAGCCGCACCACATCCAGGTGGCCGGCCAAGGCCGCCTGATGCAGCGCGGTCGCGTGCGCGTGCGTGCCTTCCGGGTTGAAGCGATCCGGATCTTCCCCGGCATCCAGCAGAAGGCGAACCACTTCCGCATGACCCTGCTGCGCCGATAGCGCAAAGGCGCGATGGCGCGCCGCTGTGTCCGCTTGGGGCAGCAGCCGCCGCACGTCGTCGATCCGCCCCAGACCCGCCGCCGCTTCCACCCGGTCCACGCGAGCGCCGCGGCGGATCAGCGCCTCCGCCGCCTCCCGGAACCCGAACACGATCGCCGTCATCAGCGGGCTCGCCCAGTTGCCCGATCCCGCCGCTTCCACCGAGGCGCCATGGTCCACCAGCTTGTCGATCAGGCCGATCTGCACCCCGGCGTCCGCCGGCGGCGAACTCGACACCAGCATGCTCATCGTGGTGCACTCGCCCCCGTACATCCCCGCCAGGGCGTCCGGTTCGGCCCCGGCTCGCAGCAGTACATCGGCGATCTCCACCGCGTTCGGCGGACTCTTCTGGCGATAGCCCTCCACCCCGTTGGCCGCGATGTAGTGCAAAAGCGTCGCCCGGTGAACCGGCGGATCGAAGTTGGTGACGCGGGCCGAACGCGCCCGAACCAGATCCGGATCGCTCGCCAGCAGCCTCTCAAGCCCCGCCCGATCGCCGCCGATCACGGCCTCCACGGCCGTCTCAAACCGGTTCACCGCGGACCCGGCTCGGGTGACCTCCCGCACGTGATCGAGCAGCGCCGCCCAGTCCTCAAAGCAATACACCCGCGCGATCGCCAGCCGGGCATCTTCCAGCGACAGGTCCGCTTGAAGAATTTCGTCATCGGAAATCCGTCTCGGAAGCCAGCGAACCTCGGAGTCAAGGAACTTCGGATGGTGATGATGAAAAAGGCCGGCCGCTTCCGGCGCCCCGGAGCGAAACGCCTGCAGCAATTCCGCGGCCTGAGCTTCATACTCGCCCGTCGCCGCCAGAAAAGGTAAGGGCTCCCAGCTCATGTACGCTCCGCCTGTATGGTACTTCAGGCGAGCCGACCGTGCGCACTGGCGCCGGCGAGCCCCCGCTAAACATCGAATGTTAGACTTCAAAATCATGAACCGGTGTGGATCACTGGCGGTGGCGGCGTTGCTGTATCTGCCCCCCGCCCCGGCGCAGGTAGATCCGGGGCGCGCCCAGGAAATCTTCCGCCAGGCCCAGGATTTGTGCGAGCGCGACGCCGGAAGGCTGTGGGGCATCTCGCTGTGTGGCCCGATGGTGATCGCCGACGCGGCCACCAAGACCATCGCCACCAACCGTCCCGCGCCCGACGCGCCCCGCCCGCCCGCGCTCGGATTCGCCAACGCCGCCATGCCCTGGGGCGGAGAGCGCTGGAGCACATTCGTGTGGCGGTTCCTGATCGGAGTGCCCGAAAACAACCGCGGCCGGCTTCTGATGCACGAGCTCTACCACCGCATCCAGGCCGAGCTCGGGCTGATGACTCGCGACGGCAATAACGAACATTTGGATACCTTGGAGGGCCGCTACTGGCTGCAGTTGGAGCTTCGCGCCCTAGCCGCCGCCGCCGGCGCTTCCGGACCCGAGCGAAATCGCGCCGTTGCCGACGCGCTGGCATTCCGCGCCGAGCGCCGCCGCATCTTCCCTCCGGCGGCCGTCAACGAACAACTCGAGGAAATCCGCGAAGGGCTGGCGCAATACACCGGCACCGTGACCTCCACTTCGAGCCCGGCCGAGGCGGCCGCTTCCGTAAGAGAACAGGTGGCCGACATCACTAAGTCTCCCAGCCTGGTCCGGGAGTTCGCTTATCCCCTGGGCGCCGCCTACGGTGTCCTGCTCGACGCCGCGTCCCCGAGCTGGACCCGCAAGCTGAAAGCCACCGATGACCTCGCGGCTCTGCTGGCCGGCGCGCTCCGCGTCACGCCGTCTCCCTCCCCGGAAACCGCCGCCGCCGCTTACGGAGGAAGCGAGTTGCGCGCCGCGGAGACGGAACGCGACCGCAAGCAGCAGGCTCGCGTGGCCGAACTGCGCGCCCGCTTCGTCGAAGGCCCGGTGATCGAGCTTCCGGCGGGCCGCAACGCCACGTTCCTTTCCACCGGGATCACTTCCCTTCCGGGACACGGCGCCGTCATCCCTCAGTTCCGGGTCACCAGCGAATGGGGCACTCTGGAGGCCGCCTGGGTCTTGATGTCCGCCGATCGCCGCAGCCTGTTCGTGCCCGCGCCCGCCGCCGCGGTCACCGGCAACCCCGTCCAGGGCGAGGATTGGAAGCTGCGGACTGCTCCGGGCTGGACCCTGCGCCCCGGCTCGCGCAAGGGTGACTGGAAGCTGGTACGTGACACGGAGGCGTCCGCACCGCCAAAATAGAATTATCCGCGAAGTAACCGTGAAGCTGTCCAACCCAGTCCTGCTCCTCCTGCTGCCGTCCTGTTTGCTGTTGCAATCGTGCCGCGAAAACCGGACCGGCGCATCGGCGGAAATGCGGCCCCGGTCGCGGATCGCCGTCGCGCGGGAAGACACGTCCGCCGCCGCCGCCCTGGAAGCCGTAAAGGGATCCCTGCGCCGCTACGGCTCCGATTCGCAAAACGGACGAGTAGGACTCACCCTGCCGTCCGGAACCTGGCGTCTCAAATGGCAATCCGTATTCACCACCCCCATGCAGCCGTCGCAATTGCTGCAGGCCGCGGACCGCATCGTTGTCGCCGGAACGGAACGCTGGCAGTTGCACGACCGGCAGGGACGCCTGTTGCGCTCCGGCTCGTTCGCCGCCGGCCCGGTCATCGATCCTCCGAACCGCCAGTTCCTGCTGGCGGAGAAGCCGGGATCGGTCCTCAGTTACTCCCTCGATGCCGGGCGGCGAATCTGGGAATTGCCTTCGGTCAGCTCCGAAGGAGCCCGGCGAACGTACCTCGCAAGGCGGCAGGGCGCGCTGGTCGTGGCGACGGAGTATCGCGACCAGCGGCGCACTCTGGTCGAGTCCTTTGAGCTCGGCGACTCACCGCAGATCTCCGATGAAGTGCTCACCTCCGCCCGCCGTGTCGCGCTGCTCGAGTACCCCGCGCTCGGCGTGCGCGCCGCCGCGATGGATAACCGGCTGGCGCTCGCCATGCCCGGACGCCTGGTGGTCACCGATCGCAAACTCCGGCTTCGCGATGAATACGACCGCCCCATCACTGACCCGGCTTCCATCAGCCTCGACGAAGCCGGCCATATCTACATGCTGGCGGGCGCGCCGGCCGCTCGCGAGCTGTTGGTCTTCTCCTCCAAGGGCGAAGAGTTGCTGCGCATGCCCGCGGGCCGTGACGATAGCCCCGCGCCGGTCCCGCCCGCCATCGACTTCCGGCGGCACATTCGCCTTACGATGGGCGATCGCCTGTTGGCCATCTCGCCCGCCGGAGATCAGGAATGGACCAGTTCCCTCACCGGCATCGCCGGGCTGCTGGTCACCGCCGATAACAGGGTGGTTGTCGCCGCCGCCAACGGCGTCCACGCCTTCACCGTCGGCGGCGAACGCAAGCTCCTCTTCGGCCTGAACCAGGAGCCGCTGCTGGCGGGCCCGGTGCTGACCGCCGAGGGCGACCTCCTGCTCGCTTCAGCCGCCCGCCTGTTCTGTCTATCGTCGCATTAGCGGTTATACTGAGAAAGGATGCGGACTGTTGCCTTTCTGGCGATGATTGCCCTGCTGGTGGTGGCGAATTGCTACGCCACCTGCCTGGTGAACCCGCACTCGGCCGCCGTTCCCGCCGGCGCCCCTCCGTGCCATCAGCAGAAAGCGCCCGCTCCCGATGAGGCCGGCGGCTGCACCCACGATGTGTGGAAGGAGCAGAGAGCCGCGCAGGACGTGTTCGGCGATTCGCTGATCGCCTGCCACCAGCCCCAGGCGGCGCCCCTTGCCTTCTTTTCCAGCGTCGCTTCGTTCGCGCCGGACGGGCCCGCCGCCCCTGCCGGCGGCGCTCCTCTTTGCCTTCGCATCTGATTCAACCCCCTTCTCTGCGTTGCGCGGTTTTTCGATTCCCAACAAACAGGAGATTGGTGTGTTGATTCGTTTTTCGATTGCTCTCGCTCTTGTCTTCGGGCCGGCGTTCGCCGCCGAGTCCATCACCCGGAAATCCGGGAAATTTGAAATCACCTTGCGGCTGCCCGAGGGCGGGCTGTTCCCGCAGGAAGAACAGCAGTTGGAATTCCGCGTGGCGGATTCCACCAATGTGGACCCGGTCCTCGGCGCGGCGCCCGTGATCCGCGCCCGCATCCGCGGCGCTATCGACATGCCCTCCATGCCCGGCATGGCCAAGTTCCAGGACATCGCCCATCCCGAAGGCGTGGCCGGCGACTACGGCTTGCACCCGACCTTCGCCCACGGCGGCGAATACCGCCTCCGCATGGAGATCGAGCCGCCCGGCGAAAAGCCATTCTCCGTGGAGTTCCCCCTGAACGTGGAGGACACGGCCCCCAAACGCAAGAATCTGGCCAAGCCCTTCCGCCTGGAAATGTCCGCCTCCCCCAAGAATCCCAAGGCCGGCGAACCCGTCGTGCTCACCCTGCGCTACCGGCGCGAGCCCACCCCTGGCGTCCCCAGGCCCGATCAGAAACCGAACGAAGTCATCACCAAATTCGAGCGCGTGCATGAAGAGCTCATGCACCTGATCGTGGTTCGCCGCGATCTCGGCGAGTTCGCGCACCAGCATCCGCAACTCGATGACTCCGGCACATTCCGCGTCACCTACACCTTCCCCAGCGCCGGCGAGTATCACCTGTTCGCCGATGCCGCGCCGCTCGGCGCCGGATCGCAGATCCTGATGGCAAAGCTGAAAGTCGGCGGCAAGGCCGGCGAGCCCTTCCAACTCGCCCGCGCCCGCGGCGCGGCGACCCCGGCTTCGCCGATCAAAGTCCAACTCGACTCGACCAGCGGCCTGCCCACTCGCAAAACCATCGCCGTGCAGGCCGCCGTCACCGATGAATCCGGCCGCGCGGTCACGGACCTGCAGCCGTACCTGGGCGCCCTGGGCCACTTCATTCTGATCCACGAAGACGGCGAAACCTTCGTCCACTCTCATCCCGATGAGCGCGAGCCCGGCGCGGGCCGCAACGGCATCATTCCTTTCCTGGTCCGCCTTCCCAAACCGGGTCTGTACCGGGGCTGGATTCAGGTGCAGCGGGACGGCAAGGTGATCACCACCCCCTACGTGCTCGAAGCCGCCGCCGCGGGAGGAGCGCAATGAGGCGAGCGATCGCGCTACTCGTCGCCGCGTCCTCAGCCTGGGCTCACGAGCCTTCGGGCCCGCGCAAGCCCTCCAAGGCCGACGCCGACCTCAAGATCGCGCGCGTGAAAATGGAGGAGGCGAAAAAGAAGCTCGCCGCCAAGGGCAAGTACGCGTGCTGCATCCGCAAGCCCTGCGACCTCTGCGCCAAGCGCAACGGAAGCTGCGCCTGCGCCCTCAACATCGCCAAGGGCAAGGGCGCCTGCGGGGAATGTCTCGCCGGATGGAAACGCGGCGAGGGCGCGTTGCAAGGCGTAAAAGCCGAGAACGTCAAACTGCTCCCCTCCACCGAACAAGCCCTGCCCGGCAAGCACGAGCACCCGCCGGAGCTCGCCGAAGCCGAAGCGGCCATGAACCGCGCCAAGCGCATCCTGGTCAGCGAGAAACGCTACTCCTGCTGCATCCGCGGCGGTTGCGACGAATGCGCCCACGAAGCAAGCTGCCCCTGCGGCGCCGATCTCGCCGCGCAGGGCCCGGCGAGCTGCGCCCGCGTTCCCAAGGAGAAGCAAAAAGGCGTCTGCAGCCATTGCTATGACGGCTGGCACGCCGGTCATGGCTCGCTCCGCGGCGTCGACCTCTCCGAAGTCCAGATGAGCGACATGGCCGGCGAAATGGACCAGATGATGTCCCCCGCCATGAGCACCGGCGTCGCCCAGAGCGGCTGGTATGCCTCCGGCACCGCGCAAATGCCGCGCTCCTCGCCCCTGTACATGGTCCACCGGCGAACCGAAAACTGGCTGTTCATGGTGATGGGTCAGGCCATGGCCGTGAACACCCAGCAGACCGGACCCCGCGGCGACGATGGCTGGTTCGCCGCCAACTACATCATGCCCATGGCCACGCGCCGCGTCGGCCGCGGCTATCTCACCATCCGCGGCATGTTCAGCTTCGAACCCGCCAGCGTCCGCGGCGGATCGTACCCGCTGCTGTTCCAATCCGGCGAGACGTACCAGAACCGCCCCATCCTCGACGGCCAGCATCCCCATGACTTCATCATGGAGCTGGGCGCCGCCTATCAGCTCCCGCTGACCGAGCGCGTGTCGCTGAACTTCTATGCCGGACCGCGCGGCGAGCCCGCCCTCGGCCCTGTCGCCTATCCGCACCGCCTCTCTGCATCCGAGAATCCCCTGGCTGTTCTCGCGCACCACTACCAGGATTCCACGCATATCGCCAACAACGTCGTCACCGTCGGCGCCACCATCGGCAAGTTCACCGTCGAAGGCTCCGGCTTCAACGGCCGCGAGCCCGATGAACGCCGCTGGAACCTGGAGCGCGGCGGGATCGACTCCTTTGCCGCGCGGCTCACCTTCAACCCCACCCGAGCCTGGAGCGCGCAGTTCTCCGGCGGCCGCATCGAAGCTCGCGAGCCGGTCCACCCCGACAAGGCTTCCACCCGCCTCACCGCGTCGGTGATGAACGTACAGCAGACGCAAAGCGGTTATGTCGCGACCACCGTTCTATGGGGCCAGAACCGCGACTACGAGGACGAGGGGCACGCGCATGTCTTCAATTCCTTCCTGGCGGAATCCACCTGGCGCTGGCGGCGGAACTGGATTTGGGGCCGCTTCGAATCGGTCACCGTTCCCCGAACGCTGGCCTTCCGCGGGTCGCCGCTGCTGCCCGTCATCGAGGAGGAGCCGATCGGGCGTGTCCAGGCCTACACCGCCGGATACTCGCGCGAGCTTCCCCGCCTCTCGCCCTGGCTCAGCACCGCGCTCGGCTCGCAGGTCACCTGGTATCAGGCGCCGGACACGCTCGAACGCTTCTACAACCGCTGGCCCGTCGGCGTGCAGTTCTTCCTGCGCGTCCGCCTCGCCGGCTCGCACACGCGATAGGACTTCACCGCTTCGCCAGCGGGATGACACACTTCAACGCGGTGTGCGTTGCCGAAAAGGCGCACACCTTCACATCCACCAGACCGGCCGATTTCGAGGCCGCCATCACATCCGCCTGCGTGATCGTCTTCACTCCCTTGGGATAAATCACCCAGATGCCGCCCTCCGGCTTCAGGTTCTTGCGCAGCGCTTCCAACCGCTCCAGGTCCGCCGGCTTCGATGCCCCAAGAAAGATCAGGTCCAGCCCCGCCGTAACTCGCGTCCCCACCCGCGCGGCGCGCTTCTCAATTTCCGGAATCAGATCGCGATCCTCCACCCCCAGCACCGCGATCTTCTGCTCCGCCTTCACTCCCAGCTTGTCCAGCCGCGACGGCGGGTGCAGAATCTTGTCCGCCCATTTCCGGCTCGCCGCCCCAAGCTGCAGCCGCAGCGTTCCCTCCGAATGCCGCAGCACCAGGGCGCCGCCAACATCCTCCACTTTCTTCAAATCCCGCGTCAGCAGCTTGACACGAAAGCCGCCCCGGAACAGGATGACGTCGCCCTCCAGTTGCGCCTTGCCTTCGCTGGTCTGATCGCCCCAGGTGGCGCTGCAATCTGCCTCGAGTCCCACGGCACAAATTCTATACGAACACCGGCCGCGCTGCCCAAAATCGCAGCGCGGTGTCCGCGTTCGGACACCGGCGCCAGCCGCCTTCAACAAAACACGCCGGTTAGCGACGGCCGTCGCGTTGCACACGCAGCTTCCCATGACCAGGGATCTCCGATTCTGCCTGCGAACGCTCCTTCAGAATCCCGGCTTCGCCCTCGTCACGGTCCTCACCATCGCGCTCGGCATCGGCGTTAACACCGCCATCTTCAGCGTGGTCAAGGCCGTGCTCCTCGATCCGCTTCCCTACCGGCATGCATCGCGCCTGGTCCGAATCAACGAGCACGTGCGCGGCAATCAGTTCAACTGCAGCTATCCGAATTACCTCGATTGGCGGCAGCGCAACCGGTCCTTCGAGGAGATGGCCATCTACAATCCGGCCATGGAAATGATTCTCGAAGGCGACCAGCCCGAGGCTGTCCCGGCGGCTCTCACCGAAAGTCACCTGTTCGCGATGCTGGGTCATCCTCCGGCGCTCGGGAGAACCTTCACCGCGCAGGAGGAAAACGGCAAGGATGCCGGCGTCGTCGTCCTGACCGGCAAGCTCTGGCGGCGCCGGTTCAACGCCGATCCGCAGGTGATCGGTCGGCAGGCGCGATTCGGCGGCTTCAGCTACACCGTCGTCGGCGTGCTCCCGCCCCAATTCGAGCTGGGCGCAACCGAAGTCTTCCTTCCCCTGAAGCCGGCGCTGAACGCCAACATGCTCGACCGCGGCAACCATCCCGGTTTCGCCGTAATCGCCCGGCTCAAGCCGGAGGTGACCCCGGAAAACGCCGGCCAGGAAATGCGCTCCATCGGCGCGGCGCTCGAACGCGAGTACCCCGTCGACAACAAAGACACCTGGCCGGTCGTGACCCCGCTGCTCGATTTCTCCGTCGGCCGCGTTCGCCAGGTCCTGTTGATCCTGCTGGGCGCGGTGGCTCTGGTCCTGCTGATCGCCTGCGCCAATGTTGCCAGCGTCCTTCTGGCCCGGGCGGTCTCGCGCCGGCGCGAGATCGCCGTGCGCATGGCGCTGGGCGCGGGACGCCTGCGCGTCGTCCGGCTGCTCCTCGCCGAAAGCCTGACGCTGTCCGCCGTCGGCGGCGCCGCCGGCGTGCTTTTGGCCTGGTGGACCATGGATCTGCTTCGCGCCATCCAGCCCGCGGTGCTGCCCCGCGCTTCTGGCATCGGGCTGGACTGGAAGGTGGTCGCCTACTCCGCCGGGCTCAGCGTCTTCACCGGACTGCTGTTCGGCCTGATTCCCGCGATTCAGGCCTCCCGTCCGGACCTCAACGGCAGCCTCAAGCGCGGCGATCGCACCTCGGCCGGAGGGCTGAAGCAGCGGGCGCGCTGGACCCTGGTGGCCGCCGAAGTCGCCATGGCGCTCGTGCTGCTGGCCGGCGCCGGCCTTCTGGTCCGCTCCCTCTGGTCTCTGGATGGCGTGGACCTCGGCTTTCGCGCCGCGTCCGTCTCCGTCGCCGAGTTGAAGCTCTACGGCCCCAAGTGGAACAATGACGCCATCCGCCAGTTCACCGGACGCCTGGTGGATGAGGCGAAGTCGCTGCCCGGCGTCGAGAGCGCGGCGGTGGCGTGGCCGCCGCTCGGCCGCGTCTTGACCTGGTCTCCCGGCGTGACGGTCCATCCCGAAGACGGCAAGCCGGGACGCGAGGGCATCGTCCAGGCCACCTCCGTATCGCCCGAATTCTTCCGCACGCTCGGCATTACCGTGCTCCGCGGACGCGTCTTCTCACTCCGCGACCAGCCCTACACGCCGCCCGTGGCGGTCGTGAATCAGGAGTTCGCCCGCATCTTCTTCGCCGGTGACAACGCTGTCGGCCGTAAGCTCAAGATGCAAGGCGCAACCGGACCGAACCAGTGGGCCGAGATTGTAGGCGTGGTCAGCAATGCCCGCCGCTTCGGCCCGGCGGTGAAGCCCGCGGCCGAAGTGTATTGGGCCTTCGCCCAGAACCCGATCTATGGACCCGCGTTGTTGCTGCGCGGCGGACCCGACGGAAGCGAAGCCGCATTGCGCAACCTGCTCAAGCCTCACCCCGGAGTTGTGCTGCACCGCTGGGACCGCTTCGAAAACCTCATGGCCGCCACCACCGACCGCTGGAAGTTCACCCGCACCCTGTTGGCGACCTTCGCCCTGCTGGCCCTCACCCTGGCGGCCATCGGCGTCTACGGCGTCATCTCCTACTCGGTCGCGCAGCGATCCCGTGAAATCGGCATCCGCATGGCCCTGGGAGCGCGCCGGCGAGAGATCGTCACGCTCGTCGCCCGGCAGAGCGTCTCGGCTGTTTTCTCCGGCATCGCCGTCGGCGTCCCGCTGTCGCTTCTGCTGACGCGCTTCTTGAAATCGCAACTGTTCGGCGTCGAGCCTTACGATCCGCTTACCCACGCTCTGGTGGCCGCGATGCTGGTGGCGATCGCCCTGGCGGCGTGCGCGATCCCGGCCCGCCGCGCCGCGTCCATCGACCCCGCGTCCGCCCTGCGCGCCGATTGACTTTGCGCCCCGCGGCCGCTCTCGCGTACAGTAATGCTCGATGAACCCCATCGAAGCCACCAACATCAACTTCCACAAAGCGGCTGCGAAACTCAACCTCTCGGAAAGGCGCATCCGCCAGTTGGTCGCCCCCTACCGCGAAGTGAAAGTCGAGCTCGAGCTGACCCGCTGCGACGGCTCCGTCGCCACCTACCTCGGCTATCGCGTCCAGCACGATCTGTCGCGCGGGCCCATGAAGGGCGGCATCCGCTATCACCCCGAAGTCGAAACCGATGAGGTCAACGCGCTCGCATCCTTGATGACCTGGAAAACCGCCGTCGCCAACCTGCCCTACGGCGGCGCCAAGGGCGGCATCAGCGTCGATCCGCGAACGCTCACCGAAGTAGAGTTGCAGGCCCTTACCCGCGCCTTCGTTGAAAAGATCCACGACATCATCGGCCCTCACAAGGACATCCCCGCCCCCGACATGGGCACCAACGCGCAAACCATGGGCTGGATCGTCGACGAGTACTCCAAGTTCCATGGCTGGCAACCCGGCGTCGTCACCGGCAAGCCCATCTCGCTCGGCGGATCCCTCGGCCGCGACGCCGCCACCGGACGCGGGCTCCTCTACGCCGCGGAATGTCTGTTCGCCCAGCAGGGCCGGCGCATCGCCGATTTCACATACGCCATTCAGGGCTTCGGCAACGTCGGCTCCTGGGCCGCGCGCCTGTTCTCCGAAGCTGGAGGCCGCATCGTCGCCGTCAGCGATGCCGGCGGCGCCGTCGCCAACCCCGCCGGGCTCGACATCAATGCCCTCCAGGAGCATGTCCTCCGCGCCAAGTCCGTCAGCGGCTTCGCCGGAGGCGATGCCCTCGCCAAGGAAGCGCTCCTGGGCTATGAGTGCGATGTCCTGATCCCCGCCGCCCTCGGCGGCGTGCTCACCCGCGACACCGCCGAAGCAGTGCGAGCCCGCTACATCCTGGAAGGCGCGAACCACCCCAGCGATCCCCAGGCCGACGAGATCCTGATGAAGAAAGGCGTCACCATCCTGCCCGACATCTACGCCAACGCCGGCGGCGTCACCGTCAGTTACTTTGAATGGGTCCAGAACATCCAGGGCTATTACTGGAGCGAGGATCGCGTCAACGCCGAGCTCAAGCAGCGCATGACCGCGTCCTTCGCCGACCTCACCGCCATGGCGCGCGAGCTCCAAACCGATCTGCGCACCGCCGCCTTCGCCCTGGCGATCTCGCGCGTCAACCAGGCGACCTCCGCCCGCGGCGTCTGATCCTCGCCTCGCGCTCGCTCCGGCCCGCCCGAAGCGCGCGCCTGCCCGGCGCGCGTCGCCGCGTACTTCCACCACCACGTCAGATTTCGTCAAGCGCTCGGGCCAGCGTCCTGGCCAGAATGTCCACGTCCTCCAGGGTGATGGACATCGGTCCCCGCAGTTTGATCACGTTGTGCCACGGCCCGTCCGTACCGGCCAGAATCCCCCGGTCGCGCATCCGCTCGGCCACGAGCGAGGCTTCCCTACCGGCGGGTTCGCGAGTTTCCCGGTCCCGCACCAGCTCGATCCCGGCGAACAGCCCCGACCCGCGAACGTCGCCAATCAGCGGATGCGGAATCTCTCGCAGGCGGCTCAGCAGGGCGGATCCCACCCTCAAGGCATGGTCCTGCAAGCCCTCCTCGAGCGTCACCCGCAGCGTCTCCCGCGCCGCCGCGAGCGCCGCGGTGCTGCCGCCGAACGTACTGAAGAATTCCATGCCGTTCTCGAACGCGCGCGCGATCTCCGGGCGGCAGACCACCGCGCCCATCGGGTATCCGTTGGCGATCGGCTTGCCCATCACCACCACGTCCGGCACAACGCCGTGCTGCTGAAAAGCCCAGAAGTGCGTCCCCATCCGTCCGAAGCCCGTCTGCACCTCGTCGGCGATGCAGACGCCGCCTGCTTTCCTCACGTGGGCGTAAACCGCGGGCAGAAATCCGGGCGGCAACAGGATTTGGCCCGCTACGCTCGGGCAAGTCTCCGCGATGTATCCGCACAAGCCGCGTTTTAAGCCGCGGATCACCCCCGCCACTTCGTTTGCGTACGCGATGCCCGCGTCCCCCCCGCGATGCTTCCCCCGGTAAACGTCCGGAATGGGCGTCACGTGCACCCAATCCGGCGGCCCCGATCCGCCAGGCCCGTTGTGCTTGTAGGGGCTGATGTCGATCAGCGTCGTGGTGTGGCCGTGATAGGCGGCGTCCATCACCAGCAGATCTTTCGCGCGGGTGTAGGCGCGCGCCAGGCGTAGCGCCAGTTCATTCGCCTCGCTGCCGGAAGCGGTGAAGTAGCAGACACTCAGTTCCCCCGGCAGCGTTCCGGTCAAGGCCTCCGCATAGTCCACGAGCTGGTCTTGCAGATATCGGGTGTTGGTGTTCAGGATCCCCAATTGGCGGCAGACCGCCTCCACCACCCGCGGATGCGAGTGACCCACGTGCGGGACATTGTTGTAGGCATCCAGGTAGCGCCGGCCGCTGCTGTCAAACAGATATTGCATCTGCCCCCTGGCGGCGTGGATCGGCTGGCGCGGGTACGAAATGCTCAGGTTGCCTCCGGTGCGGGCGCGCCGGCGCGACGTCAGGTTCGCGATATCGGCCGGCGGCGCAGCTTCGATCGGCAGCCGCAGCACCAGGTTCGGATCCGGACACAGGCTCATCCAGGTCCCCCGCTCCCGGGGCAGCGCGCACCCATTGAAATTACACGGAACGTCCAGCATGTCCAGGATGAGTTGAAAATGGACATGCGGCCACCAGCCGCCGTTTTCCGCCTTCGTACCCACCCGCGCGAACGCCTGACCCTGGGCCAGCTCCTGCCCGATACGCAGACCCTGCAGTGAGTCGCGGCTCAAGTGCCCGTACAGCGTGAACAGCGGATCGCCGCCCGCGTCGTGCTTCAGCACCACCACCGGGCCGTAGTCCAGCGCGCCGCTCGCGTCTTCGAAGGCATGCACCACGCCCGCCAGCGGAGCGCACACCTCCGCCCCCGCGCCCACCGTCAGGTCCACGCCCAGGTGTATCGTGCGCCGTTCGTCGAAGCGGTTCTCACCGTCAAACGCAGCCGATTCATAGAGCGTGCGCGCTTCGCCGTAACCGCCGGCATGTAGCGCCGTCCCGTCTTGTGGAAACGGCTGCCGCCCGGCGACGCTCAGGTCCAACTGCCGCACCGGAAGACCCGCGCCGGCGACCGGTGCGAAATCCCCCCGGCCCCGAATCCACGCGAGGACGCGCGGCGCCCACGGGACCGGCGTCCAGCCGCAGGCCTCTCGAAAACGATACCAGGCAAGCCGGGGAGGAATCGCCTCCAGCTTCGGCGCGGTCTCCCCAATGGCCGCCTGGCTGATGCTCAAATATTCGTTCCCGGGATCCGCGGCCCGTTGCCGCTTCGCAATCGCGGCGCTCACGGCCAGCCGCATGCCCGCCAGCGCGAACAGGGCTTCCACCTCCGGTTCTTCCAGCGGAAACACGGAATGATAGCCTCGCACCACGCTGCACATCGCATCCAGCGGACGATCCTGGCCGAGCGCGGCGTACGCCAGCGCAATCGCCAGGTTGTTGACCGTGTGGCTGTACACCATGTCCCCAAAATCGATGATGCCGGTCACCCGGTCCGGCCCTGGCTCGTCCGTCACCAGCACGTTGAAATCATTGGCGTCATTGTGGATCACACTTTGGCGAAGGCGCGGCAGCAGGGGCTTCGCGTATTCCCGGTAGCGCCGGGCCAGCTCGGAATCGGCGGCGGCGATCCGTTCCGCCCGTGCCAGGTCCCAGTGAAACTCACGATGCAGCGCGGGATGGTCGAACCCCGCGAGCGCCTCGTCCGTCTTCGCCAGGGCGCGGCCGAGATCCTCCAGCAAGCGCGCGCCGGGATGCTTCAGCGTGCCCAGCGGGCGTCCCGGCAACAACGTGATCAGCCGGATGAAGTGGCCGTGCTCCTGGTGCAGGTCGCCCACCACGCGCGGGCAAAGCCCGGTGGCGGCCAGGCGATGCAGCGCGGCGTTCTCCGCCTCGATCATTGCCCGCTCTTCCGCCGCGTTCGCGATCTTGAGCACATAACCCGCCGCCACCAGGAAGTTCTGATCCCGTTCGCTGGGAAGCGGGCTGACCTCGGATTGCACTTGAAACAATCGCAGCAGCACCTCCGCGGCCGCTTCCGTGGTGAACGTCATAGTGTTCATGATAGTCGTGGGCCGGGTCGGGATCGCGTTTACACGGTCGCGGTGGGTAGAACCGCCTTCAGGCCCCGGTCCGCCGCGACGCCTCAGCGGGCGGCAACATTCCCCAACCACTCACACACGTTCAAAAGTGCTGATCGTAGTGCCGCCTTTAGGCGGCGCGGGCCTTCAGGCCCGCCGAATCCAACGGGTCCGCCGCGACGCCTAAGCGAGCGGCAAACATTCCCCAACCACTCACACACGTTCAAAAGTGCTGATCGTAATGCCGCCTTTAGGCGGCGCGGGCCTTCAGGCCCGCCGAATCCAACGGGTCCGCCGCGACGCCTCAGCGAGCGGCAACATCCCCCAACCACTCACACACGTTCAACCGTGCTGATCGTAGTGCCGCCTTTAGGCGGCGCGGGCCTTTCAGGCCCGCCGAATCCACCGGTCCGCCGCGACGCGTAAGCGAGCGGCAAACATTCCCCAACCACTCACACACGTTCAAAAGTGCTGATCGTAGTGCCGCCTTTAGGCGGCGCGGGCCTTCAGGCCCGCCGAATCCAACGGGTCCGCCGCGACGCCTAAGCGAGCGGCAAACATTCCCCAACCACTCACACACGTTCAAAAGTGCTGATCGTAATGCCGCCTTTAGGCGGCGCGGGCCTTCAGGCCCGCCGAATCCAACGGGTCCGCCGCGACGCCTCAGCGAGCGGCAACATCCCCCAACCACTCACACACGTTCAACCGTGCTGATCGTAGTGCCGCCTTTAGGCGGCGCGGGCCTTCAGGCCCGCCGAATCTCAATCTGGGAGCCGCGACGCGTAAGCGAGCGGCAAACATTCCCCAACCACTCACACACGTTCAACAGTGCTGATCGTAGTGCCGCCTTTAGGCGGCGCGGGCCTTTCAGGCCCGCCGAATCCAACCGGTCCGCCGCGACGCCTAAGCGGGCGGCAACATACCCCCACC